>NZ_MLCF01000142.1 GCF_001879105.1 Mangrovactinospora gilvigrisea | reverse complement strand
CTCCGACGTCCACTCCCCGCCCCACGCCGCCGTCCCCCACGCATCGTCCAACTCCCCGGCGAGCAGCGACCACGCCGCGCCCCCCGGCCCCTCGTTGATGTCCCCCGCCACCACGCACGGCCCCCGCCCCGCCACCCGCTCGAGCGCGGCCCGCGCCTGCTCCGCCCGCTCCCCCGGCGACAGCGACAGGTGGCAGGACAGCGCCGTCAGGCGCGGCGCCGCGGCCCCCTCGCCGACCCGCAGCCCGGCCACCGCGAAGCCGCGCTGGTGCAGCCCCGGGGTGCGCGGCAGCAGCACGTCCTCGGTCCACTCCACCCGCATCCGCGGCGAGGTCAGCAGCATCGGGCCGGACGCCGGCCGGCCCCCGCCGACCCACAGCATCTCGCACGCCGACGCGAAGTCCGCCGACTTGCGCGCCCAGCGCCAGAACCGCGGCGCCTCCTGGACGCACAGCACGTCCGGCCGGCAGGCCCGCACCACGCGGGCCGTCTCCGCCGGATCGTCCTTCAGGGAGCGGATGTTGTAGCCCAGCACCCGCACCACCGCGGACCCGTCCGGCTCGGTCCGCCCCTCCGGCAGCTCCTCCGGAACCCCGTCCGGCAACCCCTCCGGCACCTGCTGCGGCACGCCGGCCACCGCGGCTACTTGATCCGCGCGAGGTCGGCCGCTCCGACGATGCCGGCGATCTGACCCATCGTCGCCGGCAGCACCTCGGCCACCGGCCGCTCGTCGCCGCCCGGCAGGGCCTCCCGGAAGGCGCGCCGGATCGGGGCGAGCACCAGCTCGCCCGACTCCGAGACGCCGCCGCCGAGGATGAACGCCGCCGGGTCGAAGAGCGTGGCGAGGTCCGCGAGGCCCTGCCCGACCCAGGTGGCCCAGACTCCGAGGATCTCCAGCGACGCGGTGTCCCCGGCCGCCGCGGCCTGGGTGACGTGGAAGGCGCGGACGCTGTCCGCCGTCCCGTCGCCGCGCTCCACCAGGGCCTTGGCCCGGTCGGGGTGCGCGGCGGCGAACTCCCGGCCGAAGCGGCGCAGCGCGCTGCCGGAGCCGTACTGCTCCCAGCAGCCGTACTTGCCGCAGCCGCAGAGTTTCCCGCCGGGCTCCATGTTCATGTGCCCGATCTCGCCGGCGACGCCGAACCGGCCGCGGTGCAGCCGGCGGTCGAGGATGATGCCGCCGCCGATGCCGGTGCCCAGGGTGATGCACAGGACGTCGTCGTACATGCTGCCGGCGCCGAAGCGGAACTCGCCCCACGCCGCGCAGTTGGCGTCGTTCTCGACGACCACGGGGAGGCCGGTGGCGGCCTCGGTCTTGGCCTTCAGCGGCTCGTCGCGCCAGTAGATGTTGGGGGCGAAGATGACCTTCGAGCGGCCGGAGTCGACATAGCCCGGGGCGCCGAGGCCGACGGCCTCGATCTCCCGGTCGCCGCGGACCTCCTGGACCACCTCCGCGATCGCCTCGACGGCCACGCTCGCGTCCTCGGGAGTGGGTACCTTCACCTGATTGATGACGGTGCCGTCCTGATCGACCACTCCAGCCGCGATCTTCGTGCCGCCGATGTCGACGCCGATGGTGAGTCCCATGACCTTCCTCGGTGACTCCGGGGCGGCCCGTTCCCACGTACCGCCAGCCCAACCCGGTCGGCACAGCGCCGACCCGGGGCTACCGTACCGGTTCCCATGGGGATCCGAGCGCCCAGTGTCCGTCGATCACGGCCTGTACGCCAAATGCAGGAGCAATTCCGGCTTTTCGCCCTCCCGTATTCACTCCCCGAACACGGCAGAAGCCAAAAAACGCCCCGGCACCGTCACCCGCTCCGCGGGTGGGATGCCGGGGCGCCGGGCCGGCCGCGTTCAGTCGGCGTCGTTGTCCAGGTCGATCCGCTCGCTGCGCTGCCGCCGGGCCCGCTCGTTCGCCCAGCGCCGCTCCTGGTTGCGCACCGCCGCCTGGTACGCCCGCACCAGCTCCACGCCGGCACGGGTCAGGTGGTCGAAGACGTCCGGGTTCTTCGACCGCAGCGGCAGCAGCAGCCGCACGGCCTCCTCGATCGGCGTCGGCTGCCGCTGCTCCTGGTAGCGGCGCAGGTCCTTCGCCTTGTCGGTGAGCGTGCCGAAGAGCTTCCGCGCCTCGTCCGCGATCTGGTCGACCTCGGGGATCCCCGTCAGCCCCTGGCCCTGGCCGGAGCGGCCCTCCGGCCCCTCGTCCTTGCGGAGCAGCTCGCCGCCGTCGCCGGCGTCCTCCGCCTGCTGGTCGGTGGTGGAGCCGGTGGCCCGCTCGCCGCTCCCGCGCACCGGGCGGGAGGAGGCGCGGCCCGCGTCCGCCGCCGCCGAGTCGTCCGCGCAGACCTGCGCCCACACGTCCTGGTCGTCCCCGTAGCTCATCTGGTCCTCCCAAAAAGAATCCTGCGCGCAGCCTGTCGGGTTTCCGACGCTACCCGCTGCACACCCGAAACGGGGACGGTCCGAACCCCAACAGATCCCTGATTTGGACGGGTCTGATCCGGCGTCAGCCCGGCACCGGGCCCGTTCACCGCGAGCGCGTCACCGCACCGGCCACAGGCCGGCGTCCGGACGGAACCGCACCGCCAGCACGCCGCCGCGCAGCGACGCACCGTCCACCGTGCACCGCCGCAGCGCGGACGGCAGCGTCAGCAGCCGCCGATAGGGGCCGATGCCGATCACCAGCTCGTCGCCGCAGCGGGCCAGCTCCAGGTCGGCGCGGTGCGCGCCGGGGAGCGGCATCCGCAGCACCAGCCGGCGGTCCGTGCCCTCGCCCTGCTGGTCGACGGTGAACGGCTCGTCCGGGTCGGGCCGCTCCGACGGCGGGCGCCCCACCGGGCCCGGGACGGTGCCGTAGGCGGCCGCGGCGAGCCCGGCCAGCTCCTCCGTCCCGGCCGGGTCGTGCCCGGCGTGCGGCAGCTCGTAGACGGGGACGTGCCGCTCCTCGGGGCGGGCGCACTCGTCGCGGATCTCCTTCAGGGCGGCGTGCTGCTCCCCGGAGAACGCGGCGAGCCACGGGTCCGGGGAGCCGGACGGCAGCAGCCGGTTGGCGAGCACCGCGTCCAGGTTCTGGCCGTGCAGCGCCAGCCCGGCGCGGGCCCGGCGCAGATCGGCCTCGGCGGTCGGGCCCGGCTCGACGATCAGCCGCACGGTGGTCTCCGGGTCGTCCGGGACCTCCTGGAGGCCGGACAGCTCCTCGTCCAGCCACTCCCGGGCGGAGAAGAGCCACTCGGCCGGCATCGGCACGCCCATCACGTCCGCCAGCACCGGGCGCAGCGCGCGGGCGGCCCGCCGCTCGCCGGGCAGCAGCCGGTCGAGGTAGCGGCGCAGCAGCGCGGGCAGGGTGAGGGCGGCGAGCAGCCGGGGGGTGTCGGGGGCGTCGACGACCAGCACGTCCCAGGCGCCGGAGCGGGCCTCGTCGCGCAGCGTGCGCAGCAGCACCAGCTCGGGGGCGCCGGGGACGGGCATCAGCTCCTCGGGGAGCAGCGGCTCGACGCCGAGCAGGTCGAGGGCGGGCGCCACCCGCTCCTGGACGGCGAGCGTCTCCTCGCGGAAGGCGGCCTGCGCGTCGGTGCGGGCGGCCAGCAGGTTCTCCTCGACCTCCACCGGCTCCGCGTCGCGCACCGCCACGCCCAGCAGGTCGGCCGGCGGCCGGTGGGCGTCCGTGGTGAGCAGCAGGGTGCGCAGCCCCGAGCGGGCGGCGAGGACTGCGGTGGCGGCGGCCGCGGTGGTGCGGCCCGAGCCGCCCTTCCCGGTGACGAGTACCGTGCGCATGGTCGTGCTTCGCTTCCGTTGAGGACCGCCGGAGCGGCGTGCTGCCGGCGTCTGGGGTGCCGGTGCGTCAGGTGCCGGACTCCACCCGGCGCTTGAGCCCGGAGAGGGCCTGGTCGATGATCCGCTTCTCGGCCTTCCGCTTGATGATGGCGAGCAGCGGCACCTTGAGGTCGACGGTGAGCTCGTAGGAGACCTGGGTGGTCCCGTCGAAGCCGGGGGCGAGCGTGTAGGCGCCGTTGAGCGCGCGCAGCACCTGGCTGCTCTCCAGCTTCCAGCGGGCCCGGCGCTCGCCGTCCCAGCTGTAGCGCAGCACGTGCTCGTCGCGGATCGGGCCCGCCTCGAGGACGAAGCGGACCCGGTCGGCGCGGCCGTCGTCGTGGCTGGACAGCACCTCGGCCTCCTTCACCTCGCCGGCCCACTCGGGGTACGTGGCGACGTCCGCGATGACGGCCATGACGCGCGCCGGCGCGGCGTCGATCGCGATGCTGGATCTGGTGCTGTCGACCATCCGTCCCTTGCCGTCCCTTCCCGTCCTGCGTCGTTGTCCGTCACAGTAGCCGCCCGAGGCCCGCGACGGCGTGTGTGTCCGCGTCCCGACAGGGGCCCTGTATGGTCCGGATTGCGGGGAGGCGCCCGATTGGAATACCCGTCCGGGTTCCGTGTGATCCCCGGGACAACTCCGTGTTTTGCCTGTTCAGCGTCGAATGACCGGACGTAGCGTCCCGGCGGTGCGCAAAGATGCCGCCGAGACCGGACAAGGAGCTGCCAGCGTGCGCGAGTTCAGCCTGCCCCCCGTCTACACGGTGCCGGACGGCGGGAATCTGACGGACGCGATCCGGACGAACGCCGAGCGGACGCCCGACCGGGCGGTCGCCGCCCGCCTGCGGCCGGACGGCCAATGGCAGGACGTCACCGCCGCCGCCTTCCTCGCCGAGGTGCTGGCCGCCGCCAAGGGGCTGATGGCCTCGGGCGTGGAGCCGGGCGACCGGGTGGGGCTGATGTCCCGCACCCGCTACGAGTGGACGCTGCTGGACTACGCGATCTGGTGCGCCGGCGCGGTGACCGTGCCCGTCTACGAGACCTCCTCGGCCGAGCAGGTGGCCTGGATCCTCGGCGACTCGGGGGCGGCGATCTGCCTGGTGGAGACCGCCGCGCACCGGGCCGTGGTGGAGGAGGTCCGCGAGCGGCTGCCGCGGCTGGGCCGGGTGGCGGCGATCGACGAGGGCGCGGTGGCGGAGCTGGCCGCGGCCGGCGAGCTCGCCGGCACCACCGACGCGGCGGTGCTGGAGCGGGCCTCGCTGGCCGGCCCGGACACCCTCGCCACCATCGTCTACACCTCGGGCACCACCGGCCGGCCCAAGGGCTGCGAGCTGACGCACGGCAACTTCCTCGCCGAGCTGGGCACGGTGATCGAGGTCGCCGGCCCGCTCTTCGCGCCCGGCGGCTCGCTGCTGCTCTTCCTGCCGCTCGCCCATGTGCTGGGCCGGATCCTGCAGATCGCCTGCATGATGGACGGCCTGAAGCTGGGGCACTGCCCGGACGCCAAGGAGCTGCAGGCGCAGCTGGCGACGTTCCGCCCGACGCTGGTGATCGGCGTCCCCCGGGTCTTCGAGAAGGTCTACTACGGGGCGCGCGCCAAGGCCGAGGCGGAGGGCAAGGGCCGGATCTTCAGGGCGGCCGCGGACACCGCGATCGCCTTCAGCCGCGCCCGGGACGACGACCGCGGCCCGGGCCTCGGCCTGCGGCTCCGTCACAAGCTCTTCGACAAGCTGGTCTTCGGCCGGCTGCGGGAGGCGATGGGCGGCCGGGTGCGGCACGCGATCTCCGGCGGGGCGCCGCTCGCCGAGGAGCTGGCGCACTTCTTCCGCGGCGCGGGCGTCACCATCCTGGAGGGCTACGGCCTCACCGAGACCTGCGCGGCGATCGTGCTCAACCCGGTGGACGCGCCGAAGCTGGGCACGGTGGGCCGGGTGCTGCCCTGCGCGCGGATCCGGATCGCCGAGGACGGCGAGATCCTGCTGGCCGGCGAGAACGTCTTCCGCGGCTACCGGGGCAACCCGGAGGCGACGGCGGAGGCGCTGGCCGACGGCTGGTTCCGGACCGGTGACCTGGGGCGGCTGGACGAGGACGGCTACCTGTCGGTCACCGGCCGCAAGAAGGAGCTGATCGTGACGGCGGGCGGCAAGAACGTCGCCCCCGCGGTGATCGAGGACCGGGTGCGGGCGCACCCGCTGATCGCCGAGTGCATGGTCGTCGGCGACCAGCGGCCCTTCGTGGCGGCGCTGGTGACGCTGGACCGCGAGTACCTGGCGACCTGGCGGACGGCGCACCGCAAGCCGGCCCAGGCGGAGGTCTCCGACCTCGTCCGCGACCCGGAGCTGCTCGCCGAGGTGCAGGCGGCGGTCGACGACGGCAACAAGGCGGTCTCCCGTGCGGAGGCGGTGAAGAAGTTCCGGGTGCTGACCGCGGAGTGGACCGAGGAGTCGGGCCATCTGACGCCGTCGCTGAAGCTGCGGCGGGCGGTGGTCGCGCGCGAGTTCGCGGCGGAGATCGAGGAGCTGTACCGCGCCGCGCCGGCCGCGCGGCGATGAGGCTGGTCACACGGCTTCGGGCGGCCACTACCGGGGATAGTCGACCCGGCTCGGGGGCTCTTGGGCCCTCGGCCCTGCCTCCGGGGCTCCCTGGCGCCGCGGGTGGCCGCGGTCACTCCGTGACGGCTGCCACGCGGGCCCGGAGCCTACGAGACGTAGTAGGAGAAACGGGGCTTGTACCCCATATCGGGCATTGCTAACCATTGGTCTGGTCCACGGCGATCACCTCGCCGGCGGACCGCACAGTCCCCCAGTGGAAGGCTTCCCGAATGCCGAACATGGCAGCTTCGCGCAAGGCGATCGTCGTCGGTCTCACGGCGACCCTGCTCACCGGTGGCGTGTCGGCCACCGCGGTTGCGCTCGGCAGCCAGTCCGGCGGGCCGGCGAGCGCCGCGCTGAACGTCGACTCGACCGCCGACCGGATCGCCACCGCCACCGCGGCCCAGCAGTCCGCGGCGGCGCACAAGGCCGCCGCGCACAAGCAGGCCCAGCAGGAGAAGGCCGCGCAGGACGCCGCGGCCAAGAAGAAGGCCGACGCCCGCAGCAAGGCAGAGGCCTCCCGCAAGGCCGCCGAGCAGAAGAAGCGGCAGGCCGCGTCGAACGCCGCCGCCGCGAAGGCGCGGCAGGCCGCCGCGGCGAAGGCGACGGCCGCGGCGGACGCGTCCTCCTCGTCCTCCGACGCGGCCGCCTACAGCGGGATGAGCCCGCAGGCGATCGCGCAGAAGATCGTTCCGGCGGGCCAGTGGGACGCCTTCAACGCGATCATCACCAAGGAGAGCGGCTGGGACGTCTCCGCCACCAACCCCTCCACCGGCGCCTACGGCCTGGCCCAGGCGCTGCCGGGCTCCAAGATGGCCTCGGCGGGCTCCGACTGGAAGACCAACCCGGCCACCCAGATCAAGTGGGCGCTCACCTACATGAACGAGCGCTACGGCTCCCCCCAGGCCGCCTGGACCCACGAACAGTCCAACGGCTGGTACTGACCCCCACCCCGGCGCTGCGCGCCCCCTCCCGGGTGGGATGCCGGGCCAGAGAAGCAACCACGCCCCGCCACGCCCCCGGCCCTGCGCGCGCCCGCAGGGCGGGCGAGCCCCTCGGGAAAACCCGCCGGGCGGATGAGCTGCCAGCACGCGAACCCGCAGGCCGGGGCGAAGCAGCGCTCGCGTCCCGCCCGCCAGCCCCGCGCCGTGCGCGGTCGGCCGACCGGGTGGGATGCCGGGCAGAGAAGCAACCACGTCCCGCCACACACCCGGCGCTGCGCGCCCGCAGGGCGGGCGAGGCGCCCGGGGAAACCCGCCGGGCGGATGAGGTGGCAGCACCCGAACCCGCAGGCCGGACGGGAGAAGGGGCGAAGCAGCACTCGCGTCCCGCCCGCCAGCCCCGCGCCGCGCGCGGTCGGCCGACCGGGTGGGGTGCCGGGCAGAGAAGCAACCACGCCCCGCCACGCCCCCGGCGCTGCGCGCGCCCGCAGGGCGGGCGAGGCGCCCGGGGAAACCCGCCGGGCAGAGGGGCCCTCCACCGGATCACCGGGCCCCAGCACGGGCGCATCGCAAGGCGCCGGATCGCAGCTCGTACTGGTGTCCTCGCGAGATTCGGCAATGCCGTGAGGTGCCGTGCCGGGCGCCGGGACACGGTGAACGTATCCGGTCACGGCACTAAGCGGGCTTGGCCCCGCACCCCACCCGGTCGGCGGAGCCGACCGGGTGGGGTGCCGGAGCGGAGGGGCACTCGCGTCCCCCTCGGGCGCGCAGCGTCCCCGGCGCAGGGCGGGCGAGGTGCCCGGGAAAACCCGCCGGGCGGATGAGGTGGCAGGACGCGAACCCGCAGGCCGGGGCGAAGCGGCACTGGTGTACCGCCCTCCGACCCCGCGGGGGGGTGTCACCGCTGGACCGCGACCTCGCAGAGGGTTCGGCAGAACTCGCCGAAGTCGATGCCCGCCGCGGCGAGGGCGATCGGGTAGGTGCTCGTCTCCACCATCCCCGGCGCCACGTTCGTCTCCAGCACCTGCGGCCGCCCCTCCTGATCCACGATCAGGTCCGTCCGCGACAGATCGCGCAGCCCCAGCGCGACATGCGCCTCCACCGCGATCCGCGCCGCCTCCTCGGCCGCCTCCGCGGAGATCCGCGCCGGCGCGTAAAAGTCCACCGCCCCCGCGGTGTACCGCGCCGTGTAGTCGTAGATCCCCTCCCCCACCGGCGCGATCTCCACCGCCGGCAGCGCCCGCGGCCCCGCGCCGTCGCCCAGGTCGGCGACCGCCACCGCGATCTCCGTCCCCGCCACGCACCGCTCGATCAACGCCTGGTCGTGGTAGGCGAAGCACGCCATCAGCGCCTCCGGCAGCCGCGCCGCGTCCTCCACCCGCGTCACCCCGAACGCCGAGCCGCCGGCCCGCGGCTTGACGAAGAGCGGCAGGCCCAGCACCGCCGTCACCCGGTCCACCAGCGCCGCCGCCCCCAGGTCGTGGAAGGCCTCGCGGGGCAGCGTCACCGACTTCGGCGTGGGCAGGCCCGCGCGGCCCAGCAGGTCCTTGGCCACCGACTTGTCGAACGTGCTGCGGCAGGCGTCCGGGCGGGCGCCGACGTACGGCACCCCGGCCAGCTCCAGCACCTCGCGGGCCATGCCGTCCTCGCCGGGGGCGCCGTGCAGCACCGGGAAGGCGGCGTCCGGCGGGTCGGCGGCGAGGGCCGGCAGCAGGTCGCCGTCGATGTCGCGCAGCTCGGCCTCCACGCCGGTGCGGCGCAGCGCCTCGGCGACGCGGGCACCCGAGCGGAGCGAGACCTCCCGTTCGGGCGACAGCCCCCCGGCCAGGACGATGACGCGGGCGAGGTCGCTCATGGTGGTGGGGGGATCCTTTCGGGAACGGGCAGGTGAGGGGCCGTCAGGCCAGATCGGGGGCGGGCGTCTGCGGGCCCTGGTCGGGCGCGCTCGCGGGGGCCCGGCCGAAGGTGTCGCGCAGGCTCAGCTCGGTGCCGACGACGTCGGCGAGCCGGCGCACCCCGTCGCGGATCCGCTCGGCCGGCGGGAAGCAGTAGGAGAGCCGCATGTTGGCGGTGCCGCTGCCGTCGGCGTAGAAGCCGGTGCCGGGGACGTAGGCGACGCGGGCGCCCACCGCGCGGGGCAGCATCGCCTTGGCGTCCAGCCCCTCGGGGAGGGTGAGCCAGACGAAGAAGCCGCCGGCCGGGCGCGTCCAGGTGACGCCGGGCGGCATGGTCGCGGAGAGCGCGTCGAGCATCGCGTCCCGCCGCGTCCGGTACATCTCCCGGAACTCCTTGAGCTGCTCGTCCCAGGGCTGGGTGCGCAGATAGCGGTCGACGGCGAGCTGGGCGAACGCGGAGTGCGAGAGCATCGCCGACTCGGCGGCGAGCACCAGCTTGGCCCGCACCGCCGCGGGCGCGCAGGCCCAGCCGACGCGCAGGCCGGGGGCGAGCGTCTTGGAGAACGAGCCGAGGTAGACGACGCCCTCGGGGTCGTCGGCGCGCAGCGCCCGCGTCGGCCCGGCATCGAGGTGCAGCAGGCCGTAGGGGTTGTCCTCCAGGACGAGGACGCCGTGCCGCCGGCAGATCTCCAGCACGCGCGGGCGGCGCTCGGCGGCGAGGGTGACGCCGGCCGGGTTGGAGAACGTCGGCACCGTGTAGAAGAGCTTGGCCCGGCGGCCGGCCGCGGCGAGCCGGGTGAGGTGCTCGTCCAGCGCCTCGGGGACGACGCCGTGCTCGTCCATCGGGACGTGCTCGATGCGGGCCTGGTAGGCGGCGAAGACGCCGAGCGCGGTGACGTAGGTGGGCGCCTCGGTGAGGACGGTGTCGCCCGGATCGACGAAGATCCGGGTCACCAGGTCGAGCGCCTGCTGGGAGCCGACGGTGACGATGACGTCGTCGGGGTCGGCGTCGATGCCCTCACGGGCCATCACCTCGGTGATGGACTCACGGAGCGAGGCGTCGCCCTGGGCGGAGCCGTACTGCAGCGCCTCGGCGCCGCGGTCGCGCACCAGGCCGGCCATCATGTCGCCGACCTCCTCCAGCGGGAGGGCGCCGACGGCCGGCATGCCGCCGGCGAGGGAGACGATCTCGGGGCGGGAGGCGACGGCGAACAGGGCGCGGACCTCGGAGGCGACCATTCCGGCGGCGCGGTCGGCGTAGCGGCCGCGCCAGGGGTCGGTGTTCTGCGAGGAGTGCGTGGTGTCGTCGCCCATGCGCACGAGCGTACCCGTCCGCGTCAACGCGACGGCCGCCGGTGCGGACCGTCCACCGCGTCCCCGCCGCGGCACCCCACCCGCCCGCGACCTCGGGAGCGGGGTGCCCGACCGCACCTCAGAGCAGGTCGCGCAGGCGCTCGGCGATGGTCTCCCAGCGCCACTGCGCCTCGACCCAGGCCCGACCGGCCTCGCCCATCCGCCGCCGCAGCTCGGGGTCGAGCAGCAGTTCGGCGACCCGGTCCGCGACGTGCCGCACCGACTTGCCGTCGACGACGTAGCCCGTCTCGCCCGGGATGACCGCGTCGGGCGCGCCCCCGCTCGCGCCGGCGACCACCGGCAGCCCCGTCGCCGAGGCCTCCAGGTAGACGATGCCGAGGCCCTCGACGTCCAGGCCCATCTCGCGGGTGCGGCACGGCATGGCGAAGACGTCGCCCGCGCCGTAGTACGCCGGCAGCTCCGCCTCTGGGACGCCGCCGGTGATGACGACGTGGTCCTCCAGCCGCATCCGGCGGGCGAGTTCGCGCAGCTTGCCCTCGTAGGCGCCCGGGCCGACGATCAGCAGCGCGGCGTCCGGCACGGCGGTGCGGATCCGCGGGAGTGCTCGTATCAGCGTGTCCTGGCCCTTGCGCTCCACCAGGCGGGAGACGCAGACCACCACGGGGCGGTCGGCGAGGCCCAGCCGGGCGCGCACCTCGGCGCCGCCGGAGTCGGGGTGGAAGGTCTTGACGTCGACCCCGGGCGGCAGCTGGACCATGCGTGCGGCGGCCTCCGGGGAGAGCACCGAGGCGATCCGCGACCGGGTGTACTCACCGAGGTAGGTGAGCGTGTCGGCCTGCTCGCCGCAGCGCTTGACGACCGCGTTGAGGCCGGGGAAACGCGCCCAACCGCCCTCGTGGCCGTGGGACATCGCGACGATGTTGGTCGCCCCGGCGCGGCGCATGTGGTTGCCGAACAGCCCCAGCGGCGCGGAGGCCCCGAAGACCACGTTCTTGACCTTCTCGCGGCGCACCAGCTGGGCGGCGCGGTGCGCCACCCACGGCGTGGGCAGCATGTTCGCGGTGGGGTCCCGGTAGATCGTGTAGGGCTGCTGGGAGTCCCACTCGACGACCGTGCTGCCGCCCTTGTCGCCCTTCCACTGGGGTGCGTAGACGACGACCTGCTCCGGGTCCAGACGGCTGACGAGGTTGTGCAGGAACGTCTGGATGCCACCCGGGCGGGGCGGATAGTCGTTCGTGACGATGAGGGTCTTATCCATGGCAGTGAGGAAGGTTTCGGCTCGGCGGCGGTTGGCTGTTGGGCGGTCGTCATGTCGTCGGCGTCAACAAGGGCGACTCCCGATCATCGCACCTCCCCGGCTCCGGTCGGCAAGCGGCACGGTCAATCCGAGGGGTTTTCGGGGGTGGATCCCCCTAGGGCGGGAGGTCGGCGAGGCTGTCGACCCACTCCCGGGTGAATTGTGCGAGCGAAATGCCCGACCCCGCGCGCATCGCGCGATCGGGTGACATGTGCTCGGCACCGATCCGGCGGTAGAAGGCGGTGAGGGCGGCGGCGCCGTGCTGCCGGGCGATCAGCCGGCAGGCCGTCCAGGCCAGTTCGTAGGCGGCGGCGAGCCGGGTGGGGGCCCCGGCGGCGGCCGGCGCGAAGTCGCCGTCGGCGGGCAGCGCGGCGGGGCGCCGCGAGCGCGGCTCGGTGCGCAGCTCCTCGCGCAGCTCGGCGGTGATCTGGGCGGTCGTCAGCCCGCTGCCCCGGTAGGCGATGAAGTCGGCGTACCCCTCGGAGAGCCAGGTGGGGGTGTCGGCGGAGGTGGCGTCGCGCGTGGCGACATGGGTGGCCTCGTGGGTGAGCACCACCAGCCGGCCGGTGCGGCTGAGGCCCTGCATCGCCTCGGGGTTGACGACGATGCGGCCGGCCGGGATGCCGGGCACCGCCCCGGCCTCGCCGACGGTGACGGCGGCCAGGTCGCGGTAGGTGCCGGCGGCCACATGGAGGCGGCGCTCCATCTCGGCGCGGCTGCCGAAGACCTCGACGGTGAGGTGCCGGTCCCAGTGGGTGCCCCAGACGGCGGTGACGCGCGGCACGGCCTCGTCCGCGAGGTCGGCGTAGCGGCGCAGCTCGGCGGCGGGGACGTCGCCCTGGACGGTGGAGCGGCTGCCGTGCACGGTGTGCCGGACGGCGGACGCGGTGCCGACCGAGGAGGCCGTCAGAGAGGCGGAGCGGCCGCCGGAGGGGGTGGGCGAGGAGCCGGCGGGGGCGGGGCCGCCCCCGCAGCCGGCGGCGGCGAGCAGCGCGCCGGCGGCGAGCGCGGCGCGGATCACCGTGCCGGGCCGCGCGGCGCCGGCACGCCGACGGCCCCGCCGCGGGGCTCCCGAAGGGGCGCCCTGGTGGCGGGGCCGTGTGGGCATACGCGAGTCGTCGTGGCGGCGGACGGCCGGTGAGGGGCCGTCAGCCGGGGCGGACGATGTCGTAGATCGGCATGACGCTGGCGCTCTCGTAGCGGACCACCGCGCCGGTGTGCGGGGCGTGGATGATCATGCCGTTGCCGACGTACATGCCGACGTGGCTGGCGCCGCTGTAGAAGACGATCAGGTCGCCGGGCTGGGCCTGGGAGAGGCTCCCGATCCGGGTGCCGGCGCTGGCCTGCGCCTGCGAGGTGCGCGGCAGGCTCACACCCGCGGCGCGCCAGGCCCACTGCATGAGGCCGGAGCAGTCGAAGGAGCCCGGGCCGGTGGCGCCGTAGACGTACGGCTTGCCGAGCTCGGCCTTGGCGGCGGCGAGCGCGGCACCGGCGCGGCCGGAGGCCGGCACGTTGGTGACCTTGGAGGCGGAGGACGCGGCGGAGGAGTTCTCCTGCTGCTGCATCTGCTGGCGCTGCTGGGCGGTCAGCGAGTTGAGGAGCTTCTGCGCGGCGTGGACCTTGGTCTGCAGGTCCTTCTTGTCCGAGGCGGCCTGCTTGGTGACCTTGTCCAGCGAGGCGAGCTTGGCCTCGGCGGCCTGGCGCTTGCCGTCGACGACCTTCTTCTGGGCCGCCATCTCCCGGACGGCCTCCTCCTGCTGCGCGGAGAGGTGGTCCATCGCCTGGGCCTTGTCCAGGAACTGGTCCGGGTGCGTGGAGAGCATCAGCTGGACCGTGGGGTCGATCCCGCCGCTGCGGTACTGGGCCGCAGCGATCTGGCCGATCTGGTCCTGAAGCTTGTTCAGCTTGGCCTGCTGTGCGGCGACCTGGTCCTGGAGGCGGTTGACCTCCTTCTGACCGGCCTTCTCCTTCTCCTGCGCCCCGAGGTACTTCTCGTTCGCGGCCTCGGCCTGCTCGTTGAGCTTGTCCAGCTTGGACTTGACCGAGGAGGCGGAGGGCTGCGCGTTGGCGGTGCTGGCACCGAGAGCAACAGCGGTGGCGGCCGCGGCGGTGATGACGCCGGCGCGGGCACGCGACTTGGTGATCTGCTTGGGTCGGCGGTGGGACGCCACGCGGGCGATCTCCTTCTTCCTTCGCCGCAGACCGGGTGAGCTGTCGGGTTCGGGCCGGAAGACGGGCCCTACAGCGCCTCACCGCCTCCTCGCGGAGGCGTCCCTGACGCCGATTCACCCCGGGAAGTGCATGGTTCCCCGGCTCCGCAGGTGCCCACCCGGACGCAGATGTGGTGCGCGCCCGACTGTTCGCTGCGGATTGAGCGGGAAGCCCCGTTGCCACCCGGGCTGGGTGATCGACTCTCCGAGGCTTCGGGAGCTGACAGTAGAACCGCCTTCATGATCGGTTCAAATCCTTCGGGAAAAAAATTCCGGCCATCTGTCCCACCGACCCCTCCGGGACTACGCTTCGTCACCCGCATCGGACGCCACGTCACCCCCTCGCCCGTTTTGCCCCGACCTGCCATGCGCCCTGCTCACCGGGCCTAGCAGGCCGGTGGGGAACCTCACAACCGAGTTCCGCATCGGGAGGACTGACGCGCTTTCGGACATCCGGGACGCCCCGCGTTTGGGACGGGGACCGGCGTGTCGTGGTCAACCCCGCGCCCCGCAGGGGCGCGAGGAACTGCGCAAGTGACCGAAAAGCGTGCGGAAACCGGCACCCGGCCGCACGCACCACGGAACAACTCCGGTCAGAAGCGGGCCAGCCGCTTCAGCAGCATCGCCGACGCGACCGGCCGCGCGCCGGCCTTCCGGATGCCGTCGGCGACCTCGCGGTCGGAGGAGACCACCACCACCGCGCGGCCCCGCGGTTCCGCCCGCACCAGCCGCCGGATCAGCTCGTCCGCCGTCTCGCCCGCCTTGCTGAACAGCACCCGCACCCCGCGCGGCGGCGCGAGCAGCACCGGCGCGCCCAGGTCGGCGCCGTCGAAGACGCACGTCACCTCCGCGCCCGACTGCGCGGCCAGCGCGGCGAGCCCGCCCAGCAGCCGCAGCCGCTGCTTCTCCAGCGGCAGCGTCGGATAGCCGGCCTTGGTGACGTTGTAGCCGTCCACCACCATGTGCGCCTGAGGGAGCGCCAGCAGCTGGTCGAGCAGGGCCGGATCGTCCGACGCCAGGGCGCGCGCCGCGACGTCCTCCGGCCCGGCCGCCACCGCCCGCACCGCGTCCACACCGTCCGCCGGGCGCTCCGCGTCGGAGGAGACCGGCGGCAGCGCCAGCTCGCGGCGCAGCCCGCCGGCCGCGTCCAGGACGGTGTCCAGCAGCAGCCGCAGCCGCACCTCGTCGGCGCTGCGACCCTCCCGGGACGCCTTGCGGGCCGCCTCCAGCTGCGCCTCCAGGTCCGACATCCGGCCGCGCAGCCGGCGGCCCTCCGCGTCCTGCTGGCTGCCGCGGCTGCTCGCCGCGGCCCGCTCGGCGTCCAGCTCGGCCTCCGCCTTGCGGGTCGCCGCCTGGGCGCGGCGCATCTCCGCCTCGGCGGCGCGCAGCCGCCGGCGCAGGCCGTCCGCCTCGCGCTTCGCCTCGTCCTGCGCCAGCCGGAGGCGGTCGGCGGACTGCTTGGCCGCGTCCCGCGCCTCCTCCAGCTCCTCGCGCAGGGCCGTTATGGTGCGGGTCGCCTCCGCGTCGGCGCGCTCCGCGTCCGCCTTCTGCGCCTCGTCGCCGGCGGCGGCCACCAGCTTCGTCCAGCCGTCCGGACGCACCAGGTAGGCGGCCGCGGCCACGTCCAGCGGGTCGGCGGCGGCCGGGACGGTGCCCGCCTCCAGCGCCTCCACCAGATCGGGCTGGGCGCGGCGGATCCGCTCCCCCACCCGCACCCGGAACGGCGCGTCCTGCTCCAGGGCCGCGGCCAGCGGGGTCGCCGCGTACTTGGCGCGGCGGCCGGGGGTGAAACGGGCGTACGGGCGCAGCGGGCCGGGGAGTTCGGACGGCGGGATGGCGCCCAGCGCGTCGGCGGCGACGGCGACGACCCGCTGGCGGACGCCCTCGGGGAGCGGCGCGTCCAGGGTCTCGGTCCCGCCCTGCTCAGCCACCTGCGTCACCATTTCTTCCGTTGCCCGCTCACCGTCTCCCACCCGTAGCCCGACCACCACCCCTCATCGACGGGCTCCGCCCGGCCCCGCACGCGGAGGCGCGCCTCCGCCCGTCGGCCGGGTCGTACCTTCGATTGTCCCCCGTCAGGCGGTGGAACTTTCGCTGCCCGCGCCGGGCCGCTCCACCAGCTCGATGGAATCCTCGGCGTTGCACCAGCGGCAGCGGACCTGCTCGACGGTCTCCTCCAGCACCTCGGTGTTCTCCACGCGCGCCTCGCCGGAGAGCTCGACATGGACGAACTCGACGGCGCGGCGGGTGGTGGTGACGTCGAACCGGGTGAGGTTGCCGCAGAGGGAGCAGCGCCAGCGGGTGGAGTCGGAGGGGCGGGCGACGGGTGCAGGGTCGGCCACGGCGGGTCTCCTCGCGGTCAGTGGGCCTGAAGTGCCGACGCAAGTTTAGGGGCAAGCGGAAGGGGGCCTCGGCGTCGTTCGCCCTGTGGACGCCGCCGGGCGGAGGCCGCCGACGAGGGGTGACGGCCGGGCGGCGGGCGGGCGGCTAGGCTTTGCGCGGCGGCACCGTGCCATGTCCGAGACCCGGGAGCGTTCCGTGATCACAGCGATCGTGCTCATCAAGACCAGCGTCGACCGGACGCCGGAGATCGCCGAGGCGATCTCCGCGTTCGAGAACGTCACGGAGGTCTACTCGGTGACGGGCCAGTGGGACCTGATCGCGATGGTGCGGGTGCGCGAGCACGAGGAGCTGGCGGACATCATCCCCGGCACCGTCAACAAGGTGCCGGGGGTCGAGCACACCGAGACGCATGTGGCCTTCCGCGCCTACTCCCGCCACGACCTGGAGGCCGCCTTCGCCCTCGGCCTCGACGGCTGAGGCGGCCGGGGATGCCTGGGCGGCGCCCCGCGTTCCCCGGACGGCGGGCGGCCGTCAGGCCGTGAGCTCGCGGACCGCCGCGACCAGCCGGTCGACGTGCTCGTCGGGCGTGCCCGCCCCGAAGCTGGCCCGCACCGCGGTGCCCGAGCCGTCGCCGGTGCCGCAGGCCGCGTCCGCGTCCCCGACCAGACGGCGCGTCAGCGGGTGCGCGCAGAACAGCCCGTCGCGCACGCCGATCCCGTAGCGGGACGACAGCGCCGCGGCCAGCTTCCCGCTGTCCCAGCCGTCCACCACGAAGGAGAGCACCCCGACGCCCTCCGCCGCGCCGCCGAAGAGAGACAGCAGCCGCACCCCGGGCACCGCCGCCAGGCCGTCCCGCAGCCGCGCGACCAGCGCGGCCTCGCGCGCCTCCAGGCGGTCCCAGCCGGCCTCCTGCAGCGCCTTGCACGCCGCCGCCAGCGCATGCGCGCCGATCACGTTGGGCGAGCCGGCCTCGTGCCGGGAGAGGTCCTCGTTCCACTCGACGGCGACCTCCTCGCCGTCCCGCCGCACGGCGCGCGTCGCGCCGCCGCCGGCCAGGTAGGGGCGCGCGGCGGTGAGCCAGTCCGAGCGGCCGGCGAGCACGCCCGAGCCGAACGGGGCGTAGAGCTTGTGGCCGGAGAGGGCGACCCAGTCGACGCCCAGCTCCTGGACCGACACCCGGCGGTGCGGCGCGAGTTGGGCGGCGTCCAGCACGATGCGGGCGCCGTGCCGGTGGGCGGTCTCCGCCAGCTCGCGGATCGGCCACACCTCGCCCGTCACATTGGAGGCGCCGGTGACGCACACCAGGCGCTCCCGGCGGTAGGCGGGGCGCGCGCCCAGCGCCTCGTCGAGCAGCCGCACGGCCTCCTGGGGGCTGGTGGGCGCGGCCAGGTAGTGGACGGCCTCGGCGCCGCGCTCCCAGGGCAGCAGCGCGGCGTGGTGCTCGGTCTCGAAGACGTAGACCTCGGTGCCGGCCGGCAGACAGGACGCCAGCAGGTTGAGCGAGTCCGTGGTGGCGCGGGTGAAGACCAGGTGGTCGTCGGCGCGCAGGTCGAGGAAGTCGGCGACGGTCTGGCGGGCCTCCTCGTAGATCCGGGTGGAGATCTGCGAGAGGTGGCCGGCGCCGCGGTGGACGCTGCCGTAGAACGGCACGTAGTCGGCGACGTCGTCCCAGACGCGCTGCAGGGCCGGGGCGCTGGCGGCGTAGTCGAGGGCCGCGTAGCGGACGGAGGTGCCGTCGGCGAGCGGCACCGTGACGTCCCGGCCGACGACGGGCAGCGGCAGCGCGGGCGCGCTCACGGCCTCGGCCACCGGGGCGGG
>NZ_MLCF01000141.1 GCF_001879105.1 Mangrovactinospora gilvigrisea | reverse complement strand
CACGCGCCCCGCTCCTACCCACGCCGCGCCCACCCGCCCCGCGTCCACCCGCCCCGCGCCCGCGCCCTCCGCGTCAGGCCGTGACCGGCCGCGGCACGGCCCCGTCCACGACCAGCCCCCGCCGCCGCGCCGGCACCAGCATCGTCGGATGCCCCGCGCCCCACGCCGCGCCCGAGCAGATCAACTCCTTGACGCGCGCCGCGGTCCGCCCGGTGAGCACCGTGTCGGTGGGCCGGTCCTCTGGGGTGACGCGCTGCACGATGCCGTCCCGCCGCCCCAGGCTGACGCACTGCAGGCTGTAGCCGATCTCCGGCTCCGGCGCGGTGCGCCCGGTGAGCCGCGCGGCCAGCGCGTCCGCCGCCCGCCAGGCCATCGGCATGCTGGTGGCGCAGGCCATCCGCAGCGGCGCGCCGCCCTTGCCGACGGCCAGCGCGGCGTCGCCGACCGCGTACACCTCGGGGTGCGAGACGGAGCGCTGGGTGCCGTCGACGACGATCCGCCCGCCCGCCGAGACCCGCAGCCCGCTGGTCGCGGCCAGCGGGTTCGCCGCGAACCCGGCGCTCCACACCACCGCCCCGGCCTCGATCGACCCGCCCGGATCGAGCACCGCCCCGCCCGCCTCGACCCTCGCCACGTCCGTGCCCTCGCGGACATCGACGCCCAACCGGTCCAGGACCACCGCCAGATGGCGCCGCGCCTTCCCGCTCAGCCAGGAGCCGACGCCCTCCCGGCCGGCGAGGACGACCCGCAGGTCCGGGCGGGACTCGGCGATCTCCGCGGCCGTCTCGATCCCGGTGAGGCCGCCGCCGACCACCAGCACGGTCTGCCCGGACGCCAGCGCGGCCAGCCGCTCCCCGAGCCGCAGCGCGCCGGCCCGCCCGGCGAGCCGGTGCGCGTGCTCGGCGACACCGGGCACGCCCCGGTCGTCGCCGACGCTGCCCAGCGCCCACACCAGGCTGTCGTACTCCAGCTCGCCGTCCGCCGACTCGCCCGCCGCCGGCTCGCCGTCCGCCGGCTCGCCGTCCGCCGACTGGCCGTCCGCCAGCTCCACCCGGCGCCGCTCCAGGTCGACGGCCGTCACCCGGGCCACCCGCACGGACGCTCCGCTGCCGGCGAGCATCCCGGCCAGCGGACGGCGCTTGAGCCGCTGCCCGGTGGCGAGCTGATGCATCCTCACCCGCTCGACGAACTCCGCCTCGGCGTTGACCAGCGTGATCTCGACATCGGCGGGGTCCAGCCGCTTGGCGAGGCGCCCGGCGGCGGTGACCCCGGCGTATCCGGCGCCCAGGACGGTGATGCGGTGCTTCATGGCGTTGCTCCTCCCAGAGGTTCACCCCCTGAGCCGGACAGCCCGCCGTTTCCTGACACCTTCCGGGTGTGACGCGCGTCACCACCCCTGCAGCGGGTGCGCCCGCCGCGCCCCCGAGGCCTGCCACGCCCGCGCGAACCGGCCCAGCTTCTCGGGGTTGACCTGGATCTGCAGCGCCTCGACGCCGCCCGGGCCGACCTCCAGCGCCATCACGCCCACGACCCGTCCGCCGGCCTCCGCCACCACCGCCGGCCCGCCGTTGACGATCGCGCCGAAGAGCGCCGGCGCCTCGCCGACCAGCGCCCGCTTCGCCGCGCTGGGCAGGAAGAGCCGGTACAGGTAGCGGGCGATGTCGCCCGCGCCGACGATCGGGGAGCGCCGCGCCGGCATCCGCCCGCCGCCGTCCGCGACGCCCACCGCGTCCGCGGCGAGCAGCGCGACCAGCGGCTCGGTCTCGCCGCTGAGCGCCGCGGCGAGGAACTCCTCGGCGATCCGCCGGGCGGCGGCCTCGTCCACCGCGGCGCCGCGCGCGGCGTGGCCGTCCGCGACGTGCAGCCGCGCCCGGCGGTACACCTGCTGGCAGTTGGCCTCGCCGATGCCGATCATCTCGGCGATCTCGCGGTGCGGATAGCCGAACGCCTCGCGCAGCACATAGACGACGCGCTCCTTCGGCGTCAGCCGCTCCAGCAGCATCAGCATCGCCAGCGACACCGACTCGCGCTGCTCGGCGGTGTCCGCCGGGCCCAGCATCCGGTCGCCGTCGAGCACCGGCTCGGGCAGCCACTCCCCGACGTACGCCTCCCGGCGCACCCTGGCCGAACCGAGCAGCGTCAGGCAGAGGTTGGTGAGCACCTTGGTCAGCCACGCCTCGGGCACCTCGATGCGCGCCCGGTCGGCGGCGTGCCACCGCAGGAACGCCTCCTGCACCACGTCCTCGGCGTCCCCGGCCGACCCCAGCAGCCGGTAGGCGATCGCCTCCAGGCGCCCCCGACTGGCCTCGAACACCTCGACCTCACCCGCGGATCCCAGCATTCCCCCATCGTCCCCCATGCCGACGGGTTGACGGCCCCTCACCTCCACCGGCAAAAATTGGTACTGACCAAAACGGCAATCTCTTCGGAGGTGGCGATGACGTCCAGACGCAGCCCGGGCTTAGGCGTGCGCCGATGGGCCGCGGCGCTGATCGGGGGCGCGCTGCTCACAACGGGGCTGGGCGCCGTCGCGCCCGGGGCCGCCGCGGAGCAGCCGCACGATGTGGCGCTCGGCGCGAAGTACACGGTCAGCACGCGGATTCCGAACGCGCAACTGCAAGCGGAGGCGGACGCCCACTACCCGGACGTCGGCGGGCGCTCGCTCACCGACGGGGTCAGGGCGGGCGCCGGGTTCACCGATCCGGGCTGGGTCGGCTACCTCCAGCAGGTCGGCCGGACCATGGATGTCGACCTCGGTTCGGTCAAGACCATTCGGTCACTCTCGATGGACTACCTCTTCTACCAGAGCGCCTCGGTCTTCCTCCCCGCCAAGGTCACCTACGCCCTGTCCGCCGACGGCACCCACTGGCGGACCGCAGGCAGCGCCGCCGGGAACAACCGCGGCACGGCCAACGAGCACCGCGCGGTCTCCCTGGCCATCGCCCCGACCTACGCCCGCTACGTCAAGGTCGTCTTCGACACCAACGGCTACACCTTCGCCGACGAGCTGACCGTCCTGGGCACCGACGGCCGGGCCCCCGGCGCGAGGGCCCCGCACGGCCCGGCGTACCGCCCGGAGCCGCTCGCCGACCAGGGCTACCAGCGCGCCGGAACCCCGCGGGTCGGCGGCGTCCGCGACATGTACCTCGCCTACACCTACGGCCCGGGCAACCCCAACCGCGCGCAGGGCATGTGGTCGGACCGGGACCTCCTCCCGATCGTCTCGCACGTCGACACCGAGGGCCGCCCCACCGACTGGATGTTCGACACCGTGCTGTGGATGGCCGGCGGCGACGCGAGCGAGTACCAGGACAAGGCCGGCTGGACGGACCTGATCGACCGCCAGTTCACCCCGAACGTCGACGTCGACGCCCTCGACCACGCCGTGGACACCGCCCGATCCTCGCTCGGCGGCGCCCCCCACCGCGTCAAGGTCGTCCTCCCCGTCCCGCTGCCGACCATGGACTCCCCCACCCCCTGGGGCGAGCTGGACGGCCAGACCCTCGACCTCAACCCGGACCGCGTCGGCGGGGCGAAGGCCGCCGCCAACCGCCTCAAGGTGGTCGACTGGCTCATCGCCCGGTCCCGCGCGAGGTTCGCCGCGGGCCACTACAGGAACCTCGACCTGGCCGGCTTCTACTGGATGTACGAGCGCATCGGCCCGAACTCCTCCGACAGCGCCCTCGTCCAGCAGACCGCGGCAAGCGTCCACTCCCACCGTCTGAAGTTCTACTGGATCCCCTACTACCAGGCCCCCGGCTTCCAGTACTGGCGCAGCTACGGCTTCGACGCGGCGATGCTGCAGCCCAACTACTTCTTCGACGACACCCTGCCGGCCTCCCGCCTCACCAGCGCCACCCAACTGGCCCGCTGGGCGGGCCTCGGCGTCGAGGTCGAGGGCGACGAGCCCATGCTCACCAGCCCGGCCGCCCAGCAGAAGTTCGCCGCCTACCTCGACACCTTCCACCACGAGGGCGCCGACCGCGCCCTCACCGGCTGGTACTGGGGCGCCCGCGACACCACCCTGGGCTCCGCCCGCAGCACCGACCCAGCAGCCCGCCACACCTACGACGCCGCCTACGCCTACCTCCGCACCTCCCGCTGACGCCCGGCGTCCGCCCGATCAGCCGGCAGTGGCGTCCCAAGGGTTCACCAGGGCCACTCCGGTGCCGACGAAGCCCTCGGTGCCCCTCGCCGCAAGGGCGGCCCCGCGCCTCGCGCAGATCACCGCGATCCGCGCGTCGGCGGCGGCGATCGGCCGCCCGGACCGCTTGCGCGCCATCACGATGTCCGCATGCCGTACCAGAGCTCCGCCGCGGTCACGGCGGTCGTGGCGACCTCGCCGGGGACCAGCGTGTCGAGCCAGCCGACCACCCACGGTTCAGGAGCGGGCCCCATCAACTCGGAGAGGACATCGGCGTCGAGGACGATCATTCGAAGTCCGCCGGACGCGGTGCGTCCTTGCCGACGGGCGCTTCCAGCCCCGCGCCGCCGAGCCACGCACATCGCTCGGCGATGCGCGACCCCAGCGGGCGCTCCGCACCGTCGGACCCGAGCTGCTCGGCGAGTATCGGAGCGGTACTCGGCCGCAGTGATCCACTGCGGCCACCACGGGCCCGCGGGGCCGGTCTGTCGCCAGGTGTCGAGGAAGGCGAGGATGCGGCGCAGGGCCGCCTTCTGCCCGTCCACGGTGATGCCGCGTCGGGCGGCGAGGCCCAGCAGGGCGAGCGGTCCGCAGATTCCGTGCGCCATCCCGAGGTTGGCGTGGCTGCCGCCGAACTCCTCGGCCTGCTCCCCACGCGGGTCGTGCTTGGCCCACTAGCCCGGCAGCCCGTCGTTCTCCTCGGTCAGCCGCACCAGGTAGACGAGGACGTCACGGAGTGTGTGGTGGTCTCGGGCGAGCAGGTAGGCGCCGATTCCGGTGAGGCCGTAGAAGAGGTCGAACTCGGAGGTGCGGGCGGGTTCGTGGCGGTCGATGCGGGCGTGGGAGGCATCGAGGCGGCGCTGGGCGATCGCGGCGATCTGCGCGTCGAGGTGATGCAGGGCGGCGCCGTAGCGAGCGGTACCGGCGGCAGCGTGGTGCAGGACGAACGCCACGGCCGGGGCGCCGACCAGCAGGGACGCGTCGTCGCCGACGTGCAGCGGCCCGGCTGCCGCGGTGGCCAGCGCCCGGTGCTCCTTGGCGTGCGGGACCAGGCCGAGGCGCGCGCGCTCGGCCTCCAGCAGGGCGCGGCCGATGGCCCCGTTGGCCAGTCCCTGGGCGCGAAGGTCGTCAGCGGTCGTCGTCATCGCGTTCTCCGGTTCGGCGGGCGGTCCAGGCCAGGGCGATGGAGCGGGCCAGGCGGTAACAGGCGTTCTCGTTGTCGCGGTCCGTGCCCAGGACGCGGTTGTGGTGCATGTGGAGCAGTGACGGCAGGACGTCGTCGGGCGCCATGGCCCGGTAGGCGCGGACGGCCGCACGGCGCGCAGTCCATGCGGCCGGCGCGGGCAGCCCGCGCGCCTGGCGGTGCAGACCGTGGGGGACGGTCGGCGCGCCCTCGGCGGCGATGTGGCCGATCAGCCAGCGCATCCCGGCGCCGGTGCTGCCGGTGAAAGCGGCGGCCAGGTCAGCCATGCTCGCCGCGCACAGGACCCGCGGATCGAGGCCGTCCGGGCGTGCGCAGAGGGCGACTTGGGCGAGGGCGGCCCGGGTGTCGGCGGCGAAGAAGTCCTCGGCGGCCTGCATGGCGGACGGTCCTCCGTAGCGTCCGGTCTCGGGGTAGTAGGTGGCGAGTTCGAAGTCGCCGAGCATTCCGCGTTCGCGCAGGTCGGCGACCTAGGTGTTCTGTCTCGGGAGGTTGTGGACGGTGATGCAGGTCTCGGCTGAGGGATCTTGAACGGGTGAGGGCCTTCCCGGTTCGGTGTGGATTGCGACATCGACGCCGACCAGAAAGGCCCTCGTGCCCCACCGTAATGCACCCCCAGCGTTCTGCCTCGGCCTCGCGGTCGAGATCCCCACCCAGGTCGGGCCAGGGAGGGAGTTCGGTGTCCGCCGGAAGGGCGGCGGCGCGGAGCAGGGCTGCGTCCAGGCTCTGGTACATCTGTGTCCCCCATTCCTCGTGAGTGGGCCGGCCGGGACCCGCCGCTGCGGATGGGCGGGCCCCGGGGCTGGTCAGATGCAGCCCGCCGTCACTCGACGATGCAGGTGACGCAGGCGCCGGAGTTGGACGAACCGCAGCCGTCGCTGGTGGAGTTCATCAGCTCGGCGATCGTCGCGCCGTTCCTCACGACGGTGATGTCGAGGTCGAAGTCGGACTCGGCCGGCGGGTTGGTGGTCGGGTTCATCGCGACGCCTCCAAGAGGTCGGGATCGGATGGGTGCCGTGCATTTGCGCACCTGGCGCGGCGGGCGATCAGCTGGGGCCGCCGGGCCAGGAGATCGAGAGCCGGGAGCGTGGGCGGTCCAGCACGCGCGTCGTGGGGCCGGAGGCGACCTCCGCTCCGGCGGGGTAGGCCGCGAACTCGGCGGTCTCGCCGCAGTGGTCACGGCCCCACTCGGCGATCGCCTCCGCGAGCTGCTCGGCCGCCTGGTGGGCGCGCGGACCATGGCCGATCGCGCCGAACTCGAAGGCCGTGCGCTCCGTCGTGGTGGGGCGGATCGCCAGATAGGCGAAGGAACTGCCGTCCAGCAGCGTCGAAACCCCCATCGCGGACCATGAGGCCACCAGCCCCCGGTCGCGGGCCTCACGGGTTGCGGCCAGCAGCGCGTGGTCGTCCAGGACGGTGGCCAGCCACAGCTCCAGATCGCCGTAGGACTCCCCCGGGCCGATCGTCAGCCCGGACCACGCCTCCACGCGCGGGGAGTTGAACGCCGTCCGCAGTCCAGGCCCATCGAGCAGCACGCCCTCCTCGCCGCGCAGGCCAACCCGCTCGGCCTCGTCCGGCCCGT
Organism: Mangrovactinospora gilvigrisea; assembly: GCF_001879105.1. Classification (GTDB taxonomy): domain Bacteria; phylum Actinomycetota; class Actinomycetes; order Streptomycetales; family Streptomycetaceae; genus Mangrovactinospora; species Mangrovactinospora gilvigrisea. The sequence continues at coordinate 20,259 of NZ_MLCF01000141.1, read as the reverse complement.
CACGCAGCACCACCAGCTGCTGGGGAACGGCGCCCTCTCCACGCATCGACACGAAGCCGCACACCTCATAGTCGCGGGAGGCCATCAGCTCCCCGTCCCGCCGGAAGGCGACCGACCGCGTCAGCCCGCGGAACCGCAGCGGGACCACGATCCGCCCGTCCTTCGCCAGCTGATCCACCCAGGCGGGGGCGAGCTCGGCCGCCTCGACCGTCACGATGATCCGGTCGAAGGGCGCCAGCTCGGTCACGCCGGCGTCCCCGTCGGCGGTACGGGTCTCGACCAGGTCATAGCCCGCCAGGTCCAGCAGGTTCCGTGCCCGCTCCACGACCGCAGAATCGATGTCGACGCTGACAACCTTCCCCCGCTCCCCGACGAGTTCGGCGATCAGCGCGGCGTTGTAGCCGCCGGAGCCGATCTCCAGAACCCGCATCCCGGGGTGGACGTCGGCCTGTTCCAGCATGAACGCCTGGATGCGGGCCGCGCTGACCGAGGACAGCGCGCGGCCGCCGGGATCCCGGACGGTCACCTCGGCCCGCTCTGCCTGGTAGGCGTCCTCGACCGTGGCCTCGGGGATGAAGAGATGGCGCGGGACGGTACGGAACGCCCGCTCCACCTCTGCGCTGCGCAGCGCGTCCAGGTCGCGCAGCTGGTGGATGAGGGCTTCGCGCAGCCGATCGGTGTCGGCAGGAGCAGAGGTTTCGGCGGACGAGGGCATCACGGTCATCTCCGAGGGGTGGTTCCGGTTCGGATCGGCAGAACCCGGGGCGGGCGGTCATCGTTGCGCGGTGTACTGGGAACAATCCGTTGCGAAACTATTCAGCCGCACGGCCGATACCGGATTCCAGCACCGCAACCGGACAGCACCCGCTGTCCGGTTCAGCCGACCGCAGGGGCCCGCCATGCCGAACCCGCCGAGACCGCTGACACCGGAGCGCTCCGCCGCGGACTGGTTCGGTGCCGAACTCCAGCACTGGCGCGAGCGGCGCGGGCTGACGCAGGAGCAGCTCGGGGCGCGGGTGCACGTCAGCGGCAGCCTGATCGGCAAGATCGAGAAGCGGGACCGCAGGTGCCCGCCCGACCTGCCCAAGCGCCTGGACGAGGCCCTCGCCACGGGCGGGGTGCTGACCCGCGGCCACGTCATGGTCCAGGCCGAGACCGACCGCCATGGCCCCGTACCGGCACCCGCCCCGTCCGCACGCCGACCGGCCGCCTCCCCCGACCAGATCGACGACGTGCTGGTCCACCTCACGGACATGTGGCACATGCTGGTGCGCAGCGACAACCTCTTCGGGCCGGTCCACGCCCTCAGCGGTGTGCTGTCCCAGCTGAACGTCCTGAACTACCTCCTGGACCATTCCCCGACCCAGCGCCGGGCCGAGGTCCTCGGACTCGCCGCCTGCTATGCCGAGTCCGCGGCCTGGCTGCACGAGGACTGCGCCGACCAGCAGGCCGCCGCGCGCTGGACCCGGCAGGCCATGGAATGGTCCCTGGAGGCCGGCGACGACACCATGACCGCCTGGACGCTCTTCCGCCGCGCCCAGCAGGCCACCGAGGCGGGCAAGGCCGCCCAGACCCTCAGCCTCTCCGGCGCGGTCCTCCGCTACGAGGTGATCATCACCCCCCAGATGCGCGCCGCCGCCCTCCAGCAGCAGGCCCACGGCCACGCTCTGGAAGGCGACGAACGCGCCTGCCTCGCCCTCCTCGACCAAGCCGACGCCTACGCAGCCCGACCCGAGACCAGCGGAGACGGACGCAGCGGCCACGGTGACTTCGCCACCCCCGCCTACCTCGAGGCCCAGCGCGCGCACTGCTGGATGCTGCTGAACCGCCCCGACAAGGCGGCGCCTCTCCTCTCAGCCGCTCTTCCTTCTCTGCCGGAGATCTACCAGCGCGACCGCGCCCTCACCCAGGCCCGCCTCGCCACCGCCTACGCCCGCACCCGCCGCTTCGACGAGGCCGCCGAGCACGCGTCCTCTGCCCTGGCCTTGGCCCGCGGCGCGGGCTCGATCCGCACCGTCAATGAGACGATCGGCGCTATCGAGGCGATGCGCCCGGCCGCCGGCCACCCGCCGGTCTCCAAGCTCCTCGCCTCTCTCCAGCAGCTGACGGAGGCAGACATGGCCACCCCCACCGAACTGGCCGCGATGCGCCGCGCCATCACCATCTCCGCCAGCGGCCTCGGCACCACCAGCCCCAACCCCCCGGTCGGCTGCGTCATCCTCGATCGCGACGGCCGCAACGTCGGCGAGGGCTACCACCTGCGCAAGGGCGAGTCCCACGCCGAGGTCAACGCCCTGACCGCCGCCGGCGACCGCGCCGCGGGCGGCACCGCCGTCGTCACTCTGGAGCCCTGCAACCACATCGGCCGCACCCCCGCCTGCCGCCAGGCCCTGATCGACGCCAAGATCGCCCGCGTCCTGATCGCCGTCATGGACCCCACCTCCCGCGCCGAGGGCGGCGCCCAACGCCTCCGCGACGCCGGCATCGACGTCGAAACCGACGTCCTCCACGATGAGGCGATGCTCGTCCTGGGCCCCTGGCACGCCTCGATCACCCATGGCCGCCCGTATCTCCACTGGATCCACGAGGACGGAGACGTTCTCTCCCCTCCCCCTTCCCCCCACTACCTGGCCGACGTCGCCGCCCAGTACTCCACCCACGACCTGGTTCTCACCGGTCCCCGGGCGACCCCTGCCGAGGGCACTCCCCGTGGCCACGGCTCGGACGTATTCCACGTCCCCGAGGAGCCGCCCACCCGCGATGTGAACGCCGCCATCGAGAAGCTCTCAGCAACCGGCGCCCGTACCGTCCTCCTCGTCGGCGGCGACTCAGACCTTGCCGAAAACCTGCTGGAGAAGGGCTTGCTGGACGCGGTCACCATCTACTACCCCGTCGGCCCGGCATCCTGCGATCTGCTCGAAATTGACTTCTTGCCGCGCGGCTTCACCCTCACTAGTGCCACCCGCGTCGGCGACCAGCTCCGCGTGACGGCCCGCCGTCGTCGAGCGTGATCCACTGCACCGGACTAGGAACGATCAGCCTGACGTCATGGGCCTTCCGTCGGCCGCATCGTCCTGGGGCAGCCAGATGCTGGCGCCCCATTCGTCGAGTTCGGTGCGGAGGCGTTCGTAGTCGGTCATCGCCCGGCCGATGGTCCGCCAGAACTCGGGAGTGTGGTGGGGGTGGTGAAGGTGGGCAAGCTCGTGGACGAGGACATAGTCGATCAGCCGGGCGGGCAGCTGCATTGTGGCCCAGTGGATGTTGACCGTGTCGTGATGGGAGCAAGAGCCCCAGCGGTAGCCGAGGGGACGGACGTTCAGGTACGCGTCCGGGACATCCATACGACGGGCCCAAGGACGGACGCGATCGGGTAGCCAAGCGCGACCACGGGCGACATACCAGGAGACAAGCGCCGACGCAGCGATATTTCGATGGTCGCTGCGCAGGTGGAGCCGTCCGTTCTTGAGCGCGACTGGGGCGGATTCGGGGTCGTCGATGAGTTTGAGGCGGTGGCTGCGGCCGAGGTAACAGAAGCCTTCGCCATCGATGAAGCGCCGACGGGGGCGTTCGGCTGCCTCGGCGCGGCGCGTGTTGACCTTGGTGTAGAGCCAGGCGAGTCGCGTGCGGATGAGGGCGCCCAGCGCCTCACGGTCGGCATCCGCGGGCACCCTGGCGACGACTCGCGCGTCCCGTTCGACAGTGACGCGTACCCCCGTACGCCCGGCTACTGGCGTCAAGTGAACGGTCAATCCGCCGACCTCCAACGGGCTGTCGTTATCTGCCACCTGCTCGGATTGCTCAGGCACGGCGGCGGCCGACATCCTTTCGGTTGTGCTGGACGATGTCGCGGAGTGCATCGGCAAGGGGGTCGGCTTTCTCACGGGTGTACGGGCAGCTGACGGCCTCCGTCCAGACCTCGGCACGGAAATCGTGCTGGGCGGCGGGGTTGGTCCAGAAGTCCGGCTTGGCGCTGTAGCGCACCGCCATGTCGTACACCTTCTGGGCGAAGACGACGAGGTCGACCCGTATCCCTTCCCCGATGACGCCATCAGTCAGCACGCTGGTGAGCTGCTGGTACAAAGCCTGCTCAAGCGGCGTAAGGTTGCGAACGTCCTCAGGCAGGTCCGAGCTGGCGCCGCTTTCTGTGTCCTTGACCTCCTGTGCCAGACGCTGGAACGCCGCCAGTTGGGCGTCCCAGTCGTCGGCATGCTTTCTGAGGATCTCCTCCACCCGCTGACGCAGCGCAGCATAGGCGGCGGGGTTCTTCCCGAAGTTCAGGTCAATGTGGTTGCGAATGGCGTGGCGCATCATGGACGCCTTCGCGCGGCTGCCGGGCAGCTGCCGGACCTTGGTGGTGAAGTCCTCGGAGGTAAGGCGGGTGGGCTCGATCATCCTGTCCACCCCGAGCGAGTGGACGTGCTGGTTGATGAGTTGCTGGACCTTCGTGCCGTAGGCCGCCGGGTCGAAGGTGTCGTCCTCGCTGAAGCGCTGCCGGGCCAGCTGGGCGGTGAAGGTGAACAGCCGCGCCGCTTCCGCATAGGGACGGGCCGACTCCCGGGGGGTGACGACCGTGTAGGTCTCCAGGAAGTCACGCAGGAGAGTGCGGAAGGCGATCCTGCGATGCTCGTCCTCCAGCGAGTCCACCAGACGGTTCACGGCGCGGATGTCATTGGGGTCGATGAGTTCGCGGGGGAGGTCGAAGTGCTGGCGAAGGGCGGTGCACTGCGCATCCAGCTTGTCCTCCTCGACGACGAAATCGATGGGCTTGCCCTCGCGTTCATCCGCGGCGTACTGGGCCATGGCCTCCACCAGGGCGGTGGCAACACCCGCGTAGTCCACAATCACGCCGGCATGCTTGCCGTCGGCGGTGCGGTTGACGCGGGCGACCGCCTGGAGGAGTTCGGCCTCCTTCATCCGCCGATCCAGGTACATCGCCTGCTCGATCGGAGCGTCGAAGCCGGTCAGCAGCATGGTCCGCACGATGAGGAAGGCGACAGGGCGCCGGGTATCGTCCAGCTGATCGGGCTCCGGGAAGGGGCTGAGGAACGACTTCTGCGCCGCCTTGTGCTTGGACTCCTTCGTCCATTCCTTCCAGCTGAGCGGATCGTTCTGCCTCTCGGAGATGATGGGTACGAAGTCGATCGCCTTCAGCAAGCGCAGGTTCTGGTACGCGGCCAGCAGTGTCTTCTGCTTCGCCTTGAGGTCCTCGGGCCTCATCTCCAGTAGCCGCTGGATCCGCCGCTCGGTCAGGGCCTCGACCTCGGCCACGAGCTCGTCCCGAGCATCCTGGAGCGCCTCGCGGTAGCGGACGGCGATGCCCCGGGAGTGGGCGACAACCTGGCCCTTGAACCCCTCGGGGAACACGCTCTGCACGTAGTGGCGCAGCATGTGGCGGGCCTTGCGTCGGATCATGTCGTCCGCATTGAGCACAGCGGTGGAGTTCGCGTAGCGCTCCTGCAGCTGCTCGTACTCCTCCTCGGTGAGCTCCTCGAACTCCTCCTCCATCGCCTCGTCCAGCTCGGCGCCGTTCTCGAGCGCCCCCCTGATGATGTGCCCCTCATAGTAGATCGGGACGATGGCGCCGTCCTCCTCGGCGTCCGCGATCCGGTACTTGTCGATGAAGTCTCCGAAAATGGTCTCGGTCAGCTTCCGGCGGTTCATCAGGATCGGGGTGCCGGTGAAGCCGATCCGCGCAGCGTTCGGCAGCGACTCCATCAGGTTCTCGTGGAGGCCGGAGCTGTGGGAGCGGTGCGCCTCGTCGACGAGGATCAGGATGCCCTCGTCGTCGTTGACGAGTCCCCAGCCGGCGGCCTTCTGCTTGGCGGCCGAAGTAGCGCGCTCGGCGCGGGTCTTCTCGGTGTCCTGCTGTTTCTGAATCATCACGAAGGCCAGACCGGCGCCATGCCGGGCGAGCACCACCGGCACCTGATCGGCTCTTGTCACCGTGTCGGGCTTCTCCCCGGTCAGTGTGGCCGTCTCCGAAAGCTGATCCTGAAGCTGCTTGCGGTCGGTGACCACGATCACCTTCAAGTGCTCCAGCCCAGGCGCGGTACGCAGCTTGCGTACCAGGAACACCATCGTCAGCGACTTGCCCGAGCCCTGAGTGTGCCAGACGATCCCGCCCCGCTTGTCCTCCTTGCCGTGCACGGTCTTGGTCTCGCCGCGCTGCAACCGCGCAATGGCCTTGTAGACGGCCCGGTACTGCTGGTAACGCGGGCCGATTTTCACCCGTGCCGTGCGCCCCTCGGCGACCTCTACATCCCGGAACAGCACGAAGTTCCGGACGATGTCCAGCAGCCGGCTCGGGTGCAGCACTCCGGCCGCAAGGACTTTCTGCGCCGCGGCGCCGTGATCCTCGGGGACGTAGCTGCGCGCGCGGACGTCCTCGGCGGAGAAGGGATACGGGTCCCGCCACACGTTGTAGTGCTGCAAGCGGGCAGTGAACGTGCCCAGCCGCGCCTGGTCCCCGGTGGTGGCAACCGTCAACTGGACGGTGCGGAACAGCCGTTCGCTGCCTTCCGGGGCGGCCGCGTCCCGCTGGTTCGCGTAGCGCCGGAGCTGTGTGACTGCGGTGGCGATGGCGCCGCCCATCGCGACGGGCTTCTTGCACTCGATGACGACCAGCGGGATGCCATTCACGAACAGCACCAAGTCAGGGGCTATTGTCTCCCCGCCACCGCCCGGGATCGCCATCCGGAACTGCGAAACAGCCAGGAAGTCGTTCCGCTCAGGGTGCTGCCAGTCGATGAACCGCACCGTCTGGTTTCGGCCGCCGTCCCAGTCCTCGAAACCCGGAACGTCCACGCCATCGAGCAGATACCGGGTCGCAGCCTCGTTGGTCGGCACCAACCCGCCGCCGGCCGCGACCACTCCGCGCGCAAGCACGGACACAGCTTGGTCAGCTCGCGCCTCACCTACCCACGAGCTGCCATCCGGCCGCCGGTTGAGTTCGGCGAGCTTCGCTCGCAGGATCCCTTCGAGTATGGAGTCGTCGTAGCCACGACGGACGTAGGAGGGCATGCCCTGCGGCTGCAGCTCCACCCCGGTCGTCCCACGCACGTGACGCCATCCCATGTGGCCACTGGTCAGCTGCGCGATCAGCGGACGCTCGACAAAGTCGTACTCAGGACCGGACTCAGCCATGACCGCACTTCCTTGTGATCGAGGGCCAGCTCTAAGGTTTCACGCCTCGGCACGATTAGGGATTCACCTAAACACGGCATGACACCGCAGGCGCAAGGACTTCGTTTGCCACAGAACATTTCAAAGCCTTGAGTTTGTCCACTTTCTTCTGCGACTCTCGCAAGTTCCCCCATCCCGCACGCTGCAACCTTACAAGGGCGTCTTGCATCTCTCCGCTGACTGAGGGCATGGGCATGGCGCCCAGCATCTTTGAATTGATCGTATGAAGACCGGAGCTCGTAGCACACATACGCACCCAGTACGAGCGAGCATGCTGCGAATTGAGCCAGATTTCCCCGAAAGCAGGATCCACCCGCTCGCCGCGCAGGCGAAAGAGGTGATTCTGATAGAGGGCGCCCACTCCTACATTCTCTACCCGGGCGCACCGGCCAATCTCGTGCGGGCTGGCATGCCCCTCAACAACGAGTAGATCTCCTCGTGCCAGCTGCCAGCGCGCCTGATCCCCACCCCGAAGTTCAAGATATGAAATATCCTCGCCATCGATATATCCACCCTGCACATTAGCGACCCGCAGATACGCATGCGGGCGCACAAGAGGGATGCGGCCAGGTTCCATCGTCACGCCTGCCTGGATCTCGAAGTAATCTCCGACCGAGCCCCACGCGTCCGCTTCTTGACCCAGGATGGAGACCGATGCCGACATCTTCGCGCGCCAAGATGCACGCATTTTCTCGTTAACCATTTCTTCGCGTCGGATTTGATCATCCAGTGCATCCAGGATCTCAGCGATGCGTCGCTGCCTCCTTGTCGATGGCAGCGCAACCTCGATACCTTTGAAGTCTCGGTACCGGAGATTCCATGTATCGCTAACGAGACCCTGGGAGTTCCTGTAAAAGAGATTTACTAGCCGTGAATCCTTGAGCAAGAACTCCATGAATGGCGCGTAGACCTCACCCTCGGGTCGGCATACAGTATAGGCAGGACTGACGATCCCGGATTCAAATGCCACCCCAGACACGCCCTGCCACATCCGCATTGTATTGTATACAATATCGCCCGGATGGACATCCAAATACAAAGCCTTGTCTGCACTGGAAGAGTCACGTCGGCCACTCTCGCTCTGCCGAATAACCCCCTGGTCCGCCGTAACGGATAGGAGGGTAGTCACCCTATGTGCACGCTCTGTGCGCAGTTTAAGAACGTCCCCCAGTGCCACCCTTCGCCAGCCATCACTCATAGCCCAGCTCCTCCAGGTACCCCAGCAGTCGCTTCGCCGACGCCTCGCGTTCGCGTTCCAGGTCCTGCAACGTGACGGCGTACTTGTCGCCCCAGTTGCGGTAGGCGTCGATCATGGCGCGTCGATCGGCAGCAACGAAGCGGTCCATGCGGGCGCGGAGGTCGGCCTTCAGGAAGCCGAGGACGATGTGCTGGGCCTGGTCAGCGGTGAGCTTGTCAGCGGCCGCACGCAGTTCAGTGAGGAAGCCGGCCTTGACTGCCCTCAGATCCTTCTTGGCCGCCGTGAGCCGTTTATTGAGTTTGGCGAGTTCCCCGGTCTGCAGCACATTGCTCAGGTCGGGCTCCTCGTCGTCCTCCCCGTCGTCGCCCTTGGCCTTCTTGGGCGGAGACCCTGCCTTGACCTTCGTGTCAAGGTCGGCGACGAGTGTCTCGGCGGTCTCCAGGCGCTCCACGTAGACGGGGATCAGCTCTGGTACGAGGCGGTGTTCGCGGGCCTTCCGCTGGACGGCGCGGATGCGGGCCCGGGTCTTGGCATCGGCTCCTTCCGGCGGATCGGCGAAGGCGGCCTCGATGCTGGCGACCCAGCGGTCGATGACGCCGGGGAAGCCGGTGAGGGCGAGGCTGCGCAGGTCGTTGCGGGAGTCGAACCACCAGGCGGCGATGGTGCCGGCGAGCTGGTATTTGTCCAGGACCTTCAGCGGCTCCAGGGCCTGGGTGAAGGTGTGGAGGAGTTCGGCGCGGGTGTCGGCGAGCTGCTGGTGCTTGGGGAGTTCGTCGAGCCGTCCGCGGTGCTCCTTCCACCAGGTGTCGAAGGCGGTGCCGAGTTCGGCCTCGCGTTCGGCGGCGAGCGCCGGGATGCGGTCGGCGGCGGCCTCGTAGCCGTCCTCTGGGAAGTCGTAGTAGTCCTCGTCGCGTTCCCGGAAGAGCTGGCTGCCGGTGTCGATGCCGAAGGCGCGGAACTGGCGGGCGCGGTCGCGGACTTCGCTCTTGGGGACGCCGCCGTACAGGTGCGCGCGAACGTCCTGCGGCTCGGGGGGCGGTGTGTTGTCGACGTAACGACGGATGTTGAGGTTGTAGTCGTTCTCCTCCAGTTCCTCGTAGGGCACGACGCGCGCGAAATTCTCGATGTTCTGCCAGCCCCGGTAGGCGGCGACGATCTTCTCGGCGTGCTGGGCTTCGAGGAGGTTCTGGGCGCGGCCGGCAGTGATCTCGCGGTCGGCGTTGATGAACAGGACGCCGTCGCGGCGGCCCGCGGGGGCGCCGTCGCGTCCGCGCAGGATCAGGATGCAGGCTGGGATGCCGGTCCCATAGAAGACGTTGGGTCCGACTCCGATGACGGCCTCAAGCCGCCGGTCCTCGATGATCCTACGGCGGATCTTTTGCTCCTCGTTGCCGCGGAACAGGACACCGTGCGGCATGACGGAGGCGGCGATGCCGTCGGATTTGAGGACGGCCAGCACGTGCTGGATGAACATCAGGTCGGCCTTCTTGCCCGACTCGGGGCACCAGCCGTAGCCCATCCGCTCCGGGTGCTCCATACCCTTGATGCGATAGTTCTGCGCGAAGGGCGGGTTGGTGAGGATGCGGTCGAAGTGCATCAGTTCGCCGGTGCTGGTGGTGTGTTGGGGAGCGGCCAGGGTGTCGCCGTGCTGGATGTTGCCGTCGGCGACCTCGTGCAGAAGCAGGTTCATGCGGGCCATGGCCCAGGCGCTGCCGTTGTCCTCCTGCCCGTAGACGGAGACGTGAGCGGCGTCCCCGCCGTGCTCCTGCACGTACTCCTTGGCGAGGATGAGCATGCCGCCCGAGCCACAGCACGGGTCGTAGACCGACATGCCCTCCTTGGGCTGGACGAGCTGATTCAGCATGCGGATCACGGAGCGGGGGGTATAGAACTGCCCGCCCTTCTTGCCGCCCTCGTCGGCGAACTCACCGATCAGGTACTCGTAGGCGTAGCCGAGCAGGTCGGGGAACTCGAAGTCGTCGTTGCTCAGCCGGTGCCGGTCGAAGTGGTCGATCAGCGACTGGAGGACGGGCTTGCTCAGCTTGGTGTTGCCCGAGCCGCGCTTGAAGTCGATGTATTCGAGGACCCCGTGCAAGGCCCGGTTCTCGTTCTCAAGGCCGGCCAGGGCCACGTTCAGCGCTTCGGCCGGCTCCGAGCGCGACTCCTTGAGGATGGTCTGCCAGCGCGAGCGTTCAGGGACGAAGAACTGGTGCGAGCGGTACGCCGACGGCGACTCGGCCCGTTGCTCGGCCTCGGCCAGCTCCAGCCCCAGCTCCGTGAACCGCTTGATAGCGGCGGCGCGCGCCACGTCGAACTGGTCCGAGGCCCGCTTCAGGAACAGCATCCCGAAGATGTAGTCCTGGTACTGCGCGGCATCCATCTTGCCTCGCAGGATGTCCGCAGCACCGTAGAGGTGCCTCTCCAGCTGCGGGAGCGTGAGCTGGGCCACGAGCGTTTCTCCTTGTTTCTCAAGCAACCTCGCGCCGCGCACGGTGGGTGCTGCGGCGGGCGGGTGCTTGCCTGATCGCCTCAAGAGTAGAGACGGCCTACGACAGTTTCCTCGGTCGCGGCCCTCGTGTCCCGCGCCGCACCGATTCGGGTGCAGTCGTGGATATCGCGAGACGCTCGCCGGGGATCTCCCCGCCGAGTACGCCCGTGAGGAGGGCGGGACGCAGTGCCTCCAGCCGCGCCAGAGTGCGGCGGCAGTTGTCCGCCTGCGCTTCCACCTCGGCCACCGCCTCGGTTAGGAGCCGCTGCTTGGCCAAGGGTGGTACAGCCACCAGCAGTTCCTCGACCATACGGGCGGTGAGGGTGGCGACGGTGCCCACGTTGGCGTGAGCGACGAGTTGATCCAGCACCTGCGGGTGGGAGAGATACGCGATCAGATACCTGGGATCGACCAGCTCGCGACGCGGCCGGATGCGCACGCATGCAGCGTGGTAGATCCAGTCACGCGAGCGTTCCTCTACCAACGCCACTCGACCGATCGCGCCTTGACGGACCATAACCAGGTCGCCTGGCGTTACCCGGAACCGCACCAGCGTGTCTGGCACCTTCATCAGGCTCCGGAGCGACGACCGCTCGGCGATCTTCCCGTCGGCAATGTCGCCAGGCGAGATCACTGGAGTGTTTCCCACCCCGTCGCCCAACCCCTCGAACTGATCACTGGAAGGGCTCGGCGTGACCTCACTCAGCTCCCCCAGCTCCTGGATGCGAGTCACCGCACCCCTCCGTTCTCATCCGGGAGTTGCTAGCTGTTGTGTATCTCAATACGTGTGCGGAATGCGTTGCTTCGACGATAGCACGCGCGTACCTTCTCGGTTGAGGAAAGGCGCCACCACAGCGACGTCACCCTCATATGCCCCATACTGCCCGAAACCACCACAAGAGGCTCTACAGGTCAGGGGCCCGGCCGCTTCGACAACACCCCGGAGAGGGGGTGATGACCGTGTCCGAGGATCCCGACAAGCGTTGGAAGAGGGTCCGCACGACGCTGACCTTGGTTGCCGCGGGGAGCAGCGCCGCGTACCAGCTTCTCCGCATCCTGAACCGCCTGTGGCCGTGGATGCCGTGACCGCCAGCCCCCAGAAACGGTTTGCCGGCCGGGGGGACTGACAGTCACTTCAAGGGTCCCGTCGCATCCAGCGACGGGACTGGCACTCAGAATCAGCATACGGAACCCGCATCGCCACTGGCCAGCCCAAACTCCAAGTTTGAGGCCGTCAACTTGTATCGTCGCACGTGGCTGCCGCCGCGCCCGACAACGAATTCCAGCGCCCCGACGGAGGCATGCCGCTCTCGCTGCTCATCGACAGGCAGCGACTACTACGCGTTCCGCCGCGCCACGGCCCGAGCCCGCAGGACGCCGCCGCAGTGCCGTTCACATGATCTGGGCGCACATTTGAGGGGTCGAACCCATGCACGAACGGTCGGGGGCCGCTCGGCCGTGGGGCCGGTGCTGGACTGGGTCGGGAAACCTTGATCATCCAGCACCGGCAAGCTGATGGGGCGTCGGTTTTATCCAGCACGGATCCAGCACCGGCGGGGTGACGTGGGGTGGCGACAGGTGACGAACCGTCAAATCATCCAGCACATATCCAGCACCGTCGAAGCTACCTGCGGGTACTGGCAGTTGCCCGTATCGCTGTGACCTGCAGGTTCGTCGCTCCAGCGATCATGTGGTATGGCGGGGACTAGACGTTGAAGCGGAACTCCACCACGTCGCCGTCCTGCATGATGTAGTCCTTGCCCTCCATGCGGGCCTTGCCCGCGGAGCGGGCCTCGGCCACGGAGCCGAGGGTGACGAGGTCGTCGTAGGAGATGACCTCGGCCTTGATGAAGCCCTTCTGGAAGTCGGTGTGGATGACGCCGGCCGCCTCGGGCGCGGTGGCGCCCTTCTTGATGGTCCAGGCGCGGGCTTCCTTGGGGCCGGCGGTGAGGTAGGTCTGCAGGCCGAGGGTCTCGAAGCCGACCCGGGCGAGCATGTCCATGCCGGACTCCTCCTGGCCCATGCTCTGCAGCAGCTCCAGCGCCTCGGCCTCGTCCAGCTCGATCAGCTCGGCCTCGATCTTGGCGTCCAGGAAGACCGCCTCCGCCGGGGCGACCAGCGCGCGCAGCTCGTCCTTCTTCTCGTCGTCCGTCAGCTCGTCCTCGTCGACGTTGAAGACGTAGAGGAACGGCTTGGCGGTGAGCAGGTGCAGCTCGCGCAGCGGCTCGGGGTCGAGGCCGGCGGCGAAGACCGTGGTGCCGGACTCCAGGACGCCCTGCGCCTCCTCCGCCGCGGCGACGATCGCGAGCTTCTCCTTGTCCTTGCCGGTGCGGGCCTCCTTGGCCAGCCGCGGCAGCGCCTTCTCGATGGTCTGCAGGTCGGCGAGGATCAGCTCGGTGTTGATCGTCTCGATGTCGTCCTTGGGCGAGACGCGGCCGTCGACGTGGTGCACGTCCTCGTCCTCGAAGGCCCTGATGACCTGGCAGATCGCGTCCGACTCGCGGATGTTCGCGAGGAACTTGTTGCCCAGCCCCTCGCCCTCGCTCGCGCCGCGCACGATGCCCGCGATGTCGACGAAGCTCACCATGGCCGGCAGCTTGCGCTCCGAGTCGAAGATCTCGGCCAGCCGGTCGAGCCGCTCGTCCTTCACCGGCGCGACGCCGACGTTGGGCTCGATGGTGGCGAACGGGTAGTTCGCCGCCAGCACCTCGTTCTTGGTCAGCGCGTTGAACAGCGTCGACTTGCCGACATTCGGCAGGCCGACGATTCCGATTGTGGTAGCCATGAAGGAAACTTCCGCTCGATCTCAAGGCGCTGGGCTGGGGTCCCGCGTGCGCCAGTCACGATACCGGGACACACCCGGGAACCCCTCACCCGAGCCGCGGATCCGGGAGATTCGGCGCGGGTCCGGCGGGTCCGGCCGCCCTACCCCCGGGTCGTCGCGCCGTCGGTGCCCTCGGGCTCCCCGGCGAGCGTCCGGGCGTTCTCCGCCGAGCGCAGCGGCGCCGTCGGGGTCAGCTCGGCCAGCGCCTCCTCCGGGGACGTCACGCGCAGCCGGCGCACATAGCGCTGGTACCAGAGCAGCGCCGCGCCCAGGAAGACCACGACCCCGCCGACGTTGTAGGCCAGCGTCAGCCACAGCGCCTGCCCCTCGGGGAACGTCGACGCCACGAAGGCCACCGCGAAGACCGCGAGCAGGAAGACCGACATGCCGAGGCCGACGGCCCGCGAGCCGAACCGGAAATCGCGCACCGCGCCCTCGAACCGGGCCCGCAGCACCAGGTAGGCGACGAGGATCAGCGCCGGCGGCAGCAGCGCGGTGGCGGCCGTCATATTGGTGACGATCTTCAGCAGGTCGTCGATGGAGCTGCCCGCGCCCAGCGTCGGGATGAAGAGCAGCGGCACCACGATCGCGAACTGGATCCAGGCGCCGACGACCGGCACGCCCTGGCTGTTGAGCGCCACCACGCGCTTGCCGAAGATCCCGTCCGGGATCTCGGAGAAGAAGATCTTCACCGGCGCGGAGGTCCAGATCAGCAGCCCGCCCAGCGTCGCGACCAGCATGATGACGCCGACCACCCGCACCACCGCGCCGCCCGGCAGGCCGAAGTGCCCGGCCGCCGCCTGCATCGTCACGAAGATGCCGTTGCTGTAGGAGACGCTGCTCTTCTTGACGAAGACGCCCATCAGCCAGGTGCCGAGCGAGTAGAGCAGGCCGATCGCCACACCGGAGACGACGATCGTGCGGACGAAGGCGCGGACGCCGCCCTTGAGGTCGTTGAGGTACACGCCGATCGACTCGGCGCCGCCGACGCCCTGGATGATCCACGCCAGGGTGCCCAGGAACGCCCACGCGGTGATGCCGGAGCCCGGGTCGAGCCGCATCCCGCCCGGCGACATGTCGTTGGCCGGCGTGATGCCGCCGAGCAGCGCGCCCGCCCCGGCGACGAGGAAGAGCACCGCCATGACCAGCATCAGCGTCGAGCCGAACGAGGTGACACTGCCGATCCAGCGGGCGCCCTTGGTGGAGACCCAGGTGGCGATGAAGAAGATCACCACCGAGAGCACGGCGATCAGCCACGGCTGGATCGCCCACTCCCGGCCCAGGATCATGTAGCCCGCGTACACCAGCACGATCGGCAGCAGCGAGATGAAGTAGAAGAGGTTGACGAACCAGTAGCAGAACGCCGTGAAGAACGCCCACCGGCCGCCCAGCGACGACTTCACCCACTGGTAGACGCCGGACTCCGAGCGGCGGTTGAGGCTCACCATCTCGGCGATCACCAGGGTGAACGGCACGAAGTAGAGGATCGTGGCGGCGAGGAAGATCGGCGCGGCGAGCGTCCCGATCGCCACATAGTTGTTGATCACGTTGCGGAAGTTGAAGACCGCCGCGATGACCATGCTGAACAGGATCACCGCGCCGATCGACCGGCGATTCGTCATTGAATGCTCCGTTGTTGCTGCTGCTGATGCTGAGGCTGTTGAGGGTGATCGGCTACTTGTTGTGGAAGGTGGCGCCCTCGACGGTGACGTGGGCGACGACCGCCGTCACGTCGGGGGCGGGCAGCACCCGGACCGCCTCACCCGCGTCCACCACGAGGACGGCCCCGCGCGGGACCGTGCGGCGCTCGCCGGCGCCGCGCAGATGATGGCGGTCGGACAGGTCGCTGTAGGCGTCCGCCGCGACGAGGCCGGCGACGGGGGCGACGTCCACCTCCGCGTCCCCGTCGACCGGGGAGAGCACGAAGAGGTAGCGCCGCCGCGCCACGAGGTCCTCGGTGGCCAGCGCGGAGGTGCGGGCCCGCATCGTCGTCAGCGAGTCGCCGACCGAGTACATGACGCCGGGCAGCCGCTCCTCGGCGCGCAGCGCCTGGAGCGTCCGGTCCCACTTGGCGGCGCCGCCGAGGACGTCCTCCAGCTGGGCGTGGTCGCGGAAGATCCTCATGATGCGGTCCCTTCGCGGTAGGAGGAGGCGCCGCCGGAGACGGACCGCAGGTCGAGCTCGAAGCGGAACGGCTCGAAGCGCACCCGGTGGCCGTCCAGCACCTCGCTGCCCCAGGAGTTGGAGCCGAGGCCGAGCACCCGGTGGTTGACGTTGACCGTCACCCGGTCCTCCGCCGCCAGGTCGGTGCGGTGCCGCGCGGCGTCGATCGCCTCCGCGGAGTACGGCCACGCCGAGAACGCGAAGGGGCCGCTGCCGGCCGCGCGCACCGCGAGGCCGTCGCCGTGCGGGTCGGTGAGCGCCATCCAGCGCGCCTCCCCGCGGTTGGCGCAGTCCTGCGGCACCACGTACGGGGTGAACATGGCGTCGACCGTGCTGTGCCAGCGGCCCAGCGTGGCGGCCGCGCGGGAGTCCGGGTAGTTCTCGCCCGGGCCCAGCCCGTACCAGTCGACGGCGCGCAGCTCGGCCGGCACCGCGAAGGAGAGCCCGATCCGCGGCACGATGTCGCGGTACCCGCCGTACGGCTCGCCGGTGACGGCGAGGCGCACGCCGTCGGCGGCGAGCGTCCAGGTGAGGCCGACGGCCATGCCGATGTCCAGGGTGGGCGGCGCGATCCGGGCGGAGACCTCCACCACGACGGCGCCGTCCCGCTCCCGCCACGCCACGTCCCGCACCGAGGTCTGCATCAGCGACAGGAAGCGCGGCGCCCAGAGCTCGTCGTTCTCCTGCTGGTGGTTGTCGATGAGCGGCTTCCAGAACCCGACCCGCGGCGGCGCGGCGAGCAGCTCGCGGTCCCGGCTGCGCCACGTCAGGTCGCCGTTGAGCAGGTCGACCGTGAACCGGTCGCCGGTCGCCGGGGCCGTGACGACGAGCGAAGTGCCCTCGACACCCGTCGTCACGGACCCGGCCGCAGTGGGGCCCGCGGGCGTGCGCGGGCGGTCGGCGACCGCGACCTGGTAGCGGCCCAGCTCGTGCATCGGCTCCGCCCAGGGTCGCGCGGCGGTGGAGAGCACCCGGGCCGTCAGATGCGTCTCGCCGTGCGCCGCGACGTCCGGGCGCAGCTCCGCGCGCCACGAGCCGCCGGGCGGCACCGCGCCGGGGACCAGCGTGCGGGAGCCGACGACGCGCCCGTCGTGCAGCGTCTCCACGACGACCACCGCGTCGGAAAGGTCGGTGAACCAGCGCCGGTTGGCCACCGTGCAGACGCCGTCCGCCCACGTGACCCGCACCGGGCAGATGACCTGCTTGTACTCCAGCAGGCCGGGGCTCGGCTCCTGCCAGGGGAAGACCAGGCCGTCGATGCAGAAGGTGCCGTTGTTGGGGACGTCGCCGTGGTCGCCGCCGTAGGAGTGGTACTCGCGGCCGTCGTCCCCGACGGCGACGAGGCCGTGGTCGCACCACTCCCAGACGAAGTGGCCCTGGATGCTCTCCCACCGCTCGAACACCTGCTGGTACTCGGCGAGTCCGCCGGGGCCGTTGCCCATCGCGTGCCCGTACTCGCAGATGATCCGCGGCTTGGGGTGCGGGTGCTCGCCCATGTCGTTCATCTGCGAGACCCGGGAGTACATGGTGGAGACGACGTCGACGACCTCGGCGTCCCGGTCCTCCTCGTAGTGCACCGGGCGGTACGGGTCGAGCTCCTTGCAGCGGCGGTACATCGCGGGGATGTTGCGCCCGTAGCCGGACTCGTTGCCGAGCGACCACATGACGATCGACGCGTGGTTGCGCTGCGCCCGGACATGGCGCTCGATGCGGTCGGTGAAGGCCGTCCGCCACGCCTCGTCGTCGGTGATCCGGGGGAGGTCGCCGACGTTGGCGAAGCCGTGCGTCTCCAGGTCGGTCTCGGCGACGACGAGCAGGCCGATGCGGTCGCACAGCTCGTAGAAGCGCGGGTCGTTGGGGTAGTGCGCGGTGCGCACCGCGTTGATGTTGTGCTGCTTCATCAGCAGCAGGTCGCGCTCGACGCGGGCCATCCCGACGGCGCGCCCGCGGCGGTCGTCGTGGTCGTGCCGGTTGACGCCGTGCATCATGAACGGCGCGCCGTTGAGCAGCAGCCGGCCCTCGGCGATCGTCACCTCGGCGAGGCCGAGGCGGTGCGGGACGTGCTCGACGGTGCCGTCCGGGCCGCGGACGACCAGGCGCATGTCGTAGAGGTGGGGGTCCTCGGGGTTCCAGAAGTGCGCGTCCTCGACGACCAGCGTGGCGTCGGTGCCGGGTACGACGGGACGGGAGGCGACCGGGCGCGCGCCGTCGTGCACCTCCCAGGTGATCTCCGGGGCGCCGGCGGCGGTCGCGGAGAGGGTGAGCTCGGCGCGGTCGCCGTCCAGGCGGCGGGTGCGGACGTGGAAGTCGGCGAGGTGCGCGGCGGGGCGGGACAGCAGGTAGCAGTCGCGGAAGATCCCGGACGCCCACCACATGTCCTGGTCCTCGAGGTAGGTGCCGTCCGAGTACTGCAGCACCTTGACGGCCAGGTGGTTCTCGCCGGGGTGGGCGACGTCGGTGACGTCGAACTCGGCGGCGAGGCGGGAGCCCTTGGTCATGCCGACGTAGGCGCCGTCCCAGTAGACCTCGGCGTAGCTCTCCACCCCGTCGAAGCGGAGCACGGTGCGCTCGCCGGCCGGGGCCTTCGGGAGCACCACGGTGCGGCGGTAGACGGCCGTCGGGTCGTCGGCGGGCACCCGGGGCGGGTCGACGGGGAACGGGAAGCCCTCGTCGGTGTACTGCAGCCGCCCGTAGCCGTCCACCTGCCACAGGTGCGGCACGCGGACGGTGTCCCACTCCCCGGCGTCCCCGCCGGCCGGCGCGAGGGCCTGCGCGGGGACGCGCGCCGGGTGGTCGTAGAGCCGGAACCGCCACTCCCCGGTGAGGTCGACGAAGCCGCGGGAGTTGCGGCGGTCCATGGTCCCGGCGAGCGCGGCGGACGCGTAGCCGAAGAAGTAGGCCCGCGCGGGCAGCCGGTGGCGGCCGGTGAGCGCGGGGCTCTCCCAGTCGTTCGGTATCGCCGGGTCCGTGGAGTGGAATGTCATGCTCCGGAATGTAATCGGTTTCATTTGCCGGAGCAAGACCCCCTGGCTGCGACATGGATCGCACCGCCGGGCGGCGGGCCCGGCTGCGCGATACTGATCACCTCCGCCCGCGGGTTCCGTGCCCGCACGTTCGAAAGGCCGCCGATGCCCCGACGCAGGCGCGACGCCCCGCGCGCCGTGACCATCGCCGACGTCGCACGCGAGGCGGGCGTCTCCCGCGCGACGGTGTCGCGCGCGATCAACGACTCGGACCTCGTCACGGCCGAGACCAAGCGCACCGTGGAGGAGGCGATCGCGCGCACCGGCTTCGTGATGAACGCGCGCGGCCGGGCGCTCGCCACCGGGCGCGCGGAGACGGTCGGCGTGCTGGTCACCGAGCCGCTGGACGAGCTCTTCGACGACCCGACCTACGGCCGGGTGCTGCGCGGCATCGCGGAGGGGCTGACGGGCAGCGGGTTCCTGCCGGTCATCGTCCAGGCGTCGAGCGAGTCCGAACGGGCGCTGGCGCTGCGCAGCTTCGAGCGGCGCTCGGTCGACGCGGTCGTCCACCTCACCCCGTACCGGGGCGGCGACCTGCTGGAGGCGCTGGCCGGCACCGGGCTGCCGGTGGTGCTCTGCGGGCAGCTCGTCGACTCGCCGTACGAGGGGGTCTTCTCGACGGTCTACTCCGACGACGTGCGCGGCGCGCGGCTCGCCGCGGAGCGGCTGGTGGCGGACGGGCGCGAGCGGGTGGCCGCGGTCCTCGGCCCGGCGGACAACCCGGCGACGGTGGACCGCCGGCGCGGCTACGCGGAGGTGCTCGGCGCGCGCCTGGACGAGGCCCGCACCGTGCACACCGGCTGGGACTCGACGGGCGGCTTCTCCGCGACGGCGGCGCTCCTGGAGACCCACCCGGACATCGACGCGATCCTCGCGGGCTCGGACCGCATCGCCCTCGGCGCGCTCGCCGCGCTCCGCGCGGCGGGCCGCCGCGTCCCGGACGACGTCGCCGTCATCGGCTTCGACGACCACGCCATCGCCGCGAACGCGTCACCCCCGCTCACCACGATCGCCCAGCCCCTCGTCGAGGAGGGCCAACTCGCCGCCCGCCTCGCCCTCGAAATGATCGCCGGGGCCGCCCCCCGCACCGAAATCCTCCCCATGCGCCTCATCCCCCGCACCACCGCCTGACGGCGGTTTCCGGGCTGGCCTGCGCGCCGCGGCACGCGCGCACCACCGTGGGACCGGGCCGCCGGCGGCGCCGCGAGCCGCCGGGCCGACCGGACCGGGCATGGCGTGAACGCCGGCGGCCCGGGCGCTGCGTCCGGCGGCAGCGCGGGCGAACCGCCCCGCGCCCGTCGGGGCGCCCCGGACCGGACAGGCCATCGGAAGGAGCCCCGTCCACGGCCGGAAGGCCGGAGGGCCGACCGGCCGACCGCGC
>NZ_MLCF01000140.1 GCF_001879105.1 Mangrovactinospora gilvigrisea | reverse complement strand
CCGGCTGCCCGCCCTGGAGGCCGGGCTGGCCGAGGAGGCCGCCCGGCGTTCCCCGCTCACGCTGCGGCTGGCCGGCGGCGGGCGGTTCGGCGGCACCGTGCTGTGGGCGGGCGTCGAGGGCGACCGCGCCGCGCTGGGCGGCCTGGCGGCTGGCGTCGCGGAGGCGGTGCGGGAGGCCGGGCTGACGGTGGACGACCGCCCGTACACCCCGCATCTGACGCTGGCGCTGGTGCGCGGCGGCGGGTCGGGGCGCGGGGCGGGACGGGGGTCGGGCCGGAACGGCGTCAACCTGCGGCCGCTGGCCGAGGCGATGTCCGGCTTCGGCGGGCGGCCGTGGACCGCGGGCCGGGTGGACCTGATGGAGAGCCGGCTGGGGGAGGGCCCCGGGGGCGGTCCGGGCTACCGGACGGTCGGGGCGTATCGGCTGGGCGGCCCAGGGGGCGGTGGGGGTGCCGCGGAAACGGGTGAGTAGCCTCGTGGTGTGGACGCGAAGACCAGAAGCCGGATCATGGCCGTGACACTGGCCGTGTTCGCGGTCGTGGTGATCGTCGGAGCGGTGCTGCGCTGAGCCCGCCGGGCGGTCCCGACCGCGGTCGGCGGAAGTGAACAGGGTGGGTCGCGGGGGTCGGAATCCTCGGTGCGTCTTCTAGACTCGTGCCGCGCACGGGCGGGCGGCGGACGGCGGAGGTGACGGGCGCGGTGAAGCACACCCTCCTCGCGGCGGGCGGGCATACCGGTTACTACCAGGCGTACTCGGTGCTGGGACTGGTGGCGGTGCTCGGCGTGCTCTTCGTGGCGGCCTCGTTCGCCGCGAACCGGCTGCTGCGGCCGGACGTCCCCGGCGCCGAGAAGTACACGGTCTACGAGTGCGGCGTCGACCCGGTGGGGGAGGGCTGGGCGCACACCCAGATCCGGTACTACGTCTACGCCTTCCTCTATGTGATCTTCGCGGTGGACGCGATCTACCTGTTCCCGTGGGCGACGGTCTTCGCGGCGCCCGGTTTCGGGGCGACGACGCTGGTGGAGATGTTCGTCTTCATCGGGTTCCTCGCGGTGGGACTGCTCTACGCCTGGCGGACGGGGGTGCTCCGGTGGATCTGACGCCTGTGTCCCGCCCGGCGCGGGTCGGCGCGCTGTCGCGCCTGGCACCCGACCCGGTGAAGCTGGTGCTCAACTGGGGCCGCCGCTACAGCCTCTGGGTCTTCAACTTCGGACTCGCCTGCTGCGCGATCGAGTTCATCGCGACGTCGATGGCGCGGCACGACTTCATCCGGCTCGGGGTGATCCCGTTCGCGCCGGGCCCGCGGCAGGCCGACCTGATGGTGGTGTCGGGGACGGTCACGGACAAGATGGCCCCGGCGGTGAAGCGGCTCTACGAGCAGATGCCGGAGCCGAAGTACGTCATCTCCTTCGGCGCCTGCGCCAACTGCGGTGGCCCGTACTGGGACTCGTACTCGGTGACCAAGGGCGTCGACCAGATCATCCCGGTGGACGTCTACGTCCCGGGCTGCCCGCCGCGGCCGGAGGCGCTGCTGCAGGGGATCCTGAAGCTGCAGGAGAAGATCGCCCGGGAGTCGCTGGGGGAGCGGTACGCGGACGGCGGGGCCGACGGTTCCGGCAGGCCGGATGGTCCCGATGCGCCCGGCAGGCCCGATGGGCCCGATGCGGGGGCGCTGCGGCGGGGACTGGTGCGGCCGTGACGGCGGTGTCGGCGGCGGAGGCGGCGTCCCTCGGCGAATGGGCCGCCGCCGAGGAGCGGTTCGGCGTGGTGACGGTGGACGTCCCGGCAGACCGCTGGATCGAGGCGCTCACCGCGGTGCGGGACGGGCTGGGCTGCGCGTTCTTCGACTGGCTCAGCGCGGTGGACCTGCTGGAGGACGGCTTCGAGGTGTACGTCCACGCGGCCCGGGTGGGCGAACCGGGCCGTGCGGAGCGGCTCCTGGTCCGCACCCGGCTGCCGCGGGACGCGGCGGAGCTGCCGTCCGCGGTGGGGGTGTGGGCGGGGGCGGCGTGGCACGAGCGCGAGACCCACGAGATGTTCGGGATCGGGTTCACGGGCCATCCGGGGCTCGCCCCGCTGCTGCTGCCGGACGGCTTCGAGGGGCATCCGCTGCGCAAGGAGTTCGTCCTCGCGGCGCGGGTGGCGAAGGCGTGGCCGGGCGCGAAGGAGCCGGGCGGCGAGACGCCGCGCCGCCGCGCGATGCTGCCGCCGGGCGTCCCCGACCCCAACGAGTGGGGACCGGACGCGGGCAAGCTCCCGCCTGCGCCGCCGGCGCGCCGCGCGCGCCCCGCGGCGGCGCCGAGCGAGGCCGGGCCCGACGCCCCGGCAGCCCCCCGTCGCGCCCGCACCGCGAGCGGGCAGCCGCCGCAGAGCGGCGCCGAAC
>NZ_MLCF01000014.1 GCF_001879105.1 Mangrovactinospora gilvigrisea | reverse complement strand
ATCGAACTGCCGGTCGCCGAAGTCCGCCACGATCCGCAGCCGGCCCCCCAGCGCCTCGACGTACCGGCGCAGCGTGTCGACCTCCGCGGCGGTCAACTCCCCGTCCTCGATACGGGAGACGGTGTGCTGCACCGTCCCCATCGCCTCCGCGACCTCCACCTGGGTCAGTCCCATAGCCCTGCGGATCTCCGCCATCCGGTAACCGCCCGCGGCCGCGGTCTCCCGGTGCCGGTCCGCCGCCTTCTCCTGCTCGGTGCGCAGGATGCCGGCCGCGGCCTGGACCGCCACCATCCGCGCCCTGGTCTCGCCCCGCCTCTTCGCCGTACCCATCAGCCGCCCTCCTCCCAGTCGTGCCCCTCCTGCCGCCGCAGCCGCCACCCCGGGAAACGGACGCTACAGCGCAACCACCGACACCCGCCGACCCCCGTCCTCCCCCAGCAACACGGTCAGATCCTCCGGATCCGAGGTCAGTAGGACCACACGCGAAACCGGCAGGCGCAGCGCCAGCGCGACCAGGACCGCGTCGATGGCGTACTTGTGCCCGTGCAACCCGGCCGCCGTCAGCATCCGGTGCGCCGCCCGGGCATCGGCCTCGGTCACCGGCTCGATGACGATCTGCGAAAGGGCCCACCCGACCCGGGCCGCCGCGACCTTCGGGCCGGCCGCCTCGAGCACCGTCATCGCGCAGGTGTAGACCTCGGCGTCGTGGCGCCGCGCCGCCGCGATCCGCGCCGCCAGGTCGCCGGTGCCGCGCAGATAGCGCGAGAGCCCCTCGGAATCCAGCAGGACCGCCTGGCTCACGCGGCGTCCTGCGCCGTGCCGGCGTGGCCGAACATCTCCCGCTCGGCGGCGCGGACCGCCTCCTCGGGGATCGGCCCGTGCGTGCGCTCGTGGTCGGCCAGGTAGGCCTCCAGGTTCTCCATGCGGATGCGGTGCTCGACCGCCTCCCGCACATACCGGGAGAAGTCACGCTTGCCCCCGATCCGGCCCTTGATCTGCTCGATGACGGTTTCGGGCAGGGACACACCGACCGTGCGGGCACGGTCAGCAGCAGCATCGGACTCAGCCATGCCCCCAGATTATCAAACTGATTATAAAACCGGTGGCGCTGCGATCGGCCCCGCCCGGGCGCCAGGCGCGCAGCGGCCCGCGCCACCTACCCCTCGGGACCCTCGGCGCTCCCGGGCCGCGCGCCGTCCGGGTCTCCCGATCCCCCGCCGGCCCGCGCCGCAGCGGCCACGGTGCCGCCGCCCCGGGGTCCGCCCCTTGTCCGGCCGGGGCAGGACAGCCCCCGGTCACCGAGGAGGATGCGTCATGCCGAAGAAGTCCCCCCGCCCCCACCCGCACGGCTACGACCCGGCCGACGACACCGTCCGCGTCCATTACCACGACCTGGCGCGGCTGCTGCTGGAGTTCCGCGCCATGCAGCGCCACCAGCGGGCCGGCGAGTGGGAGCACATGCACGACTACGACGCCTCCTTCGAGAAGCTGGCGGACGCGGTCGACGCCGCCCACCGGGCGCTCGCCCACGGACAGCGCGGCGGTTGGATGGGCCCCGACCTGCGCATGCGGTGCACCACCACCGACGCCGTCTACACCTGGCCCGAGTGCGCGCCCTACGACAAACGCGCCACCATCGCCTGGAACGTGACCGGCTGCGGCTCCCACGCCGCCGATCCCGACGACGGCCCAAGAGCGCTGTGCGGTTTCCGATGGACGGAGCAGGAGGGCCGCATTATCGACGGCCTGCCCGACTGCGGCGAGTGCCGACGCGAGGTACAGCTCGGCGCCGTGCGCGACCCCGGCACCTGGTGAACCAGCGACAGCCGATGGCACCGCGGCCGAGCCGCCGGCGCCGGGCGCAGCAGCTGTGTCCCGCCCCGAGCTCAAGTGCCCCGGCCCGGGTAGCGGGTGCCGAGTAGCGGCCGCCGCCGACGCTATTGCAGACCGCAGCCGCAGGAGTATACCTATTGCTATACTCTCGATCATGGTGGACGATGAGTGGGTCATCTACATCGTCGATGAAGTGCGCTCATGGATCGACAAGCTCGACGATGCCTCGCACCGCCGCATCGTCCAGGCCCTGGATGCGCTGGCCCAAGGCGGGCCGGGCCTCGGACGGCCGCTTGTGGACACCATCACCGGCACCTCGATGAGCAACCTCAAGGAACTGCGGCCGGGTTCGGTGCGGATCCTGTTCGCGTTCGACCCCTGGCGCTCCAGCATCCTGCTGGTGGGCGGGGACAAACGCGACCGGTGGCAGGAGTGGTACCACGAGGCGATCCCACTGGCCGAGCGCCGCTACATCCTCTACCTGGAGGAGCGGGCGACCCAGCAGGAGGAGGGAGACAGGCAATGAGCGGATACACGCGCTGGAGCGACATCCGAGACGAGCACGTGGAACGGGCCGGCGGCGAGGAGGTCGTGGCCGCGGGCACGGCAGAACTGCTGGCCGAGGTCGTGGGGCACCGGCTCGCCGAGATCCGCCGCTCCCGCGGACTGACGCAAGAACAGGTGGCTTCGCGCATGGGCGTCACCAAGGGACGCGTCTCGCAGATCGAGCAGGGCAAGGTCTCCGGCCAGCAGGTGCTGGCCCGCTACGCCGCAGCCCTCGGCGGCCATCTGCAGCAGTCCATCCGCTTCGACAACGGAGACATCGCCGCCATCGCCTAGCATTCGGATCCGCCCCCACCCCCGACCCGTACTGAGCGCTCACCCCAGCCTTGAGCCACCAAAGACCCCGCTCGATCGTGAGGCCAAGCGGCGCCTGGCGGTCATACGCCACGTCGAAGAGGTCACCGGGAACGTCGCCATGACCTGCCGGTCCTTCGGCATCAGCCGGCAGGCGTACTACATCTGGTAGCGCCGCTACCGGGCCGAGGGCATCGAGGGCTGCCTGGGCACCTGCCCCCGGGCCCCGAAGGCCTCCCCGAACGCCACCCACGTCGAAGTCGTCGGGAAGATCATCTACTTGCGGCAGGACGACCTCTTCGGCACCGAGAAGATCGCGGTGTCCCTCAAGCGCTGCCACGCCATCACGATCAGCACCAGCGTTACAAGCACCAGCTGGAAGCCACCTTCAGCTCCCCCGCAGCGCAGGGGCGACCTACGGCCGGCCTCCTATAGACCACCGGTGGGTCCGGCCCTGGTGCGGTGCCGGTCGGCGGGCCCTGGGCGGTGCCGGAGCCGGCGTCAGCCCAGGGCGCTGCGTCCCCACCGCATCGGGTGACCGGGCGTGTCCCCCATCCCGCACGACGCGTTGATCACGGCACGGGGATGTGAGGCGTGGACGACCTCACGGCCCGCCGCGGCGGGGATGTTCGCCTCGTACCACTGCTGCCACTGCCCGCATACGCGGGGCGGCACCCACGAGGTGGAGGGGCCGTCGGTTGATGTCGGCGCGAGGGCGCGTCGACGCGGGTCACGGCGCGGGGGGCGTTCCACCGGCGGCGCGCGGCGAGGGAGCCCGCGGCGGGCGCGGGCTCCGTCTCCAGGGGCTGGTGCCGCGTCAGGGCGCGGCGTACAAGGGCTGCTCGGGCACGTTCCCGGCGGCCCATGTGCCGGTCAGGACCGGGCGGACCCGGGTGAGCATCAGCTGCAGGAACCGGTCGGGGTGGCGGAAGGCTGCGAAGTGGCTGGCGTCCTCGATCAGCGCGAAGTCCTTGACCGGCGCGGTGATGTCCGCGACGAAACGGCGGGCCGGCTCCGGCGGGGTCAACACATCCCCTGCGCCCTGGAAGACGAAGACCGGGATCTGGAAGTGCGTGCCCTCCGCCCACTCATCCACCGACGCCGCCTGCGGGGCGATCTGCTCGGAGAAGGTCATCGCCTTCAGATAGGAGCGCAGCCCGCGCAGCGTGTGCAGCGGCGAGAACCACAGCGAGCGGATCACCACCGTCTTCATGGTGTCGAAGGAGAGCGCGTCGGTGGTCAGCGCCAACTTGTTGAACTGCGACCACTGGTGGACGCTCCACGCGGCGCGCTCCGGCCCCATCTCCGCCACCTCGGCGGCCGCCTTGGCCTGCTTCTTCCCGGCGGCCTGCAGCCGGGCCAGCAGGTTGTCGTAGGCGGAGGTCTCCCGGCCGCCGGCCAGGATGTTCTGGTCGGTGCCGACGTAGGCCGCGTACAGATCCGGGTGGTTGCGGGCCAGCCGCAGCCCGGTGATCGTCCCGAAGGAGTTGGCCACCAGCAGCACCCGCTCGACGTTCAGCCGGGCCCGGACGTACGCGGTGACCTCCAGGGCATCGCGATAGAGCTGGTCGAGGCTCATCTCGCCCTGCCCCTCGGGGCCGGTCTTGGCGTAGGTGAAACCGGCGCCGCGCATGTCCCAGCGCACGATGGTGAAGTGCTGCTCCCAGCCCCGGGTGCGGGGCAGGAAGGCGAGGTTGGAGGCGCCGGGACCGCCGAGGATCTCCAGGATCACCGGGTTGCGCCGGTCCTCGCCGCGGATGGAGATCCACTGGTCGATGCCGCCGATGTGGACGAACCCGGATTCGTCGATGCCGTTGGGGGCGGTGATCCGCAGCCGCTTGGCGAAGGCGGTGCGCTTGAGCTGCCGGTAGCCGAGCAGTCCGGCGGCCGGGCCGGCGGCGAGCGTGGCGGCGGAGGCGGTGATGAGCGTTCCGAGCATGGCGGGGGTCTCCCTGGATGAAGGGTGGGGTGGCGAAGCGAAGTGGTGTGTGGGGTTTCGGGGGTGGGTCAGGCTCGGCTGTGCCAGCCGTTCATCTGTCCCGTCCGGTCAGCTAGATTTGCCAACCTTTCCGGCCATCGATTTGCCTCGATGCGCTCCCGTTCATCCTGCGTCCGACGGGCTGAACGCTGCGAGAGCCAGCGGGTCTTGCGTCGATTGGGGCGGGACGCGCCCAGCTCGTTGCGGTGCCACGCGTCGATCTTCGGTGCCCGGTGGGGCTTCGTCGTCATGCCGAGAACGGTAGATGACTAGCCACACAGTTGGCAAGACTTTCCTGACTCGCTAGGCACATTCCTTTCATAATTTGCCATCTCTAGCCATCAACTTGCCTGGTCGTAGGCATGTTGGCTACGCTGAGCACAGGCACAACACCCACGCGGCCAGGCATGCCAGCCACGCGCCGCCGCACCACTGACCCTCGGGAGAGCAGCAGATGATGGAGCAACCGGCCTTCGGCCGCCGCCTGAAGCAGCTGCGGACCGAACGCGGCCTGACCCAGAACCAGCTGGCGGGCGAGGGCATGTCCACCGGCTACCTCTCCCGGCTGGAGTCCGGCACCCGGCGCCCGACCGAGCAGGCCGCCGCCCACCTGGCCGACCGCCTCGGCGTCACCCCCGCCGACCTGGCCGCACCCCCGGCCCGGCCCCTGGAGGAAACCCTCGCCATCGCCACCGGCCTGCCGACCGAACAAGCCGGGGAACTACTGGCCCGCGCGCTGCGCGCAGACACCGGCAACAACCCCCTGACCCGCTGGCAAGCCCTGTGGCATGTCGCCTCCTGGCGGCAGGGCACCGGGGAACGCGCCGAGCAGCGCGCGGCCGAGACCGAACTGGTCGCGCTCGCCGACGAGGTGGACGTCGCCGAGCTGCGGGTGCGCGCCCGCGCCCGGCTGACCCGCACCCTGCGCAGCGCCGGCGAAGTGTCCGATGCGGTCGAGACCGCATCGGCCGCGCACCGCCTGGCCGCCACCGAGGGCCTCGCGTCGGACCTGAAGGTCCAGGCGCTGCTGGCCCTGGCCCCCGCGCTCCTCGAGGCCGGCCGCCGGCCCGAGGCCCGCGCCCGTGTCGAGGAGCTGCTGGACCTGGTCGAGGGCGGCAGCGACGCGACCTGGGCGCGCGCGGTGTGGACGGCGGCTTCGGTGATCAACCTCCAAGGCGAGCGGCAGGCGGCCCTGGATCTGCTCGCCCCGGCCCTGGAGCGCTTCGAGGGCCGCCTGGAGCCACCGCTGTGGGCGGGGTTGCGGATGTTCGCGGCCGGCGTGCACCTGTGGGCCGCGCCGCCGCATCAGATCGAGCCCGCGGAGCGGCTGATCGACGAGGTCGAGGCGGCCAAGCCGTTCGTCTCCACGCCCACCATCGAACTGGACCTGCGGGTACTGCGCGCCCGGCTGGCCGTCCTGACCCGCCGCGTCGACGAGGCCCGCGACCTCCTTCAGGCCCTGCGCCCCGACCTGGAGCAGCTGACGTACCGGGACCAGGCCAGGATGGAGCTGCTGCGCCATCAGCTGCTGCTGCTGGACGGCCGACAGGAGGAGGGCATGCGGGGGCTGCGGGCCCTGGCCCGGCAGGCCGAGGGAAGCGGCAACATGAACCTGGCCGCGGAGATCTGGCGGGAGGCCGCCGAAGCCCTGACCACCACCTGAGACGGGGCGGCAGCCCGGTACCTCATCCCGGGCGACACCGACTCCGGCGACGGCACCGGCGCCCGGATCAACCGGCAGCGGCGGCCGGAGGTGCGGGCCACGCCGATGCCCAAACGGCACAAGCGGCTGACGGCTGCGGGCATCACCCCGGCGCCGCGGACGCCTCCCCCGACTCCAGGCCAGCACCGGGGTCGGTCGCCAGGCGGGCGTGCAGGTGGCAGTCGCGGAACGCGTCCTGCCTGCCCTCCTCGAACATGGCCCCGCGCAGCGTCCCCTCCAGCGGGTAGCCGCACCGCTCGGCCACCCGGCAGGAGGCGGTGTTGCCGAGCGCGTGGTCCAACTCGATGCGGTACAGGCCCAGATGGGCGAAGGCCCATGCGCCCGCCAGGGTCAGCGCCCGGCGGGCGATCCCGGCCCCGCGGGCCTCGGGCAGCACCCAGTAGCCGACCGCGGCCCGCCGCCGTACGGCGTCGATGCCGAAGAACCCGACCTGGCCCAGTACCGCGCCGCTGCCGGCGTCGGTGACGCAGAACGACGCGGCCTCCCCGCTCTCCGCCGAGGCGCGGCGGCGGCGCAGCAGATCGTGCGCGTCTTCGAGGGTCTCGATGGGCTGCAGCGGGGTGTTCCAGCGCCGGAACTCCGGGTCCGCGTAGCCGCGCAGCACTGCCTCGGCGTCGGCCTCGTCGCCGACCCGGAAGGGACGAAGCCGCAGGCCGTCGCCGTCGATCAGGGGCGCGGTGAGGGAACTGGTGTTCATCCGGCCAGTCAACCACGCGCCCGGCGCGCGACGATATGCGGCGACGGTCGCCGCCCTCTCTCACCCGACCAGCACGCGCCCCGAGGCGCCGCAGGCCATCCACGCGACAGCCGATCTTCAGCGAAAGCGCCGTCCGAGTGCAGCGCCGACGACAGGCACTGCACCACACCCGAACCGTAAAGACCCTGTTCAGGCGGCCTGAGCCAACACTGCAGCCACATGACGACAACCACTGAAGAACCAACGTCGCGAACCGACCGTCAGTCAATCCGCTGGGTCCGCCTGCGGCCAAGGATCGGTGCTGCGGTCGAAGCGGATCTCGACCAGCGGGCTGCCCGCGATCCAGGCTTCGATCTCGTCGGCCGACCCCGTGGCCCAGCCGTTCATCGCCTGGAGTCCGCGCAGGATCAGGTTGATGATCGGACGCTTCGCGTCGGGGTCGGTGATCGGTACGCCCGTTGCGGGCAGATCGGCTCGCACGCCGTGTTTGAGGTGGACGATCAGCCGCGGGTCCTTCCTGAGGTTGGCGTACCAGTCGCGCCGGCCGGGACGGCCGGACAGGAACCAGCGGCCGTCGACGTGGTGGAACCAGATCTCGATCCGCCGCATCTGCCCGCTCGCCGCACCGTAGGTCGTGATGTCGATCGTCCGGTCGCCGGGCGCGGCGTCCGCAGCGATGGCGAGGGCGGCACGGATCTCGTCGTTCATCGCGGGTCTTCCTTCCTCAAAGAGGCTTCACAGCCTGCGCGGTCACCGGGGTCGGGGCCGCCGGGCAGGGTCGGGCGCGCTCCCGTGTCGGGTGCCGATTGTGGCGTCAGGCACCTCGGGTGCGGCCGGAGATGCGTGCAGCGCCTGCGGTCTCCTTCCCACATCCCCGGGGCAGCGGGGTGCATGCCTCGGGTTCGAGGTTCCACGCGGCGCGGGCCGGGAGGGGGGCGGTGGCGGCGGCGGGCGGCCGCGGCCGGTCACTGGGCGGTGTATCCGCCGTCGACCGGCAGGGCGACGCCGGTGACGTAGCCGGCTCCGGGGCTGCACAGCCACAGCACGGCCTGGGCGATCTCGTCCGCGGTGCCGAGCCGGCCGATGGCCTGCCCGGCCTCGGCGCGTGCGCGGTCGAGTTCGCCGCCGGCGACCATGGCGTCGACCATGGGGGTGGCGATGGTGCCGGGGCACACGGCGTTGACGCGGATGCCGCGCGGACCGTACTCGAGGGCGACGCTCTTGGTCAGGCCGATCACGCCGTGCTTGGCGGCGTGGTAGGCGGCGCGGCCGGGGTTGCCGACCAGGCCGCCGAGGCTGGAGCAGTTGACGATGGCGCCACCGGCTTGGGTGCGCATGTGCCGCAGTTCGTGCTTCATGCTCGCCCAGATGCCGCGCAGGTTGATGGTCTGGACGCGGTCGAACTGGGCGGCGCCCTCCTCGGCGGCGTCGGTGGGCGGGACCATGATGCCGGCGTTGTTGTAGGCCATGTCGAGCCGTCCGAAGGCGTCGACGGTGCGGTCGACGGCGGCGGCGACCTGGGCCTCGTCGGTGACGTCGCAGGCCAGGGCGAGCGCCTGGTGGCCGGAGCCGGTCAGGTCCGTGGCGGCGGCCTCGGCGGCGTCGAGGTCGATGTCGGCGAGGCCGACGGCGGCGCCGGAGGCGGCGAAGGCGCGGGCGGTGGCCAGGCCCATGCCGGAGCCGGCGCCGGTGACGAAGGCGACCTGGCCGGTGAAGTCGTAGGTGGGGTTCATCGGGCATCTCCCATGCGCTGCGTCCCCTGCGGGTTGACGGTGGCGGTCGGTTCAGGCGGCGGTGAGGGTGAGGCGCTCGGCAGTGGCCAACCGGCGGGGATCGGCGTCGAGGTGACCGAGGATCAGCAGGTCCGCGGAGGCAGTGGGGCCGTCGCGGTAGAACAGGGCGAGGTTGCCCCAGGGGGCGTAGTAGGCGAGGTCTCCGGCCCGGGCGGCCTGCGGCGCAGGAGCATCGTCGGTGGTCAGCCTCCGCGGCAGATCGGCGATCCGCTCGGTTGCGTGGAAGTCCTTCAGCTTAAGGGTCAGCGGCAGCAGGGAGGCCAGGCCGCGGGCGGCGGGGCTGCCGTTGAAGGTGGCCGCGACCCGTGTGGCGTCCAGGGTGGCGTGAAGGTGCATTCGGGTGCTCCTGGGTGGTGCGGAGGAAGGGGAGGCAGCCGAGGGGGCGGTCGGTGAGGCGGCGGGGCGGGGTGGGCCGACGGAGCAGGCCGCGGTGGCCGCCAGCAGCAGGCCGGCTGCGGCGGCGGCCCGGGGGCGGTGGTGCGGGACGGTCATGGGTGCGGGTCCTTCAGGTCAGCCGGGCATGGGCTCGGCGAAGTGCCGGAAGCCGTCGCGCCCGGTGTGGAGCCTGTAGAGCCGCTCGGCCAGCGCGGCGGGGCTGGAATGCTCCGCATCGGGGCGGATCGCGCCGGGGACGATCAGTTGGGCGACATGGATGTGCTCGGGGGCCAGGGCGTCGTGGAGCATCGCGGCGTAGGCGCTCTCGGCGGCAAACGCGATCGAGGTGCCGGCCCGCTCGGGGTGCGGGCGCACCGCGCTGCCGCCGTTGACGAACAACACCGTGCCGCGGCCCAGTTCCCGCATCCCGGGCAGCACCGCGTCCACGCAGGTGATCGGGCTTTTGAGTGAGAAGGCGAGCGGGTCGTCGAGGTCGGCGGCGGCAGTGGCCAGCACGGGCTTGATGAAGTCGGCGCGCGGCACCGGGCTGTACTGCAGGATCTCGATCGGGCCGAGGGCCGCTGCCGCTCCCTGCAGCGCTCCGGCGAGCGATGCGGGGGCGAGGGCGTCGGCGGTGAAGCCGCGCGCGGTGACGCCGTCCTCGGCGAGCTCGGCCACCAGCTTGTCCTGGTTGCGGGCGCTGCGGGAGATCAGGGCCACGGCGTGGCCGGCCGCCCCGAAGCGGCGCGCGGTGGCCAGGCCCAGCCCGGGCCCGGCCCCGATGATCGCGAACGTGGTCATGGCGGGTCGTCCTTCCAGATCGGGTGCCGCGGGGTCGGCCCCCGCCGTCCTCCTCGGTCAAGGAAACCCCCGGCCGCCGTGCGCAGCGAGTCACCGGCGAGGGGTGCACTGGCAGTACACCCCCTGCTGCGCCGACACCGCCTGTACAACCACGCCTCGGAGCCGAACCTCCGCCGGGTCGGGGCGGGCCGCGCTCTGCGGTGGATCGGTCGCGGATCCGGCGCTCAGGACGTTGAGGCGAGCGATGGTTGGGCTGTCAGGGCGTGAGGAGGGTCTTGATGGCGCGGCGCTCGTCCATGGCCTTGTAGCCCTCGGCGACCTGCTCCAGCGGCAGGGTCAGGTCGAAGACCCGGCCCGGGTCGATCCGGCCGGCCAGCACCCGCTCGATCAGCTCGGGCAGGTAGCGGCGCACCGGCATAGCAACGGTCCTGACTCCGCTGGCCGCGACGGGCCTGGCCGTGGTGATGGTCCTGGCCGCGCTCACCCACACCCGCCGCAAGGAGCCGCAGGCCATCGCCTTCAACGCGGTCCTGCTGATCCTGGCGGCCCTGGTCGCCTGGGGGCGCTTCGGCCCCTACAGCTTCTGACCCTCCGGCGCGCGCATCACGGGACCAGCCCGCCGCTCTCCGATGGGGGGCTGGTCCCGGGACACCCCCGGTACCTACTGCACGACAAGGAGATCCTCGATGCGCATCACCGTCTTCGGCCCCACCGGTGGCATCGGCCGCCTGGTCGTCCAGCAGCTCCTGGACGCCGGCCACCACGTCACCGCCCTGACCCGCAGCCCCGGCAAGCTCACCTTCGCCCATCCCCAACTCACACTCATCAGCGGCCAGTTGTCGGACGAGGCCTGCGTCGAACAGGCCATCACCGGCGCGGACGCCGTCGTCAGCGCCCTGGGGCCATCCCTGAAGCGCTCCGCCACCGGCACCCCGCTGGCCGACGGTACCCGCCTCATCGTGCAGGCGATGGAGACCGAAGGTGTACAGCGGTTCATCGGACTGGCCACCCCCTCCCTGGCCGACCCGCACGACAAGCCGCACTGGAAGCACAAGGTGCTCCCCATCTTGGCGAAGCTGATGTTCCCCAACGCGCTGGCAGAGCTGACGGGCCACCGCCTCCGGCCTCGACTACACCATCGCCCGCATAACCAACCCGACCGGCAAGCCCGCCACCGGCCGCATCCGCTCCGGCTTCCTCGGCCACGACAAGGTCGGCAGCGCCATGAGCCGCGCCGACATCGCCGCCTTCCTGGTCTCCCAGCTCACCGACACGCACTACCGACGAGCCATGCCGCCATCAGCAACTGAGCCCTGGGTTCCGGTGCGCGGCACAGCTCACGCGTTCAGGGCGTCAGCGAAGACGCGAAAGCCGATCCTCTCGCTGTGGGCGTTCCACAGCCGCTCGGCGACGGCATCCGGATGGTGCGTGGCATGACCGGGCCGGACTGTCTTGAGCAGGACGAGCTGCCCAACGTGAATGTTCTCCGGGGCAAGGGTGCGGTGAAGAAGCTCGGCGTAGGCATCCTCGCCGGCGAAGGCGACGGACGTCCCGCCGCGGCCGAACGAGGGGCGGACCGCTCGCGAGCGGTTGACGAACAGGAGGGACCCTTTCCCCCGGGCACGCATGCCGGGCAGCACATGCTGAACCGCCGCGGCCACGGTGTGGAGGGAGGCGGCCACTGCTGTCGCGAAGTCTGCGGGGTGGGTGTTCAGGACCGGCCGAAGGAGGCCGGCGTGCGGGGCGGGATTGTGCAAAAGGACCTCAATGGGGCCGAGCGCATCCGCCGTGCGTTCGACGGCTGCGCTCACCGAGGCAGGATTGCGGACGTCGTAGCTGTATCCGCACACGGTGAGCCCTTCGCCTCGCAGCTGGGAAGCGAGCGCGTCAACGCGGCTGCGGCTGCGGGCGATCAGGGCGATGCGGTGGCCCTCCAAGCCGAATCGGCGGGCCGCCGCCATGCCGACCAGCGCGTCGGCGCCGATGATGGCCAGGGCCGTCACGACGTGCGCCCACGCGCGTGCGGGCCGGTTGCGTCGGTGCCGCGAGCGGCGTCCGCTGGCCGGCGTCGACGGCCGGTTGCCAGGGCGATGGTGGGCAGCAGGGTCAGTGCGGATATCGCGGCGCCGACCGCGGCCGGACCGAGCGTCCCCAGGCCGCTGTCCAGGGCGCGGCCGGCGAGCGGGGTGCCCAGCGCGGTGCCGAGGTTGAAGGCCGAGACGGTCAGGGCGACGGCCAGCGTCGGCGCCTGTTCGGCGAAGCGGACGGCGAAGGAGGACAGGATCGGATTGGCCCCCAGCCCCACAAAGCCCAGGACAGCGACCAGGGCGACCACCAGCCAGGTGGTGCCGGACAGCAGGCAGAGCGCCAGCAGCACCGCGGTGGTCGAGCCGGCCGCGGCGATGGTGGTGGCGTGCGGACGCGCGTCGCCCAGCCGGCCGCCGCTCACCGTGCCGGCCAGCGCCCCGATGCCGAAGCCGACCAGCACCAAAGGCACCAGCGAAGCGGCGATGCCGGCCCGGCCGGTCAGCAGCGGGGCGATGTAGGAGTAGGTCGACAGCACGCCGCCTGTGGTGGTCGCACAGGCCGCCAGCGCCCACCACAGGCCGGTGGAACCGAGCCCGGCCAGTTCCGTGCGCACCGAGACCTCCCGCCGGTTCGGGCCGTCGGCGGGCACGGCCCGGGCAATGAGCACCGCGGCGGCAGCCGCGAGGGCGGCCAGCA
This sequence comes from Mangrovactinospora gilvigrisea, assembly GCF_001879105.1. Classification (GTDB taxonomy): domain Bacteria; phylum Actinomycetota; class Actinomycetes; order Streptomycetales; family Streptomycetaceae; genus Mangrovactinospora; species Mangrovactinospora gilvigrisea. The sequence goes on along the minus strand of NZ_MLCF01000014.1, from coordinate 27,114 downwards.
CCCAAAACGGCCCGCGCCACCCCATCACCTGTCCGATGAAGGCGCCCAGCGGCACCCCGACCACGTTGGCCAGCATTCCGCCGGAGCCCACCAGAGCAAGGGCCCGGGCGGTCGCGCCCGGCCCAGCGGCGCGCGTGGCCACCACCGAGGCCACCGACCAAAACGCCCCCGTCGCCAAGGCGGTGGCGAACCGGGCCGCGAGCAGCAGCGGGAAGCCGGTTCCGACGGCGACCACGACGTGTCCGAGGGCGAACACCCCCAGCGCCAGCAGCAGCGTCACCCGCCGGGGAATGCGCAGGGTCAGCAGCGTCATCAGCGGCGCCCCGACGATCATCCCGACCGCGAACACCGTGATCAGCAGCCCGGTGCGGGCCACCCCCACCCCCAGATCGTCCGCGATCTCCGGCAGCAGGCCGGCCACCACGAACTCGGTGGTGCCCATCAGGAAGGTCCCCGCCGCCAGCATGTAGACGGCCCAGGGCATCCGGCCGCCGCGCCGCGCCGGCGGCGCGTCGCCGGTGTCCTGCGCGTGCACCGCCACGGTCTCCTGCCTCAATGTCCGCTCCCCGACACTCTCGCCCGACAATGCGCCTGCCCGCCCTCCGGGCCCAAGCCCGGGCGGTGCCGCAGTTCCAGGCAACCGCGCAGGTGGGCGGCTGGGGAGTCCCTGGCGAAGGAGGTACTGCCAGTACACCCCACCACCGGGGCGCGGGCCGTAGGGTCAAGGGGTGGACAACCGCCAGGAGGTCCGCGAGTTCCTCACCTCGCGGCGCGCCCGCATCACCCCCGCACAGGCCGGGCTGCCCGCGGGCACCCGCCGCCGCGTGCCGGGGCTGCGGCGCAGCGAGGTCGCGGCCCTGGCGGACCTGAGCGTGGAGTACTACGCCAAGCTCGAGCGCGGCAGCCTCGCCGGCGCCTCGCCCGGCGTCCTGGAGGCCCTCGCCCGTGCGCTGCACCTCAACGACGCCGAGCGCGCACATCTGTCCCACCTGGCGCAGGCCGCCACGGGGAGCGACGCCCTGGTCCGCCCGCGCCGCCGCGCCGGGCCCAAGGCGCCGGCCCTGCACCACAGCCTGCAGTGGGTGCTCGATGCGGTCACCGAAGGGCCCGCCTTCGTCGGCAACGGCCGCGCGGACCTGCTGGCCGCCAACCGGCTCGCCCGCGCCCTGTACAGCGACGTGTACGCCTTCGACCCGCGGCGGCCCAACTTCGCCCGGTTCGCCTTCCTCTCCCCCGCCGCGCGCACCCTGTACCCCGACTGGGAGTTGTTCGCCGACATGCAGGTGGACAATCTGCGCACCGAGGCCGGCCGCAATCCGCACGACGAGGGCCTGCAGGACCTGGTCGGCGAGCTGTGCACGTGCAGCGAGTCCTTCCGCATCCGCTGGGGCGCGCACAACGTGCGCCGCCACGGCACCGGAACCAAGACCTTCCACCACCCGGCGGTGGGCGAACTCGTCCTGGCCTACGAGGGGATGCGGCTGGCCGCGAATCCGGACCTGAGCCTGACCATCTACACCGCCCAGCCCGACTCGCCCACCCACGAGCGCCTGCGCCTGCTGGCCTCCTGGGCAGCCACCCAGGAGGCCGCCCCGGCCCCCCTCCCCGAAGGCTGACACCCGCCCCCTTGACTCTGTCGGGGATCTTGGTGTTTCTCGGTGCGGCAGCATGGTCAGCGGGCATGCTCGGGTAGTTCCGCCGACTGACGTACCTGTCGAGGTGTCCGTTGTCCCTGCGCCCCCGTTCCGGTGAGCACGTTCCGCCTCTGACTGCGCAGGTCGCGCGGGCGAGTAATCCAGGCGGCACGACGGCGATATGGGTACGCGACCGGCTGGACGGGCTGTGGTGCGACGAGGACTTCGCCGACTGGTACCCGCGGGACGGGCGTCCTGGTCTCTCGCCTGCTCAGCTGGCCACCGTCTGTGTGCTGCAGTTCCTGCTCGGCCTGTCGGACCGGCAGGCCGCCGAGGCGGTCCGCTGCCGCATCGACTTCAAGTACGCCATGGCCATGGAGCTGGACGATTCCGGCTTCCACCACAGTGAGGCTTTGCCAACTTGAAGTTGCAGGTCAGCAGTCGTAACTGACGCTCCATCGGTAGCACAGAGGACCCTGTGGTAGATCGGTGTCAACCACGATCACCGTCACTACCCTCAGGGGCCTCGCATGCTGGTGTACCCCTCCGGGCTGGACCTGTCCAGTTCCGCCCTGCGCTTCCTCGCCCGCGAACTCGGCCGACACCGGGTCGTGCGCCGCACCCGCTGGCGGCGGCTGACCACCGGCCGCCAGGCCCTGCTGGTGCTCGCCCATCTGCGCTGCGGCCACACCTACGCCCAGCTCGCGGCGGGCTTTCGGATCGGAGTGAGCACCGTCTACCGCTACATACGCGAGGCCGTCGACGTGCTCGCCGCCCGCGCCGCCACCCTCGCGGAGGCGGTCATCACGGCAGCCGCAAAGCTGCACGTGATCCTCGACGGCACCCCTGCTGCCGATCGACCGCATCAAAGCCGACCGGCCCTTCTACTCCGGAAAGCACCGCAAGCACGGGATGAACGTGCAGGTCCTCGCCGATCCGATCGGGCGCCTGATCTGGGCCTCCCCGGCCCTTCCCAGGGCGGTGCACGACATTAAGGCCGCCCGCACCCATGGTCTCCTCGACGCGCTGACCGACGCGAAGGTGACCGTCTTCGCCGACAAGGGCTACCGCGGCGCCCGCGGCACCATCCGCACCCCGATCTGGGGCCGCGGCCTGCCGCGGGGCCCGAGGCTGGTCAACATCACCCACGCCAAGATCCGCGCGGCCGGCGAACGCGCCATCGCCACCTTGAAGACCTGGCGGCTGCTGCGGAAGCTGCGGTGCAGCACCACCCGCATCACCGCCCTCGTCCAGGCCATCCTGACGCTGCATCACGCCATCTCAGCGGCAGGATGAAAAACGTTCATTGCCTGCATAGCGGATCACCTGGATCCGGAGCCGTGCTGGTGTGGGTGAGGGTCGGGTTTCCGTGCCCGCACCTTTGCGGCGAACTCCTCGATGCCGTCGATGAGCGCCTCGAAGCGGAAGGAGTGGAAGAGGTCGAAGGCGTGGTGCCCGCCGGGGAGTTCGGCGTAGACCACGGGCGCGGTAGAGGCGGTGCGCAGAGCGGTCACCAGCGCCCGGGGGTTGTCGGTCGGCACCAGCTCGTCAAGGTCGCCGTGCGCGATCAGGAACGGGGGCGCGTCCGGGCGGACGAGGTTGACCGGGGAGGTGGCCGGGTCCCCGTCGAAATACTCCCCAAGGTAGCCGTTGAGCACGACGGCGGCGGTCACCGAGGTGTCGGCCTGCTCGAACCCGGGTTGGAAGCGCGGCTCGTCGGGGGTGAGGGCGGCGAGCGACGCGAGATGGCCCCCGGCAGAGCTGCCGGAGACGAACACCCCGGCCGCGGGGTCCGCGCCGTACTCGGCGGCGTGCTCGCGCGCCCAGGCGATGACCTTCTTGGCGTCGATCAGGTGGTCGGGGTGGGAGAAGGCCGGCCGCAGCCGGTAGTTGGCGCTGATGCAGACCCAGCCCCGGCTCGCCAGGCGGTAGAGCAGCGGCAGCGACTGGGTGTTCTTGCGGCCCTGGTCGTAGTGGCCGCCATGAAAGTGGATCAGGACGGGGCCGCCCTGGGGTCGGGCGCGGTGGTGGTAGACGTCGAGGAGGTTGCGGGGGCCTTCGTCGCCGAAGGCGAGGTCGCCCACCCGTCGGACGTCGGCGCGGCGGCGGAGGATGGGCCGCAGCAGGATCCGCGCCAGCGGCGGGCGCCGGCGGGTGCCCGCGCCGGGGCCGAACGCCTCCTGCAGGGCGAGCGCAACGGCGGGCGCGGCACGTATGCCGCGCCGGGCGATCAGGACGAAGGCGGCGGCCGGGAGCACGGCCGCCGCCACGACCACCCGGTCGGCGGGGGTGGCGATGTCGCCCTCCGCGAACGCCAGGGCCGTCGCTGCCGCCAGCGCGTAGAGGGCGAGGAACGGCACCTCGTTGAAGACCAGGCCGAGCCGGTAGGCCAGGGCGAACAGCGGCTTCGGCCCGCGGATGCGCACCAGGCAGCACACCGCGATCAGCGCGGCCAGCACCACCGTCACCAGGTATCCCACAGCCACCAAAACCACTCCCGTTCGCCCCTCGAGCCAAAACCACCACCCTTGTGGTACCACGGATGGGGTACTTTTGGATATGTGAATCAGGAAAGACGTGAACGCCTGGGCGATGCGGCCATCGACGTCCTGGCGCGCTCCGGCAGCCGCGGCCTGACCCACCGGGCCGTCGATGCCGCGGCGGACGTGCCGGTCGGCACCACCAAGAACTACTTCCCCACCCGGGACGCCCTGCTGCGGACCGGGACGCATCGGATCATCGAGCTGTACGCGGCGATCCCCCGCCCCGTCCCCGTCGACCGGGACGGCCTGGCCGCCCTGCTGCAGCTCATGCTGGAGCATGCCCAGGGCCCCGGCCGGGTGCGGGTGCTGGCCCTCCTGGAACTGCAGCGCGAGGCGACCCGCACCGGATGGCTGTCCGAACCCCTCGACGCCTTCGCCGCGGCCGACTTCGCCTACTTCGAACACGCCCAACGCGGCGCCGGTCTCCCGGTGACCCCCACCCGCGCCGCCACCGTCACCATGGCGCTGCACGCCGCCCTCCCCCACCTGGTCGCCGACGCGCCGACCGCCCGCACCGCGGCCGGCCTCGACGACCTGCATGCCTACGTCACCGGCCTCCTGGAGACGGTCTACGGCCCGCCGCAGCGGGACAGATGATCCTGCATCGCTGGTCCGCTCCCGTCGGGACGAGCGGCTCAGCCTTGGCGCGCCAGGGCTACCTGAAGAACGGCTGCCGACCCCGCTCGGCGGAGCAGGCGCGCAGCCACGGCCATCGTCCAGTCGGAATCGACGAGGTCGTCAACCAGCAGCACCGGCCCCGGACTCGCACCGATCTCCTCCACCAGGCCCGGACCCGGGACGATTGCGCCCCACAACCGACCCAGCCACCGTGCACGGTTGCCCCCCCCGGCGCACCAGGTCCGACCGCGGACAGCTCAGGCGCGATCGGCACCGAGGTGACGGTCCCCGTGGGTGCCACCGGCTACAGCGCCTTCGGGACCAGCGGGACAACGGCAACGACCAGATCGGCAATGAACCTTTTTCATCCTGCGGTTGACGTGCTGTGATGCAGCGTCAGGATGGCTTGGGCGATGGTGGTGATGCGGGTGGTGCTGCACCGCAGCTTTCGCAGCAGGCGCCAGGTCTTGAGTGTGACGTTGGCCCGTTCGCCGGCCGTGCGGATCTTGGCGTGGGTGATGTTGACCAGCTTCGGGCCGCGGGGCAGGCCGCGGCCCCGGATCGGGATGCGGATGGTGCCGCGGGCGCCGCGGTAGCCCTTGTCGGCGAAGACCATCGCTCCGGCTCGGGTGAGTGCGTCGATGATCCCGTGGGTGCGGGCCGCGCGGATGTCGTGGACCGCGCCGGGCAGGGCTGGTGAGGCCCAGAGAAGCCGGCCGACAGGGTCGGCGATGACGTGGATGTTCATGCCGTGTTTGCGGTGTTTTCCGGAGGAGAAGGGCCGGTCGGCTTTGATGCGGTCGATGGGAAGCAGGGTGCCGTCCAGGATCACGTGGGCCTTGGCCCCGGCCTGGGCGGCGGCGGTGGCCAGGTCGGGGGCGAGCGCGGCCAACAGGTCCACGGCCTCGGGTATGTAGCGGTAGACGTTGGCGACGCCGATCTGGAACCCGGCCGCGAGCTGGGCGTAGGTGTGCCCGCATCGCAGGTGGGCGAGTACGAGGAGAGCCTGGCGTCCGCTCGTCAGCCGCCGCCAGCGGGTGCGGCGGACGATCCGGTGCCGGCCGAGTTCGCGGGCGAGGTAGCGCAGGGCGGAACTGGACAGGTCGAGTCCCGACGGGTAGACCAACATGTGGAGCCCCTGATGGCAGACGGTTGATCGTGGTTGACAACTCGTCTATCGCAGGGGCTTCGTCATGCCTGATGGGGCATCATCCGGGATGCTGGCCAGGGGCTTCAGGTTGGAAAAGGCTCAGTGTGCTGGCAGATTTCCGCGACCGTCTCGCCGAAGACGACCGTGCCGACCGTCTCCTCGACCTTGCCTTGGCCCGGCTCAAGGAGGCCGGGCTGGTGCGCGAGCGCACCACGCAGCGCACCGACTCCACCCACGTCCTGGCCTCTGTGCGCGACCTGACCCGCCTGGAGCTGATCACCGAGGCCGTCCGCGCCTTACTTGAAGAAGTTGCCGGCACATCCCCGCACCTGCTGGACGAGTTGGTCGATGAGGACTGGGGACGCCGCTACGGCAGGCCCGTCCGCCTGGGCAAGAACCCCACCAAGCCCATGACCAGGATCCTCGCCGCCGGGAACGATGCCGCCCGGCTCCTGGAACATCTCCACCAGCACGGAGCAGACCGCGCGTTCGGTCCTCGTGCCCAGGCTCTGCGGCAGATCATGGTGCAGAACTACCACCGTGACCAGGCAGGCCGCCTGCGCTGGCGCACCGCCGAGAAGGAGGGCGGCCCCGGACTGCCGCCCTCGTCCCGGGCGATCGTCTCGCCCTACGACACCACGGCCCGCTACGCGAGGCACGGGCACATCATCAGCTGGAAGGGGTTCTCCGCCCATCTGACCGAGACCTGCACTGCTGACGCTCCCAACGTGATCACGGACGTGGCCACCACCGCGGCCACCACCCACGACAGCCAGGTCCTGCCCGGCATCCACACCCGCCTGGCCCGCCGCGGCCTGCTGCCCGCCGAGCACCTGGTCGACGCCGGCTACACCTCCCTGCCCCACCTGCACCAGGCCACCCGGAAACACCAGATCACCGTCTCGGGACCGCTGAAGAGCAACCCCACCCGTCAGTACCGCCGAAACGAGGGCTTTGCCCGGGACGACTTCCACATTGACTATGACCAACAGCAGGTCACCTGCCCGAAGGGGCAGGTCAGCGCGGGCTGGCACGGCCCCTATCCGACATCCTCACCCACCGCGGCCCCGCTGATCATCGCCCGGTTCACCAAGAGCCAGTGCCGCCCCTGCCCATCCAGAAAGCAGTGCACCAGCACTGCCGACGACGCCCGCAGCGTGGGTTTTCCCCCGCGAGAGCTCCGCGACCTGCAACTTCGGGTCCGTGCCGAGCAGCAGACACCCGAGTGGAAGGCACGTTACGCGGTCCGTTCCGGGGTCGAGGGCACGGTCAACGAGTTCGCCCACGGACACGGCATGCGGCGCTGCCGCTACCGAGGACACGGGAAGGCCCACGTCCAGCACGTCCTGACAGCCATCGCCGTCAACATCGAGCGCCTCAGCGGTCGGTCACCGGCTGAGGGAACCCCTATGGCCCGGCGGCCGACCGCCTTCCAGAGCTACCTCGACTACCGCGGGATACACCGGCCGAAGTCCTGGCGCACCCTGGGCACCTGACCTCCGGACACCAAGATCCCCGACAGAGTCAAGCTTAGCCACAGGGGGTGAGTACGGACCGACCCTGTGGCGCGCCTCCGGATACGCACGCCTCGCTGCTATCGCCGCCGTGCGCCCCACAACAACACCAGGCCTGCCAGCACAAGCACCGCGGCGGCAGGTGCCCCGCCGACCAGAAAGCCGATACCCGGGGCGAGCGCGAATCCGGCGAACTCCAGCGAGACCGCCTGCGGCGCGCTCCAGCTGCGGGAGAACCGTGCCGCAATCACCAACTCCGCGACCCCGAACACCAACAACACCAGCCCGAACGCCGCGACCTCAGCCGGGCTGACGTCGCCGTGACCCGGTCGAATGCCGGCAACGATCCCACCCAATCCGGCGAGGGCGAGGACCGCACCGATGGGTGTGAAGATCGCGCCGCAGATGAACAGGGAAGTACGGGCCGAGGCGCCGAAGAGCCCGGACCCGCCGCGCTCCTCCGGCGGGACGAAGCGGCCGACCGACCGCTCCTTGGGGCCGCTCCCGCGCCCGTCCTCCATCACGATGCCCTTCCTCACGAATCGCCCCGGCCGGCCGCCCGTCGGACAGCCGGTCCCGAGCCCGGACACTGTCGCCGCCCGCTGATGGCATCCATCCGACCCATCAGCCCACCAAGGCGACAGCCGCAGGTCAGCCTACGTTCCGGAGGGCCCCACCGGAGGTGGCGTCGCACACATCGGCCTCCTCGTGACCGCCCGTAGGGGTCGGCCCGGCGCTGGGCCCTACCGGCTCAGCCAGCCGATAAGAGCTGAGCCTGCGGTCGACAGGGCCAGGGCGAACTCCTTTTCCGCCGCCCCCAGGAGCCCGGCATCGTCGAAGACCGCGCCAAGCGGGCTCCCAAGCCCGCCTGCGGCCAGGCCGGCGACGCCGAACCACTCGGCTTTCTTGTCCCCGGCTGCCGCATACAGCAAAGTTGCGGCCTCGCCTTCGACGGTGGAGATGGACCCGAGAGTAGTGAAGGCAACAAGGTCGAAGAACGGAATGGGGAGCGTGCCGAGGGCGGCAAAGCCGGTGAGGGTGCTCTCGTGGCTGAGGAAGTCCGCCCAGTCCTTCAGGTGCTTCTTGGTAGTGAGGAAGTGCCACAACTGGCGCAGCTCGCTGGAGATGGAGGCTTGGCCGTTGAGGTCGAGGCGGTTGATCGGGTCGGCGTTGGCGTAGAGGTAGGTGCTGGTGGCGCCGTTGGGTTTCGGGTCGGTTTGCAGGAAGCGGCCGAGGGCCGGGTTGTACAGGCGCACACCCATCAGCAGCAGGCCGGTGGGGGTGTCGGTTTGGCGCTGGTGGGCGCCGAGGTAGCCGTAGCGGGGCGGGTGGGTGGTGGGGGTGCGGGGCAGGCCGTACTCGGTGGTTTCACGGTAGGTGCTCAGTTGGTGGGCCTCGGCCTGCAGGGTGGCGGTGGTGTCGCCGTGCAGGGAGGCGAGATGGAGCACGAGGCGGCCGCTGCTGGAGGCGGTCAGGGCGAGCGCCCCGGTGAGGTCGGTGAGGTTTCTGGTGGTCGTGCCGTCCAGTTCTTCCACCCAGCTGGGGGAGTCACCGGTGCCGGCGTAGTGGTTGGTCTGGGTGCGTCCGGGCTGGGCGGTGTCGGTGCGGTGGGCCAGGCGCCGGGCGGGATCGAGGCGGTAGGTGATGGTGCGGCCGGCCTGGCGCTGGGTGTGGATGAGGTCGTTGAGGTAGTAGCCGAGGGTGAGGTCGGCGGCGCCGGGGGATCCTGCGCCGGGGGTGGTGGCGGCGGGCAGCAGGGTGGTGCGGCCGAAGGCGTCGTAGGCCAGGCCGGCGTCCGCGCCCTGGGGCAGGAGTCGGTCGGCGGCGTCGTAGGTGTGCAGGCGAGAGGAGCCGGCTGCCGCGGGGTGGCCGTGCGCCGTCGGTGCTGCGGTGGTGGTCGCGGTGCGGTTGGAGTTGGGGTCGAAGCTGTAGGTGCGGGCGGTCGTCGGTCGGCCGGGAGTGGTGGTGTCGGTGTCCAGGACGGTCTGCAGGCGTCCGATGTGGTCGTAGCGGAGGATCTGGGCGGAGTCGCGGGAGGCGGTCCGGCAGACCCTTCCCAGGCCGTCGTAGCCGCGGGTGAAGCCCAGCAGGAGATTGGCGTCGCGGGCGTAGCGCAGGGCGACGGCGTGCCCGGCCTCGTCGCTGCGGGTGGTCGCGTGAATGCCGCCGGGGTAGGTCTGGGCGGTGAGCTTGCCGTCGGGGTCGTAGGCGCCGGTGAACGGGCCGTCGACGCCGGTATCGGCAACACGCGTGGTGAGGTTGCGGTGCTCGCCCTCGCCGGACCAGGTCCGGGTGCGGGTGCCGTGCGGGTCGGTGACCTCGACCGGGTGCCCGTCGGCGTCGTAGACGGTCGTGGTGGTGGCTCCGTCGGCGTCGGTGTAGGAGGTTGGGCGGCCGAAGTCGTCGTAGCCGCGGCTGATGGTGGTGGTGACCTTGTCGGCGGTGGTGGAGGTGGCGGTCACGCGGCCGGTGGCCGGGTCGTAGTCGGTGGTGACCGCCGGGAGGGGTTCGCCGATGGTGGAGGTCGCCTCGACCTTGGTGATGCGCCAGGTGTGCGGGTCGTAGGTGGTCGTGGTGGTGCGGGTCTGGGTGTGTCCGGCGGCGTCGGTGACGGTGTCCCGGACCTCGATCGGGGCGCCCCAGACGGTGTAGGACTTGATCCACCGGGTCGGCAGATGGGGAAGTCCAGGAGTGTCCGGCTGGCCGGAGCGGAAGGACTTGCACAGCTGGCCGCCCCAGGCGGGCCTGTTCCCGGTGTCCGGGTCGGAGCTGTCGGCCTGGCCGTAGTAGCTGGTGCGGGCGGTGTGCGGGTCCTTGGAGTCGGCGACCGGGCCGCTGGCGTTGGCGGCGGGCAGGGTGGCTGCGGACCTTAGCCCGGCGGGGGTGAAGGTGATGGTGGTCGCCAGGTGCAGCCCGTCGGGGTCGCTGGTAGTCACCAGGGGGGTGCGCATGGCCCAGCCGGAGTGGTCGCTGCCCAGGGTGTAGGCGCGGCTGCTTTCCTGGACGTCGCCGATCGCGGGCAGGCCGATGCCGCTGCCGGCATCGGGCAGGACGGCGATCTCGGCGTCCGACAGGGCGCGGTCGTAGATGCGGACGTCGGCGACCGATCCGTGCAGGTGGTTCCCGAACGCGCCGTCGCTTTGGGAGCGTCCGATCTCCAGGCCGCCGTCGGCCTGGGGGTGCGGGACGGCTGCCGGGGCGCTGCCCGCGTGGTGGCCGTCGACGTAGAGCGTGACGGTGTGGGTGGCGGCGTCGTAGACGCCGACCAGGTGCGTCCAGGTCGCGGTGAGGGCGGGGTGCTCGGAGGTCGCGAGCTCACCGCTGGGGTCGCCGAACTGCCAGCGGTCGGTGTCCTTGGCGTAGCGCAGCACGAACACGCTGGTGCTGGTGCCGGATTGGGCCGCGACGGTCTGGTAGGCGTCCTGGGGGGCGGCGGTGTTGGTCTTGACCCAGGCGGCGACCGAGTACGAGCCGCTGCCGGTGATGGCCGGGCCGAGGGTGGTGATGCGGCCGTCCTGGCCGTCCAGGACGGCACAGCCGCCGCGGTCGGTGGACCAGGTCACCGTTCCGCCGGTGGTGCCGGTGTTGGCGCCGAGGGTGTCGGCGGCGCTCGTGCCGTGGCCGTCGTTCAGCCGCCACCAGCCGGTGGGCGGGGTCAGGTTGGCCGGCACCGCGTCCTTGACGGTGCGGATCGGCAGGTGCAGGCGGCCGCCGCCGGGGTGGCCGTCCTCGGTGCCGGTGTCGTAGCTGGTGTGGGTGTGCTCGCGGGCCCACACGGCCGGCTCCCCCGGTGCGGGTGCTTGCGGCAGGAGGCGGATCTCGCCGGGGTTCAGCAGCCGGTCGTAGGTGCGGACGTCGCTGATCGCGCCGGTGAAGCCGAGGCCGGCGTGGCGGGCGCCGCCAATCGTCAGGCGCCCTGCTTCTGTTGGCCGCTCGGGGCGTGCATGCCCGACGCTCCCCAGGCGCCCGTCGACATAGATCTGCATCTGGCCGGAGGCGGCGTTGTAGGTGGCGACCAGGCTGGTCCAGGTGCCGACCTGGGCGGGAGCCGTCGCGATCGCGCATGCGGCGTCGTCGCCGCCGACCACACACCACGTCCACCTGCCGCGCTCCGCCGAGTAGCCGAGGGCCAGGCGGTCCCGCCCCAGGTCGGCTTGGCTGAGGACGGCCCCGTCCCGCTCTGCGCCATCCAGGCGCGCCCAGACGGTGAGGGTGAAGTCCCGTGCGGTGTCGACCGGTTCGGCATCCACGGTGACCGTCGCCTCCGGGCCACCGGGGAAGAGCGCGACGGTGCCGCGCACAGCGTCGTCTTGCCAGGCGACGTCAGGATCGACGGCTCCGGGATGGCCCTGCCCGGAGGCGTCGTAGGCGATGCTGCCGCCGCCCTCGTTCAGGATCCATCGGCCGGTCAGGCCGGGCGCCGGGGCTGGGCCGGGGTGGGCGTCGTAGACCGGGTGGGCCGGTCCGTAGGAGTCCAGGTGCTCCTTGCCGTCGGCGCTGTAGTAGTGCCGGGTGTCGATCCGCGTCGCGGTTCCCTGCGAGCCGTCCGGGTCTTGGCGCAGTGCCCGGTAGTGGTTGTTGGCGCTCAGCGTCCGCACCTTGTTGCCGAGCGCCTTCGCGTCGTACTCGGTGGTGGTGATGCGCCAGCCGGGTTCGATCTCGGCTGCGGTGTCGGGGTCGGCGGTGCCGCCCCAGGCCGCGGTGTTGACGGCGCGGCCGTTGACGTCGATGCCGGTGATCGCCGCCCAGCTGAACTCCTCCGGGGTGATGTCGCTCGGATGGGTGCTGGCTGGGTTGTGGCCAGGTGGGAAGACCGCCGAGACGTCGGTGGGGATGTCCTTTTGCGCCCAGCGCGCCACCGAGGCCGCGGACAGGTCCGGCAGGCCCGGGCCGGATAGCGGCAGGCCGTAGACGACGGCGGTGGACTCCGAGGTGCCGCCGTGCTCCGCGTCGTGGGTGCGGACCACCTTCGTCAGCCGCGCATGCGCGGGGGGCGCTGCTTCCAGTGCGTTGTGGGTGGGCGGACCATCGGCATTCCACGTGTCAGCCGGGTCTTGGGGATCGGGTGTGTAGTGCAGGTGCCAGGGCGCCTCGCCGGGCGGGGTCACGGTTTCCAGGCGGCCGTCCGCATCGTAGGTGTAGGCGGTGGCCAGATTGGTGCGGGGATCGGTGGCCTTGACCAGCCGGCCGTGTGTGTCGTCGTAGGCGTACTCGGCGACCGGCATCAGGATGGGTGCGGGGGCGGCCCCGCCGGAGCCGTTGTCCTGGTGCTTGTAGGACACGCGCGTGCAGCGCTTGCCGCCGGGCAGGTCCTCGTAGTGGAACACCAGGGCGCGGCAGCCGGCCATGAAGCTTCCGGGAGTGCACAGGCCGCCGTTCGGGTTGGCGGCGTCCACCTCGGTGGGCCAGCCTGTCGCCGCATCGTAGGTGACCTGGGACAGGCGTGCCGCGGACGCATCGGGGGCGGCGAGAGTGACGCGCAGCGGCAGAAAGTAGGCGGGAACCTTCCACCCGCCGTGCCCCACCCCGGACCCGCGACGGGTGAAGGTGACGGAGTTTCCCGCACGGTCGGTGAGGGCGTAGGTGCGCTGGCCGTCGAACTCCAGCGTCAGGTGCATCGCGGCGGCGTCCGAGACGCCCTTGTAGGTCGCCGGGCCGGTCATGGTCCCGGATTCCTGGACGAACGGCAGCATGCTGCCGCCTTCTTCACGGATCTCGACGGCTCCCGGCCCGGTGTCGACCAGCGCCTGATAGTCCGCCCCAGCGCCGGGAACCTTGATGATCGAGCGCCAGCCGGGACCGAACAGCCCCGACTCCTCGCTGTCGGGGTCGGAGGAGACGAACGTGCGTGACAGTCCCATCCCCCCGCTGTGGCTGCCGATGCTCACGTCCGCGTCGGTGACCTCGAATGCTCCGGTCAGCAGGCTGACGCGGCCGGGATCCAGCTTGGCGATGGCGTGCGAGTCGGCCAGTCCGAACCGGTCCAGCGTCACCTCCACCGCAGCGGTGGCTCCTGGAGACGCGGCGGCCGGTGCGACCAGGTCGCTGATCTGCGCAGGTGTGAGTGCGCGGTTGAAGGCCCGCACGTCGCTGAGCGATCCGTCGGCCCAGTTGCCGACCTGGTCGCTGACGAAGCCGTGTCCCATCGTCAGCGGTCCGGAGGCGAATCCGGTGCCGGTGAACACCGCGGTCTGCCGGGCGACGCCGTCGAGGTAGAGCGTCATCTCGTTGGTGCCGACGTCGTAGACGCCCGCGACGTGCGTCCACCGGTTGGCCTGGAACGGGGCCCGCACGCTCACCGAGCCCGGGACCGAATCGGCCAACGGGCGGGAGAAGACGAACTCGCCGCCGGACCAGTACTCCAGATAGAACGCCGAGACGTGGCGCCCCGGCTGGATGAGGAACGTGTGGATGCCCTGCTTGCCGGCGGCGGCCTTGACCCATCCCGCGACGGTGAAGCTGCCGGTGGTGTCCACCGCTGGGCCGCTCGTCGCGATTTCACCGTTCGTGCCGTTGAACACCACGGATCCGCCGTGCTCGCTGGACCAGGTCACCGACGGGGACAGGACACCGTTGTTGCCGGCCACCCAGTCGTTGGCGATCCGCCCGGTGTCCTCGTTCAGGAGCCACTGACCGTCCGCAGCCGGAACAGGAGCCGGGCCGTCGTCGGTGAAAAACCGCGCCCGCACCTGGATCTGACCGTCCGAGGGAACCGTGCGCACCGCATCCCAGGCGAACGTCGGGCTCACCACGCCGCCCGCGGCAGCCTCCGTCGAGGCATCCGCTGCAGGCGCCGGTTCCACGGGGGCGGGCCACTGCGCCGGGCGCGGCGTCAGGTCCTCGGGCGGAATCTGGATCCATCCCGAGTCGGCGTCGGTGGTATAGCGGCGCCACTGGAAATCTACCGTCCGCCACTCCCCCGCGGTCGCCTCCGCCGCCAGCTGGATCCGCTTTTCCGAGTAGCGCTGATACGTATCCGGATGCGTCAGACGCAGATCCTTGGAGTTGCTGTCCGACACACCCGGAACTGCTGACTGCTCGACCGACATGAAGCCGTTCCCCTCCCGCACCAACTCGTCCACCGGCAACAGAGTTTGAGGCCGTTCACACAGGCTACCCAGAGGATATTCAGAGAAACGCGCGGCGATCTCGACGCATCCGGCAAATGTGCGCATCGCACCAGGCGAGGGCGTCCGAAGACCGCGCCCTGCCCAACCCGAGATTGGAACTAATGCGCCCCGGGGCGCGTAAACAACCATTGCGCCGCGAGGGGCGCGCGAGGTGGCGGAGGTTCCTGGCGGGCGCGAAGGAAATCAATGGAGCAGACCGTGCACCATACCTGCGATAACCATTTCTTCATATCAATCTCGCACTCCAGACCCGACGCTCACGGCGGCCCGAAGCTTCCGCTAGATTGGCGAAAACAGGCGCAGATACCGGCTGTTCCCGACGAGGGGCGGCACGACCCGCCTGCCCGAATGAGTTGGAACATCTCCACGCCCGGAAGGCGCCGCGTGAACGACTCGACCCCGGCCGGCCTTGCCGCACAAGCCCGCGACCGCATCCGCGCGATCGGGCCCGGCACCGCAGATCGCTCGCGGGACGGCTGCTACCGCCACCCCGCCGAGGTCGCCGCCACGCTCCAGGCCCTGCACGGGCTCGCGGCCGAACTCCCGCGCATCAGCACCGACGGTTGGGCCTTCCTGAAGGAAGAGGACGTGCGGGGCCGTCTCGCGATCGCGGGGCGGTCCGTCGATCTCGATGAGCACCTGCAGCGCTGCGAAGCGCGCCTGGAGGAGGTCCGTGCCGGCGCCGAGCAGTTGGCCGGCGCCCTGGCCCGTGCACGCTCACAGCTGTCATGCCTCGTCATCCGGCGCGACGAGGAGGACGATGACCTGGCCGAGGGCTAGCGGCTCCCCCGCTGCCGCCGCGGGTGAGCGGCGAGCTGTGCACCGGGGTCGGCCCGAGCCGGAACCGCCGGCGGCACCGGCCCACGTGCCTGGAGCTCTCGGGGTTCTGCGCTGACCGGACGAAGCCACCCACCTTCCTGGGCCGGCGCGTTCCTCCTGCGGCCATACGCGGGCCCCGTCCTGGGCCTGGCGTTCGCACCGTGGCGCTCCGCGCCCGGCCTGCTTCACCCGCGCACGCCGGTGGACCACCCCGCCCGACTCGAGTCCGACATCAGCAGGCCCGCGGCCGCCGGCACCGGACCCTCAAGGCCCGGGTGCCGGCCGCGGCACTGCGGGATCACCGCTTGCCGCCCGACCGCGTCCGCCTCGACGCGCGGTGTGCGAGGTCGTCGGCGAGGCGGCGTCCGATGCCGGCCCGGCACTCCGGCCCCTCCAGCCGCAGCAGGGCCCCGTCGCGCACCACCGCAAAGGCGATCGGGGCATCGCAGGGCGGCAGGGTGACCGCGTGGCGGCCGGTGGGAAGGCCGAGGTCGGCAGGCAGGCGCAGATGCGCGACCTGGCCCTGCGCGAGCAGCTCGGCCTTGAGGGGCGTCGATGCCACAACGACGCCGATGCCGGCCGCGGCGGTGCCGGCCGCCGCGATGTGGGGCAGCGGCAGGGAGCGCCTGCCGCGCGCGGTGTTCGCGGCGGCGGCCGGGAGTGTGTCGGGGCCGAGTCGGCGCTGTCGCTGGTCGATGTCGAGCGCCAGTTGGCCGCCGGCGGTCCAGTACGGCAGGGCCAGGTGCCCGTCGATGAGCGCCGCGCCAGCGGCCGGGCTGCCCGGCGTAGCGGTGCCGCCCATGCGGGCCATCCGGTCCACCCCCAGCAGTTGGAGGTAGGCCCACACGTCGTGGACACCGCGCCGCAGCGGCCGCCCGCCGGCCAGCCGCCGCGGGTCCAGGCGCATGCGCCCGGTTGCGGCCAGCTGCCACCGGCCCGCGGACAGCGGCTGCAGCTGCGGCTGCAGGTCGCCCTCGGGGTACCACCAGTCGCCCCGGTCCCGGTCCTTGATCACCACCTCCGCGTACGCCAGCCGGAAGGGGTCGCGCACCGGCCAGCCCTCCTTCGTCCCCGGCACTCCGGCCAGCAGCGCCGGGTCCAGCCACCACGCCCCGTCCCGCTGCCGCAGCTCCAGCGGCGCGCCGTCGTCATGCAGCAGCCGCACCGTCACCTCGGCGGTCAGACAGCCGTCCTCCCAACCCGGGCGGCCGATCACGGCGTCGGCGCGCAGTCGGCTGACCCGCTCGGCCAGCGCGCGGGCGCCGTCGTAGTCGCCGCGCTGCAGCAGGTCGGCACGCAGGCGTGTCACGGCCGGCAGCCCCTCGCACACGGCGGGCGGGAACTCCAGGGCCAGCTTGCGCGCCGCCTGGAAGCGCGGCCGCTGGACGGACGGCTCCTCCCGCAGGATCTCCGGCTCACGGGCGCGGGAGAGGATCTCGACGTGGTACATCCGGTGCAGCAGGCGGTTCTGCAGGGCGTCGGGGTCGCCGGACGCCAGGGTGCCGTCCGTGATCTGACGGACGATCGTGCGGACATTGGGCCAAAATCCATAGCGCGGGTCGAAGCGGTGCCGGGTGTTGTTGCCGCCGTCGTCGCGCTTCATCCAGTAGTAGCACGGGTAGTCGGCCAGGACGGAGATGCGTTGCGCCTTGAGGTAGGCGGAGACGACGAAGAACATGTCCTCGAAGAACCACGGCCCCTCCGGAAACTGCAGCCCGTGTTCCTGAACAAAGGCGCGCCGGAACATCTTGTGCGGCGTCAGGCTCTGCATCAGTTCGTCGTGGTCGATCGTGCAGGTGTCCACGGTGTGCCGAAACAGGCGCCGGGGTCGGACCATGGTGCTGGACATCTTGCCGACCACCACATCGGAGGCGTTCCTCGTGGCGTGCGCGTACAACCGCTCCAGGGCCTCGCGGCCCAGCAGATCATCGTGGTCGACGAACTGCAGGTACTCGCCCCGCGCGACCTGCATGCCGAGGTTGCGGGGCGCGCCCGGCCAGCCCGAGTTGGGCCGGGTGTGGACCCGCACCTGCGGGTGGACGGCCGCCAACTTCTCCAGCCGGGCCGGCGTGTCGTCGTTGGAGCCGTCGTCGACGTAGATGACTTCGTACTCGTCGGCGGAAAGACTCTGACCCAGCAGCGACGGCGCGCAGGTGTCGATGTAGACGCCGGTGTTATAAACAGGCACGATCACGCTGACTTTGATCCTCGGCACTCCGCAGAGATTAGACGCCAAACAGGAGGAGCGAGCGGACGTCACTCCAACGTGAATTGCAAATCGAACGTGAGCAATGCTCTCGCAGACCCGTTCCCGCGGTTCTGCCCGAAGGTCCGCAACCCGGGTCCCGATACGCCGGTCCCGACTCACGATCACCATCGGCCTGCAGCGGGCCCGTTCACCACTCGGGGGCTGCCGGCGATCCCGCGGCCGCGGGCATCCGGGCCGCGCCTCGAACGGGACCGCGACGGCGGAGAGCGCCCCGGTATGCGGCAGCGCCCCAGGCGGCCGCACCCTGCGCGCCGGTCTCGACCGACCAGGCCCAAGCCGACCCCCCGGGCGTCGCTAATGGGCCCCGGGTCGCCCCGGCCCGCCCAGACAACCCCGAGCACCACCGGGAGCACCACATGAGCGGCCCGCGCCTGCGTCTGCATCCGCATCAGCCGGCCGCTGTCGAGGCGATCGTCCGCGGGCTTGAACTCCCCGCGGACGGGCGGGTCCCGGACTGCGGGCTGCGCGGGCAGCTGGTCTCCGCAACCGGCACCGGAAAGACCATCACCGCTGCCGTGGCCGCCAAGCGCCTGGTTCCCCACGGCATGATCGGGATCATCGTCCCCACGCTCGACCTGATCGCCCAGACGGTGGCCCAGTGGCGGACCGCCGGCCACACCGCGCCCATGGTCGCCGTCTGCTCCCTCGGCGACGACCCGTACCTGGAGCAGCTGGACGTGCGCTGCACCACCCACCCCACCCGCCTCGCTTTGTGGACCGCCGGCGGCGGCCCCCTGGTCGTGATCGCGACCTACGCCAGCCTCGTCGGCCAGGACGACGACGGCGAGGCGGAACTCGGCGTCGCCAGCTCGGAGGATGCCCGTGGCGGTCCCGGGGTGCTGGAGCAGGCGCTGCGCGGCACCTGGGGCCAACGGATGCCGCCGTTCGACTTGTTGATCATCGATGAGGCGCACCGGAGTTCGGGCGACGCCGCGAAGGCCTGGGCGGCCGTCCACGACCAGGACCGGATCCCCGCGAAGCGGCGGCTGTACATGACCGCCACCCCGCGGCTGTGGCAGGCGCCACCCGGCTCCGCCGAGCAGGAGGACGGTCGGGGCCGCGGCGGCCGCCGGGGACGGGGAGCTGCCGTGACGCCCAAGTCCGCGGCTGCCGCCGAGAGCTCGGGTCCGAAGTCGGGTACGCCGGCGGGGCTGGTGGCCTCCATGGATGACGTACGCCTGTTCGGGCCGGTGCTGCACGAACTCGGGCTGATGGAGGCCTGCGAGCGGGGCATCCTGGCAGGGTTCGAGATCGACGTCCTGGAGATCCGCGAATGGGGCGACCCGGGGCCGGATGCGGATCCGGAGCTGGTGCGCGGCCGGCGCCTGGCCGCGCTGCAGGCCGCATTGCTCACGCACGCGGACGCAGTCGGCGCCCGCTCCCTGATGACCTTTCACACCCGCACCCTGGACGCCCTCGCCTTCGCCCGCGCCCTGCCCGAGACCGCCGCCGAACTGCGCGCTACCGACCCGCACACCTACCCCAAGCGGGTCGGCGCCGACTGGCTGTGCGGGGAGCATCCCGCCGCCGAGCGCAGAGAGGTCCTGGCCCGGTTCGCCGACGGCCTGGACGAGGAGGGCTGGGTCGTCGACTTCGGCATCCTGTCCTCCTGCCGGGTCCTGGGCGAGGGTGTCGACATCCGCGGCACACGCGGGGTGGACGGCGTGGTGTTCGCCGACCCGCGCTGCTCTCCGGTGGAGATCGTCCAGATCATCGGCCGCGGCCTGCGGCAGAACCCCGGCGAGGGCAAGGTCGCCCGGCTGATCGTGCCGGTCTTCCTGCATCCCGGGGAGGACCCGGAGGACATGATGGCCTCCTCAAGCTACCGACCAGTAGTAGCTTTGCTTCAAGGTCTCCGGGCGCACGACGAACGAGCGGTCGAATCCATGGTGCTCGCCGCCCGCGGCGCCGGCGGCCAGGCCACCGGCGTCCTCGCCCTGGACCCCAACCGCCCGGAGGAGGAAGACCGGGACGCGGACGACGACGTCGCGTCGGAGGATGCCGCCGCCGAGGCCGAGGAGCAGGACGGCGCGGGTGACGCCGCGGCCGCGGACGACCGGCGCCGGAAAGGGGCCTCCAACCCGGAGATGCGGGTGCGGAAGCCGTCGGAGCCACTGCTGCGCTTCTCCCTGCCCCGCAACCCCGACGTCATCGCCGCCTTCCTGCGCACCCGCGTCCTCTACCCCGACTCCGAGGTCTGGCTGGCCGGCTACAACGCCCTGCGCCACTGGGTCGCCGACCACGGCGACGCACGTGTGCCTCTGGACGCCGTCGTCCCGCTCGGCGCGACGGCCCGGGATGCAGCCGACGTCGACGAGAGCACCACGGAGACGTACGCGCTGGGGGCGTGGGTGAGCGAGCAGCGCCGCGCCTTCAAGCTCGGTGCCCTCAAGGCCTGGCGGGCCGAGCTGCTGGACGAGCTCGGCATGGTCTGGTCGGTCGCCGACACCCGCTTCCACAAGAACCTGGCCGCCGCCCGCGCCTACTACGACGTCCACGGAACGCTGGCGGCGCCCCGGGACGCCGAGGTCGACGGAGTCCGGGTGGGGCACTTTCTGTCGAATCTTCGGCGCACGGGGGCGCTGGCCGGCTACCCGGAGCGGGAGAAGGACCTGAGGGCGATCGACAAGGACTGGAACCCCGGCTGGCCCGCGGACTGGCAGCGCGCCTACGTCTACGTCAAGCAGCTGATCGACGACGGCGAGAAGCTCGAGGTCCTGCTGCCCGGGGTGACCGTCTTCGGCGACGACATCGGCACCTGGATCACCCGCCAGCAACGCCCCGAGGTCTGGGACGCGCTGACGGACCGCCAGCAGGAGCTCCTTGAGGGCCTCGGCATCACCCCGAAGGCCGACGAGCGCGCCGAGACTGGAGACGGCTCCTGGAAGGCGCTCAGCGCCTTCGACAAGGCGCTGGCCGCGCTGCGCCAGTACGTAGAGCGGGAGGGGACAGCGAAGGTCCCCCGCGGGCACGTCGAGCACGTCGTCCTCGCCGACGGCGCCGACCCCGTCGAGATCAGGCTGGGGGTGGCCCTGTCCAACCTCAAATCCCCCGCCCGACGCGCGAAGCTGACCGACCATCAGCGCGCGGCGCTCACCGAGGCCGGCCTGGAGCTGCCATGAACCGCCGCCGCGCTGCGGCCGCCATACTTGCGACCATGGAGGACGGCGCGGGATCCACCGCCCGGCCCGGCCCCGATCCCCGGTACCTCGCGGGATTCCGGCTGCGGATCTTCGAAGCGGCGCGGCTGCTGGGCGGCGATCCGCCGGCACTGCTGGGGCCGCAGGCCTCCGGCTACGCATGGCATCGCTGGGCCGCTACGGCCCGCTTCGCCGTCCGCCGCAGCCTCTACCAGCCGCGGCCGCTGCCCGCAGGCGCGTTCGAGGCCGTGATCGGCGCCGCCGTGCTGGACCCCGACGTCAGCCTCAACCGGATGCTCCTCGAACCCGCGTTGGCCATCGCCGGCACCACGCGGGTCCAGCGCACCCTGCTGGCGAAGCTGGCCGAGGGGACGGATCCGGAGCGGGCCGGCGCCGCGAACGCCTGGTATTGGTCCCACCTGCCCCTCCCGGTGGAGAAGTTCGAGGCATGGCCGCCCGCGCCCGAACCCAACGCCGGAGTTCGCGCCCAGCTGCACCGCCAGTGGCAGGAACAGGCGCTGCACGCGTTCGTCGCCACCACGGACATGCGTGTGCGCCGCTGCCTCCTGCCCGGCCTGGCCCTGCGGCCCGACGCCGTACCGCCGCACCTTCGCGGCGTTGCCGAGCAGGTTCTGCGGATCGCCCGGGGCCACCCCGATGCCTATCTGCGGCACCAGGTCGAGGCGCAGCTCCGGACCGGTTGATCCGCCGCCATACCAACGATCAACCAAACTGATCAGCACGCACTCATCGTGACCCAACCTGAGCAGCACGCACTGAATCTGAACAATCCCCAGGCCACAGCGCTCAAGCCCGAGGCGGTCCGACATCAGGGGCCGCTCATCCGGACGCGCCCGGGGATGTCCGCCCGTACATCGACAGCGTCGGTGGCCGCGCCGGGTCCTGCCCGGCCGGACCGGACCGGGCCGGAATCTCCAGGCGCAGGGGATCACGGTCGGCCCGGTGGCGGCCGCGCTCGGGACCGGCGCCGACGTCCCGGTACTCAGCCGGCCGTGTCGGCTGTCGGCGCCGTCCAGGCCGCCGGGCGCGGGATCGTGCGTATGCCCGCCGTCAGAAACAGCGCAACCGCCACCAGTTGGACCGCCGCGAGCGCGAGGAACGACACTGCGAGGTCCCCGCTTTGCAGCAGCAGGCCTCCCAGCAGCGGCGCCGCGGCCGGGATCGCCCGCACACACACCCAGGCCGCGCTTTGCACGCGGCCCTGCAGGGCGTCGGGCGTCAGGTGCAGGATCCGCGCCGACAGCGCGGTCGAGCCGGCCGGCTGGATGAGGCTTCCCACCCCCAAGACCGCGGCGATGCCGGCGACCGGCACCTGGGCGGCCCCCCACAGCAGTGCGCCGCACCAGGCCAGGCCGGCCGCGGCGGCAGGCTGCCAGGGCCGCAGCCGCCGGTTGACCGACGGCGCCAGCAGCGCGCCCGCCAGCCCGCACCCGGCCATCACCATGGTGACCACCCCCACCACCGCGGCCGGCGTCCCCGACTGAACCCAGTGCAGCTGAAGGGCCATCAGCCCCGAGCCGAACGCCAGGCTGCCGAGCATGTTCGCGGCCACCACGGTGCGGACCACCGGCTCGGCGGCAATGAACCGCAGCCCCGCCAACAGCTCCGCACGCAGGTCACGGGCCCCATCGTCGCGGGCGGGGGCGGACAGCGGGCGGCGGATGCGGGCCAGGGAGATGACCGAGACCAGGAAGCTGGCGGCGTTCGCGAGGAACGGCGCGGCCCGCGCCAGCTGGAACAGGCCGCCGCCCACCGGTCCGCCCAGGAGCGAGGAGGCGTTCATCCGCGCCAGGTTGTTGGCCAGCGCGGTGGGCAGGTCATCGGGGTCGACCAGGGCTTTGATCGACGCCGACTCGGCCGGGTTGAAGAACACCGACGCCACGCCCGTCGCGAACGCGACCGCGATGATCACGCCGATGCCCGCGTCGCCCAGGGCCAGCAGAACGGCCAGGGCCGCGTACAGGACCAGGCCCGCGGCCTCGGCGGCCAGCATCACCCGGCGCCGGTCCAACCGGTCCACCACCACCCCGGCCGGCAGGCCGAACAGCACCTGCCCGACATACAGCGCGGTCCCCACCAACCCCGCCCAGGCGGTCGACCCGGTGACCGCCAACGCGGCGAGCGGAAGGGCGAAATAGCTGGTGGCCGAGCCCAGACTCGACGCGGTCTGGCCCAGCATGAGCCGGCGGTAGTCGCGGTTGCGGGCAAGGAGTCGAAGCGCTTTCGGGCCACGGCGTAACACACGGGCCTCCCGGATCAGCTCGCCCGACCCTAACGGGCCCCTACACGCACCCGCCATGGGCACGACGCCCTGCGTTCGCCACCGGTCCGCGACCGGCCGCGACCGAGCCGAAGGAGCAGGATGACCCAGCGTCACAAGGACGCCGGCGGGCCGGGCATGGGCCCGGACACGCCGCCACCGCGGCCCAAGCGCAGACAGCCTGGAACCGGGCCCCGGACCGAGCTGCCCGGGCCGGCGGCGCTCCGCCGCCCTGGAAGCAGACGCCCGGCACCAGCACCTGCCCAGCGGAGACCGCCGCGGGTTCCGCACCGACACCTTCGCCAACCAGGTCCACCACGACCACATCCACCTCGGATTCTGACCCCCGACCGGCCCCAACCCGACCTCGAAGACACCGCCCGGCGATAACCTCCCGCGCATGCCTGCGAACGCAATCATCCTCACCGGGCCGTCGGGCGTTGGGAAGTCCACCATCGGACGGCGCCTGCAGCAGGTCCTGCCGGGCCCGTGGCTGCTGTACGAGGTCGACCAGTGCTCGCCGCCGATCCCGCCCGGCAGCCTGACGGAGCAGCAGATCGTCGCCGCCAACATCGGAGCCGCCCGCGCCTGGGCCGACACCGGGATCCCCGTAATCGTCGAGATAGCGCTGCTCGGCGAGGAGGACCTTCAGATCGCCCGTTCCGGCCTGCACGGCCACCACGTCTTCGTCGTGGTGCTCGACTGCACCCGGATCGTCCTGGAGGCCCACCTCGCCGCCCGCGGCGTGGCCGGCCCGCCGCCCTCCCACGCCCTGCCCTTCTACCAGCGCACCGCCGGCCGTTGGCCGACAGGCGCCGACCTGCAGCTGTGCGTCGATGGCCTGACACCCGACCAGGCCGCGGCCCGCATCGCCCAGGCCGCCCTTCCATCCGGCGGCACAACCAGCAGCGCCCGCCCGTAAACCACGACGCTCGCCCGCCGGCGTCCTGGTGAACCTGTCCAGCCATCCAACCCACCTGCGCGCCATCCCCGAGAACAAGGCCGCGTTCAGGTGGGGAACTGCGCCGCCGCCTGGAGCACCTGCGCTCCGGGCGGGCGCTGGCCGCGGCGCTGGTGGCCACCGTGGTACTCGCCGCGCTGTCGGCGGAAGGCCTCGACGCTTGCCTGGCACGGCGTCAGGACGCGCTGGTCGAGCTCACCGACGCGCTGCTGCGCCAGGACGGCCCGGTGACCTCCCCGGCGGTGGGGTGCCGCCCCATGTCCGACGATCGGCAGCCATCGGTGCGCGGCGGTGGCGGGTCAGCGCAGGATCTCCATGCGGGCCCGCTCGTTCGGCGTGGCGATGTCCCAGAAGCGCACGGTGCCGCGTGCGGCCTTGAAGTCGCCCGTCCCGCCGGTGATGGCCATGTCGAGCGGGCCCGTTGTGCCGCTCGTCCACAGCGACTGCATCGTCAGCGAGCCCCGCGCGAGCTCCATCGTGAGGACGCACTGGCTGGTCTGCGCACCCCCATCGATGCGGATCACCTGACAGGTCCCGCCGCCGCTTGCGACATCCCGACCGTCCTTGACCCCGATGCCCGAGTAGAGGTAGGTGTCCCCCAGGCTCGGCCCCTTGGATCCAAGGTCCACCTCCTGGTACTGGTCGTTGCGGACCTTGAGGTCGATGACCTCGGCACGCCGCGCTCCCGGCGTGTCGGCAGCCGCGGCGCCACCCGCTCCGACGCCGACGGCGGCGACACCCAGCAGCGCGGCGAGAACCATCGCCCCGGCCACCCGGAGCCCGCTCCGCCGGCCTCCCCGTCGTTCCGCACCCGCCGGCCCACGACCAAAACCCGCCACAGCAACTCCCTCGTCCGCTGTTCTGTCCCTCCGTCAGGAACACCGCAACGCTATGACGTTGCCGCTATGGCGTCGAAGACCAATATTGCTATGTCGCTATGATGCCGGGGCTATCCACCGGCGGCCGGCCCCTTAAAGGCGGTGCCGAGGTGTTGGCGGATGCTGCTCGCCACCGTCCCGGCCGGCCACCGCGACCTCCGCAGTCCGCGGCCGGCGACACCCGCGACAGCCCGCCGCGCCCGACGAGCTCACCGCTCGACCGGTCGCATCCCCTCCACTGGTGGACGCCATGGCAGCGCCAGCCGCCCCCCATCTCCCGGGCCCACCGCGCCATCTCGTCCCGGCCCGGCCGCTCCGCGCCGCACCACGGCCGCACCCGGTCGTCGCTGCGCACCAGCCCACAGATCACGGCGGCGCCTGGACGGGCTGCGGAGTCCCGGTCCCGACCGCCGCGGCGACGGCGCGGGGGGCACTCAGCGCAAGGTGTGCGCCAGAAGGTCGACGAGGTCGCGCTCGTGGTCGATGACGTGCCGGATCCGGGTCCATCGAGCGGCAGGGTTCGCGAATCTGAGGTACCGCATGGCGTGCATGAGTGCGGCGTTGAAGATCTGCTCGGGCGGCGGCAGGATCGTCGCGCGGCTCGCCGCGTATGCGGTGTAGAAGGCGCGAGCGTGCTCGCCGTGCCAGGTCAGGTCTTCGTCGTGGAAGACGCAGATCAGCGGATAGCCCAGATCCAGCGCGATCGGTCCGGCTCCGGCCGCGTCCCAGTCCAGGAGCACCAGTTCGCCGGTGGTGCGCTGCCGGACGTTGCTGAGGTTGACTTCGCCGTGGATCGTCGCCGCGGGTTCGTCGTCAATGAGCCGCACCCTTGGGAGCAGGGCGCGAAAGTCCTCGCAGAACGGGTAGTCGCCCGCCAGCCGGTCCAGTTCGTCCGCCGCGACCGCTACCGGGATCGCAAAAGCCCTCGGCGCGTGCGGCAGAGCGTGCATCCGGGCCAGGAGCGTGCCGAGGCGGCTCCAGGTGCTTTGGTCCGATGCCGGATGGCCGCCGTCGATGTCCTCGTGAACGGTGATCCGGCGGCCCTGGTCGATGGCCCAGAGGCATGCGGTCCGGTCCGGGATGATCGTCGGGACGTGACGGGGCAGGAGGGCTGCGACGCCCGCCTGGACCTGGTCCGATCCCTCCACCATCGTGCCGGGCTCCTGATCGACCTTCACGGCGAAGCTGCCCTGATCGGCCTGGATGCGCTCAACGAAGCGACTGGGAAAGGTCTGCAGGCGTTCCGACACCGTCACGCGCGTCAGGCCCCAGTGCTCCCGCAGCAGGGCCGCACCCGCTCCGCCGTCGCTGAATCCTGTCATCGCTGCCCCCATCGCATTTCTCGGGCCCACGGTCGCCGCGGCGAGGCAAGCTAACACGGCCCCAGAGCAGTATCGAAGCCGATTTCCGGCGGAGGGCAGAGGGTCGGCTGCATTTGGGTCGACGGGTCCGTCCTCGGCTGCCCGGGCACGGTGGTGGCCTCATCGAGGTGTCCGTAGACGGTGGAGCCGGGCACGCCGAACAGGTCGGCGATCTGCTGGGCCGTCTTCTCCCGCGCGTCGTACAGGTGCTGCGCGAGCGCGCCCTGGTCCGCGCTGAGCCTCGGCCGGCGGCCGCCGACGCCGCCGCGGGCCCGGGCTGCGGTGAGCCCGTCGCGGGTGTTCGCGACGATCAGCTCCCGCTGCTCCGCCAGACAGCACGCCCGCCAGTGCGGTCCCGCCGGACGGACCGCCGGCGGCGAGCATCGCCGCACCCGCCAACGGCCCGACGCCGTTGGCGAACCGGACCGCGAGGCTCCACGTAGAACGGTCCACCGACGACGCGCAGTTCGTCGGCCGGCGCCCGCGCGGAACCGCACGCTGACCCGGCGCAGCGGCTTGGGGCTCGGTGGCGGCCCCAACCGCGGTCGATCGAGGGCCTGATCAATGATCACCGTGGGAGTAGCTCCAGCGGTGGTCGAAGCAGCGCGCGGTCCCTTTCGGTGCCGGCCGGGTGCCGCCCCGGGGGTCGGCCGAAGCCCCGGCACCTCACCCCGGCAGAGTGCGCAGGGCGGCGGTGATGCGGTGGAGACAGTCGGGGGTGGCGTCCTGGAGATCGGGCATATCGAGGAGGTGGCGGCACCGGTCGGCGGGCACGGCCCGGCTAAAGCCCAAGGCCATGAAGTTAGGGGCCCGGCG
>NZ_MLCF01000139.1 GCF_001879105.1 Mangrovactinospora gilvigrisea | reverse complement strand
TCTGGGCATCAAGATGGCCGTTGACACCATGAGCGCACTTCATCGACGATGTAGATGTCCCACTCATCGTCCGCCATGATCGAGAGTATAGCAATAGGTATACTCTGGCGACTGCGATCTGCGGTAGCGTCGGCGACCCCTCGGCACGCACAAACCCCCGGGCCAGGGACCCTGAGCTCGAGGCGGGACACCGACCCGGCGCCGGCGGCTCGGCCGCGGTGCGATCGATCGGCTGTCGGCTGGTTCACCCGGTGCCGGGGTCGCGCATGGCGCCAAGCTGCATCTCGCGCCGGCACTCGCCGCAGCTTGCTCGCGCCGCTGCGCAGCAGCGGCCAGGCATCGCCGGCACTGCCTTCGTCGCGGGCGGGCTCCGCCGACAGGCGCCCGGACAGTGGAGATAAGGCGGTCGGTACGCTTCGACCACGATCTCACCGCTGGAATCCGTTGCCGAACTTGCATTCGAGCCCTGGGATCCCTCGCAGGCGGACGCAGTACGGAACCAGCTCGGCCCGGTGACCGGCTACCTGCACGGCGTCGGCCGGCGGATGGCGAAGCCGGACTCCGGTACGGCCGAGGAGCCGTACCGGCGGACGCGAGTGCTGCGTGACGCCGCGTCGGGTCAGTTCCTGGGGATTGCCGCGGCCGAGGTCATGCCCGTGCACCCCCAGCGGATCCGGACGCACATCGAGATCGCCGAGCCCTTTCGCCGCCGGGGCCTGGGCCGCGCCGCCGTCGAGCACCTGCGCGCCCTGACCGCCGACGACGGGCGCGGACTCCACTCGCGGGGGGCTCGGGGCTCGGCCGCGCACCGCTTCGCCGCGGCGACCGGTTACCGCGAGGTTCAGCGGAGCCGTGGAATGCGTATCCGTCCGAGGGAGCACTACGGTTCGTCGGGGCGGTTCGACGTTGCGGAGTATCGCGTCGGCCCTGGTACCGAAGGCTCACCTGCTGTACCTGATGAGTGTGTTCGGGCGTACTGGAACGCCTACGAAGCCACGCATGCCCTCTGGGACCCCGTGCGGCCCTCCACGGTCGAGGAGACGAGGCGCAACTTCTTCGTCTCCACTCCGGCGCTGTTTCTGGCTGCGTTTGATCGTGTGACGGGGTGTGCCGCGGGCACGGCGTTCGTCGATCCGCCGGACCTGGGTGCGTTCGACTTCGCCGACGGGACAGGATTCGACGGGTCGTCGGTCGATCCGTTCGACCTTGATGCACGCGAGGCGGTCCAGGACCTGTTGCTGGCTGCGGCGCAGCATTCCCCGGACGGTGAGCTCGTTGCCGAAGTCGACGACGCCTATGCGACGTTGCTCGCAGCAGTCGAGCCGATCATCGTTCGCGTCGAGGCGGACCTTGTCATCTCCGCAACCGACTCACGTGTCCGTGGCGGCGGCACCGGTCACCTCCACTAAGCACCATCGGCGTCATCGGCGAGTTCGCGGACCACGTCGAGGTGGCCGACGTGGCGGGCGTACTCCTGGAGCATGTGGAACAGAATCCAGATCAGTGCCGGGTGGTGGTCGGGAGGGTTGAAGCCGCCACCGCTTCGGGCCGGTTCCTGCAGCCCGGCTGCTGCCACGATCGCGCGGGACCGTGCACACTCGTCCTCGAACAGGGCGCGGACCTCCTGCGCGGTCTCCTCGGCCGCGACGTGCCATTTCTTGGTGTCGGGGTCGTCCTCGCCCCAGATGGGATCCACCTGTTCGGCGGCGAACCCCCAGCGGAACCATCGTCGTTCGACGAATGCGAGGTGTTTGAGCAGGGCGAGCGGGGCCCAGCCGGACGGGAGCCTGCTGGTGCGCAGCTCGTGCTCAGACATGCCGTCGAGCTTGCGCAGCAGCGCGGCACGGTAGTAGTCGAGGTGGGCGAGCAGCAGCTCGCGGGGGTCGGTCAGATCGTCCGGTGGTCGTGCCGCAGGCGTGGGGGAATCGACCATGTGTCGGACGGTAGCGCCGGCCAGGCTCCGCGGTCCACGCGAGTTTCGCCGAGAGTACGGATTTCCGCCGATGCGGCGGGTTGTTCCGGCTGCCTCAGCGGGCGGCCGCTCCGGGTTGCCGCACATGTCACCACTGCCCCCGGCCCTGCGCCCACCGCCTGGCTGCTGGAGGCCCAACGGGTCTCTCCGCGGCGGTGGCGCGGGGATTCGGCAGCGCCTCACGCGGGGCCTGCCGGCCACGCGGTCGGACCCGCCACGTCCGTCAATGACAGGTTGACGATTTCTACTTCGTCAACCTAGAGTTGACGCATGGCTCGACAACGAACCCGTGGGGAACTCTCCGTCATGGAACGTGCGGAACCCGGCGCCGGGGCCCCGGTCGCACGGCCGACCAAGGCCCGGGGAAGCGCCAACCGCCAGCGGGGCGTGAGATGGCGGAGTGCTTGGGGGAGGTGCATGCACTCCTCATCGATGACGGCGGGCTGCGGCCGTGCCCGATCCCGAGATGCAGCAGTGACGGTCCGGGTCCGATTGGTCTTCGGGCCCGGCTGCCGGGTGTGGCGTCTGCTGCCGCGAATGCAGCCGGCGCCGGTCCGCATCGGTTGCGAACGCATACCGCCGGCGTGGCGCCGAAGAACCTGGCGCCCGTGATGACGTGCCGTGATCGCAGGCTGTTTCAGAAAGCCCCCGTGCAGAAGGCGTTGATTGCCTCTGCTGCCTGCGTGGTGCCCGACAAGGATGGCACCGGTTTTGGGGTGGGGGGAAGGCGTGCGCACGGATTGGGTGGGGCCCGACGCATGAGATGACGGTACATCAGATTATCATGATCATTGGTTGAACCAATATGCCGCTTGCGTCACGTATGGTGACCGAGCATCATATTACTGAAAGCAATGAACGGCGCGGTCGGCGCGGAGCGTCGGCCGGCTCCCGGGGGCACCGGCCTGGAGCGCCTCCACCGCCGGGCGACACGGCGGATCTTGCGTGCCTCCCCGTAGATGCCCGTTGTGACCAGCTAGTTGACGCTGAATCGGGACGGCTTGTAGCCAGCTGGGCGCGGATTCCGCAGGCGCGGAGCGCCGGAGGGAGCCGCGCCGCCCCCGGAGGGGGCGCGCAGTGGGTGCGCGTGAGCGCGCCATGGCTACGCCGCGTAGCGGCGTGCGCGGT
>NZ_MLCF01000138.1 GCF_001879105.1 Mangrovactinospora gilvigrisea | reverse complement strand
CGGCCAGTACCCCGCGGGCATCAACAAGGGCGACCACGTCGAGATCTACAACACCGACACGGCCGGTTCCTCCGGCAGCGGCAGCGGGACGACCGGCGGCAAGGGCGGGGCCGGCAGCGGGTCCGCGATCGCGTCGGACGCCGTGGTCTACGGCGTCGGCGGCAGCGGTTCGTCCGGCGGGTCCACCGACCTGGGCAGCGGCACCTACGCCGTCTCCGTGCTGGTGCCGGAGGCGGAGGCCGGGGCGGTCGCCCAGGCCGCCGCGAACGGCAAGGCCACCGTGGTGATCGTCCCCGCGGGCAGCGGTGCCGGCGGCTCGGGGACGGGTCAGTAGCCGATGGCGCTGATCGTCCTCGCCGCCGACAAGGGGTCGCCCGGCGTCACCACGTCTGCCCTGGCGCTGGCGTCCGTCTGGCCGCGTCCCGTGGTCACCGCCGAGTGCGACCCGGCCGGCGGCGACCTCGTCTACCGCCTCCCGGACGCGCACGGCAATCCGCTCAACCCGCAGCGCGGCATGCTGTCGCTGGCCGCGGACGCCCGCAAGGGGCTGACGCCCGACCGGCTGACGCAGCACGTCCAGGCGCTGCACGGCGGGCTCGGCGTCATCGTGGGCACCGCCGGCGCCGAGCAGAGCGCCGGACTCGGCTCGCTCTGGCCTGAGTTGGGGCCCGCCTTCGCCCGGATGCCCGGATTCGACGTCTTCGCCGACTGCGGCCGCGTCGGTCCCGATTCGCCCACCCTGCAGCTGATGCCGTACGCCGACGCGGTGGTGCTCATCGCGCGGGTGGAGGCGGAGCAGGTGGCGCACGTCCGCGACCGCGCGGCGGCGCTGCACGCCCGGCTGCACCGCGGCGGCGCGGAGACGCCGCCGATCGCGGTGGTGCTGGTCGCGGAGGCCAAGCACGGCAAGCAGGTGGCCCGCCAGGTCGAGGAGCTGATGCAGCGGTCGGACGTGCCCGCCCGGGTGGTGGGCACGCTGGCGCTCGACCCGGCCGGTGCGGCCGCCCTCGCCGGACGGGGACGGGGGCGCGCCAACCGCGCGCTGCTGATCCGCTCGGCGCGGGCCGTGGTCCAGGACCTCTTCGCGCGCTTCGGCCTGGCGAACGCGCCGCTGGCGGCGCCGGGCCAGGTGCCGACGGCGGTCCCGCGCGCGGAGCTTCCGGCGGGCGGTGCAGGCGGCGGACCGGCGGAGCTCGCGGTGGCGCCGAGCCGTCCCGCACCGCTGGCGCAGCCGCCGGTCGTGGTCAACGGCAGCACGGCGGCGCCGCAGCCCGCGGAGACCCCGGAAGCCCGCCCGGCGCGGCTGGCCCAGGGGCCGGCGGCGGTCAACGGCGGTGCGGCGGGCCCGGTTCCGGAGTCCCGTCCGGCGCGGTTGGCGCAGGGACCGACGGGCGGCGGTGACGGTCCCGGACCGGCATCCCTCGGCCGTCCGGCGCCGCTGGCGCAGGCCGCGGACGGCGTCCGTCCGGCGCCGCTCGCCCGCCCGCTGCCGACGTCCGCGCCGATTCCGGTGCCTGCGCCGGGGCCGGCTCCGGTGCCGGCCTCCGACGGGGGTTCGCTCGGCGGCAACGCGCCGTCGTTCGGGGCGGCTTCCGGCGGGGCGGCGCCGGCGGAGCGGCCCGAGCCGCGCTCGGGAGCCAATGGCACGAACGGCGCCTCGGTCCCGCCTCCCGCGATGTCGATGTCGTTCGCGCCGCCGGCCGGCGGAACGGTCGGCGGCGGCGTCCCGGACTCCGGCGGGTCCTCGTCCGGCGGATCGTCCGGACGCGGGCTGTCGTTCGCGCCGGAGACCCCCGGCGGCGAGGCGGCGCCCGCCCCCGGGCAGTCGTCCGGACGCGGGCTGGCGCTGCCGGCCGGGACGCCGCCGTCGGAGCCGGCCACGCCGCCCGAGCCGGCCGCGTCGGCCATGCCCTCCGAGCCGGCCGGCCCGCCCGAGTCGGGTTCCAAGACGAACGGGGCCCCGGTCGCGCCTGCCGCGAACGCGATGTCGTTCGCGCCGCCCGCCGCCCCCCACCTCGGCGCTCCCGCCGGGGCGTTGGGACCCGTGACGGCCGCGGGGCCCGCCGTGCCGGCCGGCCCCGCGTCCGACATCATCGCGGAACCCGGCCCCGGCGCCGACACGGACACCGACCCCGACCCCGACCCCGCCGCCGCACGCAAGGCCGTCGTCGACCGGCTGCTCGCCGCGCGGCGTCCGGAGCAGCCGGTGCCGCCGCCCGCCACGCCCGCGAACCCCTACACCGCGCTCTCCGGCTACGACTACGAGGCCCGGCCCGCCGCCGACAACCCGTACCGCTCCGCGTCGAGCACCGGCAGCGGCAGCGGCACCAGCACCCCCGCCCCCGCCCCCGCCGAAGAAGGGAGGTGACGCACCGCCATGGACCACACCCTCGTCAAGCGCTTCCGCCGCGACGTCGGCGACCGCATCGCCGCCCAGCGCCGCTCCGACGCGGGCGCCGGCCTGCCGCCGATGTCCGTCGACGACGAGCGGCAGTACGCCCGCGCCGTCATCGGCGAGATCCTCGAGGCGTACGCCCGCTCCGAGGTCGCCGAGGGGCGCACCCCGCCCACCGCCGCCGAGGAGGAGGAGCTCGCCTCCGGCGTGCACGCCGCCCTCTACGGCGTCGGCCGCCTCCAGCCGCTGCTCGACGACTCCGAGATCGAGAACATCGACATCAACGGCTGCGACCGGGTCTTCGTCTCCTACGCGGACGGCCGCGAGGCCCTCGTCGAGCCGGTCGCCGAGAGCGACGAGGAGCTCATCGAGCTGATCCAGGTGCTCGGCGCCTACTCCGGCCTCTCCTCCCGGCCGTTCGACGCCGCCAACCCGCAGCTCGACCTGCGCCTCCCGGACGGCTCCCGGCTCTCCGCCGTCATGGACGTCACCCGGCGGCCCGCGCTCTCCATCCGGCGCGCCCGGATGGGCAAGGTCTTCCTCGCCGACCTGGTCGGCAACGGCACCGTGACGCCCGAGGTCGGGCAGATGCTCTCGGCCGCCGTCTCGGCCCGCAAGAACATCATGATCTCGGGCGCCACCAACGCCGGGAAGACCACCCTGCTGCGCGCCCTCGCCAACGAGATCCCCACCCATGAGCGCCTCATCACCGTGGAACGCGCCCTGGAGCTCGGCCTCGACCAGTTCCCCGAACTCCACCCCAACGCGGTGGCCTTCGAGGAGCGGCTGCCCAACTCCGAGGGCGTCGGCGCCATCGCCATGGCCGAGCTGGTCCGCCGCTCGCTGCGCATGAACCCCTCCCGGGTCATCGTCGGCGAGGTGCTCGGCGACGAGATCGTCACCATGCTCAACGCGATGTCGCAGGGGAACGACGGCTCGCTCTCCACCATCCACGCCAACGGCTCCGCCGAGGTGTTCAACCGCATCTCCACCTACGCCATCCAGTCGCAGGAGCGGCTGCCGGTCGAGGCCACCCAGATGCTGATCGCCGGCGCCATCGACTTCGTCGTCTTCGTCGAGAAGATCAACGACTACCACCGCGGCGGCCGGCTCCGACGGCTGGTCAGCTCCGTCCGCGAGGTCAACGGGGTCGACGGGCGCGTGCTCTCCAGCGAGGTGTTCGCCCTCGACAACGCCGGACGGGTCGTCCCCCGCGCGCCCATCGCGTGCGGCGCCGAGCTGGCCCGGCACGGCTACCACCCCTCGGGAGGCTGGTCGTAACCATGGACGCCGCATTCACCCAGTACCTGCTGCTCGGCATCCTCGGCGGCGCGGCCGTCGGCGGCGGCATCTACCTCGCCGCGGTTGGGGTGCGCGGGCTGCCGCCCCGCCCGCCGCGCCGCGGCAAGCAGCAGAACCGCGCGGCCGACCTGCTGCGCCTCGCCTCCACCCGGCTGCCGGCCGCGATCGTGCTCGCCGGGCTGGTCGGCTGGATGACCAAGTGGCCGGTGGCCGCCGTGGCGGTGGGCATCCTGGCGGCCTTCTGGCCGCAGCTGTTCGGCGGGGCGGCCGGGGAGCGCCGCGCCATCCAGCGCATCGAGGCGCTCGCCTCCTGGACGGAGTCGCTGCGCGACACCATCGCCGGGGCCGTCGGCCTGGAGCAGGCCATCCCGGCCTCCGCCCGGGTCGCCGCCCCCGCGCTGCGCGAGCCGCTCGGCCTGCTCATCGACCGGCTGCGGGCCCGGATGCCGCTGCCCGAGGCGCTGCAGAGCTTCGCCGACGACCTGGACGACCCCTCCGCGGACCTGGTGGTCGCGGCGCTTGTGCTCAACGCCCGGCTGCGCGGCCCCGGTCTGCGCGAGGTGCTGGGCGCGCTGGCCACCGCGGCCCGCTCGGAGGTGGAGATGCGGCAGCGCATCACCGCGCAGCGGGCCTCCACCCGGCGCAGCGTCCAGATCGTGGTGATCTTCTCGGTGGGCGTGATCGTGGCGCTCGCCGTCCTCAACCACGACTTCGTGAAGCCCTACGACGCGCCCCTCGGCCAGCTGATCCTGCTGGTCGTCTTCCTGCTCTTCGCGGCCGGCTTCTGGTGGCTGCGGAAGCTGTCCGTGGTGGAGATGCCCAGCCGCTTCATGACCGGCGCCGCCGAGCCCTCGGCGGAGCAGCGGGAGGAGGCGGCGCAGGTCCGCGCGGCGCGCCGCGGCGGGGCCCACGCCGGGCCGGCCGAGGCGCCGCCGCAGACGCTGCCGGTGCAGCAGAACGCGGCGCCGCCGAGCTGGGGCGGCATGCCCAACGCGCCCCAGGGGCCCGGCCAGGGCTACGGACCGGGTTCCGTGCCCGGCAGCGCCAACCCCTATGAGGGAGGTCCGCGGTGAATCAGGCTCAGTTGGTGGAGGCCGCGCTGGTCGGCGCGTTCGTCGGCCTCGGCCTCTACGCGCTGGTCCGCGGGCTGGCCCGCGGACGCCCCAGCATCAACCAGCGGATCGGGCGGATCGACGCGCTGCGCAGCGCCGCCGCCGGGTCGGCCGCGCCGTCCCCGTTCGGCAGCCTCACCGAGGACGGCGAGCCGGCCCGGCCGACCGCCCGCGAGCGGCTCGGCGACAGCATCGCCCGCTTCTACGAGCAGCAGGGCTGGCAGCAGGCCACCCTCCGCTCCGACCTGGCGCTGCTGGGCCGCAGTTGGGAGGGGTTCCTCGCGACCAAGGTGCTGCTCGGCGCGTTCGGCCTGATCTTCGGGCCGCTGGCGTGGGCGGGCCTCAACGCGATCGGCCTCCAGCTGTCCTGGCAGATCCCGATCTGGCTGGCGGTGCTGCTCGCCGCGGTCTTCTTCCTCGCCCCGGACGCGGAGGTGAAGCGGGACGGCGCCGCGCGGCGCCGCGACTTCCGCCGGGCGGTCGGCGCCTACCTCGATCTGGTGGCGATGAACCTGGCCGGCGGGCGCGGCGTCCCGGAGGCGCTGATGGCCGCCACCCAGGTGGGCGAGGGCTGGGAGCTGCAGCGCATCCGCCAGACCCTGCAGTACGCGCGGATCACCGGCGTCAGCCAGTGGGAGGCGCTGGGCGCGCTCGGCGAGGACCTGGGCGTGGAGGAACTCAAGGACCTCGCCTCGGCGTTGGCGCTGGTCGCCGACGACGGGGCGAAGATCAGGGTGTCGCTGGCGGCCCGCGCGGCCACCATGCGGCACCGCGAGATGACGGAGATCGAGGCGCGGGCCGGGGCACGTTCCCAGTCGATGCTGGTGGCGCAGATGCTGCTGTGTCTGGGGTTCATGGTGTTCCTGACCTATCCGGCGGCGATGCGGGTGTTCTCCATGTGATCCCGCCGCACCCGCCGATTCCTGCCCGGTCGCTGGCGGACCGGGCGGCGCGCGGGCCTCGTCCACGTCCACAACTGCCGTACCACTGGGGGAAACCCAATGAAGCGTTCCGCACACCGCATGTACCGACACACTGTCCGCACCGCCACCACGATGACCTCCGCCGTCCCCGGAGCCGACCTCGCCGCCGCCTGGGTGCGGGCGCGCGTGGAGCGGGCCCGGGAGGCGGACCGCTCGCGCGGCGCGTCCGCGGTCGAGTGGATCGTCATCTCGGCGATCGTGGTCGCGATCGTGATCGCGGTCGGCATCATCATCAAGAACGCGCTGACGTCCAAGGCCAACCAGATCAGCGGCAACATCAACGGCGCCGGGGGCTGAGGCGGAGTGGAGCGGCGCCGCCGTCTTCGGCGCGGCCGCCTCCGCCTCCGCCGCGGCCTTCGCCGACGGCTGGGATCCGAGCGGGGCGCGTCCGCGATCGAGTTCGTCATGCTCACCCCGCTGCTGGTCCTCGTCCTGTTCGCGGTGGTGCAGTTCGGCATGTACTTCTTCGCCCGGCAGGTCGCGACGTCCGCCGCCCAGGCGGGCGCGCGGACGGCCCGCGCGGAGGCCGACTCCAACGCCGGCTGGTCGGCGGACGCGGTGGCGCGTGCGCAGCAGCAGATCAGCGGGCTGGGGTCGCGGATGGTCGTCGACCCTTCGGTGACGGCGATCCGCGACGGCGAGTCGGTGGGCGTGGAGGTGGTGGCGCGGTCGCCGAAGCTGCTGCCGTTCATCCCGACGATCGACGTGCGGTCCGAGGGGCCGATCGAACGCTTCGTCCCGGACACGGGGGGCTGACGGTGCGCAATCCCCTCCGCAGGCGCGGCCGCGGCGAGCGGGGCGTCTCGACCATCGAGGTGGTCATCCTCGCCCCGCTGTTCATCACCTTCGTGATGTTCGTCGTCGCGCTCGGGCTGCTCGTCAACGCGCAGGGCAAGGCGTACGGGGCGGCGCGGGACGCGGCGCGCGCGGGCGCGCTGCAGCGCGACTACGGGACGGCGGTGGCGCAGGCCCAGGCGGCGGCGAAGGCGGACTTCGGCGGCACCTGCAGCCGGCTGTCGGTCTCGGCGGACCCGGCGGCCTTCCAGTCCGGCGGCGCGTTCGACGTCCATGTCAGCTGCGACGTCCCGCTCTCCGGCCTCAACATGCTCGGCATCGGCGCCGTCAAGACCATCCAGGCCGACGCCTCCGCCCCCGTCGACACCTACCGAAGGACCACCTGATGCCCGCCCCCGGCCCCCGGCCGAACCGGCCGGCGCCGCCGAGCGCGCCCCGCCGCCGGAGACGCGTGCGGTTCCCGGCCGCGTCCCGCGACCGTGAACGGGGCTCGGCGGCGATCTTCACGATCCTCATCACGCTGGTGACGCTCGGGCTGGCCGCGCTGGTGGTGGACGGCGGGCTCGCCATCGCGCAGCGCGAGCGGGCGATGGACATCGCCGAGCAGTCCGCGCGCAAGGTGGCCGACAACATCGACATCGACACCTGGCGCGCCAGCGGCCGGCTCGTCATCAAGGACGGCGACTGCGGCGGCCAGGCCGCCGCCATCGCCTCCGGCTTCCACGTCGGCTCCGCCGCCATCACCACCTGCTCGGTGTCCGCCGACGCCGTCACCGTCGGCGTCCGGATCACCTACCGGCCCGTCCTGCTCGGCTTCTTCACCAACAGCGCCTTCACCGCGTCCGGCACCGCCACCGCCCACCCCGAGGCCGGCATCAACAACGTCACCACTGGAGGAACGCCGTGAGCACGGGCACCAACCCGAACTCCCGCACCCCCGTGCGGATCGGCCGCGTCCCCGGCCGCCGCACCTTCGGCGACGTCCTCCGCGGCATCGCGGCGCTGCTGATGCTCGCCGCGCTGGTGCTGGGCGCGCCCGCCGCGCTGGTGCTGCTGATCGGCTGGCCGCTGCCCTCGCACATCCCGTCGCTCGACGACTTCTCGCACCCGTTCACCGCCGAGGTGATCGTCCGGGTACTCGCCGTGCTGGTGTGGATCGCCTGGGCGCAGTTCGCCGCGTGCGTGCTGGTCGAGGTGCGCGCCGCGGTCAGCGGCATCGGCATGCCCGCCCGCGTCCCGGTCGCCGGGGCGAGCCAGGCGCTCGCCCGCCAACTGGTCGCCGCCATCCTGCTGCTGACGGCCGGCGCCGCCAGCGTGACGCCCGCGATCAGCAGCATGGTCTCCCAGCCGGTGGCCGTCGTCGCCATGCAGCAGAGCCAGCAGCAGGCCCCGCACGCCCCGCACACCGCCGACCGCACGGCGCGGACCGCCGCGGTCGGCACCTCCGCCGAGGCCTCCGCCCTGACCAGCGCCGGCGCCGGGCACATCCTCGACGCCGAGGAGCACGCCCACCGCGAGGCCCTCGCCCGGCAGACCGCCCAGGCGAGCCGCACTCTCACCGCCGCGCACGCCGCCGTCCCCAACGCGCCGGCCGGCACCAAGCTCTACACCGTCCAGCCGCCGCACGGCCGCCACCACGACAACCTGTGGGACATCGCCCAGCGCCACCTGGGCAACGGCCGCCGCTGGACGGAGATCTTCGACCTCAACAAGAACCACGACCAGCCGGACGGCACCCGCCTCACCAAGGCCAGCCTGATCTACCCGGGCTGGGTCCTGGTGATGCCCGGCGACGCGCACGGCGGCGACCTCGTCGAGGTCGGCCCCGCGCACCAGGCGCCGCAGCCGACCCCGCAGCACCAGGAGCACCGACAGACCCCGCAGCACCAGCAGGGCGGCCAACACGAGGCCGGCGGCACCCACTTCACCCAGACCGTCCCCGGCCGGATCGCCCTCGGCGGCCTGGTCGCCGCCCCGCTGCTGTCCGCGACGCTGCTCGCCGCGCTGGGCACCCGCCGCCGCCAGACGCTGTGGCAGCGGTCGTTCGGCGCCCGCCCCTACGGCCCCGGCGGCTGGGACGACGAGACCGCCGGCGCCGACGAGGCGCTGCGCGTCGGCGCCGACCCGGAGGGCGCCGCCTTCCTGGACGCGGCGCTGCGCGCGCTCGGCGCCCAACTCGCCGCCGCGGGGCGCCCACTGCCCGCCGTCTACGCCGCCCGCCTCGACGAGCGCGGCCTGGAGCTGCGGATCTCCCCGCCCGAGCCGGACGCGCCGCAGCCCTGGCGCGCCGAGGAGGGCGGCCGGATGTGGCGGCTGGAGCGCGTCATGCTGCCCCCCGCCAACGCCCCCGCCGGCCCCGCGCCGTACCCGGGGCTGGTCTCGCTCGGCCACGACCTCTCCGGCCTCGACGACCCGGCCGCCGCGGACGAGCCCGGCACCCCGCTGGTCCTCATCGACCTGGAGGCCGCGTCCGGCCTGATCACACTCACCGGCGCCGAGCCGGCCCGCCGCCGCGAGGTGCTCGCCGCGCTCGCCGCCGAACTGGCCGTCAACTCCTGGTCGGAGCGGCTTCGGCTGACGCTGGTCGGGTTCGGCGCCGAGCTGAAGGAGCTGGCGCCGGGACGCGTCCGCACCGCCACCACGCTCGCCGAGATCATCGGCGACCTGGAGCGGGAGGCCGCGGAGCGGGCCCGCGCGCTCGCCGCCGCCGGGCTGGACTCCGTGCTGTCCGGGCGCACCGGCGCGGACGGCGCCGAGCTGTGGCACCCGCACTACGTGATCGTCGCCGAGCCGCCGCAGGGCGAGACCGCGGCGCGGCTGGCGGCGCTCGCCGCCTCCTCGCACCGCACCGCCATCACCCACCTGGTCGGCGGGCCCGTCCCGGGCGCGGCCTGGGAGTGGCACCTCGCCGACGACGAGCGCCGCCTGACGGTGCCGCTGCTCGGCCTCGACGTCCTCCCGCAGCGGGTGCCGGACGGCGAGTACCGGGCGCTGCTGACGCTCTTCCGCGAGGCGGGGCG
Source organism: Mangrovactinospora gilvigrisea (assembly GCF_001879105.1). Taxonomy (GTDB): domain Bacteria; phylum Actinomycetota; class Actinomycetes; order Streptomycetales; family Streptomycetaceae; genus Mangrovactinospora; species Mangrovactinospora gilvigrisea. The sequence continues at coordinate 5,123 of NZ_MLCF01000138.1, read as the reverse complement.
GATCGCCCGGCCGCCGTCCGCCGGCGGCCCGGCCGCGCCGAGCCCGGCGCCGGACCCGGAGGTGCTGGGCACCCGGCCGTCGGTGGAGCTCGGCCTGCTGGGCCCGCTCCAGGTGCGCGGCACGGCCGGAGAGCCTGAGCCGACCCATGCGGAGCAGCTGCGCGAGGCGCTGGTCTTCCTGGCGCTGCACCGGGACGGGGCGCACCTCAATGTGCTCGCCTCCGCGCTGTGGCCCAAGGGCGTGCAGGGCGAGGTGCGGGACGCGCTGGTGGCGCGCCTCGGCGACTGGCTCGGCACCGATCAGCGCGGCGTCCCGCACCTGGTGCGCGAGGGCGACGGGCGGCTGCGGCTGGGGCCGGGGGTGCTCACCGACTGGGAGCTGTTCCGGGCGCTGGCGGCCCGCGCCGAGTCCAACCAGCCGGGCGCGGAGGAGAGTTGGGCGCAGGCCCTGGCGCTGGTCCGCGGGCCGGTGCTGGACGGCCGGCCGGCGGCGCGCTACGGCTGGCTGGCGCACCTGCCCTTCGAGGGCGGGGCGGCGGCGGAGATCGCCGACACGGCGCTGCGGCTCGCCGCCAAGCGGCTGCAGGGCGGGCGCCCCGGCCCGGCGTCGGAGGCGGCCCGCGCGGGGCTGCGCGGCAACCCGGACGACGAGTCGCTCTGGTACGCGCTGCTGCGCACCCTGCACGAGGCCGGCGACCCCGCCGCGCTCCGCGCCGCGGTCGCCGACCTGCTCCGCCACCTCCGCACCACCACCGGGCTGCCCGAGCCCGACGCCCGCACCACGGCCACCCTGGACGAACTCCTGCCGGGGTGGCGCGAGCTGACGCGGGCCCCGCAGCCCGGCTGACGCGGGACGGCGCCCGCCCGGCTCAGCGGGTGCCGGAGCCGGTGAAGGCGAAGGAGCTGTGCTTGACGCCGTCGCCGTCGCCGTCCCGGTCCAGGAGCAGTGCGCCGTCGGCGTAGGCGCTCTTGCCGCCCGCGTACTCCTTGAGGGTGGTGGGGGCCCAGGACCCGTTGCCGTGTGCGCCGCCGGCGGGGCCGCGGGGGCGGTTCAGGACACCGCGCCGCCCGGGGCGCGCAGGTCGGTGCCGGCGGGGGTGCCGCAGGCTGCGGCGATCATCGCCGCCACACCGCGGACCATCGAGGCCACCTCCATCGACGGCCCCCGCGAGCCGTCGGCCACCTGGCCCGGCGCGTACGGGACGTGGACGAAGCCGCCGCGCAGCCCCGGACCCTCCGTTGCGGCCAGGTGCATCAGCCGGTAGAAGACGTGGTTGCAGACGAACGTCCCCGCCGACTGCGACACCGCCGCCGGCACGCCCGCCGCGCGCGACGCCGCCACGCACGCCTTCACCGGCAGCCCCGAGAAGTACGCCGCCGGCCCGCCCGGCACCACCGGCTCGTCCACCGGCCGGGCGCCCGCGTTGTCCGCGATGGAGGCGTCGTCGACGTTCACCGCCACCCGCTCCACCGACAGCTCCGCCCGGCCCCCCGCCTGCCCCAGGCACACCACCAGCGCGGGCCGCACCTCCGCCACCGCCTCCCGCAGCGCCGCCCCCGCGGCCCCGAAGACCACCGGCAGCCGGCGCGCCGCCGCGTCCGGCAGCGCCTCCGCCACCCCCACCGCCGCCTCCCAGGAGGGGTTCACCGACTCCCCGCCGAACGGGTCGAATCCCGTCATCAGTACGCGCATCGCCGCATGATCGCACGTCCCGCCGGGGGCCCATCGGCGTCCGCTTCCCCTAGGTTGGACCCCGTGCCGGAAACGATCGATCTCAACGCCGATCTCGCCGAGGGCTTCGGGCAGTGGACCCTCACCGACGACGACGCCCTGCTCACCACCGTCACCAGCGCCAACGTCGCGTGCGGCTTCCATGCCGGGGACCCCGCCACCATGCGCCGGGTCTGCGAGACCGCCGCCGCCCGCGGCGTCCGGATCGGCGCCCAGGTCTCCTACCGCGACCTCGCCGGCTTCGGCCGCCGCGCCATGGACGTCCCCCCGGACGAACTCGCCGCCGAGGTCGCCTACCAGATCGGCGCCCTCCAAGCCTTCGCCCGCGCCGCCGGCGCCGACGTCGCCTACGTCAAGCCGCACGGCGCCCTCTACAACCGCACCGTGGACGACGCCGAGCAGGCCGCCGCCGTCGTCGACGGCGTCCTCCTCGCCCTCGGCGCCGGCACCCCGCTGCTCGGCCTGCCCGGCTCCGAACTGCTCGACGCCGCCGAGAAGGCCCGACTCGCCCCCGTCGCCGAGGCGTTCGCCGACCGCGCCTACACCCCCCGCGGCACGCTGGTGCCGCGCCGCGAGCCGGACGCCGTCGTGCACGACCCGGACGAGGTCGTCGAGCGCGCCGTCCGCATCGCCCGGGACGGCGAGGTCACCGCCGCCGACGGACGCACCACCGTGCCGGTCGACGCCCGCTCGCTGTGCGTGCACGGCGACACCCCCGGCGCCGCCGCCCTGGCCGCCCGCGTCCGCGACGCCCTCGCCGCCGCCGGCCTGCGCGTCGAGGCCTTCGCATGAGCGCCGCCGGCACCGCCGTCCTGCGGGTGCACCGCGTCGGCCACACCGCGCTGCTCGCCGAGGCCCCCGACGCCGCCGCCACCGCCGCCCTCCACGCCGAGCTGCTGCGCCGCCGCGAGGCCGGCGCCCTGCCGCCGCTCGCCGACATCGTGCCCGGCGCCACCACCGTGCTGCTCGACGGCTTCACCTCCGCCAAGGAGCGCGACGGCCTCGCCGCCGAGCTGCCCGCCTGGCAGCTGCCGCCGGCCCGCGCCGCCGACACCCCCGCGCTCACCGTCCCCGTCCGCTACGACGGCCCCGACCTCGCCGAGGTCGCCGAGCGCTGGGGCTGCGCCCCCGACGAGGTCGGCGCCCTCCACGCCTCCTTCGCCTACCGCGTCGACTTCTGCGGATTCGCCCCCGGCTTCGGCTATCTGACGGGCCTTCCGGAGCGCTACCAGCTGCCCCGCCGCCCCACCCCGCGCACCCGCGTCCCCACCGGGGCCGTCGCCCTCGCCGGCCCCTACACCGGGGTCTACCCGCAGCCGTCCCCCGGCGGCTGGCAGCTGATCGGCACCACCCCGCTGCGCCTCTTCGACCCCGGACGCGATCCCGCCGCGCTGCTCGTCCCCGGCACCCGCGTCACCTTCGAGCCCGTGGACGGGGGCGCCGCATGACGCCCCGCCGGCTCACCGTCGTCCGCCCCGGCGCGCTCACCACCGTCCAGGACCTGGGCCGCCCCGGCCACGCCCATCTCGGCGTGCCCCGCTCCGGCGCCCTCGATCCGGCCGCGCTGCGGCTCGCCAACCGGCTGCTCGGCAACGCCGAGGGCGCCGCCGCCCTGGAGACCACCCTCACCGGCTGCGCCGTCCGCACCGCCGCCCCCGCCACCGCGCTGGTCGCCGGCGCGCCCTGCGCGGTCACCGTGGACGGCCGCCCCGCCCCCTGGGGCGCCCCCGTCCGGCTGCCCGCCGGAGCCGTGCTGGACGCCGGCCCGGCCACCGCCGGGCTGCGCAGCTACCTCGCCTTCGCGGGCGGCGTCGCCGCGCCGCCGGTGCTCGGCAGCCGCTCCGCCGACCTGCTCTCCGGGCTCGGCCCCGCGCCGCTCACCGACGGCGACGTGCTGCCGCTCGGCGCCCCCGCCGGGGCCCTGCCGCCGGCCCCCGGCGCCGCGCCCTGGCCCGGCCCGCCCGCCCGCCTCGACCTGCCGCTGGTCCTCGGCCCGCGCGCCGACTGGTTCACCCGGGACGCGCTGCGCAGCCTGGACGCGGCCGAGTTCACCGTCTCCCCGCGCAGCAACCGCATCGGCCTGCGCACCGACGGGCCGGTGCTGGACCGCGCCCGGGACGGCGAGCTGGCCAGCGAGGGCATGGTGCTGGGCGCCGTCCAGGTCCCGCCGGACGGCCGGCCCGTGGTCTTCCTCGCCGACCACCCCACCACCGGCGGCTACCCGGTGATAGGCGTCGTCCCCGCCGAGGCCCTGCCCCCCGCGGCCCAGGCCCGCCCGGGCACGCCGCTGCGCTTCCACGCGGTCCACCCCTGACGGTCCCGGCTCCGTGCGCTCACCGGACCTTCATCCGCGTCGGGTACTTTTGGGCGCATCATGACGCTGACGACGACCGCCCTGGCCCTGGGCCCCAAGTACCTGGACCCGAACTGGCTGCTGACCAACGTCGGCATCATCGGCATCCTGATCATCGTCTTCGCCGAGTCCGGGCTGCTCATCGGCTTCTTCCTGCCGGGCGACTCGCTGCTCTTCGCCACCGGCATGTTCGTCTCCCGCAACCTGATCAGCCTGCCGCTGTGGTCGGTGTGCCTGATGGTGTGGGTCGCGGCGTTCCTGGGCGACCAGGTCGGCTACCTCTTCGGGCGGAAGGTCGGGCCGTCCCTCTTCAACCGGCCCAACTCGCGGCTGTTCAAGCAGGAGAACGTGGAGAAGGCGCACGCGTTCTTCGCCCGGCACGGCTCGAAGTCGATCGTGCTGGCCCGCTTCGTCCCGGTGGTGCGGACGTTCACGCCGATCATCGCCGGCGTCAGCCGCATGAACTACCGCACCTTCACGGCCTTCAACGCCCTCGGCGGGCTGCTGTGGGGGGCGGGGGTGACGGTGCTGGGGTACTTCCTCGGCCAGATCTCCTTCATCCGCGACAACATCGAGGCGATGTTCATCGTCATCGTGCTGATCTCGATCGTCCCCCTGATCATCGAGTTCCTCCGGTCGCGGAGGCACAAGTCCGCCTCGGACGCCCCGGCTGCCACCACCCGCGGCCGCCACCGCAAGCGCTGACCGCGGCGCACCGCACCGGCCCTGCGGTCGAACTGATCGACCGTCCGTCGTGCACCATGAGTGCTGTAGCCACGCACGCGCTCATGGAGAGGACGGTCCCCGAGTTGGCCAGGCAGCACCCCGCGGACGACGGCGACGCCGAGGACCGCGCCGCCGAGCGCGCCGAACGCCGCGCCGCGGACCACCCCGAGGACATCGACCCGGCCGCCGCCGAGGCCCCCGAGGACGCCCCCGCCGGCACCCCTGACGAACCGTCGGAGACGAGCGAGGCGTCCGTCGACTTCCCCGCCCTCCCCCTCAGCCCGGACATCCCCGAGGACCTGCCCCCCGAGC
>NZ_MLCF01000137.1 GCF_001879105.1 Mangrovactinospora gilvigrisea | reverse complement strand
CGCCGGCTCCGTGCGGCCCCCGCGCTTGCCCCCCCGGCCCCCCGCCCCCGGGACCTCGAAGGTCTCCAGGGCGTCGAGCACGTCCTGGACGCGCGCGATCTCCTTGTTGATGTCCTGACGGCGGCTCACCAGCTCGTCCAGGTCGCGCTGGCCGTCGCCGCGCAGCCGCTCCGCCTCGCTGCGGGCCGCGGCCACCAGCTCGTCCGCCTGCTCCTCGGCGCGGGCCCGGGCCGCCGCGGCGTCCTGCTCGGCCTTGCGCAACACCTCGGCGGCCTCGGCCGACTTGGCGTCGGCCTCCCTGGTGGCCGCGTCGAGCTTCTGCTCCGCCTCGTGCAGCAGCGCGTCCGCCTTCTTCACCGCGGCGATCCGCACCTTGGACGCCTCGGCCGACGCCTCCGAGGCGCGCTCGGCGGCCTGCCGCTCGGCCTCCTGCAGCTGCTCCTCGGCGGCCGCCACCAGCGCGTCGGCCCGCTCCCCGGCCGACTTGAGCGCGTCCGCGGCCTCCTTGCGGGAGCGCGCGTGCAGCGCCTCGACGTCCTTCTCCGCCTGGTCGCGCAGCTCCTGGGCGCGCTGCCGGATGGCCGCCGCGTCGCCGCGCGCCTCCACCAGCATCTCGTTCGCCTCCGAACGGGCCCGCTCCACCAGGGAGTTGGCCTGCTCCTGGCCGTCGTAGGCGAGCCGCTCGCCCTCCTTGCGGGCCGCCGCCACCAGCAGGTCGGCCTGCTCCTCCGCGGCCGCCGCGGCCGCCTGGGCGTCGGCGAGCGCCTGCTCGGCGAGATCCTCCGCCTCGCGGCGGGCCTGGGCCAGCGCCTCGCCGGCGGCCTCCCGCGTGGCGGCGGCGTCCTCGCCGGCCTGGGCGCGGATGGCGTCGGCCTCGCGGCGGGCCCGCTCCAGCGCGTCGTCGGCGGACGAGGCCACCTCGGCGGCGCGCTCCGCGGCGTCCGCCTTGATCGACTCGGCCTCCTCGCGGGCCCGCTCCAGCTCCGCCTCGCCGTCCTCGCGCAGCCCGCGGGCGGCCTCCTCGGCCTCGGCGAGGTGCCCGGCGGCCCGCTCCCGGGCGTGCTCCAGCAGCCGGTCGGCCTCCTCGCGGGCCGCGGTGGAGTGGTCCTCGGCGCTCGCGCGGAGCGTCTCGGCCTCCTCCTGGGCGACCGCCAGCGCGCGCTCGGCCTCGCTCTTCAGCGCGGCCTGCTCGGCCGCCGCGCGGTCGCGGCGCTCGGCCAACTCGGCCTCGGCGGCGGCCCGCAGGCCGCTCACCGACTCCCGCTCGGCCTCGGCGTCCGCCCGGCCGGCGGCGCGCAGCTCCTCGGCCTCGCCGCGGGCGTCGGCGAGCGCCGCCTCGGCGTCGGCGCGCAGCGCGGCCGCGCGCTCGGTGCCGGCCCGGACCAGCTCGACGGCCTGGGCGTCCGCGGAGGTGCGGGCCTCCTGGGCGGCCCGGTCGGCGGCGGAGCGCAGCGCGTCGGCCTGCTCGCGGGCCTCGGCCAGCGCGGACTCGGCCTCGGCCGCCAGGGCCTCGGCGGCCTCCCGGGCCGCGGCGCGGACGCCCTCCGCCTCGGCGGCGGCCTCGCTGCGGATGCCCGCGGCCTCGTCGTGGGCCTGGGCCAACTCGCCCTCGGCGCGGGCGCGCAGCTCCCCGGCGGCCTCCTGGGCGGCCGCACGGACCGTCTCGGCCTCGGCGGCGGCCTCGCTGCGGGCGGTGCCGGCGTCCTCGTGGGCCTGGGCCAGCTCGCCCTCGGCGCGGGCGCGCAGCTCCCCGGCGGCCTCGCCGGCCGCGGCCCGGACGGCCTCGGCGTCGGCCGCGGCCGCGGCGCGGGCCGTCTCGGCCTCGGCGGCCGCCTCGCCGCGGATGCCCGCGGCCTCGTCGCGGGCCTGGGCGAGCTCGCCCTCCGCCTCCGCCTCCAGCGCCTCGGCGTTCTCCCGGGAGGCCGCCCGGACGGCCTCGGCGTCGGCTGCGGCCGCGGCGCGCACCGTCTCGGCCTCGGCGGCAGCCTCGGTCCGGGTGGCGGCGGCCTCCTCGCGGGCCCGCGCCAGCGCGTCGTCGGCGTTGGCGGTGAGCTCCTCGGCTGCCTCTCGGGCCGCCAGCCGCACCGCCTCGGCCTCCGCGGCGGCCTCGCCGCGGGCCGCCTCGGCGTCCTCGCGGGCCCGGCCCAGCTCGCCGGCGGCCTGCGCGCGCAGCCCGGTGGCCTCCTCCTCGCCGGCCCGCACGGCGGCCGCCGCCCGGCGCTCGGCCTCCGCGACCAGCTCGGCGGCCGTCCGCTCGGCCTCGGCGCGCTGCTCGGCGGCGGCGTCCCGCTCGCGCTCGGCCTCGGCGGTGCGCTCGGCCAACTCCTCGCGCATCCGCTGCAGTTCCTCGGCGGCGTCCTGGTGCGCCCGGGAGGCGGCCGCCTCGGCCTCGGCGCGGGACGTCTCCGCCTCCGCGCGCAGCCGCTCGGTCTCGGCGCGGACGCCGGCCAGCTCCTCGTCGAGCGCGGCGCGGGCGGCCTCCGCGGCCTCCTCGGCGGCGCCGCGCAGCCGTTCGGCCTCCGCGGCGCCCTCGGCGGAGGCCTCCTCGCGGCGTCGCTCTGCGTCGCGTCCGGCCTCCTCCAGCAACTTCTCGGCCTGCGCGGCGGCGGCCTGGAGTCGCTCGGTGGCCTGCTCGCGGCCCTTCTCGGCGGCCGACTCGGCCTCCGACTGCGCCTCGGCGAGGCTGGCCCGCGCCTCGGCGCGCAGCGCGGCGGCCCGCGAACGGACCTCCTCGGCGTCGGTGTTGGCCTTCTCCAGGACCTCCTGGGCGCGGGCCAGCATGGCGTCCGCCTCGGCGCGCGTCGCCTGCGCCTGCTGCTCGTCGCGGAGCCGGGCCTGCTCGGCGAGGCGCTGCGCCTCCGCGCGGGCCGCCTCGACGGTGTCGCGGGCCTCGCCGCGGGCCTCGTCCAGCCGGGTGCGGGCCTGCCGCTCGGTGTTGGAGCGCAGCTGCTCGGCCCACTGCACCGTCTCGTTGACGTGGTCCTCGGTGGAGCGGCGGCGCTCGGCGAGCTCATCGTCCAGCTGGCGGCGGCGCTGCACGGCCTCGTTGTGCAGGTCGCGCTCGGCGTCGGAGCGCAGCTGCTCGGCGGCCATCTGCGCGTTGCGCAGCACCTGTTCGGCCTGGCCGCCGATGTTCTCGAAGCTGCCGCGGGGCTGGGCGGCGATGCGGCGGCGGGACTCGTGGAGCTTGGCGCGCAGCACCTCGACCTGGTAGCCGAGGTCCTCCGCATGGGCGACGGCCTTCTCGCGCTCGGTGCGCAGCCGATCCATGTCGGCCTCGATCCGGGACAGGCTGTCGTCCCTGCCAGGGTTGCCGTCCCTGCCCGGCATGCCTTCGGCGTGGTCGTCCGCCAGGCGCTCGTAGCCCCGCACTCCGCGGTCCCATCCGTTGCTCGTCGTTGTTCTGCTGCTCTCTGGGTGAATGTTGTCAGATCCCCGGGCTCCTGTGTGCCCCGACCACAGCGTCCGTCACTTCCCCGGGGGAAGGACGACCGGGCGGGACCGGTGGTTCCGGCTGGGGCCCGTCGCCAGTAGATTGGCCGTGGGCGCATGTTAAGGGTCGTTCACTCGAGGAGTTCACCATGGCCGCACAGCACGTCGACCGGGATCGCACCGCCGTCCTCGTCGCGGGGGCCCGCACCCCCATGGGCCGCCTGCTCGGCTCGCTGAAGTCCCTCTCCGGCGTGCAGCTGGGGGCCGCCGCGATCCGCGGCGCCCTGGAGCGCGCCGGGGTCGCGCCCGAGCAGGTGGAGTACGTGATCATGGGGCAGGTGCTGCAGGCCGGCGCCGGGCAGATGCCCGCCCGCCAGGCCGCGGTCGCCGCCGGCATCCCCATGACCGTCCCCGCCCTCACCGTCAACAAGGTCTGCCTCAGCGGGCTGGACGCCATCGCGCTCGCCGCCCAGCTGGTGCGCGCCGGCGAGTTCGAGGTCCTGGTCGCCGGCGGCCAGGAGTCCATGACCAACGCCCCCCATCTGCTGCCCGGTTCGCGCACCGGCAGCAAGTACGGCGCCATCGAGATGCTCGACTCGATGGAGTACGACGGGCTCACCGACGCCTACGACAAGGTCTCGATGGGCGAGTCCACCGAACGGCACAACGCCCGGCTGGGCATCGCCCGCGAGGCGCAGGACGCCTTCGCCGCCCGCAGCCACCAGCGGGCCGCCGCCGCGCAGAAGAACGGCGTGCTGGACGAGGAGATCGTCCCGGTGGAGATCCCGCAGCGGAAGGGCGACCCGGTGCGGGTCGCCGTCGACGAGGGCGTCCGCCCCGGCACCACGGCCGAGGCGCTCGCCGGGCTCCGTCCGGCCTTCGGCAGGGACGGCACCATCACCGCCGGCACCGCCTCGCAGATCTCCGACGGCGCCGCTGCGGTCGTGGTGATGAGCCGTGCCAAGGCGGAGGAGCTGGGCCTGGAGTGGCTCGCCGAGATCGGCGCGCACGGCAATGTGGCCGGCCCGGACAACTCGCTGCACGCGCAGCCCGCCAACGCCATCAAGGACGCGCTGCGCAAGGAGGGCCTGGGCGTCGGCGATCTCGACGTGGTCGAGATCAACGAGGCGTTCGCGGCGGTCGCCGTGCACTCCATGGCCGAGCTGGGCGTGGACGAGGAGAAGGTGAACCCCAACGGCGGGGCGATCGCGCTGGGGCACCCGCTGGGGATGTCCGGGGCGCGGATCGTGCTGCACGCGGCGCTGGAGCTGAAGCGGCGCGGCGGCGGGGTCGCCGCGGCCGGGCTGTGCGGGGGCGGCGGGCAGGGCGACGCGCTCGTGCTGCGGCGGCGTTGAGGCAGCAGGTCGGAGCAGGTCCGGGCAGGTCGGGTCGAGGCGAAGGGCACGAGGGCGGGTATGGACGTCGCAGGGCTGGTGGAGCGGGCGCGCGGCGGGGATCCGCGCGCCGTCGCCCGCCTCATCACGCTGGTGGAGAACGACGCGCCGCAGCTGCGCGAGGTCGCGGCGGCGCTCGCCCCGCACACCGGCCGCGCGGCGGTGATCGGCCTCACCGGCGCGCCCGGTGTCGGCAAGTCGACGACGGTGTCGGCGCTGGTGACGGCGTACCGGCGGCGCGGGCTGCGGGTCGGCGTGCTGGCCGTCGACCCGACGTCGCCGTTCACCGGCGGCGCGCTGCTCGGCGACCGGGTGCGGATGCAGGACCACGCGGGCGACCGCGAGGTCTACATCCGCTCCATGGCGACCCGCGGGCACCTGGGCGGGCTGGCCTCCGCGGCGCCCCAGGCGGTGCGGGTGCTGGACGCGGCCGGCTGCGACGTGGTGCTGGTGGAGACGGTGGGGGTGGGCCAGTCCGAGGTGGAGATCGCCGGCCAGGCGGACACCACGGTGGTGCTGCTCGCCCCGGGGATGGGCGACTCGGTGCAGGCGGCGAAGGCGGGGGTGCTGGAGATCGGCGACGTCTTCGTCGTCAACAAGGCCGACCGGGACGGGGCGGACGCGGTGGCCCGCGAGATCAACCAGATGCTGGCGCTGGGGGAGGCGCGCGCGGCGGGGGAGTGGCGGCCGGTGGTCGTCAAGGCGGCGACGGCGCGGGGGGAGGGCGTCGAGGAGGTGGTCGCCTCGCTGGAGAAGCACCGCGGCTGGCTCGAGGAGGCGGGCGCGCTCGCGGTGCGGCGGCGGGAGCGGGCGGCGCGCGAGGTGGAGGCGATCGCGCTGGCGCGTGTCCGGGCGCGGCTGGCGGGGACGGACGGCGCGCGGCTGGACGCTCTCGCGGAGCAGGTCGCCGATGGGACGCTGGACCCCTACACGGCGTCCGACCGGCTCCTCGGCTGACCGCTCGGCGCGGTGCGCTGTCCGCCGCCGCAAAGCCCCGGCAGCCCCAAAGCTCCGGCGCCGCCGGCGGCCCCGGGAATCAGACCGAGACGGGCTCGGACTCGTCGTCGGGGGCGTCCTCGAAACGGGGGGCGATCTCGCGGGTGATCTTGCGCTCCGCGATGAACGAGCAGATCGGGATCGTCCCCGCCACCAGCACCAGCAGCAGCTTGCCCAGCGGCCACTTCACCTTCAGCCCCAGGTTGAAGGCCGCGACCAGGTAGACGATGAAGAGATAGCCGTGCGCCATCCCGATGTACACGACCGGCTTGTCGCTGTTGCCGAGCAGGTACTCGTTGACCATGGCGCCGCACAGCGCCAGCAGCATGACGCCGGTCACATACGCCATTACCCGGTACCGGGTCAGAACACCGCGCTTCATGAACGAAGACTCTAACCGTCCGCTTTGTCGATCTTGGGCGCGCCCCCCTCGTCGACGGCGTCGTCCGCCTCGACGAAGTCGCCCGCCGCCACCCGCAGCGGGCGCAGCAGCCGGAAGATCTCCTCGCAGCCCGCCGCGTCGTACGCGCCGAGCCCGAACTGCATCGCGTTCAGCTTCTCGGTGGTCGCCTCGACCGCCGCCCGTCCCTCGTCCGTGATCGCCGCCAGCACGCCGCGTCCGTCGTTCGGGTTGGGCCGCTTGATGACGAGACCCGCCCGCGCCAGCCGGTCGATGGTGTTCGTCACCGACGTCGGATGCACCATCAGCCGCTCGCCGATCTTCGACATCGGCAGCTCGCCGGCCCGGCTGAAGGTGAGCAGCACCAGCGCCTCGTACCGCGCGAACGTCAGGTCGAACGGCTTGAGCACCGCGTCCACCTCCGCCAGCAGGATCTGCTGGGCGCGCATGATCGAGGTGATGGCGACCATGGACGGCACGCGCCCCCACCGCTCGGTCCACTTCTCGTCCGCGGCGGTGATGGGGTCGAAGGACAGGCTCAACGGCTTGGGCACATGACGGAGTGTAGACGGACACTCAGTGTCAGCGGCCGGAGCCAACGGGGAGTCACGTACGCTCGCTCGGGTGGCAGTCTTTCGGCTTGAGGACACCCGGGTGCTCGCCGTCGAGTTGAACGGGGACGCGGTCCGGGCGAAGAACGGATCGATGGTCGCCTACGACGGGCGGATGGGCTTCAAGCGGCTCACCGGCGGCGGCGAGGGCCTGCGGGGGATGGTGACGCGCCGGGTGACCGGCGAGCACATGACGGTGATGGAGGTGAAGGGCCAGGGCACCTGCTACTTCGCCGACCGCGCGTCGAACATCAACCTGGTGCGCCTGGGCGGCGAGAAGCTCTACGTCGAGGCGAGCAACCTGCTCTGCACCGAGGAGGGCCTGCGCACCGGCACCACCTTCACCGGGCTGCGCGGCGCCGCCGAGGGCAACGGCCTGTTCACCACCACCGTGCACGGCACCGGCTGGGCCGCGCTGATGTCGGACGGCCCCGCCGTGATCCTGCGCGTCGCCCCCGGGCTGCCGCTCACCGTCGACCCCGGTGCCTATGTCGCCCACACCGGCGAGCTGAAGCAGCAGTTCGTCTCCGGCGTCACCTGGCGCACCGCGATCGGGGAGGGCTCCGGCGAGGGCGTCCAGCTGCGCTTCGAGGGCTCGGGGACGGTCTACGTCCAGCCGTCCGAGCGCACCACCCTGGGAGGGCAGCTCTGATGCGGCAGATCAACTCCAAGATGGTGGAGGCCCGGGTCGTCCCCGGGCAGCGGCTCTTCAGCCAGCGCGGCGCGATGCTCGCCTGCACCGGGGACGTCACCTTCACCCCCAACATCGTCGGCGGGCAGGGCGGGTTCGGCTCGATGCTGGGCCGGCGGGTCGCCAACGAGGACACCCCGCTGATGACCGTGGAGGGCAGCGGCACCGTCCTCTTCGGCCACGGCGGGCACCACGTCCATGTCGTCGAACTCTCCGGCGAGGAGCTGTTCGTGGAGGCCGACCGGCTGCTCTCCTTCGAGGGCAGCCTCCAGCAGTCCACCGTCTTTCTCGGGCAGCAGGGCGGCCTGATGGGCGTGGTCCGCGGCCAGGCCACCGGCCAGGGCCTGTTCACCACCAAGCTCGCCGGCCACGGGTCGGTGGCGGTGCTGGCGCACGGCGGGATCTTCGAGCTGGCCATCACGCCCGACCGGCCGCGGCACGTCGACCCGCAGGCGTACGTGGCGCACCGCGGCGACGTCCGGAACAAGCTGTCGACCGCGCTGGGCTGGCGCGAGATGGTGGGACGGGGTTCCGGCGAGGGCTTCCAGCTCGAACTGTCGGGCAGCGGCTCGGTGTTCGTCCAGGCCAGCGAGGAGAAGTTCTGATGACGGTGGACGTGCTGGACCCGGCGACGCTGCCGGTCGACGACAACGTCAACCCCTACGTCTTCTGCGTGGACCTCAACGGGGAGTGGTTCCTGCAGAAGGGCAAGATGATCGCCTACTACGGCGACATCCGCTTCGACGGGCTGGGTCACGGCCCGCTGGACGGGCTGGTGGCCGCCTCCTTCCACTCGCCGCTGCACGCCGGGCACTGGGTGGTGGCGCAGGGCCGCGGAAAGCTGCTGCTCGCCGACCGCGCCTACGACGTCAACTCCTTCGACCTGGAGGACGGCAACCTCAACATCCGCTCCGGGAACCTGCTCGCCTTCCAGCCGGGGCTGGCGCTGAAGCAGTCGATCATCCCGGGGTTCCTGACGCTCATCGGCACCGGCAAGTTCGTGGCCGCCTCCAACGGGCCGGTGCACTTCGTGGAGCCGCCGATCCGCGTCGACCCGCAGGCGCTGGTGGGCTGGGCGGACACGCCCTCGCCGTGCCACCACTACGACCACCACTACCTGCGCGGCTTCCTGGGCGGGGTGCGGGCGCTGACCGGGATCGGCGGGGCCTCCGGCGAGGAGCACCAGTTCGAGTTCACCGGGTCGGGGACGGTGCTGATGCAGTCCAGCGAGGCGCTGATGCCGGAGGAGGCGGTCGGCGCGGTCGGCGTCGCCGGGGAGCAGGGGCGGGGCGTGCCGGGGGCGGGAGTCCCGCAGCAGGCCGGCGGGCAGCCGGGCCAGGAGGGGCTGGGCGGGCTGCTGGGCGGCATCCTCGGCGGGCGCTGACGCGCCGTCCGGTGCCCGTCCGCTGCCCGGTGCCCGGCGATCATCTCGTTACACTGCGCGTATGCGGGAGACGGCAGAGGGCGCCCGGGGCTCGGACTGGCTCGACGATCAGGAGCAGCGCGTCTGGCGCGCCCATCTGGCCGTCGGGCGGCTGCTGAACCACCGGATGGGCCGCGATCTGGCGGCCTTCGGGCTGTCGCTGAACGACTACGAGATCCTGGTGAACCTCTCCGAGGCGCCCGAGCGGCGGCTGCGGATGACCGAGCTGGCGGACGCCACCCTGCTGTCCAAGAGCCGGCTGTCGCACCAGATCACCCGGATGGAGAAGGCCGGGCTGGTGCGGCGGGAGCGGTGCCTGCGGGACGGGCGCGGCCTGGAGGCGGTGCTGACGGAGCACGGCGGGCAGGTGCTGGCGCGGGTGGCGCCGGAGCATGTCCGCGGGGTGCGCAGGCACTTCTTCGACCGGCTGTCGGCGGGGGACGTGGACGCGTTGGAGCGCGCGCTGGTGCCGCTGGCGGAATACCTGGAGACGGTGACGGACGTGCGGACCTGAACCCGGCACCCCGCCCGCCCGGGGCGCGGATGCCCGGGGTTCGTGACTCCCGAGTAGGGGCATGCCAAGATGGTTGGACGTCCTACTAAAACTATCGGAGGTCCCCACCCCATGGACGCCGAGGACATCGCCGCCGGTCGCGAGCGGTGGCAGCAGCGCTACAGCGCAGCGCCCAAGCGCGACGCCGACTTCACCACGCTCTCCGGCTCGCCGGTCGACCCCGTCTACGGCCCGCCGGACGGCACCGACGACCCCCGCCTGGCCCGCATCGGCTGGCCCGGCGAGTACCCCTACACCCGCGGGCTGTACCCCACCGGCTACCGCGGCCGCGCCTGGACGATCCGCCAGTTCGCCGGCTTCGGCAACGCCCGGCAGACCAACGAGCGGTACCGCATGATCCTGGACGCGGGCGGCGGCGGCCTCTCCGTGGCCTTCGACATGCCCACCCTGATGGGCCGCGACTCCGACGACCCCCGCTCGCTCGGCGAGGTCGGCCACTGCGGCGTCGCCATCGACACCGCCGCCGACATGGACGTCCTCTTCGAGGGCATCCCGCTCGCCGACGTCACCACCTCGATGACGATCTCCGGCCCGGCCGTCCCGGTCTTCTGCATGTACCTGGTCGCCGCCGAGCGGCAGGGCGCCGACATCCGGGCGCTGGACGGCACCCTGCAGACGGACATCTTCAAGGAGTACATCGCCCAGAAGGAGTGGCTCTTCGACCCCGAGCCGCATCTGCGCCTCATCGGCGACCTGATGGAGTACTGCGCGGAGAACATCCCGGCCTACAAGCCGCTCTCGGTCTCCGGCTACCACATCCGCGAGGCCGGCTCGACGGCCGCGCAGGAGCTCGCCTTCACGCTCGCCGACGGCTTCGGCTACGTCGAGCTCGGCCTCTCCCGCGGCCTGGACGTGGAGCGGTTCGCCCCCGGGCTCTCCTTCTTCTTCGACGCCCACATCGACCTCTTCGAGGAGATCGCCAAGTTCCGCGCCGCGCGCCGGATCTGGGCCCGGTGGATGCGCGACGTCTACGGCGCCGCCACCCCGCGCGCCCAGTGGCTGCGCTTCCACACCCAGACGGCCGGCGTCTCGCTCACCGCGCAGCAGCCGCACAACAATGTGGTGCGCACGGCCGTCGAGGCGCTCGCCGCGGTGCTGGGCGGCACCAACTCCCTGCACACCAACGCCCTGGACGAGACGCTGGCGCTGCCCTCCGAGGAGGCCGCGGAGATCGCGCTGCGCACCCAGCAGGTGATCATGGAGGAGACCGGCGTCACCAACGTCGCCGACCCGCTCGGCGGCTCCTGGTACGTCGAGGCGCTGACGGACCGCATCGAGGCCGAGGCCGAGGAGATCTTCCGGCGCATCCGGGAGATGGGCGAGCGCGCGGTGCCCACCGGCGAGCACCCCATCGGGCCGATCACCTCCGGGATCCTCAAGGGCATCGAGGACGGCTGGTTCACCGGCGAGATCGCCGAGGCCGCGTTCCAGTACCAGCGGGCGCTGGAGAAGGGCGAGAAGCGGGTCGTCGGCGTCAACTGCCACACCGGCTCGGTCTCCCGGGAGCTGACGATCATGCGGGTCGGCCACGAGGTGGAGCGCGACCAGAACGCGCTGCTGGGCGAGCGCCGCGCGGCCCGCGACGAGGCGGCGGTGCGCGCGGGGTTGGACGCCATGCTGGCCGCGGCGCGCGGCGGGGCGAACATGATCCCGGCGATGCTGGACGCGGTGCGGGCGGAGGCGACGCTCGGCGAGATCTGCGACGCGCTGCGCGCCGAGTGGGGCACGTACGCGGAGCCGGCCCGGTTCTGAAGTTGCCCCGCGCCCCCATGGGGCGCGGGGTAGGGCAGGATGGAGGCATGCAGCAGCAGCCACCACGGAACATGTCCCTTCGGGGCGCGGTCGACCTCGCCGCGGTGAAGGCCGCCGGCGAGGCCAAGGAGAAGGCGCAGGAGCGTGCCCGCACGGCCCGCGAGCAGGGCGCCCCGGTCGCGTCCAGCGCGGTCCTCGACGTCGACGAGGCGTCGTTCGAGCAGGAGGTGCTCCAGCGCTCGGCGAGCGTGCCGGTCGTCGTCGACTTCTGGGCCGACTGGTGCCAGCCCTGCAAGCAGCTCTCGCCGGTGCTGGAGAAGCTGGCGGAGGAGTACAACGGCAAGTTCATCCTGGCCAAGCTCGACATCGAGGCCAACCAGGCGCTCGCCCAGTCGATCCTGTCCCAGCTGGGCGTCCAGGGCATCCCGTTCGTGCTGGCCTTCGTCGGCGGCCAGCCGGTGCCGATGTTCCAGGGGGCGGTGCCGATGGAGCAGGCCCGCCAGGTGATCGACCAGCTGGTCGACGTCGCCGAGCAGCAGTTCGGCATCGTCGGCGAGCCGATCGGCGAGAGCCCCGCCGACGACGCGGAGGAGTCCGCGCTCCCCGAGGTGCCGGAGGACCCGGCGCTGGCCGCCGCGCACGACGCGCTGGACCGGGGCGACCTGGGCGGCGCCGTGCAGGCGTACCGCAATGTCCTCGCCGACCGTCCGGGCGACGAGGAGGCCAAGGCCGGCCTGGCGCAGGCGGAGCTGCTGCAGCGCACCATCGACCTCGACCCGGCGGCGGTCCGCTCCGAGGCCGCGGAGAACCCGACCGACCCCCAGGCCCAGATCCGCGCCGCCGACCTGGATCTGGTGGGCGGTCATGTCGAGGACGCCTTCGGGCGGTTGGTGGAGACGGTCGGCCGGGTCTTCGGCGACGACCGCAACACCGTGCGGGTGCACCTGCTGAGCCTCTTCGAGGTGATCGGCACGGAGGACCCGCGGGTGGCCGCGGCCCGCCAGGCGCTGGCGCGCAAGCTCTTCTGAGAACGCTCTCGACCGACTCCCGGGTCGCCCTCGGCGCCGGGACGGATCCCCTGGTGGGATGCCGTTCCGGCGCCTTTCTCATGTCGCCGTGCGTGGCGGCTTGTCGACAATGTCACCGTATCGAGGGAGGGGTTACCGAACCGATATGAAACCACGGAGCGTGTCCGGAGACGGGGGCAACTCGTCGGGGTTGGGCGGTCTTTGGCCCCTTTTGCCGAGTGTATCGGATGCACTGTGTGACCGATGGTGCGTGACGGCTGAGCGTGTTCGGACACCTGAACGATACTGGCCGGTAACGAAACCCTTGTGTGTCGCCTGTGGTTTGCGCCACGATCGGGCACGCTCGGTTTCTACCACGCAGTAGATCGCAAGATCGTCCGCCCGGGGGGCAGGGAGGAAGACGATGACCCAAGCACACGGTCGTACCCGCTGGAAGCGGTTCGGCCTGGTGATGGTGCCCACGCTGTTGGCCACCGCCGGAGTGGGAGTGGCACTCTCGCAGCAGGCCCTGGCGGCCTCGTTCAGCGTCTCCGGACAGCAGTTCAAGGTGTCCGCCGACAAGCTCACGGCCGATGGCTTCACCCAGTTCGGGTCCGTCGACAAGGGCCAGAACGACGGCCACGCGGTGGCCGTCTCCGGGATGAGCCACGCCACGCTGACCAACATGTGCCAGTCGGTGCTCATCCCCGACGTGCCGCTGGTCGGCGACGTCACGCTGAAGCTGACGGCCGGCAAGACCAAGCCGGTGCAGGCCACCAACCTCTACGCGGACCTCACCGACCTCAGCGGTGACGCCACGTTCACCAACGTGGACATCGGCACCGCCGTGGAGTCGCTCAACAAGGGCCCGAAGCCGCCGGAGGGCGACCCGATCAAGCCGGGCTCCTTCTCGCAGCAGGCCACCCACATCGAGGTCGACGGGCTGCACCAGACCGCGTGGGCGACGACCGCGGGCACCTTCAAGCTCGCCGGGCTCGGCATGAAGCTCAACGCCGGCAAGCACGAGTGCTACTGACGCGCTGCGTCCGGTTCGCCTTGCCGCCCCTTCGCCCCGGCACCCCGCCCGAGCCGCGCTGCGCGCGGCCGGCGGGGCGCCGGGGTGGGCAATACCCGTACCACCTGGGAGTTCTGACGTGACGACCGCACCGGCGAACCCTGAAAAGGGCGGCGCCCTCGACGGGATCGGTCCCGCGCTCGGCCGCTGGCGGCGCGGCTTCCGCGCCTGGCGCTCCGGCCGGCCCTTCTGGGCCGGGCTGCTGATCCTGCTGGCCGGCGGGCCGATCCTGTACTTCCCCTATGCCCACATCCAGCTGGGCAGCCTGACGGTCGCGATGTCGACGGTCAGCGGGGCCGGCTCGCTCGTCATCGGGCTGCTGCTGATCGTGCTGGGCATCACCGTCTGGTTCCAGCCGCTGGTGCGGGTCTTCGTCGGCGTCGCCACGATCATCCTGTCGCTCGTCGCGCTGGTGATCTCCAACTTCGGTGGCTTCGGGCTGGGCCTGATCCTCGGGCTGCTCGGCGGCGCGCTCGCCATCGCCTGGACGTTCGACAAGGCGGCGCCGGAGCCGGCAGCGCCCGCCCCCGCCTCCGACTCCGGCCCGGAGAGCACCACCGTCGGGCCCGGGAGCGAGTGAGAGGATCCCTGATCCGAGATGTCCATCCACGACCTGTGGGACCGGGTGCCCCGCCGTGCCCGCATCGCCGCCCTGGCGACGGTGCCGACCGTGGCCCTGGTGGTCGGCGCCGGCGTGGCCGCGGCCGAGCCCGGGGGCTCCGGGAACGGGGCCGCACTCGCTCCGGGCCCGCTGCTGCGCGGCGCCACCGTCTCCGCCACCGGCACGCCCTCGCCGGGCAACACCGACGGCCCCTGCGCGGTGCCGACCGGATCGGCGAGCCCCAGCGGCAGCACCTCCGCGAGCCCGGGCGACACGCCCTCGGGGTCGGCGTCCGCCTCCCCGTCCAAGGACGCCAAGGGCGGCAAAGGCGGGCTGCTGGGCGGCCTGACCAAGTCCCCGACGGCCACGTCCTCCACCGGCGGGAGTGACGCCAAGTCGGCGTCCTCGCCCGCCTCCGGCTCCTCCGGGGCGGGGAAGGCGGCGGGCTCCGCGACGCCGTCGCCGAGCGCCACCTCCAAGCACCCGATCCTGGACTGGTTCAACAACCTCTTCGGGATCAACAAGTCGGCGTCGCCGAGTGCGAGCGCCACGAAGATCAGCGCATCCCCCAGCGCCGACGCCGGCTCCGGCGCCTCGGGGTCGGGGACGTCCCCGAAGTCGCCGAAGTCCGGCGGCGGGACGACGGCGTCGCCGTCGACGAAGGCGAAGGCGGCGAAGTCGAAGTCGGCGAGCCCCACCCCGACGCCGACGAACACCACGCCGTCGCCGTCCGCGAGCGCGAGCTCCTCGGCCAAGGCCAAGGACCTCAAGACCACGGACAAGTGGCCGTACGCCTGCCCCACCGAGATGCCGAAGAACACCGTCGGCGCCGACAACGGCGTGAACCTGCCGAAGGTGGCGTGGCACCTCAACTCGTCGAAGCTGGTGCTGTACGGGCTGTACTACCACGGCATCGTCAAGGTGAACGCCAGCGGGACGACGAAGACGGTCATGAAGTTCACCGCCTCCGCGGTGGACATCGGCGACCTGGACATGTCGGCCGAGCTGAGCAACGGCACGACGCTGCACGTGGTCGGGGGCAAGGGCACCACCTCGACGATCCGCGGCGGCCAGGTGACGATGTACACCCAGGACCTGAAGGGGAACCTCTTCGGGCTGGTGCCGCAGAACTACCACCCGAAGTTCCTTCAGGACCCGTGGTTCGTCGAGCCGATCAACGCGCTCGTCGGCGACCTGCCGATCCCCGCGACGTACACGGACGTGTCGCTGGACAACGCCGGCCAGTTCGGCGGAACGCTGAAGATCCCCGGGATGAGGACCTACTCGACGAAGGGCTGAGCCGGGGCGCCC
>NZ_MLCF01000136.1 GCF_001879105.1 Mangrovactinospora gilvigrisea | reverse complement strand
CCCACCCCGGGTGGGGTGCCGGGGCGGAGGGGCGGCAACAGCAACCCCGGCTCAGCTGCTCTTCGACGGCGAGGGCGACCCCGACTTCGACGGCGACGCCTTCCCGGAGGGAGACGCCTTCCCCGACGGAGACGCAGAGCCCGACGGAGACGCGGACGAGGACGGAGACGGCGACGCAGACGCAGAAGGCGCCGCCGCAGGTATCCGCTTGCACCCCGGCTGCCCGGCCAGCGCCGTCCCCAACTCCCCCGTCTCCAACTTCCGCAGCGCCGCGTCGGAGCTGTTGGTCAGCGCATCCGTCTGCGAGCTGATCGACTTCAACCCCGACGCGAACCTCGCCTGGTCCTTGGTGTCCAGCCCGTCGACCTTCGTCTTCAACCCGCCGTACCCCGACGCCGTCGACCGCATCTGCTTGACCGCGTCCGACCGCACCTTCGCGCCGTTGTCCACCTTCGGCACGCCCGCCCCCTGCACGGCGTCCGCCAGACCGCTGTTGGCCGCCTGAAGCTGCCCCAGGTCCGTCGAGAGCCGCTTCTGCAGCTGGCTCGGCGTCTCGCCGCTGACGACCCGTCCGAGATCCGCACGCGCCTGCTCGGCCTGCACGATCTGGGACTTGGCCGGCCCGCAGAGCCGCTTCGCCCAGGCGTTCAGCTCCTTGGTGTTGTCGTGCTTGCCGCAGGCCGTCGCGGTGAGCGCCACCGCCGCCAGCGGCACCGTCCACACCACCAGCCGCGTCTTCCTGGACTGCGAGCGCACCGAGAACCTCATGGCTGTCAAGTCATCCTTTCCCGCCGCGCACGGGTCTCACGGCCCCGACAACCTACACAACCCGGCACGACGGCCGCCCCTCCCTCGGGGGAAGGGCGGCCGTGGCAATCCTCACTGTCGTACCGGTCACATGCTCCCGACCGGTTGACTCCACTCTCTGTCAGATCTGTGTCAGCTACTGCTCTCCTTCGCACTCATCCGCGGCTCCGGAACCGACGCCCCACCGTCCTCACCGCCGTCGCCCGCGCCCGCGCTGTCGCCCATCACGACCCCCCGGCGCTTCGCGACCCACACCGCGCCGGCCACGATCAGCAGCGCGACGAGCCCGACGGCCACCCGCAGCCCGACGTTGGCGTCCTTGCCGAAACTGAACTGCACGATCGCCGGGGCGATCAGCAGCGACACCAGGTTCATCACCTTCAGCAGCGGGTTGATCGCCGGCCCGGCGGTGTCCTTGAACGGGTCGCCGACCGTGTCGCCGATGATCGTCGCCTCGTGGGCCTCGCTGCCCTTGCCACCGTGGTTGCCGTCCTCCACCAGCTTCTTGGCGTTGTCCCAGGCGCCGCCGGAGTTGGAGAGGAAGACCGCCATCAGCGCGCCGGCGCCGATCGCCCCGGCGAGGTACGAGCCCAGCGCGCCGACGCCGAGGAAGAACCCGACGGCGATCGGCGCCAGCACGGCCAGCAGTCCGGGCGTCGCCAGCTCCCGCTGGGCGTCCCGGGTGCAGATGTCGACGACCCGGCCGTACTCGGGCGTCTCGGTGCCCTCCATGATCCCGGGGTGGTCGCGGAACTGCTTGCGCACCTCGTAGACCACCGCGCCGGCGGAACGCGACACCGCGTTGATCGCCAGCCCGGAGAAGAGGAAGACCACGGACGCCCCGAGCAGCAGCCCCACCAGGTTGTTGGGCTGGGCGATGTTCAGGCTCAGCGTCGTCCCGGTCGGATTGCCCACCTTCGCCCGCGCCGTGTTGATCGCGTCCGTGAAGGACCCGAAGAGCGCGGTCGCGGCGAGCACCGCCGTGGCGATGGCGATGCCCTTGGTGATGGCCTTGGTGGTGTTGCCCACCGCGTCCAGCTCGGTGAGGACCTTCGCGCCCTCGCCCTCGACGTCCCCGGACATCTCGGCGATGCCCTGGGCGTTGTCGGAGACCGGTCCGAAGGTGTCCATGGCGACGATGACGCCGACCGTGGTCAGCAGCCCCGTCCCGGCGAGTGCCACCGCGAAGAGCGCCAGCATCACCGAGCCGGTGCCGATCAGGAACGCGCCGAAGACGGCGAGACCGATGATCACCGCGGAGAAGACCGCCGACTCCAGCCCCAGCGACACCCCGGAGAGGATCACCGTCGCCGGCCCGGTGAGGGAGGTCCGCCCCAGATCGCTGACGGGCCGCCGGCTCGGCTCGGTGAAGTACCCGGTGAGCTGCTGGATCACCGCGGCCAGCACGATGCCGATGGCCACCGCGCCGAGCGCGAACCAGCGCGGGTCCCCGCCGTGCGAGGAGATCGACGCCGGCACGCCCTTGAGCCCGGAGAAGGAGGACGGCAGGAAGACGAACGCCGCCACCGCCACCAGCACCAGCGAGACCACGGCCGAGATGAAGAAACCCCGGTTGATCGGGGTCATCCCGCTGCGGTCGCTGTCCCGGGGCGCCACCGCGAAGATGCCCAGCACCGCGGTGATCACCCCGATGCCCGGCACCAGCAGCGGGAAGACCAGGCCGTGGTCGCCGAACGCGGCCGTGCCCAGGATCAGCGCGGCCACCAGGGTGACCGCGTACGACTCAAACAGGTCGGCGGCCATGCCGGCGCAGTCCCCGACGTTGTCGCCCACGTTGTCGGCGATGGTCGCCGCGTTCCGCGGGTCGTCCTCGGGGATGCCCTGCTCGACCTTGCCGACCAGGTCGGCGCCGACATCCGCGGCCTTGGTGAAGATGCCGCCGCCGACGCGCATGAACATCGCCAGCAGAGCGGCCCCGAAGCCGAAGCCCTCCAGTACATGGGGGGCGTTCTTGGTGTAGATCAGGACGACCACGCAGGCGCCGAGGAGCCCCAGTCCGACCGTGAACATCCCGACCACGCCGCCGGTGCGGAACGCGATCCGCATCGCCTTGTGCGAGGCCGGGCCGGTGCGGTCCTGGGCGCCCTCGCCCTGGGTGGCCGTCCGTGCGGCGGCCGCGACGCGGACGTTGCTCCGCACCGCCAGCCACATTCCGAGATAGCCCGTGGCGGCCGAGAAGACGGCCCCCACCAGGAAGAACACCGAGCGACCGATGCGCTGTCCCCAACCGTCCGCCGGAAGCAGCAGCAGAAGCAGAAACACCCCCACCGCGAACGGGGCGAGGGTGCGGAGCTGCCGGCGGAGATAGGCGGCCGCGCCCTCCTGGACATGGCCGGCGATCTCCCTCATGGTCGGGGTGCCCTCGTCGGCCTCGAGGACCTGACGCAGCAGCAGAATGCCCACGCCGAGGGCCAGGAGCGCGACGACCGCGATGACCACGACCACGACGCGGTTGCCGCCGGTGAGTACCGCGGTCACCCCATCGGCGGCCAAGTGGTGCACTTCAACCCGTACTAACCGTCCGTCCATCCGTTCCACCGTCCTAATCGTCGGGAAGACGCGAGGATTTTCGGGACGGACGGGAGTCTAGTGATCGCTAGTCCCCCCAACCAGACCAACAACCGGAAAACCCGGACAGATCATTCCGCACGCGCCCCCTCGGGGCCGGACAGCCGCGGAAGGCGCCCACGGCGCACCCACCCCCGGCGGGGTACCGGGCCGGACGGGACATCAACAGCGCCCACGCCGCACCCACCTCGGGTGGGGTGCCGGGGCGAAGGGGCGGCGACAACACGCCCCGCGAACCGCTACCGAACCGGAGCGCCGACCAACGGCCAGCTCATCCGGATCGTCCCGCCCCCGTCGCCCCCGACGATCTCCACGTCGTCCACCAACCCGGAGATCACCGCGAGCCCCATCTCCCCCGTGTCCTCGTCCTCCTCGGCCGCCGCGCCCCCGTCCCCGGCAGCCACCGCCGCCTGGGACGGCACCGCGTCGCCCACCTCGATCGAGAACCGCTTCTCGGACTCCTCCAGCTCCACCCGCACGGGCGTGTCCACGCCGCCCCGCTGGTGCAGCGCGACCGCGCGCGAGCACGCCTCGCCGACCGCCAACCGCACCTCGTCCAGCAGCTGTTCGTCCACACCGGCCTTGCGCGCCACCGCGGAGGCCACCAGCCGGGCGGTGCGCACATGCTCGGGCAGCGCGCTGAAGCGGAGTTCGACGATGGCCATGGCGGAGGATCCCCCTCGGAGAGCGTGGTGCGGGCCCGCGCCGGGGCGGCGCGGGCCGAACTGAGGAAGTCGTGCGGACGGACGCCGGGACGTCAGTCCGTCGCCGACGCCGCCTCGTCCACCGAGGCGTGGATCGGGAAGACCTTCGTCAGACCGGTGATCCGGAAGATCTTGAGGATGCGCTCCTGGTTGCACACCAGACGCAGCGAACCCTCGTGCGCACGGACCCTCTTCAGCCCGCCGACCAGCACTCCAAGGCCGGTCGAGTCGAGGAAGTCGACGCCCTCCATGTCGACAACCAAGTGGTAATTGCCCTCATTGACCAGCTCGACGAGGCACTCCCGAAGCTTCGGGGCGGTGTACACGTCGATCTCACCGCCGACCTCGACGACCGTCCGGTCGCCGACGGTACGGGTCGAAAGAGACAGGTCCACGGGTCCTCCAGCACCTTGCATCGAGCGGTCGCCCCCGCGGCTTTCCGGGTGGAGGCCGCTTTCGGGGAACAGTTCGGGGAACGGTTCGGCAGCCGCCCTGGCATTCAACCATCCAACACCAGGTCGGCACGACGCCTTACGGCGATTGTGCCTCGCGGCGGTGACAGACTTACAGGGAGACTGGTCCACGATGACACCGCGCCCGCAACCGCCGTTGGCCGTCCTCGAAAGGCTGACCGCAGCCCGAGGACGGCTTGATCGCGTCACCCATAGGGAGCACCTGCCCGCCCGGGCGGCCCGTCATGCCGACTGGCCGCAGGACCTTCGTCCCGAACTGCTGTCCGCCATCCGCGAACTCGGCGTGCCGCGTCCCTGGATCCACCAGGCGGCGATGGCCGAGGCCGCCCTCGCCGGGGAATCGGCCGTGGTGGCGACCGGTACGGCGTCCGGAAAATCCCTCGCCTACCTCGCCCCCGTCCTCAACGGGCTGCTCGACGGCGCCGCCGGGACCGCCCGCGGCAAGCCGAACGGCCGCGGCGCCACCGCGCTCTACCTGGCGCCCACCAAGGCCCTCGCCGCCGACCAGCTGCGCACCGCGGAATCGCTGCTCAAGGCGGCCGCGGCGGCCGGCCCCGAGGACGCCGCGGCCTCGCGCCCGCGGGCCGCCCTCTACGACGGCGACACGCCCTTCGAGGAGCGCGACTGGGTGCGCCGGTTCGCCTCCCTGGTGCTCACCAATCCGGACATGCTCCATCAGGGGATCCTTCCCGGCCACGCCCGCTGGGCGCCGTTCCTGCGCGCGCTGCGCTACGTCGTCGTCGACGAGTGCCACACCTACCGCGGCGTCTTCGGCTCGCACGTCGCCCAGGTGCTGCGCCGGCTGCGGCGGCTGTGCCGCAAGTACGGCTCGGACGGCCCGGTGTTCCTGCTGGCGTCGGCGACGGCCTCCGAACCGGCCGCCGCGGCGGAGCTGCTGACGGGCCTTCCGGTGACGGAGATCACCGAGGACGGCTCGCCGCGCGGCGAGACCGTCTTCGCCCTCTGGGAGCCGCCGCTGACCGAGACGGCGGGGGAGCACGGGGCGCCGGTGCGGCGCACCGCGACCGCCGAGGCGGCGGAGCTGCTCACCGATCTCGTCGCCGACGAGGTCCGCACCATCGCTTTCACCCGATCGAGGAGGGGTGCCGAACTGGTGTCCATGGTGGCGCGGGAGCGGCTCGCCTCCGGCGCCGCCGGCGTCCCCCCGGCGCTCGGCCTCGACCGCCGGGTCGGCTCGTACCGCGGCGGCTACCTCGCCGAGGAGCGCCGCGCCATCGAGCGGGCACTGCTGGAGGGGCGGCTGCTGGGCCTCGCCACCACCACCGCACTCGAACTGGGCGTCGACATATCCGGCTTGGACGCGGTGCTGATGGCCGGCTTCCCCGGCACCCGCGCCTCGCTCTGGCAGCAGGCCGGACGCGCCGGACGCGAGCAGCAGGGCTCGCTCGCCGTCCTCATCGCCCGCGACGACCCGCTGGACACCTTCCTCGTCCACCACCCGGACGCGCTCTTCGGGCGCCCCGTCGAGCACACCGTCCTCGACCCGGCCAATCCGCATGTGCTCGCCCCGCACCTGTGCGCGGCCGCGGCCGAACTCCCGCTCACCGAGGCCGACATGGAGCTGTTCGGGCCGTCGGCGCGGCTGCTGCTGCCCCAGCTGGAGCAGCGCAAGCTGCTGCGCCGGCGCGCCTCGGGCTGGTTCTGGGCGCGCCGCGAGCGGCCGGCCGACCTCGTCGACATCCGGGGCAGCGGCGGCGCGCCGGTGAAGGTCGTGGAGGCCGACACCGGACGGCTGCTGGGCACGGTGGACGCGGGCGCCGCGCACACCTCCGTCCACGAGGGCGCCGTCCACCTCCACCAGGGCCGCACCTACCTGGTGCGGGAGCTCGACCTGGAGTCGGACTGCGCCCTGGTGGAGCGCGCCGACCCGCCGTACTCCACGGTCGCCCGGGACACCACCGCGATCTCCGTGCTCGACACGGAGGCCGAGGTGAAGCTCGGCGACGGCGTCCGGCTCTGCTTCGGCTCGGTGGAGGTCACCAACCAGGTGGTCTCCTATCTGCGGCGGCGGCTGATCACCGGCGAGGTGCTGGGCGAGCGGCCCCTGCACCTGCCGCCCCGCACGCTGCGGACCCGCGCCGTGTGGTGGACCGTCACCGACGACCGGCTGGAGGCGGCGGACATCCTCCCGGAGGAGCTGCCCGGCGCCCTGCACGCCGCCGAGCACGCCTCCATCGGCCTCCTGCCGCTCTTCGCCACCTGCGACCGCTGGGACATCGGCGGCGTCTCCGTCCCGCTGCACCCGGACACCGGCGCGGCCACCGTCTTCGTCCACGACGGCCATCCGGGCGGCGCCGGCTTCGCGGAGCGCGGCTTCCGCGCGGCCCGCGAGTGGCTCACCGCCACCCGGGACGCGATCGCCGCCTGCGAGTGCGAGCACGGCTGCCCGTCCTGCGTGCAGTCGCCCAAGTGCGGCAACGGCAACGACCCCCTCGACAAGCCCGCCTCCCTCCGCCTCCTCACCGCCCTGCTGGCCTGACCGGGGCGGAGGGGCGGGACGGAGGGCGGAGGGTGGAGGGGCGGGGGCGCATGGCCGGCCGGAGGGACCGTCAACGCGAGCCCGCGGCAATCACCCGCTGGAGCAGCTGCCGCGAGCTGTGCAGCTCGCCGATCGCGCGGTCGATCCGCTCCCGCTCCGCCACCAGCTCCCGCACCAGCTCCACCCCGACCGCCCCGCCGCCCCCCACCGCGCACGGCAGCACCTGGGCGATCGTCGACGTCCCCAGCCCCGCCGTCAGCAGGCACCGGATCGTCCGCACCGTCTCCACGTCGGACTCCGCGTACTCCCGGTACCCGCTCGGCCGCCGACGCGGCCGCAGCAGCCCCTGCTCCTCGTAGTACCGCAGCAGCCGCTCGCTGACGCCGGTCTTCCGGGACAGCTCACCGATCCGCACCGCCTACCACCTCCGCAACGCGACGCACCCCCGTCCCTAACCCGCCAACGACCGCGCTGCCACCGAGGTCGCGCCCGAGCCCGGTGACGGCCGCCCGCGCGCGCCCCCGCGCCCCCAGCGCCGCGCCGGGCGGACCCGGCACCCGCACCGGCACCACCGCCTCCACCTCGGCCTCCGCCGCGACCGCGCCGTCCCTGCCGCGCGGCGCCGCCGCGCAGCGCGCGACCCGCGCGCCGTCCGTCTCCGCGACCCGCTCCGCCGCCCCGCACGCCGCACCACGGCCGGCGCCCAGCGCCGCCCGGTCGGCCGCCGCCAGCGCGGCCAGGTCGGCCGCGGCGTCCGCCCGGTGACGGGCGATCACCGCCGCGGAGACGCCCAGCTCGGCCGCCCCGGCGAGCACCAGCACCATCCCCAGCGCCACCGCGTAGAGCGTCGCCGAGCCGCGTTCGCGGGCGCGCCGCTCACCCCGCACCGCCGACCGCCCCCTCCCCGCCGCCGCCGATCCGCTCGTCCAGCGCCGCCTCCTCCGCGGCCACCGGCATCGTCAGCACCCGGCCCAGCCCGGCGAAGGCCGGCGCCCGCCCGGTGACCCGCACCCGGACCAACCCGTCGTCGCCGCGCCGCACCCGCAGCGCGGCACCGCGCGGACCGGCCGCCCGCACCGCGGTGGCCACCACGGAGGGCGGATCGCCCCGCGCCGCCGAGCGCGCCCCCTCCCGGGCCGCGTCCACGCACCGCAGCTGGGCGGTGGCCACCGCGATGCCCCACATCAGCACCGCGGCGAGCAGCACCAGCGCGGGCAGCACGGCCGCCGCCTCGGCGGTGACGAACCCGGCGTCGCCCCCAGCCGCCCGCTCAGAACCCGGCACGGAGCGCCCTCCGCACCAGGCCGGACATCGCGTCGGCGACCATCCCGGACGTCACCACCTTGTAGAGCACCGCCGCGAAGGCCACCGCCGCGACCGTGCCCACCGCGTACTCGGCCGTCGTCATCCCCGCGTCCCACCCCGCCCGCGCCCGCACCCGCACGGCGGGTCGCAACCGGGACCCCCAGTCCCGGACGCGCTCCCGCACCGACGGCCACCACCACCCCGCGACCGCCCCCGAACCGCCGCGGGCGCCGCAGCCCCGCCGGCAGCACCAGCCGCAGCCGCCGCCCATGAAGTCGACCCCGCAGGCGCGGCGCACCCGCACCCGCACCCGCCGCCGCGCCCCCTGCTCCACCGCTCCCGTGACCATCATGACGATCTCCCCTCTCGCTCTGATCCCACTGATCCCACTGATTCGACGGACCCGGCTGAACCGGCCGATCCGGCCGATCCGGCCGATCCGACCGCACTGCCTGATCCGTCCACTCACCGGCCGAGCAGCCGCTCGGCCAGGCCCATCACCACCGGCGCCACACCGACCAGCAGGAACGCCGGGAGGAAGCAGAGGCCGAGCGGCGCCGTCGCCCACACCCCGGCCCGGCGCGCGGCGGCCAGTGCGGCCCGCGCGCCGGACTCCCTCCGCCGTGCCGCCAGCGCCGCCACCGCGGCGGCGGACGCGGTGCCGCTGAGGCCCGCGCGGGCCAGGCAGCGGCCCAGCGGGGCCAGCCCGGGGCGAGAGCCGAACCGCGCCCAGCAGTCCGCCGGGTCGGCCCCCATCCGCAGCTCGGCCGCGACGCCGCCGAGCAGCGGCGCCATCGGCGGCCCCAGCGTGGCGGCGACGGCGGACGCGGCCGCCTCCGGCCCGGCGCCGGCCGCGAGCACCGCCGCCAGCAACTCCGCGGTCGGCGCCAGTTGGGCGGCGAGGGCGCGCTCGGCGTCGGCGGGTGCGCGCCGCCGCAGCCCGATCCAGCCCCACACCGCGGCCCCGACGCCCACTGCCAGCCCGAGTACCCAGATGCCCATCACGCATCCTCCGTCCGCGCCCGGCTCTCGGCGCGGCCGGCGAGTGCCGCCGTCCACGCCAGCCCGGCCGCCTCCAGCAGCAGGCCGACCGCGAGGCAGCCCAGGCCGGGAGCGGTGTGCAGCAGGATGCGCACCGGGTTCGCGCCCATCGCGGTGCCCAGCACCACGCCGATCAGCGGCAGCACGGCGAGCAGCAGCGCGGTGGAGCGCGGCGCGGCGAGCTGGGCGCGCACCTCCTCGCGCAGCGCCTCGGCGGCGCGCAGCGAGGCGGCCAGCCGCTCGACGCCCGCGGCGAGGCCGGCGCCGCGGCCGGAGGCGAGCTCCCAGCAGGCGGCGAGCCCCGCGAGCCCCTCCGCGCCGGGCGCGGCGCCGGCCCGGCGCAGCGCGGCGGGGACGTCGCCGCCGTAGCGGGCGGCGCCGAGCAGGGCGGGGCGGTCGAGGCCGCCGTCCGCGTCGGCGTCGGGTTCCTCGGCGAGGGCCCGCTCCAGGGCGACGGCGGCGAGGCACCCGGCCCGCAGCTCGGCGGCGAGCGCCGCGCACACCTCCGCGACCTCGCGCGCGGCCCGTTCAGCGGCCACGCGGGCGGCGCGTCGCCGCAGGGCGCCGCGCACCACCAGGGCGGCGACCAGGCCCAGCACCACCGGGACCGGCGACCGCAGCACCGGCGCCGCGAGCGTCCCCGCCAGCAGCAGGACGGCCCCGCCCAGCGCCTCCCGGCGCACGCGGACGATCCGTCCGCCCCCGCCCGCAACGACGGCGCTCACCGCGTCACCCCGTCCACCTCGAACAACGCCTCCTGCCGATCCCCCACCCGCCGCTTCCG
>NZ_MLCF01000135.1 GCF_001879105.1 Mangrovactinospora gilvigrisea | reverse complement strand
CCTTCCAAGGAAGCGCTTCGCGCCCTCTGTTCCGCGGAATCAGCACCGACACGGAAAGAGCAAGGACGTGCACGACCGAACGGGACCGTCCCCGGAAGCCAGCCCGACCCACGCCGCCGTCCCCCGCCCGCGCCGAGCCGGCGACGCCGCGGCCCCGCCCGGGCCCGGCCACGACCCGCACGACCCGCACGACCGCGCCGACGCCGCGGCCGCCGAGAACCTGCTGCGCTGCTGGCTCCGCGAGAGCGGCGCGGGCGCCGCCACCGACGGCGGCCGGCTGCGCGTCCCGCTGCCCGCCCTCGGCCCCGACGCCGAACTGCGCGCCCCGCTCGCCTACCGCTCCGCCGCCGGCCACCACCGGCTCGGCGGCCCCGTGCTGCTCGCCCTGCCCGGGCGGGACGAGGCCGCCGTCACCGCCGCCGAGATCGCCGCGCTGCTCGCCGGGGAGGCCGGCGCGGTGCCCCGCAACGGCGCCGGCGAGGGGGAGGACGACCTGGTCGCCCGGGTCGTCGACTCCGTCAGCCGCACCGCCGCCTTCCTCGCCGCCCGCACCCCCGGGCCGGGAACGGGCCCCGGGCCGGGATCGGCCGCCCCCGAGGGGTCCGCCGACCCCTTCCTCGACGCCGAGCAGGCCCTCGTCCTCGGCCATCCGCTGCACCCCACCCCCAAGAGCCGCCAGGGCCTCGACGACGCCGAACTCCGCGCCTACTCGCCCGAGCTGCGCGGCAGCTTCGCGCTGCACTGGATCGCCGCCGCCCCCGAACTGGTCGCCCAGGACTCCGCGCTCGACCGCTCCGCCGCCGAGCTGGTCGCCGAGCACGCCGGCGCCGGCCAGGCCGCCGCCGCGCGGGCGGAGGGCCTGGTGCTCGTCCCCGTCCACCCCCGGCAGGCCCGCGAGGCGGCCCACCGGCCCGGCACCCGCGAGCTGTTCGCCCGCGGCCTGCTGCGCGACCTCGGCGCCGGCGGCCCCGCCTGGCACCCCACCTCCTCGGTGCGCACCGTCTACCGCGGCGGCGCGTCCGTCATGCTCAAGCTCTCGCTCTCCGTCCGGATCACCAACTCCCGCCGCGAGAACCTCCGCAAGGAGCTGCACCGCGGCATCGAGGTGCACCGGCTGCTCGAAACCGGCCTGGGGGCGCAGTGGCAGGACGCCCACCCCGGCTTCGGCATCGTCCGCGACCCGGCCTGGCTGGGCATCGGCCCGGACGCCGAGGTCGGCAGCGGGGCCGGCCACGGCCTCGATGTGATGATCCGGCAGAACCCGTTCCCGGTGGACGGGGTGGACGCGGCCTGCGTCGCCGGCCTCACCGCGCCGCGCCCCGTCGCGGACGGCACGCTCCGCTCCGGCCTGGAGGAGCTGGTCCGCGAGCGCGCCGCCCGCACCGGCGACCCGGTCGCCGACACCGCCGCCGCCTGGCTGCGGCGCTACCTCGACCGCGTCGTCGCCCCCGTCCTCTGGCTGGACGGCGAGGCCGGCATCGCCCTGGAGGCGCACCAGCAGAACACCGTCGTGCTGCTCGACGAGGACGGCCTGCCGGCCGGCGGCCGCTACCGCGACAACCAGGGCTTCTACTACCGCGAGTCGCGCCGCGCCGAGCTGACCGGGCGGCTGCCCGGCCTCTCCGCGACCTCCGACACCTTCGTCCCCGACCCGGTCGCCGACGAGCGGTTCGCCTACTACCTGGGCCTCAACAACATCTGCGGGCTGATCGGCGCGCTGGGCGCGCAGGGGCTCGCCCCGGAGGCCGAACTCCTCGGCGTGCTGCGCGGCTTCCTCGCCGAGGCGGCCCGCACCGGCGCCTCCACCCTCCCGCGGCTGCTCCTCGACACCCCGCGGCTGCGCTGCAAGGCCAACCTCCTCACCCGCCTGCACGGCATGGACGAACTGGTCGGCCCGGTGGAGACGCAGTCCGTCTACGTCCCCATCGACAACCCGATCCACGCCGGGGAACCGGCATGACGGGCCCCGCCGGGGGCGCGGGGCCCGAGTCGACGGCGCGGCTCCGCCGCCTGGGCGCGCGTCAGGACCACGAACCGGAACCCGGCACCGCGCCTTCCGCGCCCTCGATCCGCTCCGGATCCCTCGCCCTCCGCCCCGTCGACCGCGTCCACGACCTGCCCCTCCTCACCGCCTGGATGAACGACCCCGACGTCGACGCCTGGTGGAACCTCGCCGGGCCTCCGTCCCGCACCGACGACCACCTCCGCGCGCAGTACGCCGCCGGCCATGTCACCCCCTGCATGGTCCTGCTCGGCGGCGCCCCGAGCGGATACGCCGAGCTGTACCGCGCCGACCTCGACCCGCTCGCCACCCACTACCCGACGCGCCCCCACGACCTCGGCATCCACGTCCTGCTCGGCGCCGGCGAGCACCGCGACCGCGGGCTCGGCACCCGCCTCCTCGCGGCCACCGCCGACGCGCTGCTCGCCGGCGACCCGCTCGCCACCCGCGTCCTCGCCGAGCCGGACGTCCGCAACACCCGGTCCGTCGCCGCCTTCGCCCGTGCCGGGTTCGTCCGCTCGGCCACCCTCGAACTCCCCGACAAGACCGCCGCCCTGATGATCCGCAACCGAGGAGCGCACACCCCGTGACCCGCACCGCACCGCTCGACCTCCTCGGCATCGGGATCGGCCCCTTCAACCTCTCGCTCGCCGCGCTCTGCGACGGCGTCCCCGGGCTGCGCGCCGAGTTCCTGGAGGCCCGGCCCGACTTCCGCTGGCACCCCGGCCTGCTGGTGGACGGCGCCATGATGCAGGTGCCGTTCCTCGCCGACCTGGTCTCCCTCGTCGACCCCACCAGCCGCTGGTCGTACCTGGCCTACCTGCGCGCCCACGACCGGCTCTTCCCCTTCTACTTCTCCGAGCGGCTGCACCTGCCGCGGCGCGAGTACGACCACTACTGCCGCTGGGCCGCCCGCTCGCTGCCGTCCTGCCGCTTCGGCGCCGAGGTCACCGCCGTCCGCTGGGACGCCGCCGACGGCTGCTACGAGGTGACGCACGCCCAGGGCACCTCCCGGGCCCGCGCGCTGGTCCTCGGCGTCGGCACCGAGCCGGCCGTCCCCGAACCGCTCGCGCCGCTGCTCGTCGAGGAGCGGGTGCTGCACTCCGCGGCCTACCTGGACGGCAGGGAGGGGCTCGCCGGCGCGCGCGACATCACCGTCCTGGGCTCCGGCCAGTCCGGCGCCGAGATCTTCCTCGACCTGCTGCGCGCGCACGCCCGCACCACCGGCCCGGCCCTCGACGGGCAGGCGGCCGGGACGGAGGTGCGGCTGCGCTGGCTCACCCGCACCCGGGCCTTCGCGCCGATGGAGTACTCCAAGCTCGGCCTGGAGCAGTTCACCCCCGACCACACCCGCGCCTTCCACGCCCTGCCGCAGCAGGCCAAGGACCGCGTGGTGCCGTCGCAGTGGCAGCTGTACAAGGCGGCCAGCGCGGAGACCCTCGCCGAGATCCACGATGCCCTCTACGAGCGCACCATCGGCGGCGCCCCGGCCCCCGTCGACCTGCTGCCCGACCACGCGGTCACCGCCGCCGCCGCGGTGCCCGGCCCGGAGGGGCGGCCGCGCTACCGGCTCCGGCTGCGGCACGGCGCCACCGGCGCGGAGACGGCGCTCACCACCGAGGCGCTGGTCCTCGCCACCGGCCACACCGCCCGGCGCCCCGCCTTCCTCGACCCGCTCGCCGATCTGCTCGACCTGGACGAGCAGGGCCGCTACCGGGTCGACGCGCAGTACCGCGTCGCCACCCGCGCCGGGCTCGCCGGGCCCCTGCACGTCCAGAACGCCGAGCTGCACACCCACGGCGTCGGCGCTCCCGACCTCGGGCTCGGGGCCTGGCGGGCGGCCGTCATCCTCAACGCGCTGGCCGGACGCACCGTCCACCGCCTTCCGCAGCGCACCGCGTTCACCACCTTCACGCCCGCGTCCCCCGCCACGTCCGCAGCCCCTGTCGCCAGCGGCACCGACAGCCACCGACCCGCATCCACCCTGGAGTCCGACCGTGCCTCCGCACACCTCACCTGATTCGCCGGACGCCGCGACGGCCGCGGTGCCCGCGCCCGTCCCGGCGCCGGCCTCCGAGCGCCCGGCGCCCCGTCCGATGGAGCATCCCGAGCCGGCGCCGGCGCCCGCGCCGGCTCTGCACGAACCCGCCCACCTCACCGCCGAGAACTGGACGGCCGCGTCCCGCCGGATGGCCGCCCACCTGATCTCCGAGCTCGCCTACGAGGAGCTGCTCGCCCCGCAGCCGGGGGAGGGGCCCGACGCCTACCGCCTCACCACCGACAGCGGACGCACCGTCACCTTCCGGGCCCGCCGCTCCGCCTACGGCCACTGGCGCGTCGACGCCGACCCGGCCACCCTCATGATCGACGGCGCTCCCCTCGCCGACCCCGTCGGCCTCCTCGCCGACCTGCGGCGCACCCTCGGCCTGGACGGCGCCACCACCGCGCACCTCGTCCGCGACCTGCTCGCCACCCTCACCGCCGACGCCCGGCTGGACGGCGCCGCCCGCGCCGCCGGCGACACCGCCGCCCGCCTCGCCGACCTCGACTACGCCGCCCTGGAGGGCCGGCAGACCGGCCACCCGTGGATCGTCGCCAACAAGGGCCGGCTCGGCTTCTCCGCCGCCGACGCCCAGCGGCACGCCCCGGAGCACGCCGAGCCGCGGCCGCTGCCCTGGATCGCCGTCCACCGCGACCTCGCCCGCTACCGGGCCGTCCCGCGCCTCGCCGACCCCGAGCGCCTCTACGGCCTGGAGCTCGACCCGGCGGCCCGCGCCCGGCTGGAGGCGGCCGTCCACGCCCGGGGCCGCGCCCCCGAGGAGTACCTGCTGCTGCCCGTCCACCCCTGGCAGTGGGAGAGCACCCTCGCCCCGCTCTACGCGCCCCAGCTGGCCGAGGGCCTGATCATCCCGCTCCCCAGCGACGGCGACCTGCGGCTGCCGCAGCAGTCCATCCGCACCTTCCTCAACGCCAGCCGGCCGCAGCGGCACTCCGTCAAGCTGCCGCTGTCGGTGCTCAACACGCTGGTCTGGCGGGGGCTGCCGACCGAGCGGACGCTCGCCGCGCCGGCCGTCACCGCCTGGATCCACGCGCTGCGCGACGCCGATCCCTTCCTGCGCGACGAGTGCCGGGTGATCCTGCTCGGCGAGGTCGCCTCGATCGCCGTCCCGCACCCCCTCTACGAGTCCGAGCCGCTCGCCGCGGAGGTGCCGTACCAGTACCGGGAGCTGCTCGGCTGCATCTGGCGTGAGCCGCTGGCGCCCCGCCTCGAACCGGGGGAGCGGGCCCGCACCCTCGCCGCGCTGCTGCGCACCGGCACCGACGGCCGGGCGCTCACCGCCGAGCTGGTCGCCCGCTCCGGGCTGAGCCCCGAGGAGTGGACGCGGCTGCTGCTGCACGCCCTGCTGCCGCCGCTGCTGCACTTCCTCTACCGCTACGGGCTGGTCTTCTCCCCGCACGGCGAGAACGCCATCGTGGTCTTCGACACGCGGGGCGTGCCCGTCCGCCTCGCCGTCAAGGACTTCGTGGACGACGTCAACCTCGGCGACACCGGCGAGCCGCTGCCCGAGCAGCGCGGCATCCCGGCCGAGGCGGCCGCCGTGCTGCTGCGCGAACCGCCCGCGTTCCTCTGCCAGTTCATCCACTCCGGGCTCTTCGTCGGCGTCTTCCGCTACCTGGCGCCGCTGATGGAGGAGCAGCTGGGGCTGCGCGCCGAGGCGTTCTGGGGCCTGGTCCGCGCGGAGATCCTCGACCACCAGGCGCGCTTCCCGGAACTGGCGCCGCGCTTCCGCCTCTTCGACCTGCTCACCCCGCGGATCGACCGGCTCTGCCTGAACCGCAACCGCCTCCTGATGGACGGCTACCGCGACCGCGCCGACCGCCCCCATGCCGCCGTGCACGGCACTGTCCCCAACCCGCTCGTCGGGGCAACGGGTGTCACTGGCACCGCATAAGGTTGGTGCGCGATGACCAGACCCGCTGCGACTCCCCGGGGAGCGAACCCCCGGACCTCCGCGCAATGCCGCGGTCGCGAGCACAGCGTCCACGACCCTACGAGGTGAACGTGAGCGACACCCGCGAGCTTCTCCACGCCGCCGTCGAGGCGGTGGGCGGTGTGGAGCGGCCGGGCCAGGTGGCCATGGCCGAGGCGGTGGACCGCTCGCTGCAAGGCGGCGGGCACCTCCTCGCCCAGGCCGGCACCGGTACCGGCAAGTCCCTCGCCTACCTCGTTCCCGCCCTGGCCCACCCCGGCCGCACCGTGATCGCCACGGCCACCCTGGCGCTGCAGCGCCAGCTGGTCGAGCGCGACCTGCCCCGCACCGTGGAGGCGCTCCATCCGCAGCTGCGCCGCCGGCCCGAGTTCGCGATGCTCAAGGGCCGCGCGAACTATGTGTGCCTGCACCGCGTCCACGAGGGCACGCCCAGCGAGGAGGAGGACGCGCTGATCTCCGCGTCCGAGGCCGCCGAGGGCGCCGGCGGCCCCACCGGCAAGCTGGGCCGCGAGGTGGTGCGGATCGCCGAGTGGGCCCAGGAGTCCGAGACGGGCGATCGCGACGAGCTCACCCCCGGCGTCTCCGACCGCGCCTGGGCGCAGCTGTCGGTGGGCTCCCGGGAGTGCCTGGGCGCCTCCAAGTGCCCGTACGGCGCGGAGTGCTTCGCCGAGCAGGCGCGGGAGCGGGCCAAGCTCGCCGAGGTGGTGGTCACCAACCACGCCCTGCTGGCGATCGACGCGCTGGAGAGCGCCCCGATCCTGCCCGACCACGATCTGCTGATCGTGGACGAGGCCCATGAGCTGGTCTCCCGGGCCACCGGCGTCGCCACCGAGCAGCTCGCCCCGTGGACGGTGACGCGGGCCGCGCGCCGTGCCGCCAAGCTCCTGTCGGACCGCTCGGCCGACGCGCTGGAGGCGGCCGCGGAGAACTTCGCCGGGGTGATGGAGGTGGTCCCCGAGGGCCGCCTGGAGGCGCTGCAGCCGAACCTGGCGCACGCCGTCGCCCTGGTGCGGGACGCCTGCCGGCAGGCGATCACCGGGATCGGCGAGGTCCGCGACAAGACGGTGGCCGGCGAGGACGCCGTGCGCAAGCAGGCGCTCGCCTCGGTGGAGGCGGCGCACCGCACCGCCGAGCGGCTGCTGGAGGAGAACCCCTACGACGTGGTGTGGGCGAACCGGGGCGAGCGCTTCGGCGCCTCGCTCTACGTCGCCCCGCTCTCGGTGGCCGGGCTGCTGCGCGAGAACCTCTTCGGCGACCGCACGGTGGTGCTCACCTCGGCCACCCTCAAGCTGGGCGGCGACTTCGAGGGGGTGGCCGCCTCGGTCGGCCTCGGCGCCGAGGGCCGCGTCCCCGAGGACGCCCCGCTGCCCGAGCCGTCCGAGGACGCCGAGGCCGACGCCTCGGCGGACGAGGACGCGCCGCCGCGCTGGCGCGGGGTGGACGTGGGCTCCCCGTTCACCTATCCCAAGCAGGGCATCCTCTACGCGGCGCGGCATCTGCCGCCGCCCGGCCGGGGCGACCGCCCGGAGATGCTCGCCGAGCTCACCGAGCTGGTGGAGGCGGCCGGGGGCCGCACGCTGGGGCTCTTCTCCTCGATGCGGGGCGCCCAACTCGCCGCGGAGACGCTGCGCGAGCGGCTGGACGTGCCGATCCTGCTGCAGGGCGAGGAGACGCTGGGCGAGCTGATCCGCCGCTTCGCCGAGGATCCGGAGACCTG
The DNA here is from genome assembly GCF_001879105.1 of Mangrovactinospora gilvigrisea. GTDB lineage: Bacteria > Actinomycetota > Actinomycetes > Streptomycetales > Streptomycetaceae > Mangrovactinospora > Mangrovactinospora gilvigrisea. The sequence goes on along the minus strand of NZ_MLCF01000135.1, from coordinate 12,749 downwards.
CCTCTTCGGCACGCTGTCGCTGTGGCAGGGGGTGGATGTGCCGGGCCCGTCCTGCCAGTTGGTGGTGATGGACCGGATTCCGTTCCCCCGGCCGGACGACCCGCTGATGACGGCCCGCCAGAAGGCGGTGGAGGAGAACGGCGGAAACGGCTTCATGGCGGTCGCGGCGAATCATGCGGCGCTGCTGATGGCGCAGGGTTCGGGCCGGCTGATCCGCGCGATGGACGATCGCGGTGTGGTGGCGGTGCTCGACTCCCGCTTGGCGACGGCGCGGTACGGAAGTTATTTCCGGCAGTCGATGCCGCCTTTCTGGTACACCACCGACCGGAATCAGGTGCGGCGCTCGCTCGCCGCGATCAACACCTCGGCAACGAAGCCGGATTGACGCCGGCGCCGCGGCGCCGGGCAGGAAAAACCGCCCGCTGGTGGTGCATCAGCGGGCGGCTCCATGGGTGCCTTGGGCGCGCTCCGACCGGCTGCGGCGGTCCGCGTGCCGCGCGGCGGAGTCAGATCCTGCGGAGCACAGCGACGACCTTGCCGAGCACCGTGGCGTTGTCGCCCGGGATCGGCTCGTAGGCGGCGTTGTGGGGGAGCAGCCAGATGTGGCCGTCCTCCCGCTTGAACCGCTTGACGGTGGCCTCGCCGTCGATCATCGCCGCGACGATGTCGCCGTTCTCGGCGACCGGCTGGCGGCGGACGGTGACCCAGTCGCCGTCGCAGATGGCGGCCTCGATCATCGAATCGCCCTGCACCTTCAGCGCGAACAGCTCGCCCTCCCCGACGAGCTGGCGCGGCAGCGGTAGGACGTCCTCGACCGACTGCTCGGCGAGGATGGGGCCGCCGGCGGCGATCCGACCGACCAGGGGGACGAAGGACGTGGCGGGGCGGCCGCTGCCCTTCTCGATCGGCTCGACCTTGCGGCTCTCGGGGCCGCGCACCTCGTAGGCGCGGGGCCGGTGCGGGTCGCGGCGGAGGAAGCCCTTGCGCTCCAGGGCCATCAGCTGATGGGCCACGGAGGAGGTGCTGGAGAGCCCGACGGCCTGCCCGATCTCGCGCATCGAGGGCGGGTAGCCGCGGCGCTGCACGGAGTCCCGGATGACCTCGATGACCTTGCGCTGGCGGTCGGTGAGGCCGGTGGCATCGGTCCGAATGCCGGGAGGCCGGCCGGGGAGCGAGCGGGGGGTAGGGGGTGGGGTGGTGTCCTGGGAGGTGGGTTGCACGGGTACGGTACTGCTCTCTGCGGTCGTCACGTCGGCCCCTTCATCGTGGTGTCTCCCTGGGGTGACAACGCTAGTAGGGTTCGAAAGGTTGCGCCAAACACACGTTCGAGTGAATCTCTTTTGTTTTGGTAGCACGAATTGAGATCTTGCGGTATTTCGACATCCGCTCGAACGGCCGCGGGGCCCCGCTGGGCCGTTCGGAGGGCATCGCGAAAACCGACGGACCGTCACATTTCGGCCGTCCGTGGTGCCGCCGCCGCGTCTGCCTGCGGCGATGCCGGAGGGTGCGTCCCGGGCTACGGAAACGGATCGCCATGATGGGCGTGTCCGCTGCCCGAACCCCCACATCTAGTGGTTGTATGGGTCCCGGCCGTCCATAGGTTGTGGTTCCGGTGCGTGATCTGTCGGAGCCTTCGCCTACACTGGAGACAGGCCGCGGGGCTCCCGGTACGTCCGGGAACCGCGTGGTTCCGGCCATCCATGAGCCGGTGTCGCACGAGACGAGGAACGGGAGGGATGTCGCGGTGTTCTGCCCCTTCTGCCGCCATCCGGACAGCCGAGTGGTCGACTCCCGCACCACCGACGACGGCGCGGCCATCCGCCGCCGCCGCCAGTGCCCGGCGTGCTCCCGGCGGTTCACCACCGTCGAGACGGCCGCGCTCATGGTCATCAAGCGGAGCGGCGTCACCGAGCCGTTCAGCAAGGGCAAGATCATCACCGGTGTCCGCAAGGCCTGCCAGGGCAGGCCCGTCACCGAGGACGCCCTGGCCCTGCTCGGCCAGCGCGTCGAGGAGGCCGTCCGGGCCACCGGCAACGCCGAACTGACCACCCACGACGTCGGTCTGGCGATACTCGGCCCGCTCAAGGAGCTGGACGTGGTCGCCTACCTGCGGTTCGCGTCGGTCTACCGGGCGTTCGAGGATCTCGAGGACTTCGAGGCCGCCATCGCCGAGCTGCGCGGCGAGCGGCCGGACCCCGCCGACGGGGAGACGGGCGGTGACGGCGCCGGCGCGGGGAGCGACGCGCACGTCCCCGAGCCCGCCCCCGCCGGCTAGCGCGCAGCGGCAGCACACAGGTTCATCAGCGCAGATACAGGTGCGAGGCCCGCGGGGCGGCGAGACCCCGCGGACACGGGCATGTGCCCAGGAGGAGCAGACATGACAGAGACGACGAGCGGCTCGGCGCGGGGTTCGAAGGCCAACGGCGCGCCCAAGAAGGGCGCCGTCAAGGGAACCCCCGGCAAGGCCGCCAAGGGTCTGCGGGTGGAGCGCATCCACACCACGCCCGGGGTCCACCCCTACGACGAGGTGACCTGGACGCGCCGCGACGTCGTCATGACCAACTGGCGCGACGGCTCCGTCAACTTCGAGCAGCACGGCGTCGAGTTCCCCGACTCCTGGTCGGTGAACGCGGTCAACATCGTCACCAGCAAGTACTTCCGCGGCGCGGTCGGCACCCCGCAGCGCGAGTGGAGCCTCAAGCAGCTCATCGACCGCGTGGTGAAGACCTACCGCGCGGCCGGCGAGAAGGAGGGCTACTTCGCCACCGGCGAGGACGCCGAGGTCTTCGAGCAGGAGCTGGCCCACGCGCTGCTCCACCAGATCTTCAGCTTCAACTCGCCGGTCTGGTTCAACGTCGGCACCGCCCAGCCCCAGCAGGTCTCCGCCTGCTTCATCCTCTCCGTCGACGACTCCATGGAGTCGATCCTCGACTGGTACAAGGAAGAGGGGATGATCTTCAAGGGCGGCTCGGGCGCCGGCCTCAACCTCTCCCGGATCCGCTCCTCCAAGGAGCTGCTCTCCTCCGGCGGCAACGCCTCCGGCCCGGTCTCCTTCATGCGCGGCGCCGACGCGTCCGCAGGAACGATCAAGTCGGGCGGCGCCACCCGCCGCGCCGCCAAGATGGTCGTCCTCGACGTCGACCACCCGGACGTCGAGGCCTTCATCGACACCAAGGTGACGGAGGAGGAGAAGATCCGCGCGCTGCGCGACGCGGGCTTCGACATGGACCTGGGCGGCGACGACATCACGTCCGTCCAGTACCAGAACGCCAACAACTCCGTCCGGGTGACCGACGAGTTCATGAACGCCGTCGGCGCGGGCGAGAAGTTCGGGCTGCGCTCCCGGATGACCGGCGAGGTCATCGAGGAGGTCGACGCCAAGGGCCTGTTCCGCAAGATGGCCGAGGCCGCCTGGGCCTGCGCCGACCCGGGCATCCAGTACGACGACACCATCAACCGCTGGCACACCTCGCCGGAGACGGGCCGCATCACCGCCTCCAACCCGTGCAGCGAGTACATGCACCTGGACAACTCCTCGTGCAACCTCGCCTCGCTGAACCTGATGAAGTTCCTCGACGACGACGGCGAGGGCAACCAGCGCTTCGACGCCACCCGCTTCGCCAAGGTCGTCGAGCTGGTCATCACCGCGATGGACATCTCCATCTGCTTCGCGGACTTCCCGACGCAGAAGATCGGCGAGACCACCCGCGCCTACCGCCAGCTCGGCATCGGCTACGCCAACCTCGGCGCCCTGCTGATGGCCACCGGCCACGCCTACGACTCCGACGGCGGTCGCGCCCTGGCCGGCGCCATCACCTCGCTGATGACCGGCACCTCCTACAAGCGCTCCGCCGAACTGGCCGACATCGTCGGCGCGTACGACGGCTACGCCCGCAACGCCGACGCCCACAAGCGCGTCATGAAGCAGCACGCGGACGCCAACACCGCCGCCGTCCGCATCGACGACCTGGACAGCCCGGTGTGGGCCGCGGCCACCGAGGCCTGGCAGGACGTGCTGCGCCTCGGCGAGAAGAACGGCTTCCGCAACGCCCAGGCGAGCGTGCTGGCCCCCACCGGCACCATCGGCCTGATGATGGACTGCGACACCACCGGCGTCGAGCCCGACCTCGCCCTGGTCAAGTTCAAGAAGCTGGTCGGCGGCGGCTCGATGCAGATCGTCAACAACACCGTGCCGCAGGCCCTGCGGCGCCTGGGCTACCAGCCCGAGCAGGTGGAGGCGATCGTCGCGCACATCGCCGACCACGGGAACGTCATCGACGCCCCCGGCCTCAAGGCCGAGCACTACGAGGTCTTCGACTGCGCCATGGGCGAGCGGGCCATCTCCCCGATGGGGCACGTCCGGATGATGGCCGCGGCCCAGCCGTTCCTCTCCGGCGCCATCTCCAAGACGGTCAACCTGCCCGAGTCCGCCTCCGTGGAGGACATCGAGGAGGTCTACCTCGAGGGCTGGCGCCTGGGCACCAAGGCGCTCGCCGTCTACCGCGACAACTGCAAGGTCGGCCAGCCGCTGTCGGCGAAGAAGGCCGACGAGAAGGCGAAGGCGGAGACCGCCCCGGTCGCCGCCGAGCCGCAGAAGGTCGTGGAGTACCGGCCGACGCGCCGCCGGCTGCCCAAGGGCCGCCCCGGCATCACCACCTCCTTCACGGTGGGCGGCGCCGAGGGCTACATGACCGCCAACTCCTACCCGGACGACGGGCTGGGCGAGGTCTTCCTGAAGATGTCCAAGCAGGGCTCGACCCTCGCGGGCATGATGGACGCCTTCTCCATCGCCGTCTCGGTGGGCCTGCAGTACGGCGTGCCGCTGGAGACCTACGTCTCGAAGTTCACCAACATGCGCTTCGAGCCGGCGGGCCTGACGGACGACCAGGACGTGCGGATGGCGCAGTCGATCGTCGACTACATCTTCCGCCGCCTGGCGCTGGACTTCCTGCCCTTCGAGACCCGCTCCGCGCTGGGCATCCACTCCGCCTCCGAGCGGCAGCGGCACCTGGAGACCGGCTCCTACGAGCCGGAGGGCGGCTACGAGGAGGAGCCCGACCTGGAGTCGCTCCAGCAGTCGGCGCCCCGCCAGGTGACCTCGGCGCCGTCGGCGGCCGCGCCGGCCCCGAAGGCCGACGGGGCGGAGGCCAAGCCGGCCGACGCCGGGCGGACGGTCCACAACTCCACCGAGCTCGCCGAGATCCAGCTCGGGCTGAACGCGGACGCCCCGCTCTGCTTCTCCTGCGGCACCAAGATGCGCCGCGCCGGCAGCTGCTACGTCTGCGAGGGCTGCGGCTCCACCAGCGGCTGCAGCTGACGCCCGATCGGTACACGTTCGCCTGATCGCGGCCGCGGTCCGGTCCGGAGGATCACTCCTCCGGGGCGGGCCGCGGTATGGCGTTGCGGAGGCGGATGCCGCCGAAGTCGAGGGTGCTGGCGACGACCGCGTCCCAGAAGGGGCGCAGATTGTCGAGGAGGCGCAGCTGGATGCCGGCCGCGCGGTGCAGCTCCAGCAGGTCGGGCACGCGCTGCGGCGGCCCCAGCGGGTCCACGGGTTCGGTGGCGACGAGGGCGGAAGGGCGCTCGTCCGACTCGGCGGGGTCCGGATGGGGGCGGAAGGCGGCGGCGGGCAGCCGGTAGGCGTACAGCTCGACCGTCAGGAACCGCTCGGCCCAGTCGAGTTCGATGGCATGGACGCGATCGCCGCAGCCGGGGCCGATGATGCGCTCCCGGTCGGCGTCGGTGGTGATCCCGGGCAGCGCCCAGGCGGTGGCGCGCGGGCACTGCCGGGGGAACCAGTACTGCGGGGCGAGCTCCGCGTCGACGGCCCAGACGAAGGCCCGGGAGCGTTCGCGGGCGGTGGCGGCGATGTGCGGGACGAAGCGGGTGATCGTCGGATCCTCCGAGAAGTGGAGGACCTCTCCGGGGGCAGGGCGCATCCGGAGGTTCTACCCGATCACCCGCCGCGGCGTCGCGGGATTATCGCCCGGTGCGGCGGCCCCGGACGCGCTGCCGCGCGCTCAGCCGGGGGTGAGGACCGAGAAGGACGCGCCCCACGGGTCCTGGAGAGCGGCGAAGCGGCCTACCGAGGGGATGTCGGTGGGCTCGATGACGGCCTTGCCGCCCTTCTCGACCGCCTTCGCGGTGCTGGCGTCGGCGTTCTCGACCGCGAAGTAGGGCCGCCACAGCGACGGCGTCTGCTTGCCGACGTCGGGCGTCGGGGCGGTGATCCCGCCGAAGGCCATCTCGGCGCCGGGGGCGGTGACCGTGGTGTAGGTGCCGCCGGGCATCGCCTCGTCGGAGGCGGTCCACCCGAGGGCGCCCTCGTAGAAGCTCCTCGCGGCGGCCCCGTCGGCGGTGTTGAGCTCGAACCAGCAGGGCGTGCCAGGATCGCCCATCGCACCGAAGCCCTGGTGGAGGTTGGGCTGCCAGATGCCGAAGTGCGCGCCCTCGGGCCCGGCGCAGATCGCCATGGTGCCGAACTCCATCACCTTCATGGGCGGGGAGAGGGTGCGGCCGCCGGACTGCTCGACGGCCTTGACGGAGGCCTCGGCGTCGTCCGTCTTGAAGTAGACCGTCCAGGCGGGGGGCTGGTTCGCGTCCATGAGGGGCATGGCGCCCGCCACCATCTGCCCCTGGAGCGTGAAGTTGACGTACCCGCCCGTCTCGGGCGGGCCGGGCTCGCCCTCCCAGCCGAAGAGGGCACCGTAGAACGCGCGGGCCGCGTCGATGTCCGGTGTGCCGAGATCGATCCAGCACGGCGCTCCGGAGCGGTGCGTGGGGGTCTTCATGATCGTGGCCTTTCCGGTGTGTGGGAGGCTCCGTCGCCCCCGACTGGGAACCACCTTGGCACGGCCCACTGACAATGGGGCGCTGCCTGCATCCGGACGGTGATCGTCGCAGGTCCGGACCGCGATCGTCCGCCTCTTCGGGTGGCCGTGTCACGTGACGGCGGGGCCGGTGCGTCGTTCCGGGTAGTGGGTCAGGACGAGGAGTGCCGGGCCCGGCTCGGAGAAGGGAGCGGAAGGCATGGCTCAGAGCGCGGAGAGCGCGGCGGACGGCGGGGGCGCGGTCCTGGTGACCGGCGGCACGGGGACGCTGGGCGGCAGGGTGGTGCGGCAGTTGGCGGCGGCCGGCCGGCCGGTGCGGCTGCTCAGCCGGCGGCCCCGTCCGGCGGAGCGGGCCGACGGTGGCGTCGGCGGGGATGTCGAGTGGTGCACCGGGGACCTGGCGACGGGCGCCGGGCTCGCCGAGGCGGTCGCGGGAGTGGCCGTCGTGGTCAACTGCGCCAGCGACGTCCGGCACATGGGGAAGACCGACCCCGAGGGCGTGCGGCGGCTGGCGGCGGCGCTGCGGGCCGCGAAGGGCGACGGCGCGCCGGCTCGTCTGGTGCATGTGTCGATCGTCGGCATCGACCGGGCGCCGTTCCCCTACTACCGCCGCAAGCTGGCGGCCGAGCGGGAGGTGGAGGCGTCCGGGCTGCCCTGGACGATCCTGCGGGCGACCCAGTTCCACGACCTGGTGGCGTCGGTCTCCGGCGCGCTGGGACGGCTGCCGGTGGTGCCGGTGCCGTCCGGGGTGAACCTGCGCCCGGTGGACAGCGGCGAGGTGGCGGCCCGGCTGGTGGAGTTGGCGGCCGGGCCCGCGGCGGCACGGGCGGCGGACTTCGGCGGGCCCGAGGTCCGGGCGCTGGGCGGGCTGGTGCGGGCTTATCTGCGGGCCGCGGGGACGGGGCGGCGGTCGCTGGCGCCGCTGCCGCTGCCGGGCCGGCTGGGCCGCGCGCTGCGGGCCGGCGCCCTGGTGACGCCGGACCGGGAGGGTGTGCCGGAGGGGCGGCGGACCTTCGAGGAGTACCTGGCCGACCGGTTCGGGGGGTGAGGCGGGGCGCTGCTCCGGGGCGGCTCAGGACGGGGCGCGGGCGCTGAGGATGCCGGTGTGGTTGGTGATGCGGTAGGCGCCGTCCCGATCGATCCGCTCCCGGACGATCGCGGTGGCGCGCCGCTCCGCCTCCGCGACGGCGGCCGCGTCGTCGGCGGCGAGAGTGCTGAGCATGTGGTCGACCGCGGGGGCGGGGTCGGTGAGCTCGGTGACGGCGGTGAGGTGGAGGTCGCTCTCGTCGAGGTCGGTGAAGTGCCGGGCGACCCGGGCGGGGGCGTCGTCGAGGGCGAAGTGGGCGGTGGTGTCGGCCGGGTAGCGGATGCCGTCCAGCCCGTCGACGGCGGCGGCGCGCAGCTCCCGCAGCTCCCCTTTGTCGGCGCGGGAGTTGGTGGAGAGCACCAGCGTGCCGCCGGGGCGCAGCACCCGGCGGAGCTCGGCGAGCGCGGCGTCCGGATCGGGCACGTGGTAGAGCATGTGCATGGCGAGGACGGCGTCGACGGACGCGTCCGCGAGCGGCAGCCGGACGATGTCGGCGACGGCGCGGGGCGCGGGGACGCCGAGCAGCATGCCGGGGGAGAGGTCGAACGGGAGGACGGTGGCGGCGGGGCGCTCGGCGCGGATCCGCGCGGTGTAGTGGCCGTCCCCGCAGCCCGCGTCGACGATCACGCGCGCCTCGGCTGGCAGATGGCGCATCGCCAGCGCCTGCAGATCGCGCTGCGGCCGGGTGGCGGCGTACAGCCGCCGCCGCGCCGCCAGCCGCGCGTTGTCGGCGTACGCCACGGTCGTCAACTGCACTCGATCGATCTGCGGAACCACGGACGTCCTCCTGGGTGTGATCGTCGTCCCGGCGCCGCACGGACGGCGGGGCCGTCCCGGTGGGATGCCGGGACGAAGGTGGATTGCCCCGGGCGAAGCCCCTCGGGAATCGGTAGCAGAGACCACAGCGCACCTGGGGCGGCTACGTCAACAGCTTGGACAGCCCCGCCGTGATCTCCGCCGCCAACGCCTCGTCCACCGGCCCGTGCCGATCCAGCAGCCGGTACCACATCGTCCCGAACGCGAAGTCGACCGCCAGATCGAGCGACACCGGCGGCTGCTGCGCCAACTCCCCGCGCTCCACCCCCCGTTCCAGGATCCCCCGCAGATGCGCCCGGCGCGGCCCGATCACCTCCTCCCGCAGCACCGCCGACAGCCGCCCGTCGCTCTGCGCGTCTGCCATCAGGCCGGTGATCGCGCGGCCCGTGCTGCTCCGCGTCAGCGCGAACGTGCTCTCCAGCAGCGTCTCGACGTCCCGCAGGGTGTCGCCGGTGTCGGGGAAGAGGCCGTCCGGGAAGCGGCGGCGGAGATCGACGAGGGCCTCGACGAGGATGTCCGCCTTGGTGTGCCACCAGCGGTAGACCGTCTGGCGGCCGACGCCGGCGGTGTCGGCGATGCCCTTGATCGTCAATTCCTGGTAGCCGTCCTCCTGGCAGAGCCGGAGCGCGGCGTCGAGGACGGCGCGGCGGGCCTCCTGGCTGCGCGGCCTGCCCCGGGCGGGTGCGGTGCCGGCCGTCTCGGCCTCGCCGGCGGTCTCGGTGGGTTCCATGGATCCACTTTACAAGACACCGTGCACCGTATTACTGTTCTTTCCGTGACACCGAGCCTCGTTATTCGGACTCCGAGGAGGAGCAGAGCATGAGCGAGAGCGTCGTGATCGTGGGGGGAACCTCCGGCATCGGCCTGTCCGCCGCCCGGCGGCAACTGGCCGAGGGACGCCGGGTGGTGATCACCGGTCGGAGCGCGGAGCGGCTGGAGGCCGCCCTGCTGGAGCTGAAGGGCGCGCCCGGGGGAGACGGGGCGGGCATGCTGGAGGGCCGCGTCGCCGACGCGGCCGACGGGGAGGGGATGCGCGCCCTCTTCGCCGAGCTGGGCAGCGTGGATCATGTGGTCATCGCGGCCACCGGCGCCTCCGCCGCCGGCCCGTTCCGCGACATCACGGAGGCCGAGCTGCGCAAGGCGGTGGAGGGCAAGCTGATCGCCCAGGCGATAGCCGCCCAGGCCGCACTGACGGTGCTGCGCGAGGGCGGCTCGATCACCTTTGTGACGGCCGCGTCCTCGGGTGCCGCCATGCCCGGCACGGCGGGGCTGGCCGCGGTCAACGGCGCGGTGGATTCCATGGTGCCGGTGCTCGCCGTGGAGTTGGCGCCGGTGCGGGTCAACGCGGTGTCGCCGGGCATCGTCCGCACGCCGTGGTGGAACTGGGCGTCCGAGGAGGCCCGCCGGGAGACGTTCGACAACTGGGCGAAGTCGGCTCCGGTGGGCCGGGTCGGCGAGCCGGAGGATCTCGGCGACGCCATCGCCTATCTGATCGGCAACGGCTTCACCACCGGCACGGTGCTGCGCGTCGACGGCGGTGCGCGGCTGGCGAGCGGGGCGTGAGCGGGATGCGGGCCATCGGGCAGCAGACGATTCTGATCACCGGGGCGACGGGCGGCCTCGGCCGCCGCCTCGCCCTCGATCTGGGCACGGCCGGCGCCCTGGTGCTGGTCCACGGGCGGGATGCGGGCCGTGCCGAACAGGTGCGCAAGGAGGTCGAGGCGGTCGGGGGCAGGGCCGAGACGGTCGTCGCCGATCTCGCCTCGCTCCGCGCGGTGGACGCGCTGGCCGAGGAGGTGCTGAGCCGCTTCGACCGGCTGGATGTGCTGGTCAACAACGCGGCCGCGGGCGGCGGTGCGCCGGGCGGCGGCCGCGAGGTGAGCGCGGACGGGTACGAGCTGCGCTTCGCGGTCAACCACCTGGCGGCCCGCCATCTCTCCCGCCGGCTGCTGCCGCTGCTGCGCGCCTCGGCGCCGGCGCGGATCGTCGACGTCGCCTCGGCCGGGCAGGCGCCGGTCGATTTCGACGATCCCCAGTTGGAGCGGCACTACGACGGGATCGCCGCCTACTGCCAGAGCAAGCTCGCCATGATCGCCTCGGGGTTCGCCCTGGCGGAGGAGGTGCGCGGGTCCGGCGTCTCGGTCACCTCGCTCCATCCGGCGACATTCATGGCCACCACCATGGTGCGGGAGTCGGGCATCACCCCGACGAGCACGGTGGAGGAGGGAGCGCGGGCCGCGCTGCGGCTGATCCGCGACCCCTCGGGCGGCGGGGTGGCGGACGAGGTGTCGGGCCGGTACTTCAACGGCACCGCGGAGGCGCGGGCGCAGGCCTGGGCGTACGACGCCGAGGCGCGGTCCCGGCTCGTCGAGCTGTCGGACGGGCTGATAGCCCAGGCGCTGGCCACCGGCTGACGGGCGCTCAGGCGCGGCGGCGGTGCGCGGCGACGCGGGTGCGGGTCGCGCACCGCGGCGAGCAGTAGCGCTGCGGGGAGCCGCGGCCGGCGCCGGCCCAGAACCGGCCGCACCCCTCGGCGGCGCAGCGGCCCCACAGCGGCCGGCCGTGCTCGGCGAGGGCCACGGCGAGGCCGAGGGCGCTCGAGGCGAGCAGCCAGGTCTCCCACGGGGGATCGTCGGTGGCATCCACATGGAGGTGCCAGGCGGTCCCGTCGTGGCGGGTGAGCCGGGGTGGCCCGGCGTGCGCGGCGAGCAGCGCGTTGACGGCTTCGGCGGCCTCGTCCGCGTCGGCGGCGGCGAGGGCGGGCATCAAGGCGTCCACGGCGGAGCGCAGTTCGGCGGCGTCCGGGGCGGTGAGCCGGGGGCGGCCGGGCTCGCCGTGCCGGTGCAGCACCTCGGCGAGGGCCTCCGGAGGCGCCGCGGGGTCGTCCGCCAGCAGGTTGGCCAGCGCCACCAGCCGGTCCACGGGGCGGATCTCGTTCGCCATGACGTCCAGTCTTCCAGGTGGACGGCCGCACCGTGTAACGTCCTGAGCAATGAAAGCGTTACAGCCGGATTCGGGCGCCCTGGTGCGCTATCTCGCCGCGGCCACCCTCGCCCGCACCGCCGACGGCGGCGCGGCCCTGCTGCTGGTGCTCGTCGCGGTGCATCGCGGCGCCTCGGCGGGGGAGGGGGCGCTGGCCGGATCGGCGCTGCTGCTGCCGCAGTTGGCCGGCGGCCCGATGCTGGCCGCCGCGGTCGACCGGGCGCGCCGGCCCGGCCTCGCCCATGCCGCGGCGCTCGCGGTGTTCGGGGCCGGGCTCACCGCGGCGGTGCTCACCGTCGGGGCGGCGCCGCTGGGTTGGGTACTCGCCGCGGCGGCCGTCGCTGGGGCCTGCGGTCCGATGGCGAGCGGCGGGATGTCGGTCCGGCTGGACGCGGTGGTGCCCGCCGCGATGCGGACGCGGGCCCGCGGCTGGGACGCGGCCTCCTACAACATCGGCGGGCTCGCCGGGCCGCCGGCCGCGGCGGGCCTGGTGGCGCTCGGCCCGGCGGCGAGCGCGGCCGCGGTGGCCGTCGTCTCCGCGGCGGCGGCCGTGCTGGCGGCGGGGTTGGGCGGCGAGACGCCGAGCGCCCGGACGACGCAGGGAGCCGTTCCGCTGCGCGCGGCGGCGCGGCTGATGCTGACAGACCGTCCGCTGCGCGCGGCGACGGCGGCGAGCAGCCTCGCCATGCTGGGCGCGGGGGCACTGGCGCCCACGGCGGTGCTGCTCGGCCAGGCGCGCGGCTGGTCGTCGGGGACGGGCGCGCTGCTGATGACGGCGTTCGCGGTGGGCGGCCTCGCCGGCTCGCTGCGGGCCGCCCGCCGTCCGCCGCGCGGGACGGCGCTGCCGCTGCTCGGCTGCGGGCTGGCGCTGGGTGCCGCGGCGCTGCTGCCCGGCGGCGCGGCGGTGGCGGCGGGCGGCTTCGCGGTGGCCGGCTTCGGCGACGGGCTGCTGCTGGCGGCCGTGCTGGAGGTGCGGGCGGTGCGGGCGCCCGAGGGGGCGCGCACCCAGGTGTTCGTGCTGGGGGCGGGGTTGA
>NZ_MLCF01000134.1 GCF_001879105.1 Mangrovactinospora gilvigrisea | reverse complement strand
GTTCGGTTGGGGTTCCCGGGTGGGGTCGGTAGGGGGTTTCGGGGCTTGGGGAGGGGTCGGAGAGCCCTCGGCATCCCCCTCAGCGGGGTGGGGTTGGGCGCCGGAGCCGGGTGGCGGCGGGGCGTCGCCGCCGAGTTGGCGCTTCAGGTCGGCGATGCTGCCGCGCACCTTCCCCCGGACGGAGGGAGCGCCGTTCTTGCCCGGGGCGTCGCTCAGCTCGGCGACGGGAAGGCGGTCGAGCTCCGTGAGCAGCGCGCGGCGCAGCACCAGGGAGGTGATCTCCCCGGCCGCGGTGACGGCGGCCGCCATGACGTTGGGCTGCCGCCAGATGTTGTCGTTGCGTAGGAAGGTGCGGACCAGCAGCTCTTCGGCGTCCTCGTCGATGACGACGAAGCGGTGATCGGCCAGGACAGCGAGCTGGTCGCGGAGCTGGTCGGTTGTCAGGCCCGGGGCCTTGGAGGCCCACCGGCGCAGCGTGATCGGCAGCAGGCCGGCATGGTTGAGGTTGCGCTGGGTGAGCAGGAACAGGAAGAGCCGCTGATGGGGGGCATCGAGGCGCTGGAAGTCCGGGTCTTCCCAGATCCTGGTGTGGATGTGGCCGAAGTCGCGTGCCATGGGTCAGCCGGCTTCCTTGTCTGACGTGGGTGGGCGAAGGACGCGGAGCATCGGTGCCCTCACCTCGCCGAGGCGGGGGCGTAGGGCAGCTCGCC
>NZ_MLCF01000133.1 GCF_001879105.1 Mangrovactinospora gilvigrisea | reverse complement strand
CCCACTCGAAGTTGTCCAGCAGCGACCAGGCGAAGTAGCCGCGCACGTCCACCCCGCCGGCCAGCGCCTGCCGCACCGCGTCCAGGTGCCCGCGCAGATAGCCGATCCGCAGCGGGTCGTGCACCGCGCCGTCCGGGCCGACGGTGTCGTCGAAGGCCGCGCCGTTCTCCGAGACCAGCAGCGGCACCCGCGGGTAGCGGCGGCCGATCCGCAGCAGCAGGTCGCGCAGGCCCGTCGGGTCGACGGCCCAGCCCATCGCCGTCCGCTCGCCCGGCGGCACATGGAAGCGGACGTGCTTCTCGGTGCCCGGCCAGGGGGACGCCGCCCCGCCGCCGTGCCCGTCGGAGCCGGCCTCCCCCGCGGGGCCGTGCGAGACCAGCGTGGGCGTGTAGTAGTTGATGCCGAGCAGGTCCACGGAGCTGCCGTGCGGGATGTCCCGGGGCCTGACGAAGGACCAGTCGGTGAGCTCCTCGGTGTCCTTGAGCAGGTCGTCCGGGTAGCCGGAGCCCAGCATCGGCCCGAGGAAGATCCGCCCGCCCAGGGCGTCGATGCGGCGCGCCGCGTCCCGGTCCGCCCGGGAGGAGGTGAGCGGCCGCACCTCCGGCAGGTTGAGCGTCGCCGACACCTTCAGCCCGTGCCGGCGCAGCGCCTCCGAGGCGAGCAGATGGGCGAGGTTGAGGTGGTGCGCGGCGCGCAGCGAGGACTCCGGCTCGGTGCGTCCGGGCGCGTGCACCCCGGAGGCGTAGCCCAGGAAGGCCGCGCACCAGGGCTCGTTGAGCGTGGTGACATGGCCGACGCTGCCGGCCAGCGCGCCGCCGACCAGGTCGGCGTACTCGGCGAAGCGCAGCGCGGTGTCGCGCACCGGCCAGCCGCCGGCGTCCTCCAGCTCCTGCGGCAGGTCCCAGTGGAAGAGCGTGGGCAGCGGTGTGATGCCGCGCTCCAGCAGGGCGTCGATCAGCCGGCGGTAGAAGTCCAGGCCCTTCTCGACCAGCGGGCCGCGGCCGCCGGGCTGCACCCGGGGCCAGGAGAGCGAGAACCGGTAGGCGTTGAGGCCTATCTCGGCCATCAGCGCGACGTCCTCGCGGTAGCGGTGGACATGGTCGGCGGCGGTCTCGCCGGTGGCACCGCCGACCACGGCGCCGGGGCGGCGGCTGAAGGTGTCCCAGATGGAGGGGGTGCGGCCGTGCTCGGCGACGGCCCCCTCCACCTGGTACGCCGAGGTGCCCGCACCCCACAGGAAGTCCGGCGGAAACGTCATCGGCGGGGTCCTCTCGTCTGGCTGTCGAACTCGGGGCGGTGGAACGACTGCTGGCCGCCGCTCATCCCTTGACGGCTCCCTGCATGATGCCGCCCACGATCTGCTTGCCGAAGAGGGCGAACGCCAGCAGCAGCGGGACGGTGGCGACCACGGCGCCGGCCATGATGACCGCCTCGTTGATGTTGTAGCCGCCGCCGATGCTGGCCAGCGCGACCTGGAGGGTGGGGTTTCCGCTCGGGGTGAGCGCGATCAGCGGCCACAGGAAGTCGTTCCAGGCCTGGACGAAGGTGAGCATCCCCAGCACCGCCATGGCGGGCCGGGCCACCGGGAAGACCACGTGCCAGACGGTGCGCAGCGAGTTGGCGCCGTCGACACGGGCCGCCTCCAGCAGCTCGGTGGGCAGCGCCTCGCTGAGGAACTGCCGCATGAAGAAGACGCCGAACGCGGTGACCAGGCTCGGCAGGATCACCGACTGCAGCTGGTTGGTCCAGTGCAGCCCGGAGATGATCTGGAAGAGCGGCAGCACGATCAGCTGGGGCGGCACCGCGATCGTCGCCACCACCAGGATCAGCAGCAGATTGCGGCCGGTGAACCGCAGCTTGGCGAAGGCGAACCCGGCGAAGGTGGAGAAGAGCACGGTGGAGACGGTGACCGCGCCGGCCACGATGATCGAGTTCACCATCGCCAGGCCCAGGGTGTGCGCCCCGGGCCCCTGGTAGTCCCACACCGCCCGCAGGTTCTGCAGCAGATTGCCGTGCGGGATCAGCGGCGGCGGGCTCTGCGCGATCCGGCTCTGCGAGGTGGACGCCGCGACCACCGCGAAGTACAGCGGGAAGAGCGAGACCAGGGCCACCACGGAGAGCACGATGTAGGTGATCGGGCCGCCGCTGTGCAGGCGGCCGGCGGGGTTGCGGGTGCGGAGGCTCATGCGGACCTGCTCAGGCGTCGGGCGATCAGGGCGTTGAGGCCGCCCACGATCACGGCGATGAAGAAGATGACCCAGGCGACGGCGGCGGCCCGGCCCAGGTGCTCGGAGTTGAAGGCGAGCCGGTAGACGTACAGCGCGAGCGTCGAGTACTGGTTGGACGAGCCCCCGTTGATGCCCTGGGCGCTGCCGCCGAACAGGTACGGCTCGCCGAACAACTGCAGCGAGCCGATCGCCGAGATGATCACCGTGAAGAGGATGGTGGGCCGCAGCGAGGGGACGGTGACATTGCGGAACTGCCGCCAGCGGCCGGCCCCGTCCAGGGCCGCGGCCTCGTAGAGCTCGCCGGGCACGGCCTGCATCGCGGCCAGGTAGATCAGCGTGTTGTAGCCCGTCCAGCGCCAGATGACGATCGCCGAGACGGCCAGCTGGGACGTCCAGGTGCCCGGCTCCCAGGCGACCGCCTTGAATCCGAACAGGTGCAGGAACCAGTTGGCGAACCCGGCGTCGTTCTGCTGGAAGACGAACTGGAAGATCAGCGCCGCGGCGGCCACCGAGGTGGCGTACGGGGCGAGCAGCGCCACCCGGAAGAACATCCGGCCGCGCAGCCGGTAGTTGAGCAGATGGGCCAGGCCCATCGCCATCAGCAGCTGCGGGACGGCCGAGATGAGGCCGATGGTGACGGTGTTGCGCAGGGACTTCCAGAAGACGGCGTCATGCCCCAGCATCGTGTAGTTGCCGAGCCCGTCCCAGGTCATCTGCCCGGGTGCCAGGGTGCTGACGGAGTGCAGCGACATCCATCCGGTCCAGATCAGCGGAAAGATGCCGAAGACCGCGAAGAGCAGGAAGAACGGCGCCACGAACAGGTACGGGGACGCCTTCGTGTCCAGCCTGTGCAGCAGGCTGCGGCGGGCGCGGCGCCGGGCGTCGTCGGAGGTCTTCGGCGCCGACGGGGCGGCGGGCGATTCGACCACGGACACGGTCGACTCCTTTGCGGAGGAAGGCGGAGGGGACGTCCGTGCGGACGCCCGTGCGGAGGGCGGTGCCGGGACCGGGAAGGTGCGCTCCGGTCCCGGCACCGCGGGCGGAAAGGCGCCGTCAGCCGGTGGTGTCGGTCTTGATCTGCGCCATGGTGGCGCTCCACGCGGCGGCCGGGCTCTTGTGCTTCTGCTCCATCAGCAGCACGCCGTTGCCCATGTCGTTGCGGATCACGCCGTCGTACTGGCCGATCGGAGCGGCCGGGATCTTCTTGGCCGCGGCCGCGAAGATCTGCCCGATGGGCGCGTTGGACATGAAGGCGTTCTTGGCGCCCGAGACGGACGGGTCGGCGTACGCCTGCACGTTGGACGGGAAGTTGCCGATGTTCTTGGTGGTGAAGATCTTGGCCTCCTGCGGCGCGGCGGTCAGCCACTGGACCAGCGCCTCGGCGGCCTTGGTGTTGCGGCCCTGGGAGGGGACGGTCAGGTAGGAGCCGCCCCAGTTGGAGGCCTGCGGCGCGGTGGCGATGTTCCACACGCCGGCGTTCTTGGTTCCGGAGTCGTTGACGATGTTGGCCATCTGCCAGGCCGGGCAGATGGTGGTGGCGAAGGTGTTGTTGGCGAAGCCGGAGGCCCACTGGGTGGAGAACTGGGCGATGCCGCCCGTCTCGCCCGCGGCGACCGCCTGGCCGGCGAGCGCCCAGGCCGCCTTCACCGACGGGTTGGCCTGGTAGATCGCCTTGCCGCTCGCGTCGTAGTACTGCGTGGCGCCGCTGCCGACGACGCTGTTGAAGAGGCCCTCGCCGCTGTCCAGGAAGTGCGTGCCCTTGGGGGCGTGCGCCTGGTACTGCTTGCCGACGGTGTTGACGAAGGTGGTCCAGCTGCCGGCCCAGAGCTTGGCGACCGCGGCGGGGTCGGTGGGCAGCCCGGCAGCCTTGAAGAGCTTGGTGTTGTAGCAGACCGCCTCGGGGCCGAGGTCGGTGCCGAGGCCGACGACGGCGCCGCTCTTCGCCTTGCCCTGGGCCCACTTGACGGCCGTCCAGTTGGACTCGGCGACGCCGGAGACCTTGGAGAGGTCCTCGAACTTGCCGGCCAGGGTCGAGGTGACCTGGCCCATCCGGGAGACGTCGAAGGCCTGGATGTCGTCGGCGCCGGATCCGGAGGCGAGGTGGGCCTGGGTGGTGTTCCAGTAGTTCTGCTCGTTGGCGTTGGTGTCTTCGACGATCTTGATGTTCGGGTGCAGCTTCATGTACTCGGCGAACAGGTCGGCGCCCTTGGCGTTGTAGCCGAAGGTGCCGAAGTCGCCGACCCGAAGGGTGACCTTGCCGCTCGTCGAGGAGCCGGACGACCCCGAGCCCGAGCTGCCGCAGCCGGCGAGCAGCCCGATCGCGGCGAGTCCGGCCGCCATCGGAACAAGGACCCGCCGTCTGCTGGGACGTCCCGCCCGCCTACCGGATATCCTCATGATTTCCTCCTGCCGTATGGGAGCGCTCCCACTATCTCGTTGACGCAGAGACTCCACCGGAGGACGGTCAAGTGTCAACAGTTGAAGACAACTTGGTTATCGAGCCGTGTCTGACATCGTCGGCACTCGATGCGGATTCGCACGAAAGGCAGTGATATGAACAGCAATGAACGCCGTCCCACCATCGAGGCGGTCGCGGCGCGCGCGGGGGTCGGACGCGGCACGGTCTCGCGCGTCATCAACGGCTCGCCCAAGGTGAGCGCCCGCGCCCGGGAGGCCGTCGAGGCGGCCATCCAGGAGCTCGGCTACGTCCCCAACCGGGCCGCGCGCTCCTTGGTGACCAGCAGGACGGACGCGATCGCCCTGGTCATCCCCGAGCCGGAGAGCCGGCTGCTCGCCGAGCCGTACTTCGCCGACATCATCCGCGGGGTGAGCGCCGAGCTGTCCGCGAACGCGGGGGCGGTCGACCTGCAGCTGCTGCTGATCCTGGTGCGCACCGAGGAGGAGCGGAAGCGGCTCACCAACTTCCTGACGGCCCGCCGGGTCGACGGGGTGCTGCTGGCCGCCGTCCACGACCGCGACCCGCTGCCCGACCTGATGGAGAAGCTGGACATGCCGACGGTGCTGGGCGGCCGCCGCTCCGACCGCGAGCGCCTCAGCCACGTCCAGCCGGACAACGCCGGCGGCGCCGAGGCCGCCACCACCCACCTGCTGGAACGCGGCCGGCGGCACATCGCCACCATCACCGGCCCCCGCGAGATGGAGGCGTCCCGCTCCCGTCTGCGCGGCTACCAGCGCGCCCTGGCGGCGTACGGGACGGCCGTCGACGACGCGTCACCGCTGGTCGCGGAGGCCGACTTCACCGAGGAGGGCGGCCGGGCGGCGATGGCCGAGCTGCTGGCCCGGCAGCCCGGGCTGGACGCCGTCTTCGCGGCGTCCGACGTGATGGCCGCCGGCGCGCTCGCCGCGCTGCGCGCGGCGGGGCGGCGGGTGCCGGAGGACGTCGCCGTGGTCGGCTTCGACGACTCGATGATCGCCCGGCACACGACGCCGCCGCTGAGCAGCGTGCGGCAGCCGATCGAGGAGATGGGCCGCGAGATGGTGCGGCTGCTGCTCGACGAGATCGAGGAGCGGGGACGCTCGCACCGCCGGGTGGTGCTGGCGACGGAGCTGGTGGCGCGGGAGTCGAGCTGACCGCCCGCGGGCGGCGTCCGGGATGCTGCGGCCCGCGCCCGGCTTGCGCCCGTCTTGTGCCGGTTTGCGGACCCTCGCGCAGTTCCCCGCGCCCCTCGCGGGGCACCCACCGCCGCGGCCTCTGCGTTCACTCATTGGAAGTAACTCGCAGCCTCATTTGGAACCGCTCCCACAACAGGGACGCGAGGAACCGCGCGAGTGAGCGCCGCAAACCGGGCATCCGAAGAGCGACCCCGAACCCCGCGGCGGACCCCTGCCAAGCGCCGGCGCCGGCGTCAGCGCCAGCGGCCGGAGGCCGCGAGCACCAGGCCCGCCGCCACCACGCCCGCCGTGGATGTCCGCAGCACCGACGGCCCCAGGCGGCAGACCGACGCCCCCGCCGCGGTGAACCGCTCCAGCTCCTCCGGGGCGATCCCGCCCTCGGGCCCCACGACGAGCAGCACCTCGCGCGCCTCGCCCAGCCCCGAGGCCGCCAGCGACGCGAACGCCGCGGCGCCCGCCTCGTGCAGCACCACCGCGACGTCCGCCGCCGCGACCCGCTCCGCCACCTCGGCCGTCGACGCCGGCGGCGCCACCTCCGGGAAGCGCAGCCGCCGCGCCTGCTTGCCCGCCTCGCGCGCCGTGGCGCGCCACTTGCCGAGCGCCTTCTCGCCGCGCGGCCCCGACCAGCGCGTCACGCACCGGGCCGCCGACCACGGCACCACCGCATCGACGCCGACCTCGGTCATCGTCTCCACGGCCAGCTCGCCCCGGTCTCCCTTGGGCAGCGCCTGCACGACCGTCACCCGCGGGGCCGGCGGCGCCTCGTCGCGCACCGCCTCGACCCGGACATCGATGCCGTCCTTGCCGCGCACCGCGTCCACCACGCCGTCCACGCCGCGCCCGGCGCCGTCCGCCAGCACCACCGCCTCGCCGGCCCGCAGCCGCTTCACCGCGGCCGCGTGGCGCCCCTCGGGGCCGTCCAGCGGGACCACGTCCCCCGCGGCGGCGCGCGCCAGCGCCCCGCCCTCCACCACGAACACCGGTGCGGTCATCGGCCGTTGAAGGCGTCCTTGAGCCGGGAGAAGAGGCCCTGCTGCCCCGGGGAGAAGTGCCCCGAGGGACGCTCCTCGCCGCGCAGCGTCGCCAGCTTCCTCAGCAGCTCCTCCTGCTCGGCGTCGAGCTTGCTGGGCGTCTGCACCTCCACATGGACCAGCAGGTCGCCCCGGCCGCCGCCGCGCAGATGCGTGATGCCGCGGCCGTGCAGCGGGATGGACTGCCCCGACTGGGTGCCCGGCCGGATGTCCACCTCCTCGCGCCCGTCCAGCGTCTCCAGCGGCACCTGGGTGCCCAGCGCCGCCGCCGTCATCGGCAGCGTCACCGTGCAGTGCAGGTCGTCGCCGCGGCGCTGGAAGACCTTGTGCGGCAGCTCGTTGATCTCGACGTAGAGGTCGCCGGGCGGGCCGCCGCCGGGGCCGACCTCGCCCTCGCCGGACAGCTGGATCTTCATCCCGTTGTCGACGCCCGCCGGGATCTTCACCGTCAGCCGGCGGCGCGCCCGCACCCGGCCGTCGCCCGCGCACTCCGGGCACGGGTTGGGGACGACCGTGCCGAAGCCCTGGCACTGCGGGCACGGGCGGGAGGTCATCACCTGGCCGAGGAAGGACCGCGTCACCTGGCTGACCTCGCCGCGCCCGTCGCACATCTCGCAGGTCTGCGGAGTGGTGCCGGGGGCCGCGCCCTCGCCGTTGCAGGTGGTGCAGACCACGGCCGTGTCGACCTGGAGGTCCTTGGTGGTGCCGAAGGCCGCCTCGGCGAGCGTCACATCGATGCGGATCATCGCGTCCTGGCCGCGGCGCGTCCGCGAGCGCGGACCCCGCGCCCCGGCGCCCTGGCCGAAGAACGCGTCCATGATGTCGCTGAAGCCGAAGCCCGGACCGGCCCCGAAGCCGCCCGGACCGCCGCCGCCGTTGGACGACAGCGGGTCGGCCCCGAGGTCGTACATCCGGCGCTTCTCGGGATCCGACAGCACCTCGTAGGCGTTGTTGATCTCCTTGAAGCGCTCCTGCGTCTTCGGGTCCGGGTTGACGTCCGGGTGCAGCTCGCGCGCCAGCCGGCGGAAAGCCTTCTTGATCTCTTCAGGGCTGGCGTCCCGCCGAACGCCCAACGCCTGGTAGTAGTCCGCGGCCACCTACGACTCCGCCAGAATCTGTCCGACGTACCGTGCCACTGCGCGTACCGCTCCCATCGTTCCCGGGTAGTCCATACGAGTCGGGCCGACCACGCCGAGTTTCGCGACGGCCTCGTCGCCCGAACCGTAGCCGACGGCCACCACCGATGTGGAGGCCAGCCCCTCATGTGCCTTGTTCTCGTGCCCGATCCGCACGATCATCCCGGATTCGGACGCCTCCCCGAGCAGACGCAGCAGGACCACCTGCTCCTCCAGTGCCTCCAGCACGGGACGGATCGTCAGCGGGAAATCATGGCCGAATCGCGTCAGGTTGGCGGTGCCGCCCAGGATGATCCGCTCCTCCGTCTGCTCCACCAGCGTCTCCAGCAGCGTGGAGAGGACGGCGGCCACGTTGGGGCGCTCCGCCTCCTCGAAGGCCAGCGGCAGCTCCTCGACGAGCCGCGGCACCTCCTTGAACGGCTGGCCGACGACCGCGGCGTTCAGCCGCGCCCGCAGATCCCCCAGCAGCGCCTCGCCGACCTCGCCGGGGGTGGCCAGATGCCGCTGCTCCACCCGGCCGGTGTCGGTGATCAGGATCAGCATCAGCCGGGACGGGCCCAGCGAGAGCAGTTCCACATGGCGGACCGTGGAGCGGGTCAGCGACGGGTACTGCACGATCGCGACCTGCCGCGTCAGCTGGGCGAGCAGCCGGACGGTGCGGGTGACCACGTCGTCGAGGTCGACCGCGTTCTCCAGGAAGCTGCGGATCGCCCGCCGCTCCGGCGTGGACAGCGGCTTGACGCTGGCCAGGCGGTCGACGAAGAGGCGGTAGCCCTTGTCGGTGGGGATCCGGCCGGCGCTGGTGTGCGGCTGGGCGATGTAGCCCTCCTCCTCCAGCGTCGCCATGTCGTTGCGGATCGTGGCGGGCGAGACGCCGAGGTTGTGCCGGTCGACCAGCGCCTTGGAGCCGACCGGCTCCTCGGTGCCCACGTAGTCCTGGACGATGGCGCGCAGCACCTCGAGCTTGCGTTCGTCGAGCACGGCCGACGCACCTCCGTCCCTTCGCTGCCGATCCCGGTCCCGGCCTGGCACTCTACCGAGCGGAGTGCCAATCGCCCCGCAGCCAGTGTACGGCCGGGGTCCGACGTGCCGGAATGGAGCGATGGACGCAATCACCGGGTGGAGTCGGGCGTACCGGTTCGGCGACGTGGACGTGACGGCAGGGCTGGTGGCGGGGCGGGACGGGGTGCTGGCCGTCGATCCGGGCCCCACCCCGGCGGACGGGCGGCGGCTGGCGGAGCTGGCCGAGGCGGAGTTCGGGCTGCCGGTGCGCTGGGCGGTGCTCACCCACGCGCACTGGGACCATGTCTACGGCGCCGCCGGGCTGCCGCCCGATGCGGTGCTCCTCGGCCGCCTCGGGATCGGCGCGGAGCTGGAGCGGCGGCGGGCGGACGACCTCGCGGACGCGATCCGCCACGGCCTCCCCGAGGAGGTGGCCCGGGACGCGGCGAACCGGCTGCGGCGGCCCGACCGCGAAGTCGGCGACACGCCGGAATCCCTCCAGCTCGACCTGGGCGGGCGATGGGTCGAACTGGTGCACCCCGGCCCCGCGCACACCGCCCACGACCTGGCCGTGGTGGTGCACGGCACACCCCGGGTGGTCTTCTGCGGCGACCTGGTGGAGGAGTCGGGCCCGCCGCAGGCCGGCGAGGACGCCGACCCGGCGGCCTGGCCCGCGGCGCTGGACGTCCTGCTGGCGGCGGGCGGCCCGGACGCCCGCTACGTCCCCGGCCACGGCGCCCCGGTGGACGCGGCCTTCGTCCGCCACCAGCGCGCGCAGCTGGCGGAGCAGCGGCCGTAGCGGTTGCGCCGGCGGAGCCGGCTGCTGCTGACGCCGCGTCCGGCAGGGTAGAAAAGAGCCCATGCGCAGCCGTGGTTACGACGCCGACCTCACCCCGCCGTGGAAGAAGAAGCAGGCGCCCCCGCCCGAACTGGCCGCCGAGCGCGGGCTGGTGGTGGAGGAGCCGACCACCGGCTTCTGCGGTGCGGTGACGCGCTGGGAGAAGACCGCCGGCGGGCTGACGGTGACGCTGGAGGACCGCTTCGGCAAGCTGCGGGTCTTCCCGATGGACGCGCCCACCGGCTACCTCGTCGACGGCCGGCCGGTGCGGCTGGTGCGGCCCGCCTCGGCGGGCCCGTCCCGTCCGGCCGGGCCGGTGCGCACCGCCTCCGGCTCGACGGCGGTGCCGGGCGCCCGCGCCCGGGTGGCCCGCGGCAGCCGCATCTACGTCGAGGGCAAGCACGACGCCGAGCTGGTGGAGCGGGTCTGGGGCGACGACCTGCGCATCGAGGGCGTGGTGGTGGAGTTCCTCCAGGGCGTGGACGATCTCCCCGCGATCGTCGCGGAGTTCGCGCCGGAGCCGGGCCGGAAGCTGGGCGTGCTCGTCGACCATCTGGTGCCGGGCTCCAAGGAGAGCCGGATCGCCGCGCAGGTCTCCGGGGACCATGTGCTGGTGGTCGGGCATCCCTTTGTCGACATCTGGCAGGCCGTCAAACCCTCGGCGGTGGGCATCGACGCTTGGCCGGTGGTACCGAAGGGGCAGCCCTGGAAGGAGGGCATCTGCCGAGGTCTGGGCTGGCCGGTGGACCCGCCGGCGGCCTGGCGGCGGATCCTGGGCGGGGTGCGGACGTTCCGCGATCTGGAGCCGCAGCTGCTCGGCCGCGTCGAGGAACTTATCGACTTTGTCACGGTAGGGTCGGATACATGACGAACATCAGCGATTTCGGCGGTGCGCACACCACGAGCGACGGGGTCCTGGTGGTCACCACCAACGAGGCGCCGGGCTACCG
Organism: Mangrovactinospora gilvigrisea; assembly: GCF_001879105.1. GTDB lineage: Bacteria > Actinomycetota > Actinomycetes > Streptomycetales > Streptomycetaceae > Mangrovactinospora > Mangrovactinospora gilvigrisea. The sequence continues at coordinate 23,428 of NZ_MLCF01000133.1, read as the reverse complement.
CATCGACGAGGTGCTGGGCGAGGTGTTCGGCCTGACGGTGCGCAGCCGGCACGTCGGCAGCCAGATCGGCGCGGGCCTGAAGTCGCTGGTCGGCGGCGAGTTGAAGGGTCTGACGAAGACGCTGGTGCAGAGCCGCAACGAGGCGATGGGCCGGCTGATCGAGCAGGCGCAGGCGCTGGGCGCCAACGCGGTCCTGGCGATGCGGTTCGACGTCACCGACCAGGAGAGCGCGGGCGGCACCGAGGTCTGCGCGTACGGCACCGCGGCGCGGGTCAGCAAGAACTGACGCACTGACGCTTCCTCAACTCGCGGGCGGGCGAGTTGCAAAGGCCCCTTGCAAAGACTCTTTGCAAGGGGCTACGGTCATGCCATGGCACCGGACGAGACCCCTGGGCAGCCGCCACCGCCGGCGTCGCCGGCACCGCCGCCCACCGAGATCACGGATGTGGCGGCGGTCCGCCTGCTGGCGCATCCGCTGCGCCGCAGGATCGAGCGGCTGCTGCGGGAGGGTCCCGTCAACTCGGCGGCGCTGGCCCGGGAACTCGGCGAGAGCACCGGGCTGACCAGCTATCACCTTCGGCAGATGGCCAAGCACGGCTTCATCGAGGAGGTGCCGGAGCTGGCCCGCGGCCGGGAGCGGTGGTGGCGCTCGGTCGCCGCGGACCGCCGGTTCCCGCCGTACAGCCGGCAGTCGCCGGAGATGCGCGAGGCGGTCTCGGCGATGAACCGCGCGAACCTCGCGGAGATCCTGGAGCAGTACGACGCGTTCGAGGAGCACGCGGCCGAGTTGGGGCCGTGGGCGGACGCGGTGCTGTTCTCGCGGGCGACGCTGCGGGTCGATCCGGCACGGCTGAAGGAGTTCTTCGAGGAGTACATCAAGCTCGTCTACCGCTACTCGCCGCAGCCGGGGGAGCGTCCCCCGGGCACGCGGCCCGTCCGGCTCCGGCTCCTCGGTTTTCCGTCCGCGGACGAGGCCGGGGACGGGGACGCGGATGGAGTCGGGGACAACTAGAGGCCCGCTCGCCCGCTCAGGGCCGGGCCGCCGAGCGGCAACTCGGCGGACCCGGCAGGGCGAAGGCCGCGCGACCGCGCCCTCACGGGCGCGTCCTGTGACGCACGAATCCTTCACTCGAAAGGAGAGCACGCGGTGCTCGTCCTGTTCAACTCGCCTGCCCGCGGGCGGCGCGTCGCCCTGCGGGGGCGCGCCGCTCGGCCTACGGCCGCGGCCCGGGCCACCGGCTCGCGCGGTGCGGGCGCGCAGTTCCCCGCGCCCCTGCGGGGGCGCACCCGACGGCTTACGGCCACGGCCCGGCCCACCGGCTCGCGCGGTGCGGGCGCGCAGTTCCCCGCGCCCCTGCGGGGGCGCACCCGACGGCTCGCGGCCACGGCCCGGGCCACCGGCTCGCCCGGTGCAAGCGCGCAGTTCCCCGCGCCCCTGCGGGGGCGCACCCGACGGCTCACGGCCGCAGCCCGGCCTACCGTTTCGCGCGGCGCGGGCGCGCAGTTCCCCGCGCCCCTGCGAGGGCGCGCCGCTCGGCTTACGGCCACGGCCCGGCCCACCGGCTCGCGCGGCGCGGGCGCGCAGTTCCCCGCGCCCCTGCGAGGGCGCACCCGACGGCTTACGGCCGCGGCCCGGGCCACCGGCTCACGCGGCGCGGGCGCGCAGTTCCCCGCGCCCCTGCGGGGGCGTGCCCCTCGGCTTACGGCCGCAGCCCGGGCCACCGGCTCGCGCGGCGCGGGCGCGCAGTTCCCCGCGCCCCTGCGGGGGCGCAACCGACGGCTCACCGCCACGGCCCGGCCCACCGGCTCACGCGGTGCGGGCGCGCAGTTCCCCGCGCCCCTGCGGGGGCGCACCCGACGGCTCGCGGCCACGGCCCGGGCCACCGGCTCGCCCGGTGCAAGCGCGCAGTTCCCCCCGCCCCTGCGGGGGCGCACCCGACGGCTCACGGCCACGGCCCGGGCCACCGGCTCGTGCGGTGTCGGCGTGCTGCGGGGTGTTGTGGTTGTGGCGGTGCTCTTGGTGGCTTCGGTGGTGGGGGTGCGGAGCGCGTCCGCTGCCGGTGGGGGCATCAGCAGCACGTCCGTCGTGTTTCGCGGCGGTGGGGGGCTGGTACTCAAGGGAAGCGTGGTGGCGCCCGCGAACCACCGCCGCGGGGCGCGGGTGCCGGGGATCGTGCTGGTGGGCGGGTCGGGCCCCGGCCCGCGCAGCGAGTACCTCACCGAGGCCCGCGCCTTCGCCGCCGCCGGCATCGCCGCCCTCGTCTACGACAAGCGCACCGTCGGCTACGACCGCTACCACCGCGACTTCGGCGCCCTCGCCGACGACGCCGCCGCCGGCATCGCCGCACTGCGCCGCACCCCCGGCGTCGACCCGGACCGCGTCGGCCTGTGGGGCTTCAGCGAGGGCGGCTGGGTCGCCCCGCTCGCCGCGCTGAAGTCCGGGCACGTCGCCTTCCTGGTGACGCTCGGCGGCCCCGGCGTCACCCCGCTGCGCGCCCAGGCGTGGAGCCTGAACACCGCGCTGGGCCACGGCGGCGCCGGCTACCGCGGGCCCGGCTCGCTGCAGCGGGCCGTCGCCGGCCCCGGCGCCCGGCTCCTCGCCGGGACGGGGCTCTTCCCCTCGGCCGCCTACGATCCCGTCCCGCTGCTGGAGCGGATGCGGATGCCCGTGCTGGCGCTGTGGGGCGCCAAGGACGTCCAGGTCCCGCCCGCCGACAGCGCGCGCATCTACCGCGCCGCCCTCGCCCGGGCCGGGAACACGCATCTGACGGTCCGCTTCCTCGCCGGGGCCGCCCACAACGGGCGCGCCACCCGCACCGGCTTCGACCGCATCGGCGGGCCCGTCGAGCACGGCCGCCGGTTCGGCGCCCCCGCGCCCGGCTACCTCTCCACCATGACCGCCTGGGTGCGCCGCACCACCGCCGGCCGCCCGGCGGCGACCTCCCCGGCACCGGTCGCCGCGCCCCGCCAGGCCGTGCCGAGCACCGACCCGGGCTCGACGGCGGCGCCGCCCGCGGTGCTCCAACTCGCCGCCGCGGCCGCGCTGATCGCCGGTTTCGCGGCAGGAGTCGGACGCCGGGCGTCCGCCGCGCGGAGCGGCCTGCGCCGCTGCGGACGGGCGCTGCGCTGGTGCGGGACGGTGACGGTCGCCGGGACGCTGCTGCTGGTCGTCGCGGTGTACGCGACGCAGGGCCGGGCGGCCGGGCCCGCGCTCCTCGGCGAGCCCGTGCCGTGGCTGGTGCTCCAGGTGCTCGGCGCCGCGACGGTCGTCCTCGCGGCCGCCGTCGCCGTCCAGTCCTGCCGCGCGCATGCGCCGCGGGCGGCGCTGCCGGCCGTCACCGGGGCCGCCTTCCTGGCCTGGGCCGCCGCCTGGTCCCTGCTCCCCCTCTGATCCATCGCGCGCCGCCCCTCCACCCCGGTGGAGGGGCGGCCGCCGAGAGCTCAGTCCACCAGGTCCCGCACCACCGCGTCGGCCAGCAACCGCCCGCGCAGCGTCAGCGCGACCCGCCCCTCGTCCAGTGCCGACCCCAGCGCCAGCCCGTCCGCGACGGCCTTCTCCGCCGCCCGCCGCCCCGCGGCGGTCAGCACGTCCACCGGAACCCCGTCCCGCAGCCGCAGCTCCAGCAGGATCCGCTCCACCCGGCGGTCCTCCGCCAACAGCAGCTCGCGCCCCTGCCCCGGCGACGTCCCCGCCGCGATCGCGGCCGCGTACGCGGCCGGATGCTTGCGGTTCCACCAGCGCACGCCGCCCACATGGCTGTGCGCCCCCGGGCCCGCGCCCCACCAGTCCGCGCCCGTCCAGTACAGCTCGTTGTGGCGGCAGCGGGCCGTCGCCTCGCCCGCCGCCGCCCAGTTGGAGACCTCGTACCACTCCAGCCCGGCCGCCGAGAGCAGCTCCTCGGCGATCAGGTAGCGGTCCGCGTGGACGTCGTCGTCGACGCCCGCGATCTCGCCGCGCCGGATCCGCGCGGCCAGCCGGGTGCCCTCCTCCACGATCAGCGAGTACGCCGAGACATGGTCCGGCCCGGCCGCCAGCGCCGCCTCCAGCGAGGCCCGCCAGTCGTCGTCCGTCTCCCCCGGCGTGCCGTAGATCAGGTCGAGGTTGATGTGCGCGAAGCCCGCCGCCCGCGCCTCCTTGACCGCCGCCTCGGGACGGCCGGGGGTGTGCGTCCGCTCCAGCACCCGCAGCACGTCCTGGCGCGCACTCTGCATGCCGAAGGACATCCGGGTGAAGCCGGCGGCGCGCAGCTCCTCCAGGTAGCGGGCGTCCACCGAGTCGGGGTTGGCCTCGGTGGTCACCTCGGCGCCGGCCGCCAGGCCGAACTCGTCGCGGACGGCGCCCAGCACCCGGCCCAGGTCGGCGGCGGGCAGCAGCGTGGGGGTGCCGCCGCCGAAGAAGACCGTCTCGACCGGGCGCCCGTCGTCCTGCCCCAGCACCCGGCGCGCCAGCCGGATCTCCTCGATCACGGTGTCGGCGTAGTGGGCGCGGTCGGCGACGATCCCGCCGGTGCCGCGCAGCTCGTCCGCGGTGTAGGTGTTGAAGTCGCAGTAGCCGCAGCGGGTGGCGCAGTACGGGACGTGGACGTAGAACCCGAGCGGGCGCGCGGCGGCGCCGGCCAGGGCGGAGGCGGGCAGGGCGCCGTCGTCGGGGACGGGCTCGCCGTCGGGCAGTGCGGAGGGCATCCGTCCATTGTCCCCCACCCCGGCGGGCGTCAGCCGCGCTGCGCCGACAGCACCGCCGCGCCCTCGCCGCGCCCCAGCCGGGCCGCCTCCGCGAAGGCGATCAGCGCGATGCAGCCGATCAGCGCGCAGGCCACCGGGTAGGGATGCCCGACGCCCCCGCCGATCCGCAGCGCGACCGTCGCCGCCGCCACGCCCAGGCCGGTTCCGACCTGCTGGGTGGTGGCCATCATGGTGTTGGCGTCCCGCATCCGCTCGGCCGGGACGTCGGCGTAGGCGATGGTGTTGTAGCAGGTCATGCCGAGCGACCGGGCCGCCCCGCTGACCAGTGCCACCGCCGCGGCGACGGCCATCGGGGCGCCGTCCGGCAGCGCGGCGAAGGCGGCGAGGCTGGCGGCCACGCCCAGCGTCGCCGTCACCATCAGCGGACGGAAGCCGAAACGATTCATCAGATAGGTGGTGGCGGGCTTGATCCCGATGTTGCCGACGAAGACGAAGAGCACCACCGCCCCTGCCGTCACCGCGCTCCACCCGTAGACCTGCTCGAAGAGCAGCGGCAGCAGGAACGGCACCGCCCCGCACGCCGTCCAGTGCGCCGCGCCGCCGGCGATCGCCGAGCGGAAGGTGCGGATGCGCAGCGCCCGGAGCTCGATCAGCGGATGGCGGGCGCGCAGCAGCCGCCACACCGCCGCCGCCAGCAGCACCACCGCCGCGGCGAACATGCCCGACTCCGCCCAGGCGCCCGAGCCCGGCACCGACACCAGGTGCGCGGCATAGGTGAGCGCGCCCAGCCCGGTGGAGGTGAGCACCATGCCGGCCCAGTCCAGCGGGGCCTCGGCCGCGCTGCGGCGCTCCGCGTCCGCGCCCCTGATGAGCCGCCAGGCGGCGACGAACGCCACCACCCCGAGCGGCAGGTTGATCAGGAACATCCAGCGCCAGCTGGCGTAGGTGGTGAGCAGGCCGCCGACCAGCGGGGCGATCACCGGGGCGGCGAGCCCGGGCCACGTCACATAGGCGATCAGCCGGGGTATGTCGCGCTTGTCGGAGGTGCTCACCACCATCAGTCGTCCGACGGGCACCATCATCGCGCCGCCGATGCCCTGCAGGACGCGCATGGCGACGAGTTGGCCGAGGTCCGCCGCCGAGGCGCAGGCGGCCGAGGCGAGCAGGAAGAGCACGATGGCGGTGAGGAAGACCTTGCGGGCACCCAGCCGGGCGGCGAGCCAGCCGCTGAGCGGGATGAGGACGGCGAGGGTGAGCAGGTAGGCGGTGACGACCAGGCCGACGGAGGCGGGGGCGGTGTGCAGGGACGCGGCGATGCGGGGCGCCGAGGTGGAGACGATCGTTCCGTCGAGGTTCTCCATGAAGAAGCAGCCGGCCACCAACAGGGCCGTCCGCCTATGCCGTTGATCAATCACCCCGACAAACTACCGATGTCTGCACCGCCCGGCCCACCCCCTGCCCGCAGTACGAGAATCGCCACATCGTCGTCGGGCGGCTCCGGGGCGAAGCCGTGCACCGCGCCGCGCACCCGCTCGGCCACCCCGGCCGCGGTGAGGCCCACGCATCCGGCGAGGATCCGGGCCAGCCCGTCCCCGTCGTCCAGCGCCCGGGTGCCGTTGCGGCGCTCGGTGACGCCGTCGGTCACCGCGAGCAGCACCTCGCCGGGTGCCAGCCGCACCCGCTCCTGCTGGTAGCGCTCCTCCTCGCGGATGCCGAGCAGCAGTTGGGGCACCGTCGCCTCGCGCACCGTGCCGTCGACGCCCAGCACCAGCACCGGGGGGTGGCCGCCGGAGGCCGTCACCAGCGTGGCGCCGCCGTCGGCGGTGCGCTCCACCTCGCCGTAGAGCAGGCTGAGGAACCGGCCGTGGTCCTGCTCGGTCTCGTCCATCAGCACCCGGTTGAGCCGCTCCAGCACGCCCGCCGGGCCGAGCCGGTCGCGGCCGAGTATCCGCACCGCGTGCCGGGCCAGGCCGCTGAGCGCTCCCGCCTCCGGCCCGCTGCCGCAGACGTCGCCCAGCGCGAAGGCCCACCGCCCGTCGCCGCACGGGAACATGTCGTAGAAGTCGCCGCCGACCTCGGCGCCCTCCCCCGCCGGCTCGTACACCACGCGGGTGTCCAGGCCGGGGACGGCGACGCCGTGCAGGGCGGGCAGCAGCCCGCGCTGCAGCACCCGGTTGGTGTGCACGGCGCGGCCGTAGCGGCGGGCGGTGTCCAGGGCGACGGCCACCCGGCGGGCCACCGACTCGATCAGCTCGGTGGAGGCGGCCGCGGCCTCGGCGCCGTCCGCGCCGTCCACGGCCTCCGGCGGCGCGGACGGGTGGCGGGCCAGCAGCAGCGCGCCGTGCCAGCGCGCCCCGACCATCAGCGGGAAGACCCAGGCCTCCGGGAGCGGCGCCCAGGGCGCCGGACCGCTCAGGGGGCCGAGCGGGGGCGGCAGCGCGCCCAGCCGGTCGGCGAGTTCGGCGTTGCGGGACTCCACCGCGTGCCAGGCGCAGGCGAGCCGCACCGACGGCACATGGTCGGGCCGCGGCGAGCCGGCCAGGTAGACCGCGCACCAGCGGCCCAACCGGGGGACGGCCAACTGGGCGGCGAGCGCCGCCACATGGTCCTCCTCCAGGACGCCGGCGAGCAGATCGCCGGCCTCCAGCAGCAGCGCCAGCCGGCCGCGCTCGACGCGCGCGCGGGGCCCGGGGACGGGGACCGCGGCACCGCACGACGGGCAGTGCGGCGGGGTGCCCGCGCCCGCGTCGAGGTGGTCCGTGCAGGGCCCGTGCTCGCGGCTCGCCCGGCGGCTTCGGCCGTTCTCCCCCACCAGCTGCTCCAACTCCAAGCTCCCCGATACCCGTCCGGCCGCCCGATTGTCTGGGGGACGACCGCACCAGGGTGACAGACCGGAGCCGCCCGGACACGCCGGGTCGGCAATCAATCTTGGAATTGCTGCGGCAAAGCGGGCGGGAGCGGTCGGAATCAGGCCTCGCGCGAGCCCTGGTACATCGATTCGATCTCGCCCGAGAAGCTGCGCGCCACCACTGCGCGCTTGATCTTCAGGCTGGGCGTCACCTCGCCGTGCTCCAGGTCGAAGTCGCGCTGCAGCACCGCGAACTTCTTGATGGTCTGCCACCGCTGGACGTCGGCGTTGACCTCGTCGACATAGCCCTGGACCAGGGCCCGCGCCTCCGCGGACGCGCACACCTCGGCGTAGGAGCGGCCCGCCAGGGCGCCGCCCTCCTCCGCGGCCCACTTCATGATCTCGACCTCGTCGAGCGTCACCAGCGCGGAGCAGAAGTTCCGCCCGTCGCCGACCACCACGATGTTGGCCACGTACGGGCACACCGTCTTGAAGCGGTTCTCCAGGTCGCTCGGCGCCACGTACTTGCCGCCGGAGGTCTTGATGAGGTCCTTCTTGCGGTCGGTGATGGTGACGAAGCCGTCCGGGGAGAGCTCGGCGATGTCACCGGTGCGGAACCAGCCGTCGTCGGTGAAGACGTCCTCGGTCAGCTCCGGCTTGTTGTGGTAGCCGCGCATGATGCCGGGCCCGCGCAGCAGCAGCTCGCCGTCCTCCTCGGCCAGCCGCCCCTCCATGCCGGGCAGCAGCCGGCCGCAGGTGCCGGTGCGCAGCGTGTCCGGCAGGTTGACGGCGGTGGCGGCGGACGACTCCGTCATCCCGTAGCCCTCCAGGATGGGCACCCCGGCGCCGGCGAAGAAGAAGCCGATCTCCGGCGGGAGCGCGGCGCTGCCGGAGATGCAGCCGCGGATCCGGCCGCCGAACGCCTCGCGGATCTTGCCGTAGACGAGCCTGTCGGCGAGCGCGTGCTTGGCGGCGAGCACCCCCGTCACCTGGCCGGTGCCGGAGGCGTCCCGGCTGCGCTGGAACTCCTTGGCGTAGTCGCGGGCCACCTCGGCTGCCCAGCGGAAGATCCGGTACTTGAGGGCGCCGCCCTCCCGGGCCTTCGCCGCGACCCCGTTGTAGACCTTCTCGAAGACCCGCGGCACGGCGACCATGAAGGTCGGCTCCACCACCGGCAGGTTGGTGATGATGCGGTCCTGCCGGCCGTCCACCGCGGTCTCGAAGCCGCACGCGATGTGGACGGAGGTGAGCACCTTGCCGAAGACGTGCGACAGCGGCAGCCACAGGTACTGCGAGTCCTCGGGGTGCACCAGCCCGATGGCCTGCGCCGAGCGCGCCTCGAACGACCAGCAGTCGTGCACCAGCCGCACGCCCTTGGGGCGGCCGGTGGTGCCGGAGGTGTAGATGAGGGTGGCGAGCTGGTCGGCGGTGATCCGTCCGACGGCGCTCTCCACCAGGCCGGGCTCCTCGGCGAGCCGGCCCGCGCCGCGCGCCTCCAGGTCGGCGAGGGAGAGCACCTCGAACGGGTCGCCCTCCTCGGTGCGCCCGTCCCCGTCGAAGAGCACCACGGCGATCAGCTCGGGCAGCTCGGCGGCCCTCTCCCGCACCTTCGCCAGCTGCTGCGCGTTGTCGGCGATCAGCACCCGGCTGCCCGAGTCGGCGAGGATGTAGGCGGTCTCCTCGGCATTGGTGGTCGGGTAGACGGTCGTGACGGCGGCGCCGGCGCACATCACGCCGAAGTCGGCGAGGATCCACTCGATCCGGGTGGCGGAGGCGATGGCCACCCGCTCCTCGGCCCGCACCCCCAGCTCGGCGAGGCCGGCCGCGACGGCCTGCACCCGCTCCAGGGCCTGCGCCCAGGTGAGGCTGCGCCACTCCTCGCGGCCGCCGCCGGTGTCCGAGTCGGGGATCGGGTAGCGGTAGGCGACCCGGTCCGGGGTCTCCTTCACCCGCTCCAGGAGCAGGTGCGCCACCGAGGGCGGGCGGCCCTCGATCAGCTGGTCCGTCCCGCCCGACCGGGCGGCTTCCGGCGTGCCCGCCGTCTCGGCTGCTGCTGTGCTCACGACTACTCGACCCCAACTCCCGGCCTCATCGGGCCCCTTCACGCAGATGTGACTCGTGGGTAACCTCGTGGTTGTGGCTCAGCGTAGGCCCAACCGCTCCGGGACGGTAGGGGAAGGGCACAGCGGGCGGCCGGGGACGCGGCGAACCGGTCTACCGGCGAGTCGGTCCGGGGCCGCCCGCACCTCACTTCCTGCCCTTGTCCTTGCCGCCGGAGTCGTCGGTCGACAGGGCCGCGATGAAGGCGTCCTGGGGCACCTCGACCCGTCCGACCATCTTCATCCGCTTCTTGCCCTCCTTCTGCTTCTCCAGCAGCTTGCGCTTGCGGGAGATGTCGCCGCCGTAGCACTTGGCGAGGACGTCCTTGCGCATGGCGCGCACCGTCTCGCGGGCGATCACCCGGGCGCCCACCGCCGCCTGGATCGGCACCTCGAACTGCTGCCGCGGGATGAGCTCCTTGAGCTTGCCGGCCATCTTCACGCCGTAGGCGTAGGCGTGGTCCTTGTGGACGATCGCGGAGAAGGCGTCCACCCGCTCGCCCTGCAGCAGGATGTCCACCTTGACCAGATCGGCGGACTGCTCGCCGGTGGTCTCGTAGTCGAGCGAGGCGTAGCCGCGGGTCTTCGACTTCAGCTGGTCGAAGAAGTCGAAGACGATCTCGGCGAGCGGCAGCGAGTAGCGCAGCTCCACCCGGTCCTCGGAGAGGTAGTCCATCCCCTTGAGATCGCCGCGCCGCGCCTGGCACAGCTCCATGATGGCGCCGACGAACTCCGACGGGGCCAGCACGGTCGCCCGCACCATCGGCTCGAAGACCTTGTCGATCTTGCCCTCGGGGAACTCGCTCGGGTTGGTGACGACCCGCTCCGTGCGGTCCTCCATCACCACCCGGTAGACCACGTTGGGCGCGGTGGCGATCAGGTCGAGGTTGAACTCCCGCTCCAGCCGCTCCCGGATGATCTCCAGATGGAGCAGCCCGAGGAAGCCGACGCGGTAGCCGAAGCCCAGCGCCGCGGACGACTCCGGCTCGTAGACCAGCGCCGCGTCGTTCAGCCGCAGCTTGTCCAGGGCGTCGCGGAGCAGCGGGTAGTCCGAGCCGTCGATCGGGTAGAGCCCCGAGAACACCATCGGCTTGGGGTCCTTGTAGCCGCCCAGCGCCTCGGTGGCGCCCTTCTTCAGGGCCGTCACCGTGTCGCCGACGCGGGACTGCCGGACGTCCTTCACCCCGGTGATCAGGTAGCCCACCTCGCCGACGCCCAGGCCCTGCGAGGGCTTCGGCTCCGGCGAGATGACGCCGATCTCCAGCAGCTCGTGGGAGGCGCCGGTGGACATCATCTGGATCCGCTCGCGGTGCGAGAGCGAGCCGTCGATGACGCGGACATAGGTGACGACGCCCCGGTAGGCGTCGTACACCGAGTCGAAGATCATCGCGCGGGCCGGGCCGTCCGGGTCGCCGACCGGCGCCGGGACCAACTCGACCACCTTGTCCAGCAGCTCGGGCACGCCGTCGCCGGTCTTGGCGCTGACCTTGAGGACGTCCCCGGGGTCGCAGCCGATGATGTGCGCCAGCTCGGCCGCGTACTTCTCGGGCTGGGCGGCCGGCAGGTCGATCTTGTTGAGCACCGGAATGATCGTCAGGTCGTTCTCGAGCGCCAGGTAGAGGTTGGCGAGCGTCTGCGCCTCGATGCCCTGCGCCGCGTCGACCAGCAGGACGCAGCCCTCGCAGGCGGCCAGCGAGCGGGACACCTCGTAGGTGAAGTCGACGTGGCCCGGGGTGTCGATCATGTTCAGGACATGGGCCGTCTTCTCGTCCCCGACCTGCCACGGGAGCCGGACGGCCTGCGACTTGATGGTGATGCCGCGCTCGCGCTCGATGTCCATCCGGTCCAGGTACTGGGCGCGCATCTGGCGCTGGTCGACCACGCCGGTGAGCTGGAGCATCCGGTCGGCGAGCGTGGACTTGCCGTGGTCGATGTGCGCGATGATGCAGAAGTTGCGGATCAGTGCCGGGTCGGTGTGGCTCGGCTCCGGCATCGCAGCCATGGTGGTGTTCGTCGTCGCGGGCACGCAGGGTCCGTTCACATCGCGGGTTACGGTGTTCGTGGCAGAGGTTCTGGCAGAAGTGTGCAGCCGCTCCCATAGTCCCACGCCCGCGGGCCCGGTCCCCGGTTTGGGGCCCGTCCTGGTGCGCTGCTAACCTGTCCCACTGCGCGCGTCTGCGCTCCACGCGGCGCGCTCGTCATCAGACCTGAAGACCAAACAGAGGCTTTTCGTGGCAAACATCAAGTCCCAGATCAAGCGGATCAAGACCAACGAGAAGGCGCGCCTGCGCAACAAGGCCGTCAAGTCCGAGTTCAAGACCGCCGTCCGCAAGACCCGCGAGGCCATCGCCGCCGGCGACGCCACCGCTGCCGAGGCCGCCCGCAAGGACGCCGCCCAGCTGCTGGACAAGGCCGCCAGCAAGGGCGTCATCCACAAGAACCAGGCCGCCAACAAGAAGTCGGCGCTGGCCTCCCAGATCGCCAAGCTCGGCAAGTAAGGCCGAGCAAGCCCCGCGCCCGGAACCGGCGGCCCCTCTACCGCCCCGGATGCGTCGACGCCCCGGCATCGACCGGGCGTCCCAACGTTTGCCACGTTGACCGAAGAACCGCGAAAGGCGCCGCCCCGGCCGGGGCGGCGCCTTTCGCGTGTCGTGCCGGGGGTCGCGTCACTGCCCGGCGGCGGCCTGCGCGTGGGCCCGGGCCTGGGCCCGCTCCCGGGCGATCTTCGGGTAGCGGACGGTGAAGACGACGGGGACGACGAAGCCGATCACCGTCACCGCGATGCGGGCCGCGCCGGCGTCCGGCGCCTCCAGGCGGAGCAGCAGCGAGGCCGCGCCGGAGAGGGTGAAGGCCGCCGCCCAGACCGCCGTGATGATCCGGTTGACGCGCAGGAACACCGGGCTCGTCCACAGCGCCTCGGGCACCTGGGTGCGGGCGATGCCGAGGGTGAAGGGGCGGCCGGCGGCGAGCGAGCCCCAGGCCATCGCCGCCAGCCAGAGGGTGGCCAGCGGGTTGCCCCAGGTGGTGACGGCCGGGCTGTGCGGGGCGGCGAACGCCCAGGCCGTCCAGCCGGCGAAGTAGAGCGCGGCGCTCGCCTCCACCACCAGCGCGTCCCAGCCCTGGCCGGCGCGGCGCTGCCGGGCGACGATCGCCGCGGCGAGGACGAGGCCGGCGAGTGCGGCCCAGCGGACGTCGACCATGCCGGTGAGGACGGAGACGACGATCCACGGGGCGAAGCTGCGGATGTAGCCCATGACGGTGTTCCCCCTGCGCTGCGGTGTACGGCCCGGGTCGTTCGGCCCGGCGCACGTTCCTGAACTGACAGGTCGAAGGTAGAACGTCCTGCCGCGACGTGTCAATACTGGAACGTGGGAGCTAGGGTGGAGCCATGAGCCTTCGCCATGCGCTGCTGGGGCTGCTGGACACCGGGCCGGCCAGCGGCTACGACCTGATGCGGACCTTCAACTCCACGCTCTCCGCGGTGTGGCCGGCCACCCAGAGCCAGGTCTACACCGACCTCAACCGGCTCGCGGAGGCCGGGCAGATCCGCGTCGCCGCGGAGGGCCCGCGCGGCCGCAAGAGCTACGAGATCACCGCCGCGGGCCGCGAGGAGCTGCGGCACTGGCTGCTGGAGGTCGCCCCCGACGGCTACCGCCGCAACGACGTGCTGCTCCGCGTCTTCCTGCTGGGCGCCGTCTCGCCGTCCGAGGCGCGGGAGTTCCTGCGGCAGCGCCACGCGATCAGCGGCCGGCACCGCGCGGCCCTGGAGGAGCGCGACGCCGGCACCGACTGGGACGACGACCCGCTCTCCGTCTACGGGCGCCTGACGCTGGAGTGGGGCAAGCGCTTCATGACGATGCAGCAGGAGTGGAGCGCCTGGGCGCTGGAGCAGCTGGAGAAGGCGCCGCCCCACACCTGACCTGCCGCTTGCGGCGGCGGTGCGGCCGGCGCCGCCGTCAGCGCCGCGACGCCGACCGCGCCGCCCGGGCCACCGTCACCACGGCCCGCTCCAGGGCGAAGCCCGGATCGTCGCCGCCGCCCTTGACGGCCGCGTCGGCCTCCGCGCAGGCGGCCACCGCGGCGGCGACGCCGTCCGGCGTCCAGCCGCGCATCTGGCGGCGGACCACGTCGATCTTCCACGGCGGCATGCCCAGCTCGCGCGCGAGGTCGGCCGGGCGCCCGCCGCCGCGCGCCGAGGCGAGCCGTCCGACCGAGCGGACGCCCTGGGCGAGGGCCGAGACCAGCATCACCGGCGGGGTGCCGACGGCCAGCGCCCAGCGCAGCTGCTCCAGCGCATCGGCGGCGCGCCCCTCGCAGGCCAGGTCGGCGACCTGGAAGCCGGAGGCCTCGGCGCGGCCGGTGTAGTAGCGGGCGACGACCTCGGCGTCGATGGTGCCCTCGTGGTCGGCGACCAACTGGGCGCAGGCGGAGGCGAGTTCGCGCAGATCGCTGCCGACCGAGTCGAGCAGGGCGCGGCAGGCGTCCTCGGTGGCGGAGCGGCCCGCGGTGCGGAACTCGGCCTTCACGAAGGCGAGCTTCTCCGTCGCCTTGGCGGGCTTGGCACACGGCACCTCGCGGGCGCCGGCCTTGCGGGCGGCGTCCAGCAGGCCCTTGCCCTTGGCGCCGCCGATGTGGCAGAGCACCAGGCGGACGTCGTCGAGGGGGTCGTCGAGGTAGGCCTTGAGCTCCTTGACGGTGTCGGCGGCGAGATCCTGCGCGGCGCGGACGATCAGCACCTTGCCCTCGGCGAAGAGGGACGGGCTGGTGAGCTCGGCGAGCATGCCGGGCTGGAGCGTGCCGGGGGCGAGGTCGCGGACGTCGGTGTCGGGGTCGGCGGCGCGCGCGGCGGCGACCACCTGGGCGGCGGCCCGCTCCTGGAGCAGCTCCTCGGGGCCGACGGCGAGGGTGGTCGCGGCGGCGAGCAGGTTGTCTGCGGTCTTCCTGGCCATCGCGGACCAGCATCCCACGGGGCACCGACATCCCTGGACAATGGTGCGGTGAGCAGCACGGAGTCGGAGACGCATCTGTTGGTGATCGCGGACCGCGAGGACGCGGAGGCGGCGGCGCGGGAGGCGGTGGGCGCGTTCGGGTTGGCGCGGGAGCCGGAGGTGGTGCGGGACGCGCTGGCCGGGGAGGACGACGCGGAGGACGCGCAGTGGCTCGTCGTGGTGGTGGCGGCGGCCGGAACGCTGAGCGCGGGAGCGCTGGACGCGTTCGCCTCGCGGTGGGACGGCTGGCACGAGGCCGAGTGAGGTCGCTGTCGCCGCCCCTGCGCCCCGGCACCCCACCCGGGGCGAGTGGGGTGACAGGAGGAGGCGTGGCCGCCCGGTGGCGGGCGGGCGTCAGACCGCCGCCTCCTGGGCCTGCTGGAGGGTGCCGCCCTCGGCGATGACCTGCTCGGTGGCCTTGGGGATCTTGAGGAAGAGCGTCAGCACCAGGGCCACGATGTACAGCCCCGCGAAGATGTACATCACCCCCGCCGCGCCCACCACCGGGAAGAAGAGCGAGGCGATCGCCGGCCCGACGAACGCCGCGCCGCCGGCGCCGAAGTTCAGCAGCGCCATCGCGCCGCTCTTGTTGGTCGGCGCCATCGACGGGATCAGCGCGGAGATCGGCACGAACCCGGCGAGCGTCGCCCCGTAGAGCATCCCGGCCAGCACCGCGACCCAGTAGTAGTGCGGGCCCATCGCCGTCGGGACGAGGTAGAGCACCACGATGCTCACCGCGCAGCCGAACGCGCCGAACCCGGCGATGGTGGTGCGCCAGCCGATGCGGTCCGAGACCACGCCGAAGATCAGGTTGAAGAAGATGTTGGTGCCGTAGATCCAGGCGAGCAGCTGCAGCCACTGGGACTCGCTGAAGCCCACATCCTTGGTGAAGATCGTCGGCAGGAAGACCAGCATGCCGAACTCCGGCGCGGTGTTGATGATCCGCACCACGCAGCCGACCAGCACCCGCGGGTGCGTCCAGGCCACCGAGAGGCTGCTCCACAGGCTCTGGCCGGTGGTGACGCCGGGCGGCGCGAGCCGCTGCGCGCCCGTCCGCTCGCGGACGCCGAGCAGGGCGACGAGGCCGCCGATGACGATCAGGATCAGCGCCGTCCACAGCGTGCCGAGCTGGCCGAGGGCCGGGGTGGTGAAGCTGGACCAGAGCGAGCCGAGGGTCGGCAGGCCGCCGGTGAAGGCGAAGTAGAACCAGCCGACGGCCGCGCCGAGGCGGGCCGTCGGGGCGACGGCGGTGACCCACACCAGGAAGCCGAAGGCGAACATCGGGTAGCCGAGGCCGCGGATGCCGTAGAAGACCAGCATCAGCGGGTAGTTGTGGCCGCCGAGCGCGAAGGCCAGGTAGAGGACGTCGAAGACGGCCCAGACGGCGAGGCCGATCCACATCACCCGCTTGGGGCCGATGACTTCGGCGAGCGCCCCGGAGAACCAGGAGGCGAGCATCACCGCGACGCCGTAGGCGGTGATGACGTAGCCGGCCCGGACGTCGGTGCCGGCGCCGTGGGCCGCCATGTAGGGCGAGATGAAGCCGGCCTCGACGCCGTCGCCGATCATGAACAGCAGGACGCCGAGGTAGCCGAGGACCAGGGGTCTCGGCAGGCCCCACCGCTCCAGCAGGCCCAGGGGCCCGCGCCGTTCGGACTGCATGTGCTACCTCCGCGTTGAGGTGGTCGGGAGCGCAGCCATGGTGAAGCGGAACGGGAAAGTTTTCAAGAGTGTTGTGGAAATTAACGTTCTGACTGTGGATCCTGAGCGGGCCCGTCCACGGCGATCACCTGCACATCGGTGTGCTCCCGCATCCCCGCCACCAGCTCCGCGTCCACCGGCCCGGTGAGCAGCACATGGTCGAAGCCGGAGACCGGCGCCATCCGGTGCAGCGCCGCCCGGCCCACCTTGGAGGCGTCCATCAGCAGCACGTTCACCGCGGCCACCGCGCGGATCGCGCGCTTCACCGCCACCAGCTCCTGCTCCTGGTGGTACGTCATGTCGGCGTCCATCGCGGAGGTGGACTGCACCGCCAGGTCCACCGAGAAGCGGGCGATCATCTCCTCGGCCGGCAGGCCCACGAAGGAGTCGTGGGTGCGGCTGTACTCCCCGCCCACCCCGATCATCCGGATGCCCTCCGCGCCGCGCAGCTCCTCCATCACCAGGCGGTAGTTGGAGACCACGGTCAGCGGCCCGACCCCGGGCAGCAGCCGGGCCAGGTGCAGCGCGGTGGTGGAGTCGTCGAGCATCACCGACATGCCCGGGTGCACGAACTGCAGCGCCGCGCGGCCCAGCGCCTCCTTGTCGGCGCGGTTGGCGTGCAGCCGGAAGTCCGAGCTGGACTCGAAGACCGTGGAGGGGTGCGCGGAGACCCCGCCGTGGTAGCGGCGCAGGATGCCGCGCTCGGCCAGCTCGGCGATGTCGCGGTGCACCGTCATCAGGCTCACCCCGGTGAGCGCGGAGAGCTCCGCGGCGCTCGCCTCGCCCTGGGCCACCACATGGTCCACGATCAGCTGCTGCCGCTCCTGCCGCCCGCGTTTGGCGGGCCGTCCGTCCGTCATCCCCCCATCCTGGCAGCCGCCCGCGGCCGGGGACCGCCGGGTCCGCGCATCGGGGTGGTGACAATTAACAACACCGGTGTTAATTTGGCGCCGACCCCGACACCTGCCACGAAACGAAGGAGCTCTCCATCGTGCGCTGTGCGGCCGAAGCAGTGGTGTTCGACATGGACGGGGTGCTCGTCGAGAGCGAGCACCTGTGGGAGGAGCTGTGGACCGCCTTCGCGGCCCGCCGGGGGGCCGCGTGGACGGCCGAGCAGACCCGCACCGTCCAGGGCATGAGCGCCCCCGAGTGGGCCGCCCACCTCGCCGCCTTCTCCGGGCTGGGCACGGACGACGGATCGGTCGGGGCCACCGAGCACGAGGTCGTCGACGGCATGATCGCCGCCCTGGAGGGCGGCCGCATCGAACTCCTGGACGGCGCCCGGGAGATGGTCGTCGCCGTCTCCGACCGCGCCCCCATCGCGCTCGCCTCCTCGGCGCCGCGCCGCGTCATCGACGCCGTCCTGGACCACCACGGCCTCACCCGCCGCTTCACCGCCACCGTCTCCAGCGCCGAGGTGCCGCGCGGCAAGCCCGCCCCGGACGTCTACCTCGCCGCCGCCGAGCGGCTCGGCGCCGCGCCGGCCCGCTGCCTCGCCGTCGAGGACTCCAGCAACGGGCTGCGCGCCGCCGCCGCGGCCGGGATGACGGTCGTCGCCATCCCCAACCCCACCTACCCGCCCGCGCAGGACGCCCTCGCGCAGGCCGCCCTCGCCGCCCGCGACCACGCCGAGGTGCGCGACTTCCTCCTCGCCAACCTCGCCGGAACCACCGAAGGAGCCGCCCGGTGACCACCGAAGTCCTCGCCGCCGGCGACCATTTCGTCGCCCCGCAGCTGTTCGTCGACGCGCTCGCCGAGGCCGCCCCGCCCGGCGCCGACCTCGCCTTCCGCACCCTCACCAGCGGCTGGCCGACCGAACCGTTCGGCCCGGTCGGCGGCGTCCACGAGGCCAGCGGCACCGAGGAGCAGATCATCGAGGCGCTCGGCGACGCCGAGCTGGCCCTCACCCAGATGGCGCCCTTCACCGAGAAGGTGTTCAAGGCCGCGCCTCGGCTGCGGTTCGTCGGGGTCTGCCGCGGCGGGCCCGTCAACGTCGACCTCGCCGCCGCCACCGCGGCCGGGGTGCGCGTCTCCTTCGCCCCCGGCCGCAACGCCGCCGCCGCGGCCGAGTTCGCCGTCGGCCTGATCCTCGCCGCACTGCGCCGCATCCCGGCCGCCGACCGGGAGATGAAGCAGGGCCACTGGCGCGGCGACTACTACGCCTACGAGAACTCCGGCATCGAGCTGGACGGCGCCACCGCCGGGCTCGTCGGCTACGGCGCCGTCGGCTCCATCGTCGCCCGGGTGCTGCGCGCCTTCGGCACCCGCGTCCTCGTCCACGACCCCTACCTCGACCCGGCGCGGGCCGCCGCCGACGGCGTCGAACTCGTCGGCCTGGAGGACCTGCTGAGCCGCAGCAGCATCGTCTCGCTGCACGCCCGGCTCACCCCCGAGACCCGCAACCTGATCAACGGCGACAACCTCAAGCTGCTCCCCGAGGGCGCGGTGCTGGTCAACTCCGCGCGCGGCGGGCTGCTCGACCACGCGCCGCTGCCCGCGCTGCTGCGCTCCGGCCGCCTGGGCGCGCTCGCCCTGGACGTCTACGACGTCGAGCCGCCGCCCGCCGACTGGCCGCTGCACTCCGCGCCCCACGTCATCACCACCCCGCACCTGGGCGGCGCCACCCGGCAGACCGCGCACCGCGCCGCCGCCATCACCGCCGGGGAGGCCGCCCGCTTCCTGCGCGGCGAGCCGCTGCGGCACCCCGCCAACCCCGAGGTGGGATCGTGATCGTCGGCGTCGATGTCGGAACCTCCGTCACCAAGGCCCAGCTGCTGGGCCGGGACGGCCGCTCCGGCCCCGTCCACGAGGCCCGCGGCACGCTGCGCACGGCACCCGGCGGCCGCGTCGAGCAGGACCTCGACGAGGTCGTCCGCACGGTCGAGGAGGTGGTGCGCGCCGCGGCCGCGGACGCCGCCGCCTTCGACGGGCAGCCCGGCGAGACGCTGGAGGCGCTCGCCATCACCGGGCAGGGCGACGGGCTGTGGCTGCGCGACGCCGACGGACGCTCCGTCGGCCCCGCGATCTCCTGGCTCGACGGCCGCGCCTCGGACCGCGTCGCCCGCTGGTCGCAGCCCGGCCCGGACGGCGCCGAGCCGGTGCTGGAGACCGTCCACCGGCTCACCGGCTCCGGCATGTTCCCCGGCTCCGCCGGCCCGCTGCTGGCCCACCTCGCCGAGCGCGAACCGGAGCGCCTGGAGCGCGCCGCCGTCGCCGGGTACTGCGTCGACGCCGTCGTGCAGCGCTTCACCGGCGAGATCACCGTGGACGCCTCGGACGCCTCACTGCCCTTCCTGGACGTGCCCTCCCGCACCTACAACGAGGCCGCCGTCGCCGCCTGCGGGCTCACCGCGCAGCGCCGGCTGCTCGCCGAACCGGCCGCCCCCGGGCAGCTGTTCGCGCTGCTGCCGGAGGCCGCGCTGCGCCTCGGGCTGCCGTCCGGGCTGCCCGTCTCCGCCGGCCCCTTCGACATCCCGGCCTGCGGCTTCGGCGCCGGGCTGAGCGAGGCGGGCCAAGGCAACCTGATCCTCGGCACCACACTCGCCTGCACCGTCCGCACCGACAAGGCCGGGCCGCAGGAGATGCCCGGGTTCGACGCCCAGGGCCCGGCCGGGATGTGGCTCGCCACCCCCTACCCCGACCGCCATCTGCGGGTGATGCCCGCCATGGTGGGCACCGCCGGGCTCGACTGGGTGCTGGGCCTGATCGGCGCCGGCGTCGGCGATCTGGAGGACCTGCTCGCCGCCTCGCCGGCCGGCGCCAACGGCGTCACCGCGCTGCCCTTCCTCTCCCCCGGCGGCGAGCGCGCCCCCTTCGTCGACGCGCTGGCCCGCGGCCGCTTCGACGGCCTCAACCTGGCCGCCGGGCGCGCCGACCTGGTGCGGGCGCTGTGCGAGGCGGTCGCCTACTCCGCCCGGCACTGCATGGAGGCGCTAGGCCTCGCCGGTGAGGTCTCCGCCTGCGGCGGAGGCGCCCGCTCGGCCGCCTGGAGCCGGATCTTCGCCGACGTCCTCGGCCGCGACCTGCACATCCCCGTCGAGGAGGGGGTCGGGGTGCGCGGCGCGGCCAAGGTCGCCTGGGACGCGCTCGGCGCCCCGGTGGGCGAGGAGCGGGTGCGCGGGCCCCGGCGCGTGGTGCGCGCCGACCCGGCCGCCGCCGAGCACTACGAGGCCGGATACGGCCACTACCGGGCCGAGTTGGAGCGGGCCCGCGCCGACTGGCACGCCCCGCACCGCGAGCAGAGCCGGGGGTACACCTCATGACCAGGCTTTTCGACGATCCGTCGCGCTTCGCCGAGGACGCGGCCGCCGGCTTCGCCGACGCGCACCGCGCCCATGTCCGGCCGGTGCCGGGCGGGGTGGTGCGCGCCCGGCGGCCGGCCCGCCCGAAGGTGGCGGTGCTCACCGGCGGGGGCTCCGGCCACTACCCGGCGTTCTGCGGGGTGGTGGGGCCGGGCTTCGCGGACGGCGCCGTGATCGGCAACGTCTTCACCTCGCCGTCCGCCGAGCAGGCGGTGTCGGTGGGGCGGGCCGCGGAGAGCGGCGCCGGGGTGCTCTACCTCTTCGGCAACTACGCGGGCGACGTGATGAACTTCGGCCTCGCCGCGCGCCGGCTGACCTCCGAGGGCATCCCCGCGACCTGCTTCGCCGTCACCGACGACGTGGCCAGCGCGCCGGCCGAGGAGACCGCCGAGCGGCGCGGCATCGCGGGCGACTTCGTCGTCTTCAAGGCGGCCTCGGCCGCCGCCGAGGAGGGCGCGGACCTCGACGAGGTACTGCGGGTCGCCTCGCACGCCAACGACCGGACGCGCACCCTCGGCGTCGCCTTCGCGGGGTGCACCATCCCCGGGCAGGACGCCCCGCTCTTCACCGTCCCGGAGGGGCGGATGGGGCTCGGCCTGGGCATCCACGGCGAGCCGGGCGTCGCGGAGAGCCCGCTGCCCAGCGCGGCCGAGCTGGCCTCGACGCTGGTCGAGGGGCTGCTCAAGGAGGCTCCGGCGGGCGGCGGCACCCGGGTGACGGCGATCCTCAACGGGCTGGGCGGCACCAAGTACGAGGAGCTGTACGTCGTCTGGCGGCACGTCGGCCGGCTGCTGGCGGACGCCGGGCTGGAGGTCGTGCTGCCCGAGGTCGGGGAGCTGGTCACCAGCCTCGACATGGCCGGCTGCTCGCTGACGCTGTGCTGGCTCGACGCGGAGCTGGAGCGGCTGTGGGCGGCGCCCGCGGACACGCCCGCGTACCGCAGGGGGACGGTCGCCGTCACGGGCGGGGGTGCCGGGGCCGCCGAGCCCGCCGTGTCCGCCGTGCCCGCTGGGTCGGCTGGGTCGGCTGGGTCGGCTGCGTCCCCCGGTGCGGTGCTGCCGCAGGCGAGCGGGGACGCCGTCGCGGTCTCGTCCACCGTGGTGGAACTGCTCGACCGCACCCGCGACTTGCTGCACCGCGAGGAGGAGCGGCTCGGCCGGCTGGACGCGGTCGCCGGGGACGGTGACCACGGCCGCGGAATGTGCAAGGGCGTGGACGCGGCGCTCGCCGCGGCGCGTCGCGCGCACGGCGACGGCACGGCCCCGGCCGGGGTGCTCGCCGCCGCCGGGGACGCCTGGGCGGCGGAGGCCGGCGGCACGTCAGGTGCCCTGTGGGGGGCGGGCCTTCGGGCGCTGGGCGAGCGGCTGCCGGACGACCGGTCGCCGTCCGCGGAGGAGTTGGCGGCGGGCGCGGCGGGCGCGCTGGACGCGGTGCGCGAGCTGGGCGGCGCACAGGTCGGCGACAAGACGCTGGTCGACGCCCTGGCCCCGTTCGTGGCGGCGCTCGCCGAGGGACGCGGCCCGCGGGCGGCGGCGGACGCCGCCGAGGAGGCCGCCCGGGAGACGGCCGCGATGCGGCCCCGGCTGGGCCGGGCCCGTCCGCTGGCGGAACGCAGCGTGGGCACGCCCGACCCGGGTGCGGTCTCCCTCGCGCTGGTACTGAAGGCCGTGGCGAGCGGCCCGGAAAGGGGATGAATCGGATGACGGCGGAAGCGGAATCGGACCTGCTGCGGATCGTGGTCGGCGGCGAC
This sequence comes from Mangrovactinospora gilvigrisea, assembly GCF_001879105.1. Taxonomy (GTDB): domain Bacteria; phylum Actinomycetota; class Actinomycetes; order Streptomycetales; family Streptomycetaceae; genus Mangrovactinospora; species Mangrovactinospora gilvigrisea. The sequence continues at coordinate 1,058 of NZ_MLCF01000133.1, read as the reverse complement.
GACGCGGGCGTGGGCTACAAGGACGCGCTCAAGGCGGACCTGGCCGCGGATCCGCGGGTGGCGTCCGTGCGCGACGTCGGCGTGCACGTCGGCGCGGCGGACGAGCACACCGCGTACCCGCATGTGGCGGTGGCCGCGGCGCGGCTCGTCGCGGACGGCGAGGCGGACCGCGCGCTGCTGGTCTGCGGGACGGGGCTGGGCGTCGCCATCAGCGCCAACAAGGTCCCCGGGATACGGGCGGTGACGGCGCACGACATCTACTCGGTGCAGCGGTCGGTGCTCAGCAACGACGCACAGGTGCTGTGCCTGGGGGCGCGCGTGATCGGCCTGGAGCTGGCGCGTGCGCTGGTGCGGGAGTGGGTGGGCCTGCGCTTCGACGCGGGCTCGCCGTCTGCCGCGAAGGTGGCCGCGATTTCCGAGTACGAGCGGTAACCCGTAACCCCACGGTCGGCGCGGTGCCCTGTCCGCCGCCCCGAACCCCGGCGGCCCACCCGGCGGCGCGCCCGCCGCGCCCACCCCGGGGTGGGGTGCCGGGGCGGAGGGGCGGCGGACAGGGACCACCGCGGCGCGCACGGTCACAACGGGTCAACGGCCACACTCAGCGTTGCAGACGTGCCGGAGACGGCCACCGCGCCATCCGTATCGGTCCGCAGCACCCGTGAACCACGCAGCAGCGTCAACGCACGCGACGTCGGGTGCCCGTACGGATTGCCCACCCCCACCGAGATAAGTGCCACCCGCGGCGCCAGCCGCGCCACCAGCCCCGCATCCTGATTCGCGGAGCCGTGGTGCGCGACCTTCAGCACATCCACCCCCCGCAGCGAAGGCCACTCCGCCGCCAACTCCGCCTGCGCCTCCGCCTCCAGATCCCCCAGCAGCGCCACCCGCACATCCCCGGACCGCACCCACAGCGCCACACTCGCGTTGTTCGCCGCCGACCCGTCGCCCCTCCCGTCGCCCCGACCCGACCGACCCCCGCCGTCCCCTCCGGCCCCCGCTTCGAGCACCGTCCACGCCAACTCCCCCGCCCTCCCCCGCTCCCCCCGCGCCGCGGCCCG
>NZ_MLCF01000132.1 GCF_001879105.1 Mangrovactinospora gilvigrisea | reverse complement strand
CGGGACACTCCCCGGATCGCCTACCCCGGCGGTGGCGCTCCCGAGGTGGTGGTCGGGCCCGCGGCAGGTGTCGGGGGGCCGCGGCGGCGGAGCCGGCGGGGCGCCGTCGTCGCCGCCGTCGCCGCGGCGGTGGTCGTGGTCGGAGGCGGGGGCGCCGCGTGGGCGGTGCTCGGCGGGGGCGGGCACGGCAAGGGCTCCGCCGCCGCGCGGCACAGCACCGCCGCCGACGGGGCGGGACCGTCCGCCTCCGCGTCGGACGGCCGGCGCGGCTCCTTCCCCGACGGACCCGGCCACCGCCGCGGCGCCAAGCACGTCGCCGGCCCGCCGTCCGCGTCCGCCTCCGTGAAGTCGACCGGCACCGCCGCCGCCTCCAAGCCCAAGCCCAAGCCGACGTCTCCGGCCTCGCACGCCTCCGCGAGCGCCTCCTCCTCCCCCGGGCTGCCCACCCCCACCGACGCCGGCTACGTCCCCGGCTCGCTCGCCGTCTCCCACGGCTGCGAAGCCTGGCTGGACCTCAAGACGTCCGGCACCGGCGGCTACGCCATGGGCAGCATGCGCTCGGCCGGCCACGCCTGCGAGTTCCACTACGAACGCGTCTACCCGTCCAACACCTCGTCCTCGCAGAACCTCAACAGCTTCCACACCCTCGACTCCGCCGGCTCCACCTCCACCAGCTGGTACTGGGACGGCCCCGGCTACTACGCGGGCGTCTGCGTCTGGCAGCAGGGCCACTACAGCGAGTACAGCTGCGGCGGGCACTACTTCATGTCCAACGGAACCGTGACGAAGGCGGGCTGACACCACCTCGTCGCGTCACCCGTGGTCGTAGACCGTCACCCACACGCCCCGGGCCACCAGGTGCTCCGCCACCAGCGGCTCGATCCGCGACCAGGTGCCGCCCGCCAGACCGCAGCCGATGCGGGGCATGTGGACGGAGGCGCCGAGGCGGAGCGCCTCCGTCGCGAGGGTGGCCAGGCAGGCGGCGATCGCCTCGTAGCGGACCGGCGGGCCGCCGCTGCCCGGCCTGACGCCGTGCTGGCCGACCATGTTGGCCACCCAGGTGTCCGGCCGGACGCGCACCAACTGCACCGCGCCCAGCCCGAAGTCGTTGCCGGCGCGCTCCCGGTGCCAGCGCCGGAACGCCTTCTCCGGCTCGGGCCAGCGCCGCGACAGCGCCAGCACGAAGCCCTTGCCCCAGCCGCCGCGGTCGTTGCAGACATGCGCGACGATCTTCGGCCCGGCCGCGAGCGGGCAGGTCGCGTCGCCCGCGGTGATCGTCAGCTCCCCCGTCGACCCCGTCGACCCCACCGTCCCCATCGTCCCCATCGTCCCCATCGTCCCCACCATCCCGGTCATCCCCACCGCCCCGGTCGTCCCCGTCATCCCCATGCCCGCCAGACTGCCACCCGCCACCGACAACCGCCGAGCGGTTTTCCGGCACAATGCGCAGGTGAACGACGCGACCGACGAGACCCCGCTCCCCCTGCGCGCCGACTGCTCGCGCTGCTCCGGCCTGTGCTGCACGGCCCTGCCGTTCGCGCGCAGCACCGGCAACGCCGCCTTCGCGGAGAACAAGCCCGCCGGGCGGCCCTGCCGCCATCTGCGCGACGACTCCCGCTGCGGCATCCACGACCGGCTGCGGGAGTCGGGGTGGTCCGGGTGCACGGTCTTCGACTGCCTGGGCGCCGGACAGCAGACCGTCCAGGTCACCTTCGGCGGACGCGACTGGCACCAGCAGCCCCGCGCCGAGCGGGAGCGGATGTTCACCGCGTTCGCCGTGCTGCGGCAGGTCCACGAGCTGGTGTACTTCGCCGCCGCGGCGCTCGCGATGCGCCGCGCCGCGCCCGTCCACCCCGAACTGGAGCGGATCCGCGCCGCGTTGACGGCGCTGGCCGGCGCGGACGCCGACACCGTCCTCGCCGCCGACCCCGGCGCGCTGCGCGCCGAGCTCGGCCCGCTGCTCGCCCGCGCCAGCGAGCTGCAGCGCGGCCCCGACGCCGGCCCGGACCGCCGCAACGCCGACCTGATCGGACGCGACCTGCGCAAGGCCGCCCTCCGCGGCGCCGACCTGCGCGGCGCCTATCTGATCGCCGCCGACCTCACCGGCGCCGATCTGCGCGGCGCGGACCTGCTCGGCGCAGACCTGCGGGACACCCGGCTCGCGGACGCCGACCTCACCGGCGCGCTCTACCTCACCCCGCCGCAGCTGGCCGCCGCGTCCGGCGGCGCCGGCACCCGGCTGCCCGCCGGTCTCCCGCGCCCGGCGCACTGGCCCCGGTAGCGTGGGTGCATGACGTGGGCGGAGGACGGACGCGGGACGCGGGTCGGCGTGGCGGAGCCGGTGACGCTGCGGGGGCTGCTGCTCGCCGATGTGCTGGTCCGGTGGGCCGAGCTGACGGGCCGTCCGGCGCAGGTCGGCGCGGCGGTGCCGGCTGAGCTCGCGGCGCGCGCCGCGGCGCTCAACGTCCGGCCGCCGGGGCGCGGGCCGTTCCGGGAGCCGGACACCGTGCTGGAGGCCGGCCCGGTGACGGGGCGCGGCTATCGGACGGCCGAGCCGCTGCCGCTGCGGATGGTGCTGCTCGGCCACCGCCCGGCGCAGCAGGTGGATCTGACGGAGGAGCGGCTCGCGGAGGCCGCCGCGGAGGCGGCGGCGTGGCGGCGGTCGGTCGCGGAGTGGGCGGACTCGCCGTCCCGGCCCGTGCCGGACGCGGTCCGCGGCGAGCTGGTGGCGGCGCTGGAGGACGGCCTCGACACCCCGCGCGTGCTGCGGATGCTGCGCCGCCTCGCCGACGATCCGACGGCGCCGCCGGGCGCCCGCTTCGAGGCGTTCGCGTTCACCGACCGCGTCCTCGCCCTCGACCTCACCAGCGAGATCGGCCGCTGGTAGGCCGCCCGTCCGCCGTCAGCGGGCCCGCACCCAGCCGTACTCCAGCCCGGGCCGCGCGTCCGCGACCTCCAGCAGCCGGGCGTACTTCGCCGCCCGCTCGCCCCGGGCCGGCGCCCCCGCCTTGATCTGGCCGCAGCCCGTTCCCACCGCCAGGTCGGCGATGAAGGCGTCCTCCGTCTCGCCCGACCGGTGCGAGACCATCTGCGCATAGCCGGCCTCCCGGCAGACCCGCACCGCGTCCAGCGTCTCGCTCACCGTGCCCACCTGGTTCACTTTGATCAGCGCCGCCGTGCCGATCTTCGCCTGCACCGCCTCCGCGATGATCCCCGGGTTGGTGACGAAGACGTCGTCCCCGACCAGCTGCACCCGCCCGCCCAGCCGCGCGGTGAGCCGGGTCCAGCCCTCCCGGTCGTCCTCGCCGAGGCCGTCCTCGATGCTCCACACCGGGAACCGGTCCACCATCTCCTCGTAGCGGTCGATCAGCTGGTCGGACGTCAGCGACTCGCCGGCCACCGTGTATCCGCCGCCGTCCGCGGCGAACCCGCTCGCCGCCGGGTCGAGCGCCAGCGCCACCCCGCCCCGGCCCGCCTCGTAGCCGGCGTCGCCGATCGCCCCGACCAGCAGTTCCAGCACCTCCTCGGGCTGCTCCAGGGTCACCGTCGGGGCGAAGCCGCCCTCGTCGCCGAGGCCCAGCGGCTCGCCCAGCCCGGCGAGCCGGCCGCGCAGCGCGGCGTACACCTCGGCGCCGGCCCGCACCGCCTCGGCCATCGACGGCGCGCCCAGCGGGGCCACCATGAACTCCTGGAAGTCCAGCGGGTTGTCGGCGTGCGCACCGCCGTTGACCACGTTGAAGTGCGGCACCGGCAGCCGCGGCCGGGCCCCGGCGACGGCCGCCAGGTGCTCCCACAGCTCCCGGTCGCCCAGCAGCGCCTCGGCGCGCGCGGCCGCCATCGACACCCCGACGAGCGCGTTGGCGCCCAGCCGCGACTTGTCCTCGGTGCCGTCCAGCTCGCGCAGCGCGTCGTCCACCTCCCGGAAGGAGTCGAACTCGCGGCCGGTCAGCGCGTCCGCGATCTCGCCGTTGACGGCGGCCACCGCGCGGGAGACGCCCTTGCCGCCGTACCGGTCGGGGTCGCCGTCGCGCAGCTCGACGGCCTCCCGGCGGCCGGTGGACGCCCCGGACGGCACCCCGGCGCGCACCTTCAGGCCCTGCGGGGTGCGCAGGACCACCGCGAGGGTGGGCCGGGCGCGGGAGTCGAGGATCTCGACGGCGTGCACTTCGGCGATCCGCAGCATCGTTCCTCCAACGCGACGTCGGACCACCAGGGTTGTCGCCGGATCGGCCTGCCCGCAAGGGGCCGTCCGCACGGAACCCGTCAGCCCGCGGCGGTGCTCCGGGCCGCCGAGGCGCGCTCCACCCGGTCGGCGTGCTCGCGCAGCGCGCGGGCGAAGCCCTCGGCGCGCTCCAGCTCGGCGCGCAGGTCGGCGCAGCGCAGGTCGGCATGGTCGGCATGGCGGCGCAGCCGGGCGGCGACGTCGGCGCACTCGCCGTCCGGGCCGTCCCCGCCCTGGCGGGGGAAGCCGGGCAGCCGGTCGAGCAGGTCCAGCAGCGCCCGCACATCGGCGAGGCAGAGGCCGAGCGGACGCATCCGGGCGGCCAGCCGCAGCCGTTCGACGTCGGCGTCCCGGTAGCCGCGCGGGCCGGGGCCGTCGACGTCGGGCGGCAGCAGCCCGGCGGCCTCGTAGTGGCGGACCGCCCGCACGGTCAGGCCCGTCCGCCGGGCCACCTCCTCGATCCCCATCAGCCGCCCGCCGGTCATCCCGACCGCCTCCCCTCGCCGCCCCTCCAGCGTAGTGCGCAGGGGTCCTGACGTGGGGTCAGCGCGGCCGCAGGCGGTAGCCGGTCACCAGGTCGGGGTCGATCCGGACGGCCCGGTCCATGTCCCGGTCCACCCAGGGATGCAGGCGCTCGCGCAGCCGCGCCTCCTCCACCGGGTCGGTGACCGGGCGCAGGTAGCCGGTGACCACCACGCTCCAGCCGGTCATGCTCTCCGCGTCCAGGCTGTCCGCCTCGTAGGCGACCACCGTCCCTCGCCCCTCGTCGCGCCGGGCGGCCTCCGCCAGCTCGGCCCCGGCATGGGTGCGGATCAGGATCGCGCCGTCCTCCAGCAGGTGGTTGACGGGACGGATGGCGGGCAGCGCGTGGAGGGTGAAGACCACCCGCCCGAACGGGACGCTGCCGAGCAGCCGCAGCGCCTCCTCCCGCGCCATCTCCTCCGTGTTGCGGCCAGGACCTCCGCCGGGCACGTCGACGTCGCTGTGGGTGGCGCCGCCGGGCTCGCTCCTAGGCATCCTCTGGGTTCCTCTCGCGGTTCTGTGGGTGGTGTGGTGCTGTGCCCCCAGCGATCAGACTTCGCAGAGCGGGAACCCCCGGTCCAGAGCCGTTCGTCCCCCAAGATCGAGGCCATAGGTCCCATCCCCCCTCCGACGTGCCGCAACACCAGCCCCCCCCAACGTGATCCCGCCCGTATCCGCCCCCGGAACCGCGATCGTGACTCAGCGTCGGGCCCGCACATCACCATGGACATCGCCCGCCTGGACCACCGTGCTGCCGTCCACCGAGCCGTCGATCCCGTTCCGGATGCGGCCGCCGGCTTCGGACTCGGTTCCCGGACGCCCCGCCCGTTCGGAGCGCTCGAGCGGGCGGAGCGCCGCGGCCGCACCGCGCCTCAGCCGGTTCCACACTGCGGTGACCGCCAGCCCCACCGCAGTGGTACCGGCCGCCGTGGCCAGTGCCGTGGTCCAACCGGTCATGGTGCCTCCTCGTACGTCGTGCCCGATTCGGCCTGCGTACCGCCGGCCGGATCGGCGCCGGGCTCGGATTTCGGTTCGGGATCCGGGTCGTAGTACTCCCTGATGCGTGCGGCTGCCGCGGCGTTTCCGCTGGTGGCGAGCGCTTGAGCGATCTGACGGGCGATAAGCGGGCGACTCGGGTGTCCGGGCTCGAAGCCGGACGACGCGAAGAGGTCCTCCACGGCCCCGATCTCGTCGCGGGCCGCACCGCGGAAGCCGTCCGCAGCCCAGCCGGGCAGGGAGAAGCCGTTGTGGCTGCCGGGCGGGGCCGCCGGATCCCATCTGGCGGATGTGTCCGGCGTGTCCGATTGTCCGGCCGGATGCCGGAAGCGCTCCGGAACGTCCTCGTTGTTCGCCGCAGCCGTCAGATGGGCGAGCAGCCCGATGTCGTCGACCACCTTCTCGATCCGGTCCTCATTGCGCGCCAGCCACCACACCACTGCGCTGCCGGTGTCCTTGAGGACGTCACCGCCGAGGTAGGCGCGCTGGTTGAGCTCGTACTTGCGCCGGTGCTCCCAGACGGCCTCCTTCTTGCGGACGTCCGCGAGGCTCTCCAGGCGCTGGCGGTCGGCGTCGACGAGCCGCAGCACGACGTCGGTCGCCATCGCGTCAACGGATCCGGCGGCGTCCGGCTCCATCCGGGCCAGGGCAGCGTCGAGTTGGTGCTGGGCGAGGGCATAGTCGCCGGGCTCGGTGGCCGCGGTGATCAGCTGTGCCCGTGCCAGGACCTCCCCGACGGCGATGCCGCCCGGGTTGACGGAACGGTCGTCGGGCGCAGCGTCGAAAGGCCGCCACTGCACGGTGGCCGAGAAGAGGAACGCGTAGTCGTCCCAGGCACTGGCGAGCCGCACATCCACCAGGCGACGCTCCCACTTCTCCTGCGGCGGGATGGGCAGGTCGGGGCAGAGTTGCCGGTCGGGCGGGATGAGCGCCGCGCGCGGTGCCGTCAGGCGCAGGATCACGACCGGGACGAGGAGCGCCGTCACGCCGGCTGCGCCCCAGGTCCAGGGAGCGAAGTGGGCGAGGAGACCGCAGATGACGGCGACGAGTGCGCAGATGGCGGTGACGAAGACCGCCACCGTGGTCCGGCTTCCGTTCATGGGTGCATCGCTCCTGACGGCTCGGATGTTCTGGGATTCGCGTCATCACCTTCGGCGGGCATCCCCTGGACGACGTCGATGTTCCGGAAGACGGCGTCCGCAGCGGCGGTACCGACCCGCCGGGCGAGGCCGTACAGCCGACCGTGCTCGACGGGCTCGGCGGCTCCCACCAGTGCGCTGACCAGAGCTTCGCGACGCCGCGCGGGGCCGTTGGCGGCCCGCAGCCAGGCGATGACGGGGCCCTCCCACTCCCGGTGCCCCCGGATTCGCAGCGCTGCGGCCCAGCACGGCTCCAGGGCGGCGCATCGGTCCGCGGACAGGTGCCGGGCCGCGATCGGCGCGACGGCCAGGAAGAGGTCCGAGTCGGCGGCGCTGCCGCCCGCATCGGCCGCCCGGACCAGCCGGGCGGCGAAGAGCCGGAGCATCCGCCGGTCGGCCTCGACGAGTCGCAGCACCGCGCGGAACGGCACGGGGTTGCGGGGATGGCGCCTCGTCAGATGGTGAAGCCGGACGAGCGCCTCGTCGGGGTAGCGGACGGCGATAACCTCGGCGCACACCCCGCTGAGGACGCCGACCATGCGCTCCGGCAGCGAGTCGGTCCGGGACAGGTCGTAGACGGCGCGGCGGAAGTACCGTGCATGGTCGTCGTCCCGGAGCCCCAACTCCAGCGCGAGAGCCGCGTGCTTGCCGCGGCCGGCCGCAGAGCACGCCTTCGCGAGCTCGACGAGGTACTCGGGGGAGCCGCCGCCGAGGCTCTGGTCGGCGAAGTGCGCGACCAGGCCGGTGCGTTCACTTGGATCGAGATCGCCACCGGCGACCAGCCCCGCGATCCAGGCCTGCAGGTCGGCTCTCAGATCGGGGACGTTCGTCCAGAAGTGCCTGCGGATCGCCGAGGCGAGCCCGAATTGCTTCATCCGCACCCGCCCCTGCGCGTCGACCTCCGCATCGCACTCCCCCAGCCGTGCCGCGAGGTCGTCGCGCTCCAGCAGCTGCGCCTGCTCGTACTGATGGCGGACGGTCGCCAGCAGGCTTTCCGCGGCGAGGTGCACATGGTCGACTCGGGAGCCGTGCAGCATCGCGGCGGCGAGCAGCAGCGCTCGCTGCTGCCCGGTGCGGAGCCGGGCTGTCAGCTCGGCTGCCGGACCGCGGAGTTCGGAGAGGGCGGCCAGCGCACTGCGGCACCAGTGGCCCAGGTCGGCCCACGGGTCGCTGTCCCGGTTGCGGACGATCAGGTCGGCCACATGCGCCAGACTCCGCATCGGAGGGCGGCGGTCGAAGTAGGCCTCGATCTCGGGGGGAAGCGCGATGTCTCCGTCCGACTCCGCATCCTGGACATGGCGGCCGATCCCGTGCTTGCGGAGATGGCGGAGAAGCACGTGCCGCTCGTCGGGACGCTGCACTGCGGCCATGAACGAATAGCACTCGGGCTGGGGGCTTTGCGGTGCAATAACTGCGATCCGGGCATTGTGCTGCTGCACCGTCCCGATGAGTGGTGAGAGCTGCGGCTCGAGTTGTTTCCATCGTGCCTGGTCCGCGTCGGAGAGATCGAGGAGCAGGCGGTCGCCCTCCGCGATGTCGCCCGGGTCGATCCGGAGGAATCCCTCGTCGCTTCTTTCGTCGACCAGCAGTTCACGGTAGGCGCCGTCGCCCTCGGTCTGGGCGAGGAGCACCCTCCCGGCGGTCGTTCGCCCGCTGCCGGGGTCCCCCACCAGGATGACGGCGCGCCGGTCGGCAAGGCGTTTGCGCGCCTCGTCGGTACCCGCTCCGGGCACGAAGCACCCGACCAGCCACTTGAGTTGACCGGCCGCCAGCCCGCCCGGGCTCGGGCGGTCCGTCGAGGAAGGTGGCTCGTCGGTTCCCCTGTCGAACCCGACGAATTCGAAGTAGAGGTTGAACTGGTCGCCCTCGCCGGAGAAGACCGGACCGGTCGGGCCGGCGAAGTGACTGGTGTAGGTGTCGCTCAACGCCTCCCCTCCCGCCTGCCGTCGGGCAGTCCGTGGACGTGGACATCACCGCGGCCGGTGTGCAGCTGGCCCTTGATCGGCCCGTTGACGATGGCCCCGTTGTTGCCGTGGATGTTCCCGGTCTGCATCACCGAGGAGTTCCGGACGTCACCGCCGATGCTGGACGTCCCTGCGGTGAGCGGCGGCACGCCGCCCTCCACCTCCCCCTCCGCCGGCTGGGTGTCGAAGCCGCCCAGTTCGGGGTCGAGGTCGACCAGCGCGTCGCCGAGGCGGCGGATGTCGTCGGAATCGGAGTGGGTGTCGTAGACCACGGAGTTGTGCTCGGCGACGACCGCGATGTCCCGCGGCAAATCGGCGGCGCGCAGCCGCTCCGTCCGCCGCCCCACCAGGACGGGAAGGACAGCCATACCGTTGCCGAGCGCGAGCCGGATCTCCTGCCGGACCCAGTCGTCGCGCTCCCTCAGCCGCGGGTCCGTCGACCAGTCGGGGCCGATGACGACGAGCAGCACCTCGCTGCGCCGCAGCGCCCGGCGCAGCTCGGCGGGGAACGGCTGCCCGGCCGGCAGGTCCACGGCGGCGCAGAAGATCTGCTGGTCGCCGAAGCGCCTGCCGAGTTCACGACGGAGCAGGACCGCGGTCTCGTCCGAGTTGCCGGTGCGGTAGTTGATGAAGACATGCGACACGGCGAGGTCTCCCCTTTGTGCGTGGTCGAGGAACAGGACATGAGGGCTCGGTGGTGGCGGGCGCGGAATCAGCGCCGCCGCTACGGAAGATGAAGGGTGGTCAGTTCCGGGAGGAGCCGGCGCACCTCGGCGTTGCGCGGATGCCGGGCAAGCGTGCGGGCGAGCGCCCGCACATCGACGGCGACGGTCGCGGAGCCGGTGGCCGCGAGGGTGGGCAGCAGCGGCGCCACACCGGCGCAGGCCCGCTCCACCTCGCCGGCCGCCGCATGGGCCAGCGCGGCCCGGACTCCGAACCGCGCGCGGGCGCGGAGGGCGGCCCCGGGCATCGCGGCGGTCTGGGCGTCGAGTATCGCGGCGGCCTCGGCGGGCCGGCCGAGATCGTAGAGGCACCAGCCGGTCGCGGCGGCGACGGGGTCCGGGACGTGCATCGAGCCGAGCACAGGTTCGGAGGCCCGGCCTGCCGGATGCTCCGTCAGGTCCCGCGCCCGGTCGAGGCAGTCGAGGGCGGCTGCGGCGTCCCCGGCCAGCGCATGGCCCTGGGCCTCGCGCTGCGCAGCCTGCCGGCAAATGTGCACGGGGACACCGTCGGCCTGGGCACGCCGCGCCGCGGCGACGGTCCGGGCGGCGTCGTTGCGGTAGAGCGCAACCAGGGCATCGCGTATCAGTGCATAGGCCGCCAGGTCGCGGTCGCCCGCGGCCCTGGCCAGCTCGACCGCGCGGGCGGTCCACGCCAAGGCGGTGCGGTCGTCGCCCTGCTCCTGCGCCAGCCAGCCGACGTACTCGGTGAACCGGGAGGCAAGGCGGAGCAGCTCGGCGCGGTCCCGTCCGGAGGCGTCCGCGGTCGCCAGCAGCAAGGTGCGTGCATGGGCGGCTGCCGTCGGGATGACCTGCGCCGGCGCGGACACCTGACCCATCGCCCGCAGCCCGAGGAGCAGCGCGCGGGAACTCTCCAGGAACGCACCGCCCCCGGCGCGGCCGTCCACCGGTCGCGGCGGTGCGAGGTGCGGCAGCAGCTGGGGAAACGCGACCAGCTCGTTCCCCGGCGCCAGCGCCGCGGCGATCCCCGCCACCATCAGCTGCCGTCGGTCCCGGTCCATATCTATCCCCTCCCCCGCCGTCCCATCGGCGGCGAGCCGGACCAGTGCGCCGCCGGCGCCGAGCCGTTCGTCGCACAGTCCGGCCAGTTCGCGTGACGGCCGCTGCCGGCCGCGCTCGACCTTGCTCAACTGGCCCTTGCTGTAGTGGACGAGGTCGGCGAGGCCTTGCAGTGAGAGCCCTGCACGGACACGCCGCTCACGCAGCTCCCGTCCGAACGACCCGGTGGCTTCCGGCACGCTGGCCTCCGAGGAATCGGTCCGGGCGGCGCTCGGCCACCGCGATTCAGCCTGCGATGGGGCGGCGACGCCGGACAAGGCGATCAGGACGGTTTCCCGTGTCCGACTCGGCAGGCAACAGGAAACGCCCTGCGGCGTCGAGTGCGCAGGGCGAGGTCAGGACAACTGTGGTGCACGGCGTTTGGCCGGTCTCCGGCCGTCCGCGCGCCCCCATCGGCGGCGGATCAGGACGCGTCGTCGGTGGGGACGACGGCGATGTCCGGCCCCTCCTCCACCGCGGAGAGGAGGGCGCGGAGGGCGGGGAGGGCGGCGGCGAGGGCGGTGCGGTCGGCGGGGGCGAGGCGGCCCATCGCCTCGGCGGCGAGCCGGGAGCGGGCGGCGCGCCAGGCGGCGAGGCGGCGCTCGGCGGCCTCGGTGAGGCGCAGCCGGACGGCGCGGCCGTCGTCCGGATCGGGCTCGCGGGCGAGCATGCCCAGGTCGGCGAGTTGCCGGATGAGGGTGGAGACGGAGTTGGGGGCGAGCCGCAGCGCGCGGGCGGCGGTGGCGACGCCGATCCCGGGGTGCTCCTCGACGACGTGCAGCAGCTCCAGCTGGGCGCCGCGCAGCGGCGGGCCGGGGACGCTGCCGCGCAGCCGCCTCCGCTGCAGGCGGCGCAGCGCGGCCGCGGTCCGGAACAGCTCCTCGCCGAGGCCGGCGGCCTCGGGCCCGTCGCTCACCACCATGGGGCCAGCGTACGGGCCGCGGGCGGCCCCGGACGTCACCGTGCGGAGCCGTGCCCGGATCCCGCGCGGATCCGGACCGACTGCAGGAGCCCGAGCGCGATGCAGGTGGCGAACATCGAGGAGCCGCCGTAGGAGACCAGCGGCAGCGGGATGCCGGCGACCGGCATGATGCCGAGCGTCATCCCGATGTTCTCGAAGGCCTCGAAGGCGATCCAGCAGACCACCCCGGCGGCCACCAGCGTGCCGAACCGGTCGCCGGCGTGGCGGGCGATCCCCAGGGCCCGCCAGAGCACCACCCCGAAGAGCCCGATCAGCACGATCCCGCCGACGAACCCGAACTCCTCGCCGGCCACCGTGAAGACGAAGTCGGTGTGCTGCTCGGGGACGTAGCCGCCGTTGGTCTGCGAGCCGTGGAAGAGGCCGGCGCCCAGCAGCCCGCCGGAGCCGATGGCGATCCGGGCCTGCTGGGCGTTGTAGCCGACGCCGGACGGGTCCAGCCGCGGGTCGGCGAAGGCCGCGAACCGGTCCACCTGGTACTGGGAGAGGACGTGCAGCTGGACGGCGGCGAAGACGACGACCGCCCCGACCCCGGCCATCGCGGCGAGCCAGCGGGCCCGCATCCCGGCGACCGCCACCACCCCGATCGCGATGGCGCCCAGCACCATCGCGGTGCCCAGCTCGTGGATGGCCATGATGATGCCGGCCGGCACCAGCGCCACCAGCAGCGCCGCGACCAGCTGACGCCCCGTCGGCACGGCCGCGTCCCGGGCGTCCACCGCGTCCGCCAGCAGCGCCGCCATCAGCAGGATCACCGCGGGCTTGGTGAACTCCGAGGGCTGCACGGAGAGGCCGCCGCCGAGCACGATCCAGGAGTGGGCGCCGTTGACGGTGGAGGCGATCGGCGTCAGCACGGTGGCGAGCAGCAGCATCGCGGCGCCGTAGATGAAGATCGCGTAGGGCCGGATCCGCCGGTAGTCGACGGCGGTGACGGCCGCGCCGAGCGCCACCCCGATCGCGGCGTTCACCAGCTGGCGGTCGAGGTAGAAGTGCGGGTTGCCGCCCTGGTTGATCTCCTGCTGGGCCGTGGCGGACCAGGAGAGCACCGATCCGACGAGCATCAGGGCGAGGGCCGCGGCCACCATCGGCCAGTCGACGCGCCGCGCCGCGGCGCCGCGGCCGAACAGGCGTACGAGGGCGGGGCGTTCCGGCGTCAGCCGGATCGGCATGGTCATGGGGGATCGGTACCACGCGAGTGCCTCGGACGTGTCACACCCGCATCACGATGACCACTCGGTTTCCCGACACAATCTGACACTGTGTCAGACTTCCTCCGCCCGCTCGGATCCGCCCTGGTCCAGCCGGAACGGCGGATACTCGTCCGTCAACAGCCCGACATAGGCGAACACCCGGATCTGCCAGCGGTGCAAACCGATCACCAGATCGAAGATCCCCCGCGGGTAGCGCCCGGTGAACAGCAGTGCGATACCGGCGTAGAGCGTCAGGGTGAGCGCCAACCCGCCGCCGCCCAGCACCGCCAGACTCCCCGTGAACGTCGAGACCAGCACGTACTGCGGCAGCGCCAGGAGCCACCACTTCACCAGCACCAGCCCGCGGCTGTAGTGCTCCTGGTGGTCGACGGTCACCCGCGCCGGGTACTCCGGCCGCTCGGCCAGCGAGAACGGCGGGTACTCGTCCGTCACCAGGCCCGCGTACCCGTACGCCCCCACCCGCCACGTCCAGCGCAGCACCCCGAGGGAGAAGTCGAAGAGCGGCCGCGGGTAGTGGCCGCACAGCAGGATCCAGAAGAGCGCCACCACCCAGACCACGGCCACCGCCAGGTGCAGCGCCAGCAGCACCAGGTAGTGCGGGATCAGCAGCAGCCACTTGAAGATCCAGATCCAGCGGGACGGGGTGCCCTCGTCGACCTCCACCCGCACGCTGTTCCTCGGCGCCGACGGGGGCGCCGCCTTCGTCCGCGGCTCGTCCTCGGCCATGGCGTCCCACTCCTCCCGGTCCCGGTGGCTCATCCGGCGGAACGCCACCAGAATCCGGCGGAGGCACCCCCTCCCCCAGGGCCCGTTGGTCCCCGACATGCCGCGAAACCTGAGGTCAGAGCGGCTGCGGCCGACCGGAGCGGCCCAGCGGAACTAGTGGAACCGCTTGGACCAGCGGGGGCCGATCTCGTCCCACTCCCGCTCCCAGGCCCGCAGCTGGCGGGACGTCACCAGGCGGCGCGCGCCCAGGTGCCCGGCGACCAGCACCCCGGTCGCGCCCAGCCAGGCCACCGCGCCCACACCCGCCGAGCCGGCCGCCAGGTCGGCGGTCCGCTGCGGGATCGGCGCCGGCACGTCCGCCGAGGTGAGCCAGATCGGCACCCGCTCGCCGCGCACCGTGCCGTCCGGCACCTGCGCCTCGCCGGTGAGCCGCGCACGGCTCACCGGATCCGTCCAGCGCACCATGACGGTGGGATGCGCCCCCGTGGCGCTGCCGTCCGCCGGGGCCGGCGCCGTCTCCAGCGCCGTCGCCGGCACCCGGTGCAACCGGGCCACCATCCGCTGCACCGCGTCCTGCTGCGCGTGGTAGACGCGGACGCCGAGCACCCAGGCGCCCACCGCCGCGCCGGCGACCAGCAGCCCGAGCAGCGCGCCGAGCAGGGTGCGGACGCGGTCGGCACGGCGCCGCAGCGTGTTCCGGTCCAGGCCGAGGAGGCGGGCCAGTCGCGTGAAGCGAGCCCTCACAGCACGGGTAGTCACTGCTGCCACCGTCCCTTTTCCTCCCAGCACGCATCCTAGGACGGCACCGCCCGTCGAACCCGGTGCCAATCTTCCGAACGGGTGGCGGGCGGGGGAAGTTCACGCGGGGGCGGGACCCGGCCACCCGCGCGACCCGCCCGGGACGGGCGCGAAGCGGAGTCGGGCGGCCGGGCCGGCGGCGGCGGCCGGAGCGCGGGGCTCAGGCGAGGTAGCCCAGCACGCCCATCATCCCGGCCTCGCCGTGGTACGCGTTGTGGCAGTGCACCATCCAGCGGCCCGGATTGATGGCGTCGAACTCGGCCCGGACGGTCTGCCCGGGCAGGACGATCACCGTGTCCTTGCGCGGCCCCTGGCCGGCGGAACCGGAGGCTCCGGCCAGCGCGAAGGTGTGGCCGTGCAGATGCATCGGGTGCCACATGTCGCTGCGATTGGCGAATTCCAGCCGCACCCGCTCGCCCTGGCGGACCGTCAGGGCCCCGGCGAGGGGGTTCCCGCTGTCGTAGCGGCGGCCGTCGAGCGACCAGTCGTACTTCGCCATCGACCCGGTCAGCGCGATCCGCACCGTCCGGTCCGGGGCGGCGGCCTTGAGGCGGACGTCGGCGGCGGCGCGCAGCCGGTCCGCGGTCAGCAGCCGCCCGTCCAGCTCCTTCGGGCGGACGGTCGCGGACGGGGCCGCACCCGAGCCGGTCCGCACCAGGGCCATCCCGCCGCCGCCCTTGCCCTCGGCGAGCGCGGTGAGCGGGAAGACGCCGTCCCCGAGGGTGACCAGGGCGTCGTAGCGCTCGCCCGGCCCGAGCAGCAGCGCGTCGACGGCGGCGGGCTCGACGGGGAAGCCGTCGGTGTGGGTGACCTTCATCCGGTGCCCGCCGAGCGCGACCCGGTAGGCGGTGTCGGCGCCGGCGTTGACGATCCGCAGCCGGACGCGGGCGCCGGGCCGGCCCCGGTAGCTGTCCGGTGCGGTGGGGAGGCGGCCGTTGACCAGGTGGTACGGGTACTTCACGTCCCCGGCGTCGCCGCCCAGCAGCCGACTGGTGGCGCCCATCAGCATGTGCGAGCCGGAGCCGCCCATGGAGCCGGAGAGCGGGCGCGTGCCGCCCATCCCCTTCATGCCGTCCATGTCGTGGCCGCCGCCACTCTTCTTCTTGGTGCCCCCGCCGTGGCCCGTGCCGCCCATGCCCTTGGTGAGCTCGGCGAGGACGGCGTCCGGGGTGGCGCCGCCGACCCCGTCGAGCCAGTCGTCGAGGACGACCAGCCACTCGTCGTCGTAGGAGAGCGGCTCGTGCGGGTCCTCCACCACCAGCGTCCCGTAGAGGCCGCGGTCCAGCTGGACGCCGACGTGCGGGTGGTACCAGTAGGTGCCCGGCCGGTCCGCGGTGAACCGGTAGGTGAAGGAGTCCCCCTTGGCGACGGCCGGCTGGGTGAGGCCGGGGACGCCGTCCATGTCGTTGCGGAGCGCCACCCCGTGCCAGTGCACGGTGGTGGGCGCGGGCAGCTTGTTGGTGACGGTGGCGGCGAGGGTGTCGCCGGCCGTCATCCGGAGCGCCGCGCCGGGCAGCCGACCGTCGAAGGCCCAGCTGCTGACGGTGCGTCCGCCCAGGTCGAGCTCGGCGGGCGCGGCGGTGAGGGCGACGCTGCGGGTGCGTCCGGTGTGCTTCCGGCGGCGTTCGGCGGCCGCCACCGCGGCCCCCGCGACGGGGACCAGCTTGGGTGCGGCGGCGTCGGCGGACCCGCCGGAGGACGACGCCGAGCAGGCGGCCAGCGTCCCGGCGGCGGCCGTGCCGAGGCCCGCGAGGAGCAGGGAGCGACGGTTGATCGCGTTCATGACGGTGTTCTCTTTTCGGTCTCTCGGTAAGGGCGATCAGCTGCGGACAGGCCGATCGGCCTATATGCGCAGCACCGAGAGGACCGAGAGATCGGGAGGCGGACCGTGCGCCCGCGGCGCGTCCGCGGCGGCGGCGACCCGCCCCGGCAAGGCGGCGGCATCCCCGGCGAGCGCCCCCGCGACGGGCGCGGCCAGCGAGAACCCCCGCACATCCGCCGAGGCGCAGTGCGGCGCCGCGCACGAGCCGCCCATCGCCCCGTCGACGTGCACGCTTGAGCCGTTCAGGGGCGCGCGGCTCTGCATATCGGCGGCTTTGCCGCGGGGCGCGGACGAGTAAGAGCCGGCCGCGCCATGCCCACCGTGCCGAACCCCCACGGCGTCCCCCGCCCCGTGATGCAGCAGCAACGCGAGCGCAGCGACCACCAGGGCCACCACCCGCACCGCGCCGCCAGGTCCACGCACCCCACGGACCCTACCCCATAGGGGTACCCGCGCCGCGTGCCCCGTCCCGACCCCGTACCCTTCGATCGCGTGATCCGAGTCCTCCTCGCCGACGACCAGCCCATGGCGCTCCGCGGCATGCGCCGCATCCTCGAGCACGAGCCCGACCTCGAGGTCGTCGCCGAGGCGCCCGACGGCCGGACGGCCCTCGCGCTGGCCCGGCAGCACCGCCCGGACGTCGCCCTGGTCGACGTCCGGATGCCCGGGATGGACGGCATCGCCCTCACCCGGGAGCTGGTCGCGCCCGCCCCGGACAGCGGCGCCGACCCCCTCCGCGTCGTCGTGGTCACCACCTTCGACCTGGACGAATACCTCTACCCGGCGCTCCGCAACGGCGCCTCCGGGTTCCTGCTGAAGCGCTCCGGCCCGGCCCTGCTGGTGGCCGCCGTCCGCGCCGCGGTCGCCGGGGACAGCCTGATCAGCCCCGAGGTGACGGTCCGCCTGCTCAGCCATGTCACCGGACGCCCCCGCCGCGGCGACCGCCGGCCCGGGCCGGACGAGCCGCTCACCGACCGCGAGGAGGAGATCGCCGGGCGCGTCGCCGAGGGCCTCACCAACGCCGACATCGCCGCCGAGCTGTTCATCTCCCCCGGCACGGTGAAGACCCACGTGGCCAGCATCCAGCGGAAGCTGGGGGTGCGGAACCGGGTGGGGATCGCGGTGCGGGCGTGGGAGTCCGGCCTCGTCCACCGGCCCCCGTCCGCGGGGTGACGGCGGTGCCCCGCCGACAGGCCGTGCCCCTCCGAGCGACCGCGTCCCGCCGACCGGCCCGGGTGCCGCGCGGCTCCCTGATCGCCTGCCTGCTCGCCGCGCTGCCGGCGGTGCTGCTGCCGGTCTCCTCCGTCCCGGCGCTCAAGGCGCTGCCGGTCGTCGTCACCGCCGCCGTCGCCGCGGCCGCCGCCTGCTGGCCGCGGTCCGGGCGGCCGCCGCTCGCCGGGCCCGCGGCGCTCGCCGCCGTCCTCTCGCTCCTCCTCGACCCGCTCTACCCGGGGCCGATCTCGGCGGCCGGGCTCTGGGGGCTGATCGAGGCCACCGCGCTGACCGTGCTCGTCGGACGGGCCGTCAGGATCCCGGACGCGCGCACCGCGGCCGCCGTCACCGCGCTCACCGGCACCGCGCTGGTGCTGCTGCCGCTGCGGCTCTCCCTCCACCAGCCGGGCAAGCAACTCGCCGACCACCTGGTGGGCGCGGCGATGGGGCTGCTGGTCGCGGTCGTCGCCGGCGGCATCGGCCTCTACCTGCGGACGCTGGACACCCGGCGGGTCCGCGCGATCGCCGAGGCGCAGCGCGAGCAGCGCCTCAGCGTCGCCCGCGATCTGCACGACTTCGTCGCGCACGAGGTCACCGGGATCGTGCTGGAGGCGCAGGGCGGGCAGCTCGGCGAGACGGACCCGGCGGAGGCGAAGGCGCTGCTGGCCCGGATCGAGGCGGCGGGGCTGCGCGCGCTGGACTCCATGGACCGCACGGTCAGCACGCTGCGCGACCCGGACGGCACCGGCGCGGCCCCGGACCGCGCGCCCTCGCCGCGCCGGCACGGGCTCGCCGAACTGGCCGAGGTGGTGGAGCGGTTCGGGCCGACGGCCCGGCTGGAGGCGGGGGCGGACTCAGGGCCGGACGCGGCGGCGGCGCCGGAGGTGGAGGAGGCGGTGCACCGGCTCGTCGTCGAGGCGCTCACCAATGTCCGCCGGCACGCGGGCACCGGCGCGGCCGTCACCGTCCGGGTCGAGCGGGACGGCGAGCGGCTGCGCGTCTCCGTCCACGACGACGGGGGCGGCGCCGCGTCCGGACCCGCCCCCCGGCTCCGCCGCCGGCACCGCGGCGCCGGCGGCCTCGGCCTCGCCGAACTCACCGCCCGCGTCGAGGCGCTGGGCGGCACCCTCAGCGCCGCCCCGGCCGCCCCCGGCTGGACCACCACGGCCGTCCTGCCGCTCGACCCCGGGCGGTGACCGGCCCGGAACCGGGGCGCCGATATCTGCCGAACGGCAGAGGCGGACCCCGCCCCCGGGCGGCGACGCTGTCCGCATGCGACGCCTCATCGTCACCGCAGCAGCCCTGACCGCCCTTGCCGCGACCGCGGCCTGCAGCGGGCCCGACTACCGCAACGCCAAGCCCGAGTCCAAGGACTTCGCCTTCACCGGCCGCACCCTGGACGTGCGCGCCCACGGCACCCCCACCGACCTGGTCGCCACCGCCCGGCCGGGCACCGTCACGGTGGTCCGCCGCTTCGACCACAAGGCCGGCGAGAAGCTCCTCACCAGGACGCTCCGCGGCCACCGCCTCAACCTGGAGGCCGGCTGCCGCTGGCTCGCCATCTGCGACGCCCGGTTCCGCGTCGAGGTCCCCAAGGGCGTCACCGTGCTGCGCGACGGCGAGCCCACCCGCCTGAAGGGCGGCGCCAAGTGACGGCGCCTCGGCAGCAGCCGCCCCGGCTCACCCTCGACAACGTCTCGCACACCCACCGCGGCGCCGGGCACCCCGCGCTGGAGCGGCTCTCGCTCGACCTCGGGCCGGGCGTCGTCGCGCTGCTGGGCCCCAACGGCGCGGGGAAGTCGACGCTGATGCGGATCCTCGCCACCGTCGTCCGGCCGACCGCCGGGCGGGTGCTGTGGAACGGCACCGACACCGCGCGCCGCCCGGAGCCGCTGCGCCGCGTCCTGGGCTATCTGCCGCAGGACTTCGGCGCCCCCGCCCGGCTCACCGCCGCCGAGTTCCTCCGCTACCTCGCCGCCGCCAAGGGACTGCCGCACCGCGCGGCCCGCGCCCGGACCGCCGAGCTGCTGGCGGCCGTCAACCTCGGCGGGGAGGCGAACCGCCGGCTGGGCGCGATGTCCGGCGGCATGCGGCAGCGGGTCGGCATCGCCCAGGCGCTGCTCAACGACCCGCGGCTGCTGATCGTCGACGAGCCGACGGTGGGCCTCGACCCGGGCGAGCGGTCCCGCTTCCTCGATCTGCTCGGCGAGTTGGCCGCGGATCGCATCGTGCTGCTCTCCACGCACATCGTCACCGACGCGGCGGCCTCCGCGGACCGCATCGCGGTGCTCTCGGGCGGACGGCTGCGCCGCGCCGGGACGGTCGCCGAGCTGCTGCGGCACACCGCCGGCTCGGTCTTCGAGACGGTCGTCCCGAGCAGTGAGCTGCCCCTGATGCGGGCCCGCTGGCAGATCGTCCGGACGGCGCGCGCCGAGCACGGCGTGCGGGTGCGGCTGCTGGCCCCGGGCGGGCGTCCGCCGGAGGGCGCCGCGCCGGCGGCGCCGGAGCTGGAGGACGCCTACCGGCTGCTGGTGGGCGAGCAGCCGTCGGCGGCGTTCGCCGCGGGCGTGGGCGCGGGGGTGCCGGCATGAGCCTCGCCGTCGCCTCCGCGGCGCTCGCCTCCACCCGCGCCGACTTCCGGATCCGCCGCCGCGGCCCGGCCTACCTGGTGATGCTCGTCGGGTCGGTGCTGCTGGGGCTGCTGGCCGCGCCGCCCCGGGACGCCGCCTTCCAGGTCCTGGAACTCGGCCCCTACCGCGGCGAGTTCACCACCGGCTACCTCGCCGCGGTGACGGCGATGGCCGGCGGGCTCTGGCTCTCCTTCGCGGGCTTCGCCGCCGTGCGGGGCGCGCTCGCCCGCGACGAGGCGGAGGGCGTCGCCGAGCTCGTCGCGTCCACATCCCGGCCCACCGCGTCCCATCTGCTGGGACGCTTCGGCGGCGCGGTGCTGGTGCTGCTCTCCGGGGCGCTGGTGCTGCTGGGCACGGCGGTCGCCATCCAGCTGCTGCGCGGCGAGTCGACCCGCATCGACCCGGTGGCACTCCTGCTGCCGCTCGCGGTGGTCGAGCTGCCGCTGCTGCTGCTCGCCGCGGGCGCGGCGGTGCTCTGGGACACCGTCCGGCCGCTGCGCGGCGCCGCGGGGGCGGCGCTGTGGTTCGTCGTGTGGATGGTGCTGGTCATCGGCGGCCAGAGCGGCCGCGGCCTCGACCTGCTCGGCATGGGGCGGATCACCCGCTCGCTGCGGGACGCGGTGGTGGCGCAGGGCGACGACCCGCACCGGATGGAGTTCGGCGTCGGGCTGACGATGAACGGCCCCTCCCGGGAGGTCGTCCACTGGGCGGGCCTGCCGGCGGGCAGTTGGCTGGAGCTGGTGCCGCAGGCGGTCGCGCTGGCGGCGCTGGCGCTGGCGCTCGTCCTCGCCCCGTGCGCCTGGTACCGGCTGATGCCGCCGCGCCCCGCGGGCCGCGCCGAGGCGGCGCAGGCCGCGCAGGCCGCGCAGGCCGCGCGGTTCAGAACGGCGGGGCTCGGGGCTCCACCGCCCGCCCTCGACCGGCCGTTCCCGCTGCTCGCCGAGGTGCGGCTGCTGCTCTTGGGCCAGCCCTGGTGGTGGCTGCCGCTGCTCGCGCTGACCGCGGTGGCGGCGGGGTTCACCGCGGGGGCGGCGCCGGCGGTGTGGATCGCGCTGATGCCGGCGTGGTCGCGGCTGGGGGTGCCGGCGCCGAGCCCGGCCTCGGACATCGTCGCCGCGTGCCCGTCCCCGGGACGCCGCCGCCTCGCGACGGTCCTGGCGGGCCTGGCGGTGACGGTGGCCGCGTCCGCGCCGGCGGCCCTCCGCAACCCGTCCCCGACGTGGGAGGCGGTCACCCTGGGCCTCGCGGCCCTGGCCCTGGCCTGCAACGCGGCAACCCGGTCCCCCCGCCTCTTCCAGGCCCTCTTCCCACCCCTCTGGTACCTCATCGTCGCCCACTAAGCGGGTTCGGCGAAGGGGCAACGCCGCAGATGTGCGTGCCGGGCGGCGCGGGAAGTGTGCCCTACTTCGCCAAGCGCGCTCAGCCCCGCCATCCGGGCGGAGGAAGCAGCGGCGTCGGGTGCATCCTGTCGGCGTGCCGCACGGAGGCCGTGGCAGTGGGTCGGGCCGGCCTCCGGGCGATGCGGCGTGAAGGGCGTGGCGGGCGGCGCGACGCTGCGGAGAGCCGTCGGAGACGGCGCAGCCCCCCGCTATCCGGGGGCCCGGCCCGCACCGGGTGGGGTGCCGGGGCGGAGGGGCGGCGACGGCGACCACGGCCGGCCGCGGGTCGAGCGGCGACGGCGACCACGGCCGGCCGCGGGCTACTCCGCGCCGTCCGCCCCCAGCACCTCGGCCAGCTTGAACAGCGCGGGCAGCGCCTCCCGCACCCGCACCCGCTCCTCGGCGCCCAACTCGCCCAGCGCCGCGTCTATCCGCCGCTCGTGCGCCCGCAGCCACGCGTCCAGCTGCTCCTCGCCCGCCTCCGTCAGCGTCACCACCGATGCCCGCCGATCCCCCGGATCGACCTCCCGCGCCACCAGCCCCGCGCTGATCATCTGCCCGATGAGCCCGCTCACCGTCGACGTCGCCAGCCGCTGACGCGTCGCCAGGTCGCCGATCCGCGCGGGCGAGTGCTCGTGCAGCACCTGCAACAGCTCCACCTGGGCCATCGGCAGCTGCTCCCACGGATAGTCCGTGCGGATGGACTGCCGCAGCGCCCGCCGCAGCCGCGTCACCGCATCGGTGAGCAGCCGGGCATCGGGCGCACCCGACACCACGTCGGGGGACGCTTCGGACGACGAACGCGCGGGCGACTGGGCGGACATGGCCGAAGCCTAACCGAGCGGACCGTCCGTCTCACGAACCGTTCCGCGGATCGGACGCCCCGTGCCCGACCTGCGGACTCCCCCCGCTCCGCCCAGCCCGCTGAGCAGCGCGAGCACCCCCGCCGCCACCAGCACGCCCCACGCCCCGGCGTTCCCGCCGAGGTGCATGCCGAGCGTCACCAGCGCCACCCCCAGCGCCGTGCCGAGCCCGCGCGCCATGTTCACCAGTCCGCCGCCGGTGCCCGCGAACTCGGTCGGGATGGACGCCATCACCAGCGCGTTGTTCGACGGCATGAAGAGCCCCAGGCCCAGCCCCAGCACGCCGAGCAGCGGCACCAGCACCCCCGGCACCGCGGGCGTCAGCAGCAGGCCGACCAGCGCCGCGGCCACCACGACGCCGCCGGCGGTGCACCGCGCCCGGTCCGACAGCCCGCGCGGCAGCACCCGGTCGGCGAGGGTCGCGGCGACCGCGAACCCGGCCGGCAGGGCGGTCAGCATGACGCCCGCCGCCAGCGCGCCGTCGCCGTGCGCGCGCAGCACCTGCGGCACCAGCACCAGCGGGCCGAACAGCGCCAGATAGGCGCAGAGCGCGCCGACCAGCCCGGACGACACCGACCGCACCCGCAGCAGCCGCAGCGACAGCAGCGGGTCGCGGGCCCGGCCCTGCCGCCGGACGAAGCCCCAGCCGGCCGCGACCGCGACCGCGAAGAGCGCCACCACCGACCAGGCCGGCAGGCTCAGCCCGGAGGCCGCGGAGATGCCGAGCAGCAGCGCGGTGGTCGCGACGGTGAGCAGCGCCAGCCCGGCCCAGTCGAAGCCGGAGCCGGCGTTCCGGTGCCGGGTGCGCGGCAGCAGGTAGTGCCCGGCGACCACGGCGACGATGCCGATCGGCACGTTGATCCAGAAGACCCAGCGCCAGCCGATGGTGGCCACCATCGCGCCGCCGATCGTCGGGCCGAGCGCCAGCCCCAGCGCCTGCCCGGCGGCCTGGATGCCCAGCGCGGTGCGCATCCGCGCGCGCGGGGCGCTGGTGGTGACCAGGGCGACGCTGTTGGCCTGCAGCATCGCCGCGCCGACCGCCTGCACCGCCCGGAAGACCACCAGCAGCCCCAGCGTCGGCGCGAAGCCGCAGGCCGCGGAGGCAGCGGTGAACAGGACGAAGCCGTAGAGGTAGAGCAGCTTGCGGCCGTGCGCGTCGGAGAGCCGCCCCACCGGTATCAGCAGGGCGACGAGCGTCAGCAGATAGGCCAGCGACACCCACTGCACGGCGGCGAGCGAGGTGTGGAACTCGGTGCGCAGGCTGCCGTAGGTGAGGGTGACGATGCTGGCGTCCAGCTGCCCCATGAACGCGCCGAAGCAGACCGTGCCCACCGCGAGCGCCCAGGCCCCCGGGCGGCTCCGCACGGCCTCGGGGCGCGGTCGCTCCGTGGTCAGCAGGGCCGGCAGGCGGACGGCGGCGTGGCTCACGGGGCGGCTCCGGCGATAAATGGTTCGGACACCGACCAATATAGCTCGGGGACCGAACCTTTCGGTACCCCGCACAATCGGGGGCCCGAGGAGGCACGGCTAGGGTCTAGGCATGATCAGAGAAGCCACGCCCGCCGACGTGACCGAGATCCACGCGATGATCCGCGAACTCGCGGAGTACGAGCGCCTGCCGGACGAGGCCCGCGCCACCACGGACCAGCTGGACGACGCGCTCTTCGGCCCCCACCCCGCGGCGTTCGCGCACGTCGCCGAGGACGAGGCCACCGGCCGCACGGTGGGCTTCGCGCTGTGGTTCCGCAACTTCAGCACCTGGAACGGCACGCACGGGATCTACCTGGAGGACCTCTACGTCCGCCCCGAGGCGCGCGGCGGCGGGCACGGCAAGGCGCTGCTCACCAACCTGGCCCGGATCTGCGCCGAGCGCGGCTACGGCCGCCTGGAGTGGTCGGTGCTGGACTGGAACGAGCCGTCCATCGCCTTCTACAAGTCGCTCGGCGCCACCCCGATGGACGGCTGGACCGTCTACCGCCTCGCCGGCGACGCCCTCGCCGCCGCGGGGGCGCGGCGCCCCGCGGCCTGACGCGGCCTCAGCGCAGGCCCGCGGACTCCTCGTCCGCCTCGCGCTCCTCGGCCGCCTCCGCGGCGGCGACGTCCGCGTCCCGCTTCCGCAGCACCGCGCGGACCGCCAGGCCCGTCCCCGCGAACGCGGCCAGCACCATCCAGGCCTTGTCGTAGCGGTGGCGGGTCAGGTGGTCCAGCGACAGCCGGCCTGCCCCCGACAGGCCCACCGCCGCCGCGGCGAAGCCCAGGAACGCCGGGTACTCCAGCCCGCCCTCCTGCGCGAAGAACCCGGACGGCGCGTGCACCGCCGCCGCCCCGGCCATCGTCCCGGCCGCCGCCGCGCCCGCCACCGGGGTGCCCAGGCCCAGCGCCAGCGCCGCGCCGCCGCCGAACTCGCCCAGCCCGGCCATCACCGCGTTCGCCTTGCCCGGGCGGTACCCCATGTGGTCCATCGCCGCCGCGGTGCCCTCGATGCCACCGCCGCCGAACCAGCCGAACAGCTTCTGCCCGCCGTGCGCGCAGAGCACCGCGCCGGTGCCCACCCGCAGGGCCAGCATCCCCAGGTCGTGGCGGACGCTGCCGGAGCGCCGCCGCCCTCCGCACCTCGTCGCCCGGGCCGCCTTCGCGGCCTTGGCCGATGCGCCGGCGGTGCGCTGCTTGCTGCCCATGGTCGGGATCCCTTCAGCGGTGAGGTGACGGCCGGTCATCAGTATCCGGCCTCCGAGTCTTCCAAGTCAGGCGGATCCCCACCCGCCGGTGGTGCGCCATTACGGGGACGGCGCCGCGTCCGCGACCACCAGCGCGATGTTGTCCGGCGCGCCCGCCCGGTGGGCCAGCGCCAGCAGCGCGTCCGCGGCGGCGTCCGGATCGCCGGCCGTCCGGTCGTCGGCGAGGGTGCGGCGCAGCTCCGGCTCGGCGACGACCGCGCAGAGCCCGTCCGTGCAGAGCAGGTAGCGGTCGCCGGCACGGATCTCCCGCTCGGCGACGGCCCGCGGCGCGCTGCGCCCGTCCAGGGCGCGCAGCAGCAGCGGGCGCTCCGGGTGCTGCTCGGCCTCGGGGCCGGTGAGGCGCCCGGCCTCCACCAGCGCCTGGACGTGCGAGTCGTCCCGGGTGATCCGGAAGAGGCCGCCGTCGCGCAGCAGATAGGCGCGCGAGTCGCCGGCGTGCAGCACGGTCAGGGCGGACGCGGTCGGCGCGGGCCGGAGCAGCGCCGTCAGGGTGGTGCCGGAGCCCGCGCCGCCGGCCGCCCCGATCCGGTGCAGCGCGGCGCGCACCCGCTCGGCGGCGACCGCCGCCGGATCGCCGCCGCGCGGCGCCCGGACGGCCGCGGCGGCGGCGCGCCCGCCGTCCGGACCGTAGCCGTCGGCGACGGCCAGCACCTGCGCGTCCGCGCGGGCCGCGTCGTGGTTGGCGGGGCGCACCAGGCCGCGCTCGCAGCGGGAGGCGTGCCGCAGCGTCAGCTCCGGCCCGCCGGGCGCCGGGCCGGCGCCGGTGAGCTGGTCGACGAGGCGCTCGGCGAGGCGGCGCCGCTCGGCGAGGGCC
Source organism: Mangrovactinospora gilvigrisea (assembly GCF_001879105.1). Taxonomy (GTDB): domain Bacteria; phylum Actinomycetota; class Actinomycetes; order Streptomycetales; family Streptomycetaceae; genus Mangrovactinospora; species Mangrovactinospora gilvigrisea. The sequence continues at coordinate 16,826 of NZ_MLCF01000132.1, read as the reverse complement.
GCCTCGGTCTCCGCCCAGAACGCGGTGAGCTCGCCGGCCGCGGCATGCCCCGCGGGGCGGTCCAGCACGCTGCGGATCCGCTCCAGCGGCATCCCGAGGTGCCGCAGCCGGGCGATCAGCAGCGCCCTGGCGACCTGCTCCTCGGCGTAGTGCCGGTAGCCGGTGCCCGGGTCGACCCGGTGCGGCCGCAGCAGCCCGACGTCGTCGTAGAGCCTCAGCGCCTTCGCCGAAAGCCCGGTGGCCCGGGCGAACTCCCCGATCGTCATGGCAACCGATCCTCGCACGCCGCCGCCGGGGACGACCCGGTCGCTCACACGTCGTCCGGATCCACCCGGACCAGCCGGCCCTCCTCGACCCGCAGCCACCGCGTGATCCCCACCTCCCGCAGGAACGTCACATCGTGCCCGGCCACCACCAGCGCCCCGCGGTAGGCGGCCAGCGCGGCCGTCAACTGCCGCACGCTGCCCAGGTCCAGGTTGTTCGTCGGCTCGTCGAGCAGCAGCAGCTGCGGCGCCGGCTCGGCGAGCATCAGCGCCGCCAGCGCCGCCCGGAACCGCTCGCCGCCGGAGAGCGTCCCGGCCTGCTGGTCGGCGCGCGCGCCGCGGAAGAGGAAGCGGGCCAGCCGCGCCCGCATCGCGTTGTTGCCGGCGCCGGGCGCGTGCCGGGCCGCGTTCTCCACCACGCTGAGCCGGTCGTCCAGCACCCGCTCGTCGAGGCGCTGCGGCAGGTGGCGGACGGGGACGTGCGCCTCGAACCCGCCGCCGGCCGCCGCCAGCTCGCCGATCAGGGTGCGCAGCAGCGTCGACTTGCCGGAGCCGTTCCGGCCGAGCAGGGCGATCCGCTCCGGCCCGCGGATGTCCAGGTCGAGCCCGGTGATGCCGTGCCGGGTCGTCAGCTCGCGCACCGTCAGCACCTGCCTGCCGTCCGGGACTTCCGTGGCCGGCAGGTCGACGCGGATCAGGTCGTCGTCGCGCACCGCCTCCTCGGCCTCCTTGAGCCGCTCGCGGGCCGAGTGGAGGCGGTCCTCGTGCAGCTGGCGGTTGCGCCCCGCGGTCTCCTGGGCGGCCCGCCGCCGGGCGTGGATGACCATCTTCGGCAGCCCGTTGGCGGCGGCCTTGCGGCCCTGGCGGTCGCGGGTGGCCTGCTTGATCCGGTCCTCGGCCAGGTCGCGCCGCTGCCGCTTGACGTCCGACTCGGCGACCCGCAGCAGCCGCTCCGCGGTGTCCTGCTCGGCGGCCAACTGGTCCTGGTAGGCGGTGAAGTTGCCGCCGAACCAGCGGACCCGGCCGTCCCGCAGCTCTGCGATCCGGTCGACCCGCTCCAGCAGCTCGCGGTCGTGGCTGACCACGACGAGCACGCCGGGCCAGGCGTCCACCGCGTCGTGCAGGTGGCGGCGCGCCTCGCGGTCCAGGTTGTTGGTCGGCTCGTCGAGCAGCAGCACGTCGGGACGGCGCAGCAGCAGCGCGGCGAGCCTCAGCAGCACCGTCTCGCCGCCGGAGAGCTCGCCGACGGTGCGGTCCAGGCCGATGCCCTCCAGGCCGAGCTGGTCGAGGGTGGCGCGGGCGCGCTCCTCGACGTCCCAGTCGTCCCCGACGGCGGCGAAGTGGCCGGCGTCGGCGTCGCCGGCCTCGATGGCGTGCAGGGCGGCGCGGGCCTCGGCGACGCCGAGCGCCGCGTCGACCCGCAGCGCGGTGTCGAGGGTGGCGTCCTGCGGCAGATAACCGATCTCCCCGGTGGCGCGGACGCTGCCGTCCTGCGGCACCAGCACCCCGGCGAGCAGCTTGAGCAGGGTGGACTTGCCGGAGCCGTTGAGGCCGACGAGCCCGGTGCGGCCGGGGCCCACGGTGAGGTCGAAGCCGGCGAGGACGGGGGTGCCGTCCCGCCAGGCGAAGCCGAGTCCGGCGCAGACCAGCGCGGGGGCGGAGGTGTGGTTCCGGGACAATGACATGAGGTGGGTCTCCGGTGGTTGCGCGGTGAGGGGTGGCAACACGGGGAGACACCGTGGGGCGCGCCGTCGCGAAGGACGGCGCCGCAGAAGCAGGGGCCCCGGAGCGGATCGGAGGCGGCTCGACCGCAAGGATCGCGCACCGTTCGCACACGCCGGCGGGGGCGTGCGGAACACGGTGTCAGCGGATCCTTACAGGAGCAACGGGCTTCTCCGTTCAACGACTTCGGGGCCGGGATCAAAGGTACGGGGAGCCGACCCGGGGCGCAAAGACTTTTTTCCGACCGGTGCACCGCGGGGTGGTTGTCGGTGCCGCGTGCCAGGGTTGGGGCATGACGTCCTACCGGGAACGGGCCTCGCGGGTGCCCGGCGCGGCGGTCTGGACGGTGCTCTCCGGCGCCGGCCCGCACCGCGTGCTGCCCGACGGCTGCATGGACGTGCTCTTCTACCGCGAGCCGTCGCCCCGCCTGGTGATCGCCGGCCCGGACACCACCGCCCACATCCCCGAGGTCGTCCCCGGCACCCGCACCACCGGCCTGCGCTTCGCGCCGGGGGCGGCGCCCGCCGTGCTCGGCATCCCGGCGGACGAGCTGACGGACCGCCGGGTGCCGCTGGAGGAGGTGTGGCCGGCACGGCTCGTCCGCGAGCTGGCCGGGCGGCTGGCCGAGTCGCCCGCGCCGGGCGCGCTGCTGGAGGAGATCGCCCTGGGCCGCGGCACGGGCGCGGCGGAGCCGCTGGTCGCGGCCCTGGCCCGGGCGATGGCCGCGGGGCGGCCCGTCCCGGAGACGGCGCGGGAGCTGGGCTTGAGCGAGCGGCAGCTGCGGCGGCGGTCGCAGGCGGCATTCGGCTACGGCCCCAAGCGGCTGAGCCGCGTGCTGCGGCTCGGCCGCGGCCTGGACCTGGTCCGCGCGGGGACGCCGGCAGCCTCGGCCGCGGCGGCGCTGGGGTGGGCGGACCAGGCGCACTTCGCGCGGGACGTGCGGGAGTTGACGGGCCTGCCGCTGCGGCGCCTGCTTGCCCCGTGAGGGGCGCGGCGAACCGCGCGGGCGGCCGGTGAACGACCCGCCGGCTCACGCGAACAGATCCACCGCGTTCCCGTCCGGGTCGCAGACCGAGGCGTAGCGCTGGCCCCAGGGGGCGTCGAAGGGCTTGAGGTGGGGGCGGTGGCCGGCGGCCACCACGCGGTCGAAGGCGGCGTCCACGCCCGCCGCGTCGCCGCAGTGGAAGGCGAGCCCGATGCGGCCGGCGCCGCTCGGCGGCGTCCACTCGGGGTCGAAGCTGCGGACGGTCTCCTCCGGGTCCAGCATCAGCCGGACGCCGCTCGGCGTCACCGCCTCGGCGTGCGGGGCGCCCGGCGCGTCCGACCCCTCGGGGAAGTCGACGCCCAGCAGGCGGTAGAAGGCGACGGCGCGCGGCAGGTCGGCGACGACCACGCCGACCGCGTCGAATCGGGGTTGCTCAACAGTGCTCATGCCACGACGCTACGGCCGTCCGTGCGCCCCGGTCTTGAACGAAACGGACGTCTGCCCGGCCCCCTCCCGAACCCGGGGGAAGCCGCGCCGCACCCATGCGGTTGTATACAACAGAACGGGACGATGGACAGGCGGCCCGGAGGACCTGGTTCCCGACTGCCGTCCGGGCTGCCCGGTGATATCAAGAAGACGCCAGATCCCGTCACCACCGCTGCGACGGCCGCCCGCCGGCTCGCCGACAAGGAGACTGCGACACATGCGACTCAACCAGCTGCCGGAGTGGAACGCACTCGGCAAGCACCGCGAGGAGTTCGGCGACACCCATCTGCGCGAGCTGTTCGCCGCCGACGCCGACCGCGCGGCACGCTACCGACTGAAGGTCGGAGACCTGCAGATCGACTACGCGAAGCACCTGGTCACCGACGACACCCTGCGGCTGCTGCGCGAGCTGGCCGAGGCCCGGGGCGTGGCGGAACTGCGTGACGCGATGTTCGCCGGCGAGCACATCAACGTCACCGAGGACCGCGCCGTGCTGCACGTCGCGCTGCGCGCGCCCCGCGGCGAGGTCATCGAGACGGACGGCCACGACGTGGTGCCGGACGTCCACGCGGTGCTCGACAAGATGTCGGACTTCTCGGACCGGGTCCGCTCCGGCGAGTGGAAGGGCCACACCGGCCGCCGCATCCGCAACGTCGTCAACATCGGCATCGGCGGCTCCGACCTCGGCCCGGCGATGGCCTACGAGGCGCTGCGCCCCTGGTCGGCCCGGGACATGGTGTTCCGGTTCGTCTCCAACGTGGACGGCGCCGACCTGCACGAGGCCACCCGCGACCTGGACGCGGAGGAGACGCTCTTCATCATCTCCTCCAAGACCTTCACCACCGTGGAGACCATCACCAACGCCACCGCCGCCCGGCGTTGGGCGCTCGCCGCGCTCAAGGACGAGGCCGCGGTCGCCAAGCACTTCGTCGCCGTCTCCACCAACAAGGAGAAGGTCGAGGAGTTCGGCATCGACTCGGCCAACATGTTCGGCTTCTGGGACTGGGTCGGCGGCCGCTACTCGATGGACTCCGCCATCGGCCTGTCGCTGATGGTGGCCGTCGGGCCGGACGCCTTCCGGGAGATGCTGGACGGCTTCCACACCGTCGACGAGCACTTCCGCACGGCCCCGGTCGAGGAGAACGTCCCCATGCTGATGGGGCTGCTGGGCATCTGGTACGAGTCGTTCTTCGACGCCCAGGCGCACGCGGTGCTGCCCTACTCGCACTACCTGTCGAAGTTCACCGCCTATCTGCAGCAGCTCGACATGGAGTCGAACGGCAAGCGGGTCGACAAGGAGGGCGAGCCGGTCGAGTGGACCACCGGTCCGATCGTCTGGGGCACGCCCGGCACCAACGGCCAGCACGCCTACTACCAGCTGCTCCACCAGGGCACGAAGGTCGTCCCGGCCGACCTGATCGGCTTCGCCCGGCCGGTGGCCGAGCTGGGCGAACTGGCCGGGCAGCACGACCTGCTGATGGCCAACCTCTTCGCGCAGGGCCAGGCGCTGGCGTTCGGCAAGACGGCGGAGGAGGTGCGGGCCGAGGGCGTGGCGGAGCACCAGGTCGCGGCGCGCACCTTCCCGGGCAACCGGCCGACCACCACCGTCCTGGCGCCGGAGCTGAGCCCGAAGGTGCTGGGCGAGCTGATCGCCCTCTACGAGCACAAGGTCTTCACCCAGGGCGCGGTGTGGGGCATCGACTCCTTCGACCAGTGGGGCGTGGAGCTGGGCAAGGTGCTCGCCAAGCGGGTCGAGCCGGCGCTCACCGAGGGCGCGGAGGTGCCGGGGCTGGACGCGTCCACCCAGGCGCTGGTGCGGGAGTACCGCGAGCTGCGCGGCCGCTGACCGGTGCGCGGAATGGCGGGACCATCGGCCCTGTTGGATGCGGTGATGCATACGTCATCCGGCGTCCGAGGTCCCGCCCCGGGCCCTGAGAGTCCGAAGGGAAGTCACCGGCCATGGGCGAACTGCTGCTGCTCCGCCACGGCGAGACCGCGTGGAGCAAGTCCGGCCAGCACACCAGCTACACCGACCTGCCGCTGACGGAGCGGGGCGAGCGGGAGGCCGCCGCGGTGGCCCCGCTGCTGGCGAAGCGGGACATCGCGCGGGTCTTCGTCTCGCCGCTGCACCGGGCGCGGGAGACGGCGCGGCTGGCCGGGCTGGACGGCCATGACCCGGTGCTCGTCCCGGACCTGCACGAGTGGGACTACGGCGGCTACGAGGGCGTCACCACCGAGGAGATCCACCGCACCCGCCCGGCGTGGACGCTGTGGGACGACGGGGTGGTCCCGGGGCCGGCCGGCCACCCCGGGGAGTCCCCGGAGGAGGTGGGCGCCCGGGCGGACCGGGTGCTGGCGATGGTCGACCTCGCCAACACCGGCCCCGGCGATGTGGTGCTGGTGGCGCACGGCCACTTCCTCCGCGTCCTGACGGCCCGCCGCCTGGGGCTGGAGCCGGCGGCGGGCGCGCTGTTCCGCCTGGACACGGCGACGCTGAGCCGCCTGGGGACGGAGCACGGGCGCCCCGCGATGACGGGGTGGAACCTGTCGCCCGAGGTGTAGGGCCGCCTACTCCGCCGCCAGCCCGCGGCGCCTGAGCAGGGGCTCGATCCGCGGTGCGGATCCGCGGAAGGACGCGAAGGCCTCCAGGGGGTCGACCGCGCCGCCGCGGGACAGCAGCTTCGCGCGGAAGACGTCGCCGTTGGCGCGCTTGAGCCCGCCGGACTCCTTGAACCACTCGACGGTGTCCGCGTCGAGCACCTCGCTCCAGATGTAGGAGTAGTAGCCCGCGCTGTACCCGTGCGACCAGATGTGCGCGAAGTAGCCCGTGCGGTAGCGCGGCGGGATGGCGTCCATGGCGATCCCCGCCTTCGCCAGCGCGGCCGCCTCGAACTCGGCGACGTCGCCCGGGTCCTGGCCCTCCGTCAGGGAGTGCCACGCCCAGTCCAGCAGCGCCGCGCCCAGGTACTCCACGGTGCGGAAGCCCTCGCCGAACGCCTCCGCCGCCAGGATCCGGTCCACCAGGCCCTCGGGCATCGGCTCGCCGGTCTCGTGGTGGACGGCGTAGTGCGCGAGGACCTCCGGCCAGGTCTGCCACATCTCGTTGACCTGCGACGGGTACTCCACGAAGTCCCGCGGCACCTCCGTGCCCGCCAGCCGCGGGTGGTCCACGTCGGAGAAGAGTCCGTGCAGGGCGTGCCCGAACTCGTGGAAGCAGGTGCGGACCTCGTCGAAGGTGAGCAGCGCGGGCTCGCCGGGGGCCGGCTTGGCGATGTTGAGGTTGTTGGTGACGACCGGGCGCCGGCCGAGCAGCCGGTTCTGCGGGACGAGGTCGTTCATCCAGGCGCCGCCGCGCTTGGAGTCGCGGGTGAACCAGTCGCCGAGGAAGAGGCCGAGCGGGCTGCCGTCCGCGTCGAAGACCTCGAAGGCGCGCACCTCGGGGTGGTAGCCGACGAGGTCGGGGCGCTCGGTGAAGGTGAGGCCGTAGAGCAGGTGGGCGGCGTGGAAGACGCCGTCCTTGATGACGCGCTCCAGCTCCAGGTAGGAGCGGACGGCGGAGTCGTCCACATCGTGCTCGACGCGCCGGACCTTCTCCGCGTAGTAGGCCCAGTCCCAGGGCTCCAGCACCGCCTCGGGGTCGCCGAGGTCGTCGCGCAGGGCGGCGGTGAGGGCGGCCTCCTCGCGGCGCGCGTTGGCGACGGCCGGCGGGACGAGGCGGGCGAGCATCGACTCCACGGCGTCGGCGGTGCGCGCGGTCTGGTCGGCGACCTCGTAGGCGGCGTGGCTGGGGTAGCCGAGCAGGGCGGCCCGCTCGGCGCGCAGCACGGCGAGCCGGCGGATGGTCTCCGCGCTGCCGGGCAGGCCGCGGCCGAGGCTCGCCTCCATCAGGCGGCGGCGGGTCTCGCGGTTCTCCAGCCGGGCGAGTTGGGGCTGGTTGCTGAAGTTCTTCAGGCTCAGCACATAGCTGCCGTCGGGGCGGCCGAGGGCGCGGGCGTTCTCGGCGGCGGCCTCGATCTCGGTGTCGGGGAGGCCGGCGAGCGCGGCGCGGTCCTCGACGACCAGGGCGCGGGCCCGGGTGTCGGCGAAGAGGTCCTGCTCGAAGCGGGTGGACTCGGCGGCGAGTTCGGTGTTGAGGGCGCGCAGCCGGTCGCGCTGCTGTTCCGTCAGATCGGCGCCGGCGCGGGCGAAGTCGGTGCGGTAGCGCTCCAGGAGACGGGTCTGCTCCGCGTCGAGGCCGGTGCCGGGGACGGCCTTGATGCGCGCCCACAGCCGCGGGTCGAGGTGGATCGCGTCACCGTGCGCGGCGAGCCGGGGGGCGATCTCCGCCTCGACGGCCTGGATCGCCTCGTCGGTGTCGGCGCCCGCCTTGAGGAAGAAGACCTGGAGGGCGTTGGCCAGGACGGTGCCGCTGCGCTCCAGCGCCTCCAGGGTGTTGGCGAAGTCGGCGGGGGCCGGGTCGGCGGTGATGGCGCCGATCTCGCGGAGCTGCTCGGCCATGCCGTGCTCGATGGCGGGCAGGTAGTGCTCGGTCCGGATGTCGGCGAACGGCGGCAGCGCGTAGGGCAGGGTGCTGGGCGCGATCAGCGGGTTGTGCGGGGTCTCCGTCATGTGCCGAGCCTATGCGGCGGCGCGGGCTGCAAACCTTTGCCGTCACGGGGATTGACCGCCCGTCGGCACAGATATTGGATGTCTGACGCTCACACAGGCCCCGTTCGTCCGCTTGGCCCCTGGGAGGCGCATTCCGCATGTCCGGCTCCGGCATCTCTCGACGCACTGTAGTTGGCGGCACTTTGGCCGCTCCGCTGGCTCTGGGGGCGATGGCGCGATCCGCCTCCGGGGCGACGCCCACCCCCGGGGCGTCCTCCGCAGGAACATCCGATGGTTGGGCGGGCCTCGCCGCCAAGCTGGACGGCATCACCGGGGTGGCGACGGCCCCGCCGAAGAACCTGGTGACGGTCTACCTCAGCGACGGCGCGCTGCTCGGCAACGGCAACCTGGGCGTGGTCGTCGGCGACACCGGCACCACCACGCAGAAGTTCTGGTTCGCCAACAAGAACCACTTCGGCATGATGTACCACACCAAGTACCTGGAGTACCGGACGAGCCAGCTGTCGATCGCCCAGCTGACGGTCTCCTCGCCGGACCCGGTGCCGGCCGGCGTCGACCCGGCCGCCGTCTACCGGGCGGAGCAGCGGATCCGCGACTCCCGCTCGGTGACGACCGTTCAGCTCGGCGGGGCACGGGCCACCGTCACCGGCTGGACCGCGGACTCCGACGACACCCTGGTGGTGGAGGTGGCGCTGCCCGAGGGCGCGCCCGAGACCCGGATCGACCTCACCCTCGGCGCCCTCACCCCCTCCCCCGGCTACCAGCTGCACTACCCCACCGCCTCCGGGGTCTCCGGCGGCGCACCCTGGATCGCCCGCACCGGCCATCCGACCACCGAGCCGCCCTGGTACTCCACCCAGGCGGTGGCGCTGCGCCGGGAGCGCGGCGCCGCGTTCGACGCCGTGTCCAGCACGCCCGGGGACGCCTCCACCGCGCCGACGGCCACCGGCCGGGTGGTGCTGCGCGGCGGCCAGAGCGTGCGGGTGGCCGCCGCGCTGCGCGGCGACGCCCGGCCGACCGCCGACGGCCCCTCGGCGCCGGCGCTGGCCGCCCGGGCGGCCGAGGCGGCGTCGGCGGCGGGCCGCCGGATCGACGCCCTGGCGGCGGAGCACGCCGCCTGGTGGCGGGCGTACTGGCTGCGCTCCTGGGTCGACCTGGGCGATCCGGTGCTGGAGCAGTACTACTACGGGGCGCTGCACCTGATGGGCGCGGCGGCGCGGGAGGGCGAGCTGCCGCCGGGGCTGTGGGGGTCGTGGGTGGTCACCGACGTCCCCAACTGGCAGGGCAGGGACTTCCTCAACTACAACTACCAGGCGCCGTTCTACGGCCTGCCGGCCGCCAACCGGGCCGACGCGCTGCGCAGTTACGCGATCTCGGTGCTGGACGAGCTGCCGTACCAGCGCAACACCACGGCGGCGGCCGGCTACCAGGGCATCGCCTACCAGCGGACGCTGATGCCGCTGCACCACGGCCTGCCGGCCCCTGCGGCGGTGCCGGTCGCGCCGACGACCAACCAGGCGTTCGTGGACCAGAAGTCCAACGGCTCCTTCGCGATCATCCCGGTCATCTGGTACTGGGAGTACACCCAGGACGACCGGTTCCTCAAGCGGTACCTCTACCCGGCGATGCGCGGGCTGGAGGACTTCTGGCAGGACTACCTGACGTTCGACGGCACGCACTGGAACGTCGAGCACAGCTCGGCCCACGAGGGCTCCGACGACCTCAACCCGGATCTCGACCTGGGCTTCATCCGCAAGCTCTACACCACGCTGATCGCCGCCTCCGAGCGGCTCGGCGCCGATCTGCCGCTGAACGCCCGCCGCGAGGAGGTGCTGGCGAAGCTGGCGCCCGCGCCGGTGGGGGTCTACCAGGGCACCGAGGTGTATCTGATCGCGGAGGCGGTGCGCGGCTCCACGGACATCTCGGTGACCTTCGAGCCCGGCAACCAGCCGATCAATCTGGAGGGCCTGGTGCACCCCGGCGAGAACGTCTCGCTGGGCGTCGGCGCGGAGGCGGACCGGCAGCGGGTGCTGGACTCGCTGCGGCTGCAGGCCGGTTGGGGCCAGGGCAACGCCTACGCCAAGGTCTTCGTCATCGCGGCGCGGGCCGGCTGGGACGGCGCGGACCTCATCGAGAAGTTCAAGGCCCGCACGGCGCAGCTGTGGCGGCCGTCCAACCTCACCCCGTACTGCACGGTGGGCGGCATCGAGGTGGCGGGCCCGCTGGAGGCGCTCAACTCGCTGCTGATGACGAGCGAGGGCGGCACGGTGCGGCTCTTCCCGTCGTGGCCGCGCGATCGGGACGCGTCCTTCACGGATCTGCGGGCCAAGGGGGCGTTCCTGGTCAGCGCGGAGCTGAGCGGCGGCCGGATCACCTCCGCCGAGGTGCGCGCCGAGCGGGGCGGGCTGTGCCGGGTCGCGGGCCTGCCGGGCGGGACGAAGGAGTTCCGCACCCAGCCGGGCGGGCGCTACCGCCTGGTGTAGCGGCGGGCGCCTCGTCCGCTGCCTGCTGGGCCCGCTACCACTGGCGGCCGAGCGGTAGTTCGGCGAAGTGCGGCCGGGACAGGTGCAGCACCCGGTAGAGCGCGGTGTCCGGATCGGTCGGGGCGGCGGGCTCGTCGGTGTGCAGGGTGAACTCCACCAGCTCCCAGCGGGTGGGGTCGACGGCCAGCGCGGTGGAGTGGACGCCGGCGCGGCGGGCCCGCTCCTCCAGGGCCTCGGCCGCCGCGGGGACGACGCCGGCCGGGTCGGCGCCGGCGGGCAGCCGCACCGTGCGGCGGACCGCGGCGCGCGGCTCGCCCGCCGCGTCGGGGCCGGTGCGGAAGGCGACGCCCGTCCAGTGCCGCACCTCGGGGCGCCCGAAGGAGGCGACGATGCCGTCGAATCCGCCGCCGCCCCACAGGAAGCGGTTCATCCCGCCGGTGTCGTCCCACAGGTAGAACGGCGCGTACTGGTTGACCGGCGAGCCGTCCGCGCCGCGCTCGCGCACCAGGTAGGCCTTGAGGCCGAGGCCCTCGAACCCGTCGGTCAGATGCCCGCGTTCGGCGACCCGCTTGCGGATGACGTCCATGGAGTAGTCGGCCGGCAGCGTGATCTCGTACTGCATCGCATACATGCGGCGACTGTACATACCTGTTGTTACAGCGTCAACGGCCTCGTCAACACCCGTACGCCGCAAGGGCCGTCCTTATCTTTCGACAACATCCGTCACGTCTTCATCACGGACCGCACCGTATTCATCTCATCCTCAGATTCGGCCCCTAGGCTCCGCCCCATGGCACCCATCGACAGCGACGAGAAGGACGCCGCCGCCCCGGGCGACACCGCGGAGGAGGCTGCGAAGACCGACCCGTCCGCCGAGAAGGACACGGCCGAGGACGAGTCCTCGAAGGCGGTCGAGGCCGAGGCGGGCGACGACCGGGACGACACCGCGACGGACGACGAGGCCGGCACCAGGGCCGAGGACGAGACCGACGCGGCGGACGAGGCGGACGAGGCGGAGGAGGAGGAGGACGAGGAGGACGAGGAGGACCTCGAGCCCCCGAGCATCTACGCCGTCCGCAAGGCCGAGGGCCTCGTCGAGTCGGTGCCCACCGTCCGCACCCGCGGCATCCCCTCCGCGGTCGCCGCCATGGTCGGCGGCGCGCTCGGCTTCGCCTCCATCTCGGGCACCTGGATCGGCTCCCTGATGGAGGACCGCTCCAAGCTCGTCGGGCAGGCCGGGCTCGGCTCCAGCTCCAGCACCAGCGCCCAGGTCGAGGCGATCTACGGCCACCCCTGGCACATCATGGCGATGTGGAACGGCATCACCGCCGCCGTCGCCGTCGTCATCACCGCCGTGGTGCTGCTCAAGTCCGGGCTGGGCGGCGGGTACTTCCGCCCCGCGCCGTGGGTCCGCGCCCTCGCCTGGGCCGGCCTCATCCTCGGGCTCATCGGGCTGCTCGCCTCCGGCCTGCTCTACTTCGACGTCTTCACCCACCTGCCCAAGATCAAGTCGTCCTCGACGGGCTGACGCCCGCTCGGCACCCGCAACGCGGCCGCCGCACCGCTCGGTGCGGCGGCTTCCTCATGCGCTGCCGCCGTCAGGAGTCGCCGAGCGTCGTCGTCCCCGGGCCGGAGAGGCCCGAGAGGCCGAACCGGTAGACGTCCACCGCCTCCGGGGTGCGGCCGATGCGGTGCAGCAGGTCGCCGAGCCGGCGGCAGGTGACCGCCAGGTCCCCGGCCAGCCGCGACTGGTGGCGCAGCACCAGCGCCGCCCGGTAGTGCCGCTCCGCCGCCCCCGGATCGCTGCCCTCCAGGATCACCCCGAGCAGATGGTGCGCCGCCGCCGCGTGCACCGCCCCGTGGTCGCCGCGCAGCTCCCGCAGCATCCGCCCCAGCAGCGCCGCCGCCTCCACCGACTTGCCGCGCCGCCGCCAGACGTCCGCCAGCTCCACCTCGACCTGCATGGTGATCAGTTGGGAGCCCACCTCGCGCAGCTCGTCGCGGGCCGCCGTCAGCTCCCGCTCCGCCTCCTCCAGCGCGCCCTGCTGGGCCAGCACATAGCCGCGCGCCCAACGGGACTGCGCCACCTCGATCCTGATGCCCTGCCGGCGGTAGGCCGCCTCCGCCTCGGCGAGCGCCTCCAGCGCGTCCCCGAAGCGGCCCTCGGTGGTCAGCCAGCGCGCCGCCTGCCGGCGCAGATACGCCCGCACCTGCGGATCGCGGGTGCGCGGCAGCAGCGTCTCGGCCACCTCGGCGGCCCGCGCCGCCCGCTCCCGCTCCCCCAGGTCGACGTAGGGCGAGATCAGCGTGGCGTACAGCAGCACCAGGGCGCGCGCCGTCGCCGCCCCGCCGTCCTCGCCCGCTGCGCCGGGCCCCGCCGCCCCCGCCTCCGCGGCGTCCTCCGGGGCCTCGTGGGCGTGCAGCTCGTCGACGGCCTGCTCCAGCAGATGGCAGCCGTAGCGCAGATCCCTGGTCTGCAGATGGGCCAGCGCCCGCCCGCGCAGCGCGGGCGCCCGGACCGGCAGGTCCTGGTCGGCCAGCAGCCGCTCGGCCTTGGCGCAGCAGGACAGCAGCCGCTCCAGATCGCCCCGGTCCAACGCGCAGTCGCCCAGGCCGAGGTAGGCGTCCGCCTGCAGCATCGCGGAACCGGCCCGCGCGCCGTCCTCCAGGGCCTGCCCGTAGACGCGGACCGCCTCGGCCGTCCGCCCCGCGTTGCGCAGCCCGGAGGCGCGCTCCAGCGCCGCCTCGGCGGCGCCCGCGGCGCGCTCGACGGCGACGGCGCCCCCCGGTTCCCCGGAGCCGGCGCCGTCCCCGGCAGTTGTCTGAACCTCTGCCCCGTCCACGTTCACATCCTGTACCGCTCCCCTACCGCCGCACCACCGATTCGCCCGTAACCGCACGCCCGTATGCCTTCATGTGTCCTCATGCCCGCCATGCGCAGCGGCACCCCGCCCGATCGGTCGGATCGGACGGGGTGCCGTGTTCGCTTCCTCTGCCTGGGCGGTGCGCGCTAGCGGTCCAGCTCCTTGCGGGTGATCCGGTTCAGCCGGCGCCGCTGCGACTTGTCCAGCGCCATGTAGCCGACGACCGGGACCAGGATCAGCGCGAAGGCCAGCCACCAGCTGACGAAGAACCCGGCGCCGAGCACCACCACCGCGCCGCCAATGACAATCTTCGTGCTCCTCGACATGTCTGTCGTCCTCCATCCGCGGCGAGCGGCCGCAGTGTCAGGGCTCCGGGGGGATCTGCCCCTCAATACGAAGGTAACCCCGCTCAGGTTCCCGGGAACAGGTTCGGCGGGCACAGTCCGGGGCCACCTGGGGGAAAACTCGGGGTTTCCCCGGGTCGACGGACCCGCTCCGGGCCGTCACCCGGGCGCGCGCAGCGCCAGGTGCATCCGCCGTGCGTGCTCCACCAGCGCCACCAGCACCTCCTTCCCCGATTCGCGCTCCCGCGCGTCGCACAGCACCACCGGGATGTCGCCGTCCAGATCGAGAGCGGACCGGACGTCGTCCGGGGAGTAGACCCGCGCGCCGGGGAAGCAGTTGACGGCCACCATGAACGGCAGCCGGCGGTGCTCGAAGAAGTCCACCGCCGGGAAGCAGTCCTGCAGGCGCCGGGTGTCAACCAGGACGACGGCGCCCAGCGCGCCGGACGCCAGCTCGTCCCAGAGGAACCAGAAACGGTCCTGCCCGGGGGTGCCGAACAGGTAGAGCGAGAGGTTCTCCCGGATGGTGATCCGCCCGAAGTCCATCGCCACCGTGGTGGTGGTCTTCGCCTCCACGCCGCCGATGTCGTCCACCCCCACCCCGGCCTCGGTGAGCCGCTCCTCGGTGCGCAGCGGGCGGATCTCGCTCACCGAGCCGACCAGGGTGGTCTTGCCCACCCCGAATCCGCCCGCGACAAGGATCTTCAGCGCCAGGCCGGGGTCGAGCCGCCGCTCCCGGCGGTCGCGGTCAGAGCGCACGGAGTCCATCGATCACCTCTCGGAGAACTCGCTCGTCGGGCAGCCGGGAGGGCGGCACGGGCCTGCTCACCCGGATGTGCGCGGCGTCCAGCAGGTCGCCCAGCAGCACACGGACCACCCCGACCGGAAGGTCCAGCTCGGCCGCGATCTCGGCGACGGACAGGGGCTCCTCCTGGAGCACCTCCAGGACCGCCGCATGGCCGTGGGGAAGGGTCGGATCGTCCTCGGGCGCGCTGTCCGCGACCACGAGGGCGATCAGGTCGAAATCCGGACCGGCCGCCTGGGTGCGGCCGCCGGTCATGGCGTACGGGCGGACCACCGGGCCCGCCTCGTCGTCGTACCAGAGGTGGAACGCGTCCGACATGACGGGGCATCACCCTCCGCCGGCCGGGCGGCCGGCCGAGGCCCGGGTGGCGGGATCGTCGTCGCGGGCCGCGGACGGGCCCGGGATGCCGCTCGGGCCCGAGCCCGGGCCTGAGCCTGGGCCCGAGCTTGCGCGCGGCGAGGCGTAGAGGTGCTCGCCGACGCGCTTGACGAGGCGGGCCATCTCGTAGGCGACGAGGCCGACATCGGCCTCGGCGGTGGAGAAGACGGCGAGGCAGGTGCCCTCGCCCGCGGCGACGACGAAGAGGAAGCCGCCCTCCATCTCGACCATCGTCTGCAGCACGGAACCGGCGTGGAAGTGCCGGCCGGCGCCCTTGGCGAGGCTCTGGAAGCCGGAGGCGACGGCGGCGAGGTGATCGCCGTCCTCGCGGCTCAGCCCGGCGGACGCGCCGAGGGCGAGGCCGTCGTTGGAGAGCACCACGGCATGGCTGACCTCGGCGACCCGTGAGACGAGGTCGTCCAGAAGCCAGTCCAGTTCACCGGGGTGATGGGTCGTCCCGAGCATCCGGGGCCTCCTCGCGGTCTCGATCGTCGTCGTGGTTCTCTGCGGCGGCGGTGCGGTCGTCGGGGAGCGGGGTCAGGGGTGAGGGCCTGCGCCCTCGGATCCAGCCGCTGCGGAAGGCGGTCATGGTGGCGCGGGCCTCCTCGGGGTCGCGCGGGGGGGGCGCGTCGTCCGCGGCGGCGGTCTCGGGGTCGGCGAGCAGCTGCGGCGCGAGGCTCGCCCGGCGGACGCGGCGGGGCAGGTCGTCGGCGTCGTCTCCGCCGTCCTCGGGGCTCTCGGGCGGTGCGGCGTGCGCGGGCCGCAGGTCCCACGAGGGGCGCGCGCCGCGCTGCTTCGGCGGCGCGAGGGGGTCGTCCCGCCCCGGCCACGTCTCCGCGGAGAGCCCGCCCCCCACCACCCACGGCGTCCCACCGCCGACGGCGCCGCGGCCTCCGGCGGGCCGGCCGGGGTCACCGTCGGGCTCGTCGCCGTCGCGCCCCGGCCAGGCGGAGCCGAGGTCTCCGCCGGGGCCCACGGGTTGCGTGCCGCGGCGGTCCGGCGACCCGCCGCCGGAACCGCCCGCACCCGGAGGCGACGTGCCGTCGTCCTCGCCCGGCCACGCCCCGGAGCGGCCCGCCGCACCATGCGGCGTCGCGCCGAGGCCGTCGGAAGCACCCGCCGGCGTGCCACTGCCGGCCCCCGCGGCCTGTTCCGACGCGCCGTCAACGCCCGGCGCCTCTCCGGGACGGCGGCCCGCCGCGCCGCGGCCGTCCGACGACAGTCCGTCGGAACCGCCCGATGTGCCGCCCTGCCCCGGCCACGCCCCGACGCCCGCGCCGGAACGACCGCCATCACCCTGCGGGCTCCCGTCGGAACGGCCGCCACCGGCACCACGCGCCGACCCACCGTCGCCCGACCACGCCCCAGAACTCCCGCCAGGGCCGCCCGCCGCGCCACGACCGTCCGGTGACGGGCCGTCGGAAGCACTCGAACCGCTGCCGCCCGCGCCGCGCGCCGACGAACCGTCACCGCCCCTGCCACCGTCCCCGGGCCACGCCCCAGCATTCCCGCCTGGGCCGCCCGCCGCGCCACGCGGCAGCGTGCCGCGACCGTCCGGGGACCGGCCGTCGGAACCGCTCCGACCACCGGCGCCCGCGCCGCGCGCCGACGCACCGTCACCGCCCGCCCCGCCATCACCCGGCCACGCCCCAGCAGCCCCGC
The DNA here is from genome assembly GCF_001879105.1 of Mangrovactinospora gilvigrisea. GTDB lineage: Bacteria > Actinomycetota > Actinomycetes > Streptomycetales > Streptomycetaceae > Mangrovactinospora > Mangrovactinospora gilvigrisea. Next base: position 226 of record NZ_MLCF01000132.1, on the reverse strand, counting down.
CGGAGCCGCCCCCCGCGCCACGACCGTCGGATGACGGACCGTCGGAACCGCTCCGACCACCGGCGCCCGCGCCGCGCGCCGACGCACCGTCACCGCCCGACCGGCCGTCACCCGGCCACGCCCCAGAACTCCCGCCGGAGTCGCCCGCCGCGCCACGACCGTCGGATGACGGACCGTCGGAGCCATTCCGACCACCGGCGCCCGCGCCGCGCGCCGACGCACCGTC
>NZ_MLCF01000131.1 GCF_001879105.1 Mangrovactinospora gilvigrisea | reverse complement strand
GGCTGCTCCGGCTCCGGCCGCGGCGCCGGACGGGCTGACGACCCGGGAGACGGAGGTGCTCCGGCTGATCGCGGACGGGCTCTCCAACCAGGAGATCGCGGAGCGGTTGTTCGTCAGCGTGACGACGGTGAAGACGCACATCAACAACCTGTTCGCGAAGACGGGCGTGCGGGACCGCGCGCAGGCGGTGCGCTACGCCTATCGGCACGGGCTGGCCTGACTGTCGCGGTGCCCGGTGCCGCGCAAACCGTGCGCTACTGCTCGTCGGTCTGGACGATCGGGGGGTGGCCGTTCCAGGTGCAGTACACCGTCGACACCGAAGCCCCCATGCTGAACTGCACCCGCAGCCACTCCGCGCTCCGCCACACCTGAAGCGACCACCCCGCGTTCGGCGAGGCCGAGATGAGCTCCGCCGACGCCGGATGCAGCATCAGCGCCACCCGTCCCCCGCGCACCACCACCGTCTGCGTCGTCCCCTGCGCCGAGGCCGACGGCGAAGGGGAGGGCGACGGTGACGCCGACGGCGAGCGCGTCGCCGGGTGCGAGGGCGACGCCGGCCGCCGGGTCGGCACCGCCGAGTGCGTCGACGGCGAAGGCGGGGCCGAACGCGACGGCGCGGAGTGCGTCGGCCCGGGCCGCGCCCGCACCGTCGAAAGCCCCTGGTCCGTCACGGAGAACGCGCGCGGCGCGTCGTCCAGCACGCCGTTGCCCAGCGCCCCGCTCACCCCGAACCAGGAGAGCGCGATCGCGCCGCCCGTCGCGACCGCCCAGGCCGCGGCACGCGCCACTCCGCTGCTTCGTCCCACTCGGCGCCTCCGAACCACCGCCCACAGTCTGCCCCGCCCACCCGTCTCCCGACCACCGCTCCCGGGTGTTGCCCGAATCGGCTACCGTGACCGCCCATGAGCTCCGTACTCGTGGCCGAGGACGATCCGTTCGTGCGTTCGGCCCTGGTCCGGCACCTCACCGAAGCGGGGCACGCGGTGCGCAGCGTCGGCACCGCGCTGGAGGCGCTGCGCGAGGTCGCGCAGGTCGGCTGCGAGTTGGTGCTGCTCGACCTCGGCCTTCCCGATCTGGACGGCGCCGAGGCGCTGAAGATGATCCGCGGCGTCACCGATGTGCCGGTCATCATCTGCACCGCGCGCGACGAGGAGGCCGAGATCGTCCGGCTGCTCAACACCGGCGCCGACGACTACCTGGTGAAACCGTTCTCCCCCGAGCACCTCGCGGCCCGGATGGCCGCCGTGCTGCGCCGGGCGGGCGGCGGGCGCGCCTCCGGCGGGTCCGCCGCCGGCGCGCACCCCGGCGCGCGGCGCGACCCCGCGCTGCGCATCGGCGGCCTCACCGTGGACGTGCAGCGCCGCCAGGCCACCCTCGACGGCCGGCAACTCGACCTCACCCGCCGCGAGTTCGACATGCTCGCCTACCTCGCCGAGCGCCCCGGCGTGGTCGTCGCCCGCCGTGAGCTGCGCACCGAGGTGTGGCAGCAGGCCTACGGCGGCGACCAGACCATCGACGTCCACCTCTCCTGGCTGCGCCGCAAGTTGGGCGAGACGGCATCGCGGCCGCGCTATCTGCACACCGTCCGCGGCGTCGGCGTCCGCCTGGAGCCGCCGGAGGCGGCCCGCCCGCCGGAGGCCGGCGCCCCATGAGGTGGGCGCTGTTCCGGGTCGCGGCCGCCGTCACCACGATGGTCGCGCTCGCCTTCCTCGTCCCGCTGGGCTGGATGGTGTGGGAGACCGCCCGCGACCGCGCCTTCACCGCGGCCGAGCGGCAGGCCGCCGCCTTCGGCCCGGCGCTCGCCATCACCACCGACCGGGTCGCCCTGGAGCGGGCGCTGGCCAGCAGCGAGGGCGGCGCCGAGCACCGCATCGCCGTCCATGTGCCGCCGATCGACGGGCAGGGCGCCACCACCATCGGGCAGGCCCGCGCCTCCCGTTCGGACGTCGCCGCCACCACCGCCGACGGACGCGCCTCGACGGTGCGCGTCCCGTCCGGCTACGCCCTGCTGCAGCCGGTGGCGGTGGCCAACGGGCGGATCGCGGTGGTCGAGGTGTACGTCCCGTCCGGGCAGCTGAGCTCGGGGGTGCTGCGGGCCTGGCTGATCCTCACCGGGGTGGCGCTGGGGCTGGTGGCGCTCTCGGTGGCGGTCGCGGACCGGCTCGGCACCCGGCTGGTGGCCGCGGCCGGACGGCTCGCCTCGGCCGCCCGCGACCTGGGCGACGGCCGGCTGGGCGTGCGCGTCCCGATCGAGCCGGACGACGCCACCCCGCGTGAACTGCGCGACGCCGGCGCCGCCTTCAACAGCATGGCCGACCGGGTGGTGCAGCTGCTCGTCAACGAGCGCGAGCTCGCCGCGGACCTCTCGCACCGCCTGCGCACCCCGCTCACCGTGCTGCGGCTGAACGCCGCGGGGCTCGGCGAGGGGGACGCCGCCGACCACACCCGCGAGGCCGTGGCCCACCTGGAGCGTGAGGTGGACCAGATCATCGAGACGGCGCGCGGCCGCGGCCAGGCGGTGCGCGCCGAGGGCGCGCGGGTCGCCGCGGCCGGGTGCGACGCGGCCGAGGTGATGCGGGAGCGGGTGCGGTTCTGGTCCGCGCTCGCGGAGGACGAGGGACGGCCCTGGCGGCTGTCGGGGGACGAGACCCCGGCACCGGTGCCGCTGTCGAGGGCCGAACTGGGTGCTTCGGTGGACGCGTTGCTGGGCAACGTGTTCCGGCACACCGCTGAGGGGACGGCGTTCTCCGTGGACCTGCATGCGGCCCACGATGCTGTGATCGTGCTGGTGTCGGACGCCGGACCGGGCATCGTCGACCCGGAGGCCGCGCTGCTGCGCGGTCAGGGCGACGGTCGCGCGGGGTCGACCGGGCTGGGCCTGGACATCGCCCGCCGTGCCGCCGAGTCCACCGGTGGCGGGCTGGCGATCGGTCGTTCCGTCCTGGGCGGTACCGAGATCCGCATCCGCCTGCACACGGGTCCTGCTGCACCCGTTCCCCGTCCACGCACCCGCCGACGACGTCCAGGCGGAGCCTGATCGTCCCGAGTGGCGAACCGAGCGGGCCAGCCGAATTCCGTCGGACCTCTCACCGGACCGGGGTCGGGTGGGGTACCGGAGCGGAGGGGCGGCAAACCGCTACCAGCGCGAAAGCGCGAACGCTACGCCGCCAGCTCGTACAGGACCGCCCCGACCGCCGCGTCCGCGTCCTCGCCGGACGAGCCGTCCGAGCCGGACCCGGAGCCGCCGGCGCTGCGCGCCGCCGCACCCGATCCCGCCGACGCCGAGGACGCCTTGGCCGAGCCCTTCAGCCCCGCAAGACCCTGCGTGCCGCGTCGCCGCGTCGCGATCCGATGCGTCAACCGCATCCCGCGCGCATTGCGCCGCACCACCAGGATCAGCTCGGCGACGTCCACCGTGCCGGTGGCGTCGTCCGCCGCTGAGCCGTCCGCGGTGACAGCCGCGGGCCCGGCGGCAGAGCGGGTCGTCGCGATCGCGACAGTGATCAGAAGGGCGGCGAGAATGCCGCCGACAGCAGCGAGTACAGAAGCAAAAGCCGACATGGTGCGCTCCTTCGCGTTCGTCCTGCCCGGCCGGTGCGCCCGGCAGGTCCGTCCGAGAACGCGCTCATCGGAACACGCGCGCCGCCACCCCGCGACGCAAGCGCGCCGCCCTCCGGGCCGAAGTTCACCCAGTCATACGAAATGCTCCCCCGACGAACGCCGCACCGCCCGAAATCATCTGATAGGCAGTCATCCCGGACGTCGGTCCATTAAGCCGTCCCTAAGCGCGGATTGGCGCTCCCTGAGACCCGCCCACCGGCGGCCCGCGGGGCCCTAGCGTCCCTGGGCATGACAACCGCGAACCGCAGCCGCACCACTCCCGCCCGTCGGCACCGCCGCTCCCGCAGGCCCTGGATCGCCGGCGGCACCGCCCTCGCCGCGGCGGCCGCCGCGGTCGGCGCCGTCGCGCTCAGCAACGCCGCGGACGCCTCCACCTCGCACCACGCCGCCACCGCCAAGGCCGCCCCCGCCGCCACCGCGGCCGCCGGCACCGGACGCTTCTCCCCCTACGCGGACACCTCGCTCTACCCGCCCTTCGACCCGGTGGCCACCGCCAAGGCGGACGGCGTGAAGACCTACAACCTCGCCTTCCTCGTCGCCGGCGGCGGCTGCACCCCCAAATGGGGCGGGCAGACCGCGCTGGGCAGCGACCCGGTCGCCGCAAAGATCGGCGCGCTGCGGGCCGCGGGCGGCGACGTCCGGGTCTCCTTCGGCGGCGCCAACGGCACCGAGCTGGCCCAGGCCTGCTCCTCCGTCAGCGCGCTCACCGCCGCCTACGACCAGGCCGTCACCCAGTACAAGCTCACCCAGGTGGACTTCGACATCGAGGGCGCGGCGGTCGGCGACACCGCCTCCATCGCCCGCCGCGACCAGGCGATAGCCGCGCTGCAGAAGGAACACCCCGGCCTCGCCGTCTCCTACACGCTGCCGGTGCTGCCCAGCGGGCTCACCGCGCAGGGCGTGGCGGTCGTCAAGGACGCCAAGGCCAAGGGCGTGAAGATCGCCGCGGTCAATGTGATGGCGATGGACTACGGGGACGGCGCCGCGCCGAACCCGTCCGGGCAGATGGGCGCCTACGCCATCAAGGCCGCCACCGCGACGCAGGCCCAGGTCAAGGGCGTGCTGGGGGACACCGACGCGGACGCCTGGAGCAGGATCGCGGTCACCCCGATGATCGGCGTCAACGACACCGCCACCGAGCGGTTCACCCTCGACGACGCGGCCAAGCTGGTCGCCTTCGCCAAGCAGAAGCACCTGGCGTGGCTGTCGATGTGGTCCGCGGCCCGCGACAAGGCCTGCTCGGACGGGAACACCAGCTCGGCGGAGCCGACCTGCAGCGGCGTCGCCCAGTCGGCGAACGCCTTCGCCAAGGCGTTCAACGCCTACACCGGCTGACCGCCCCCGCGACTGCCGGCCCGTCCCGCGCTCCCCTCCTCCGCGCACCCCACGCGGGACGGGCCGGCCCCGTGCAGCCGGCGGCCGCCCTCCATCAGCACCACCCGGTCGGCGGCCCAGGCCGCCTCCGGGTCGCGGCCGGCGGTGACCACCGTCCGCCCGGACGCCACCAGTTCGCGCAGCCGCTCCAGGATGCGCCGCGCCGCCGCGGCGTCGAAGCCCGCGGTGGGCTCGTCCACCAGCAGCAGCCGGGGCAGCGTGGGATCGTCCGGACGCCAGCCCAGCACGGCGGCGCCGTAGCCGATGGCGATCCGGGCGCGGCAGTACCGGGCCCGCTCGCGGCGGCGCATCACCAGCAGGTCCTCGCCGTCCACCTCGACGGAGCCCGCCGTCGGCCGGTCCAGACCGGCCGCGCAGCGCAGCAGCGCCGACTTGCCGGCGCCGGACGGGCCGAGCAGGGCCGTCCACGCCCCCTCCGGGAAGTCCACCGACACCCGGTCCAGCGCCGTCACGGCGCGCGCCCCGAACCCGTGGACCCTGCGGACCGCCCTCATGCGCACGGCGATCTCAGGGCCCGCCACCGGGTCCGTCTCCGCATCCACTGCTTCTCCCACGACCATGCCAACCAGTGAAGCGGGACGGGAAGTCCGGGGCACCAGCGCTGGAGTGAGTTCCGGGGGTGGCACCAGTGCCACCCCCGGCCCGTGCCAGACTGAGCGCATGACCGATAATCAGGACATTTCCGGCACTTCGGAGCTGGCGGCCGGGGCGGAGCCGACGGACCAGACAGGCCCCGCGGACCCGTCGGACCCCGCGGACCCGTCGGACGCCGAGCCGCGCGCCGCCTGCGTCCTCTGCGGCAAGCCCACCGACCTCCCGGACAGCACCCCCGGCCGCACGCTCTGCCCGCGCTGCGACTGGGAGGAGACCGTCAACTCCCAGTGCACGGGGTGAGCCCCGCCCACCCCGGCGGCAGCGGCCCGGCGTCCGCGAAGAACCGCAGCACCTCCAGCAGCCGGCTGCCCGGCTCCGCCGACCACCAGGACGCGCCGAGCACCGGCGAGCCGCCCGCCAACCGGCCCAGCGCCCAGTGCAGTTGGCGGCCGAGCACCCGCGCCGCCCAGGAGCGCACCAGCTCCGGATCGCCGGCCCGCTCGCCCAGGTAGCCGTCGAGCACATAGGGCACCGCCCGCAGCGGCACCTTGGCGAAGTCGACGGCCGGGTCGGCGAGTTCGGCATCCCCCCAGTCCAGCAGCGCGGTGAGCGCGCCCGTCGCCGGGTCGGCGAGCAGGTTCTGCGGCGAGGCGTCGCCGTGCACGAGCACCGGGCCCGGCCCCCGCGTCGGCGCGGCCCACTCCTCCAGCCGGGCGAACCAGGCGTCCAGCCAGCCGCCGGCCCCGGAGCCGATCCAGCCCGCCGCGACCAGCGCGGCGGTGTCCGCCCGCGGGCCGTCGCCCTCCTCGAACCCCGGCACCCCCGGCACCGGCCCCACCTTCGCGTGGACCAGCGCCAACTCCCGTCCCACCGACCGGAAGACGGCGCCCGCGGGGTCGCCCTGCGCCCGCACCGGGAGCGCGGGCTCGGCGCCGTGCGCCCGGCGCACCACCAGGAACGGCCGACCGTCCGCCAGCTCCCCGGCCTCCACCAGATCCGGCGTGCGGACCCCCGCGGCGACCGCGGCCGGGATCACCGCGGCCTCCTTGCGCAGGTCCGCCTCGCAGCCCGGCCGGGCCACCCGCAGCACCAGCTGACCGCCGCCGACGAACCACACCCGGTTCGCCGCCCCCTGCACGGGCGCGGCCACCGCGTCCGGCCCCCAGCGCGCCGCGACCTCGGCGTCCTCCATCTGCACCACTCCCTGCTCCGTCGTCCGTCCGGGCACGAACCTTCCAGATCACGGCCGTTCGCGCCGCCGCAATTCGCTACCGTCCACCGGGCGCCCCGGCATAGCGTCGTCCCCATGCCCATCGAGATCCCCCAGGCCCTCGCGGACAGCCACCGCGCCCACAGCACCGGCAGCGGCTGGATCGACGCCTTGCCCGCGCTCGCCGCGGAGATGCTGGAGCGCTGGGCGCTCACCCCGGCCGGGCCGGGCCGCCACGGCGTGGTCGCGCTGGTCGTCCCCGTCACCACCGCCGACGGCACCCCCGCCGCCCTCAAGCTGCAACCGGTGGACGAGGAGAGCGCGGACGAGCCCGTCGCGCTGCGCGCCTGGGACG
>NZ_MLCF01000130.1 GCF_001879105.1 Mangrovactinospora gilvigrisea | reverse complement strand
CCCCCCACGCCCCCGCACCATCGCCTGCCACCGCCTGTTGGCCTCCCGCATCTCCCCGGCGCTCCCACCCATCCCCCGCACGGCCCGCTCGACAAGCTCGGGGCGATAGTCGGCCATGCGGCGGAGAAGGTAGAAGGTGAATTCCCGTACGCCGAAGGCGTTATCAGATCCGGACATAGGCGCGCTCCTCACGGTCCCGCTCGTTTCTGAACGCCCGTTCGGGGGAAGTGGTATTGACAGGTTCACAGGACCGACACCCCGCAAGGAACCCGATCGGCCCACGGCTCCCAGAGAAACGAGCCGCCCGGAACCAGTCCCTCACCGTCAAGGCCGTGGCACCGCTGTGCCCGACCCGGGACAAACGGGGTATCCATGACTGCCGCAGCAACACAGTCATCCAGTCGTACTCAGCACATCATCCGCATAGTCGCCTATGCAATCCTCTGCGCAGCGATCTTGGCCACCGTCGGCGAAGCCACGATCCTCGGCACCGAGTGGCTGGTCGACAACGCTGCCTTCGCGCACGCCAGCGAGGCCTCGCTGGACCGCAGCGGCAAGGTGGGCCAGACCTTCAGCGCCGCCAACGCGATGTTCTCCGGCCTCGCACTGCTCGCGGTGGCGACGACCGTGCTCATGCAGCGCCGGGAACTGCGCATGCAGCGTGCGGAGCTGACACATCTCCGCCAGCACAACGGCCGCTCCAACCACGAGCTGCACCGCACCGCGGAGGCGATGATCCGGGGGAACCACTTCGAGCTGATCCGCCTGGCCATCGAACATCCCCACCTGGCTGACGTCTGGCCGGCCTTCAGGACCGCCGCTCCCCTCTCCGAGGAGCGGCGGGCCCAATTCCTCTATGCGAACCTGGTCCTCTCGCACGGCGCCATGGCACTGGGGAGCGGACAGCTCTCCGAGTCGGAGCTCCGCGCCGAGATCCGCCACTACTTCAGAAGCCCCGTCATTGTGGAGTTCTGGCGTGCGGTGCGGCTGTCCCGGCTGTCGCGGCCGATCATCCCCGAGTCACCATTCGACCGGCTCATGGATCTCGAGTTCCACCGGCTTCCGGGGAGCCCATGACGTTCGGTCAATCGCGCGGCATATCCATCGCGGCCTGAAGCAGAACTTGCCGGTCCACGACGACGATCCGCTCGTTCGGGCCCAGCTTGGCATCGGACGGAAGGTGTCCTCTGAGCGGTCCCGTGGCCTCTCTGCCGATGACCGCGAAGTTTCCGTCCGCCATCTCGAAGACGTCCGGGCAGTTCTCGTTCGACATGCAGCCACGCTCGGCCGGGCTCTTGCCGAGCCGCTTCCTGATCACAGCTTCACTCCAGGGGGTAGCGCCGCGGTGACCGAGTCGGGGTCGGTGAAGGCGTCCTGTCTCCACAGGGCGGCAGGCTGATTGGAGGTGAAACTCGGTCACCGCCTTCCCCGGAGGGCACATATCCTTCGAGACTTTATGGCTCCCCGCGGCACGGAGCACATGGCTTGGCGGGGCCGCGACCGAACCCACCCGATCTAGCGATTTCGGCGTAGCCCATCCGGACGTCGGCGTAGCCCGTTTCTGCGAGGCACGAACACCCGTCCCTCGCCCACGTCCCGCCCCGTCCGGCCCCCAACCGTCCCGGAGGGCTACGCCGCCCCCGCCCCCGTCAGGGCCCGGACCTCGAGTTCGGCGTGCGCCTGCTCCGCGGCCAGGTCCCGACGGCCCGTCAGGGTGCCGAGCCAGCCGGCGAGGAAGCCGAGGGGGACGGAGACCAGCCCCGGATTCTGCAGCGGGAACCAGGCGAAGTCGACGCCCGGGAAGAGCGCGCCGGACGCTCCGGAGACGACCGGGGAGAAGATCACCAGGCCGACCGCCGGGACGAGGCCGCCCCAGACCGCCCACGTCGCGCCGCGCGTGGAGAACCGCCGCCAGAAGAGCGTGTACAGCAGCGCCGGGACGTTCGCCGAGGCCGCCACCGCGAACGCGAGCCCCACCAGTGACGCAACGTTCAGCCGGGCGGCGACCAGGCTCAACGCGATGGCCACCGCGCCCACGCCGATCGCCGCGAACCGGGCCACCCGCACCTCGTCCCGCTCGTCCGCCGGCTCCTCCGCGGAACGCCGCCGCGCCGCCGCCCACAGGTCGTGCGCGAACGCCGCCGCCGAGGCCAGCGTCAGCCCGGCCACCACCGCCAGGATCGTCGCGAAGGCCACCGCCGAGACCACGGCGAACAGCACCGAGCCCGTCACCGTGTCGCGTCCCCCGCCCAGCACCTGCGCCAGCAGCGGCACCGCGGTGTTGCCCGCCGCGTTCGACGCGCGCACGTGCGACGAGCCCACCAGCGCCGCCGCCCCGAAGCCCAGCACGATCGCCATCAGGTAGAACGCCCCGATCAGCCAGATCGCCCAGAGCGCGGAGCGCCGCGCCGCCCGCGCCGTCGGCACGGTGTAGAAGCGGGAGAGGATGTGCGGCAGCCCGGCCGTGCCGAGCACCAGCGCGAGCGCCAGGCTGGCGAAGTCCAGCCGGTTGGTGACGGATCCGCCGTACTCCAGGCCGGGCCGCAGAAACGCTCCGCCGCGCCCGCTGCCGGCCGCCGCCGCATGCAGCAGCTCGCCAACGTTGCCGCCGAACCTGAGCAGCACCAACGCCGTCAGCCCGCCGGCGCCCACCAGCAGCACCACGGCCTTGACGATGCCGATCCAAGTGGTGGCCCGCATCCCGCCGATCGCCACGTAGACGATCATCAGCCCGCCGACCGCCACGATCGACCACCGCTGGGTGGCCGCCCCGCCGCCGATCAGCAGCGACACCAGGGTGCCCGCGCCGACCATCTGCGCGATCAGGTAGAAGAGCGCCACCACGATGCTGGAGGTGCCCGCCGCCGCCCGCACCGGCCGCTCCCGCAGCCGCACCGCCAGCACATCGGCGAGCGTGAACTTTCCGCAGTTGCGGACGAGTTCGGCGGCGAGCATCAGCACCACCAGCCAGGCCACCAGGAACCCGACCGCGTAGAGCATGCCGTCGTAGCCGGCGAGCGCAATCATGCCCGTCATGCCCAGAAACGATCCTGCGGAGAGGTAGTCGCCGGTGATCGCCAAGCCGTTCTGCAGCGGGGAGAAGGTGCGGCCGCCGGCGAAGAACTCGGCCCGCGAGCCGGTCCGCCGCCCCGTCCACAGCGTGATGCCCAGCGTGACCGCGATGATCCCCAGGAAGAGGCCCACCACCCAGGGCTGGTGACCGCCCGTCATCGGACCTCGCCCCCGCCCTCGGCCGGCGCGGGGACCTCGACCGGCGCGGGGACCTCGACGGGCCCGGCCGGCTCGCCCGCCTCGCGCCGCTCCTGGTCCTGCGTGATCCAGCGCAGGTTGAGCGCCGTCCGGTCGCGCCGCCGGGACGCGTTCCGGGCGTACGCCCCCGCCAGCGCGAACGTCGACGCGAACTGCGCCAGCCCCAGCACCATCGCGGTGTTGAGCGGGCCGATCAGCGGGCGCCCCAGCGCGTCGCCGCCGACCACCGCCAGCGCCACGTACAGCGCGTACCAGCACAGGAAGACCGCGCAGGCGGGCAGCACGAACTGCCGCCGGCTGCGCTTGATCCGCACGAACGGCGCGCTGCGCTGCACACTCCGGTAGACGTGCGACCGTGCGGCCGATGCGGCCCCCCCGGCCGACGTCCCCGCGGTGACGGCGCCCTGCGCGTCGCCTGACATGGTGTCGGGCTGCACCTCGGGCCTCCTTCGGGGAATCGGGCCGGCGCCCGGTCGGATGATCGTGATCGTCCGACCGCGCGCCGATTCGTCCCCTCAGGATGTGCACGGCCACCTGCACTCCGCGCCCGAAGTGGCAGCTTGTCACTCATTTCAGTGACGTTGGAGATGCAGTCCGTCACAGTCCGCGAGGATCAGGCGTCGATCCTCGAACGGTCCAGCGTCCCCGCGGAGTTGACGATGAACTCCTTGCGCGGCGCCACCTCGTTGCCCATCAGCAGCTCGAAGGTGCCCTCCGCGGCCTCCAGGTCGCCGACGTTGATCCGCCGCAGGATGCGGCCCCGCGGATCCATCGTCGTCTCGGCGAGCTGGTCGGCGTCCATCTCGCCGAGGCCCTTGTAGCGCTGCGGCTCCTTGTAGCCGATGTTCTTGCGCTGGAACTCCAGCAGGGTGCGGCGCAGTTCCTCGTCGCTGTGCGTGTAGAGGAACTTGTCCTGGCCCTTCTTGGGGCGCGTCAGCTCGATGCGGTGCAGCGGCGGCACCGCGGCGAAGACCCGCCCGGCCTCCACCATCGGCCGCATGTAGCGCTGGAAGAGGGTGAGCAGCAGGCAGCGGATGTGCGCGCCGTCGACATCGGCATCGGCCATCAGGATGACCTTGCCGTAGCGGGCCTGGTCGATGTCGAAGGTGCGGCCCGAACCGGCCCCGATCACCTGGATGATCGCCGCGCACTCGGCGTTCTTCAGCATGTCCGAGACGGAGGAGCGCTGCACGTTGAGGATCTTGCCGCGGATCGGCAGCAGCGCCTGGAACTCGGAGTTGCGGGCGAGCTTGGCGGTGCCGAGCGCGGAGTCCCCCTCCACGATGAACAGCTCGTTGCGGTCGAGGTCGTCGCTGCGGCAGTCGGCCAGCTTCGCCGGGAGCGAGGAGGACTCCAGCGCCGTCTTCCGGCGCTGCGCCTCCTTGTGCTGGCGGGCGGCGATGCGGGTGCGGGCGGCGGCCGCCACCTTGTCGAGCACCGCCCGGGCGGCGATCTTGTCGTTCTTCTTCGTCGAGGCGAGGAACGCCTTGAGCTCCTTGGCGACCACCGCGGCGACGATCCGGGAGGCGGCGGAGGTGCCCAGCACCTCCTTCGTCTGCCCCTCGAACTGCGGCTCGGCGAGCCGGACGGTGACCACCGCGGTGAGGCCCTCGGTGGCGTCGTCCTTGGTGACGTCGTCCTCCGCGACGCGCAGGATCTTGGCCGAGCGCAGCGCCTCGTTGACGGTGCGCGTCAGGGAGCGCTCGAAGCCGACGACATGGGTGCCGCCCTTGGGCGTGGCGACCACGTTGACGAAGGAGCGCAGCGTGGTGTCGTAGCCGGTGCCCCAGCGCAGCGCGATGTCGACCTCGAGGTCGCGCGTCATCTCGGTGGGCGTCATGTGGCCGCGCTCGTCGAGGACGGGCACGGTCTCCTTGAAGGTGCCGGAACCGGTGAGCCGCAGCACGTCGCAGATCGGCCGGTCGGGGCTGAGGAACTCGCAGAACTCGGCGATGCCGCCGTCGTAGCGGAACGTCTCCTCGCGGGGGCCGGCGGGGCTGCCGTCCTCCCTCTTGGCCTCCGGGACGTCTGTTCGCTCGTCGCGAACAACGATCGTGAGACCGGGGACGAGGAAGGCCGTCTGGCGGGCGCGCCCGAGCAGCTGCTCCAGGTCCAACCGGGCGTCCTTGAGGAAGATCTGACGATCCGGCCAGAAGCGGATCCGGGTGCCGTTGCGGCCCTTGGACGCGGCCTTGCGGCGCAGCTTGCGCAGCCCGTTCTTGGCCTCGAAGCGGGCACCGTCGCCCTCGCCCTCGAACTGGCCGGGCGTGCCGCGGCGGAAGCCCACGGCGTAGGTGGAGCCGTCCCGGTCGACCTCGACGTCCAGCCGCGAGGAGAGGGCGTTGACGACGGAGGCGCCGACGCCGTGCAGGCCGCCGGAGGCGGAGTAGGAACCGCCGCCGAACTTGCCGCCGGCGTGCAGCTTCGTCATCACGACCTCGACACCGGAGAGGCCGGTCTTCGGCTCCTTGTCGACCGGGATGCCGCGGCCGTTGTCGCGCACCTCGACCGAGCCGTCGTCGTGGAAGAGCACGTCAATGCGGTCGCAGACGCCGGCGAGGGCCTCGTCCACGCCGTTGTCGAAGATCTCCCAGACGCAGTGCATCAGCCCGCGGCTGTCGGTGGACCCGATGTACATCCCGGGCCGCTTGCGGACCGCCTCCAGGCCCTCCAGGACCATCAGGTGGCGGGCGGTGTAGGAGCCGTCCTGGTCCGCCCCGGCGAGCAGCGCATTCGACATGGTTTCGGCGGTCACGCGCGTCCAGCTCCTGTCTGCCGGGCGGGCCCCATGGCCCTCGGTTCGGTGTCGGCGTCTCGGCCATTAGATTACTGAACTGCTGTGACACTCCCGTGCACTTGGGCCGGAGTCGACACCCGTGCGCCGTATCGTACGCCTGTTCGATATGGTGCGGCGCTCTGCGGCCGGCCGGGGGACCACGGCCGACGCAGGCATGAACCGGCGAAGCCCGGGGCACGTCCCTCTCAGTGGACGCCGCCGTACGGCGGACCGCCGCAAGCCGTACCAACCTGACAATTCCATGAGAAACCATCACCGACGGGCGACGAGCATCACATCGCTTCACGCCTCGGCCGCCCGGCGAGCTACGGTGATCCCAAGGACGAAAACCGACCTCGACCCCACTGCCGATCCGACCGACCCGGGCGCCCGGCGCCCTTGCCCCTATCCGCCGCCGCTTGGCCACCTCCGACCGGCGCACGAGAAACGCTCCTCCACACGGGATCGCTTCGGGCGAAATCCCTTCCGGGGAACAATCGCCACCTGGTTGGATGTTGTTCCGAGTACGACAGCTCGTCGAGCTAGAGATGAGGCGACGTGACTACAGTTCTGACTCCCGCGAGCCCCCTGACGGCCGCCGACCGCTGCGACCGCTGCGGCGCCCAGGCCTACCTGCGCGTCGTGCTGACGTCCGGCGGTGAGCTGCTCTTCTGCGCCCACCACGGGCGGAAGTTCGAGCCCGAGCTCAAGAAGATCGCCAGCGAAATACAGGACGAGACGGGACGGCTCGACGCCACCCCGGCCAATGCACCGGCCGAGGAGCGCTGAACGCCTCAGATCCCACGGACGACGAGCATGCCGCGCCAGGCGCGGATCCGGCCCCCGGCGGTCCCCCGCCGGGGGCCGCGTCGTACCCGGGGCGCCGCTGAGGCGCCCCGCAGCGGCCCTCAGCGGCCCCCTGGGCGGCCGATCCGGCCCCCGGCGGGTTCTCCTCCCCGGCGGAGCCGTCAGAGGTGCCCGCGGACGGTGGCGGCCAGCGCCGAGAGCCGGGTGTAGACCCCCGGCCGGGAGCGCTCGCCGCAGCCGGTGCCCCAGGAGACCAGCCCCACCAGCCGCCCCCCGACCACCAGCGGGCCGCCGCTGTCGCCCTGGCAGGCGTCGTGGCCGCCGCGCGCGGTGCCCGCGCAGACCATGCTGGACGCGTCGTAGCGGCCCTCCGGCCCGCCCGGGTAGTCGCGGCCGCACTGCGCGTCCGGCAGCATCCGCACGGAGGCGCGGCGCAGCACCGAGGCCGGCGCCCCGCCGTCCGAGGTGTTGCCCCAGCCGTAGATCGTGGCGGGGGTGCCCGCCCGGTACGGCGCCTGCTCCCCCGGGCCCACCATCGGCAGCGGGCGGGCGTCCGGCACCGGGTGGTCGAGGGTGAGAACCGCCACGTCCCAGGCGTCCGTCGAGGAGGAGAAGCGGGGGTCGATCCAGAGGCCGGCCAGCCCGAACTCCTCGCCCCGGGCGGTGGTGAGATCGGTGCGGCCGGTGATCGCCCGGACGTCGTCGCGGCCGTAGAGCCGCCCGGTGTCCGGATTGACGAAGCAGTGCGCCGCGGTGAGCACCTTGTCGGGGGCCACCAGCACGCCGCCGCAGAACTGCCCGGAGCGGGACGAGCCGTAGACCTCCCGGCTGCTCAGCGCCACCATCCAGGGCGCCTGCCGGACCGACGACGCGGTGCCCCCCACGATCGCGTGCGCCGGGGGCGCGGCCGCCCCGCCCGCCACCAGCAGCGCGGCGCACAGCCCGGCGCCGCCCAGCCCGACGGCCGCCGCCCGGGCGCGCCGGCCCGCACCGCCGACACGCCCCAGGACCTGCCCGGTTCGCAACATCCGTCCCCCAACCATGACGAAGTGTCAGAAACGCCACCAGGCTAGGGGGATGGCAGGTGCGGATGCGGGACCTGAGCCCCGAGTTCAGTCCATCGAGGGAAAACCGGGCACGCGAAAGGGGCCGCCCGGCGGAACGGGGAGCGATCCCCGGCCCGCCGCGCGGCCCCTCTCGGCAAACCCTCCCCGACCTCAGTCGAGGTAGTCGCGCAGCACCTGGGAGCGCGACGGGTGGCGCAGCTTCGACATCGTCTTGGACTCGATCTGGCGGATCCGCTCCCGGGTCACCCCGTAGACCTTGCCGATCTCGTCCAGCGTCTTGGGCTGGCCGTCGGTGAGGCCGAACCGCATGGAGACCACGCCGGCCTCGCGCTCGCTGAGCGTGTCGAGGACCGAGTGCAGCTGCTCCTGCAGCAGGGTGAAGGAGACCGCGTCGGCCGGGACGACCGCCTCGGAGTCCTCGATCAGGTCGCCGAACTCGCTGTCGCCGTCCTCGCCGAGCGGGGTGTGCAGCGAGATCGGCTCGCGGCCGTACTTCTGGACCTCGATGACCTTCTCGGGGGTCATGTCGAGTTCCTTGGCCAGCTCCTCCGGGGTGGGCTCGCGGCCCAGGTCCTGGAGCATCTGGCGCTGCACGCGGGCCAGCTTGTTGATGACCTCGACCATGTGCACCGGGATGCGGATGGTGCGGGCCTGGTCGGCCATGGCGCGGGTGATCGCCTGCCGGATCCACCAGGTGGCGTACGTGGAGAACTTGTAGCCCTTGGTGTAGTCGAACTTCTCGACGGCGCGGATCAGGCCGAGGTTGCCCTCCTGGATCAGGTCCAGGAAGAGCATGCCGCGGCCGGTGTAGCGCTTGGCCAGCGAGACCACCAGGCGGAGGTTCGCCTCCAGCAGGTGGTTCTTGGCGCGGCGCCCGTCCTCGGCGATGATCTCCAGCTCGCGCTTGAGCTTGGGGGCGAGCTTGCCGTCGGTGCTCAGCTTGTCCTCGGCGAACAGGCCGGCCTCGATGCGCTTGGCGAGCTCCACCTCCTGCTCGGCGTTGAGCAGCGGGACCTTGCCGATCTGCTTGAGGTAGTCCTTGACCGGGTCGGCGGTGGCACCGGCCGCGGCGACCTGCTGCGCCGGGGCGTCGTCCTCGTCCTCCTCGGAGTAGACGAAGCCCTTCGCCTCGTCCTCCTCCTCGTCGGCCTTGCCGCCCTTGGCGCCGGGCGCGCCCGGCTCCTCGGCCTCGGAGTCGTCGTCCTTCTTCTTGCCTGCGGTCTTCTTGGCGGCGGTCTTCTTCGCCGCCGTCTTCTTGGCCGCGGCCTTCTTGGCCGGGGCCGCCTTCTTCGGGGCGGCCGACGCCTCCTCGAGTGCGACCTCGTCCTCGACCGGCGCGTCGACGGCCTCGGTGACCGGCTTGACGGCCGCGGCGGTGGCGGCGGCCGCGGTGCGGGGCGGCGCTGGGCGAGGGGCCGGCGCCGCGGGGCGGGCGGCGACGGCGGACACGGCGGGGGCAGCGGCGGCGCGAGTGGTGGTGGTGCGCTTGGCGGAGGTCTTGGCAGCGGTGGTCTTGCGGGCACGCTTGGGGGCAGCCGAATCTGCGGCACTGACCATCAGCGTCACACCCTCTTCATCGAGGACCTGGTTGAGGCTGCGCAGAACGTTCTTCCACTGGCTCTGCGGAATCTGGTCCGCATCGAAGGCCGTCTTCACATCGCTGCCGGCGATCTGCCCCTGAGTCTTGCCCCGCTCAATGAGCGCCAGGAGATGAACGGACTCGGCGATCTCCGGGGGGAGCGAACGGGATGTGCTGGCCGACACGAACAACCTCTCGGGACTAGGGCGAAAACCGACTCCACCGCACACGTGGGCGCGGACGGGGGTTCGGTTCGGGTTTTCAGCTGGGCAACTGGCACGGACGCCTGGAGACGCCTGCGGGGACGCCGACAACTGCGACACAGGATTGTGACACGGACACCTGTGCCGCCCGTGCGGCGGCCACCGTCGTACTCATCGCGCTCCGCCTCCAAGTGTTACGCACGGCCGAAGTGGCCCGGGTCACATCCGATCCATCGCCGCCCGCCCGGGTCCCGAAACACCCCGGCGCGCGTCAGCCCCGCGCCCCTTCGAAGGGCGCGGGGAGCCGCGCGGAGCCGCGGCGGAGCCGCTGCTCGGCCGCCGACCGCCCAAGCGGGCCGCCGATCGCTGAGCGGCGGAAGCCGTTCGCTGCGCGGCGGAAGCCGTTCGGCGCCCGCCGTCCGGCGCCCGCCGCTCAGTGCTCGCGCGGGGCCGGGACGGCGTGCTCGATCTCGGGGTGCACGGTCAGCAGGGAGCGCATGGTGGCCTCCGCCGCGGCGCCGTCGCCGGTGCCGAGCGCGTCGACCAGGCGGCGGTGGAGCCCGACCGCCGACTCCGAGGGCCGCTCGCAGCCGGCCGACGCGCCGCCGGAGACCTGGAGCGCCTGGCCGACGATGCCGACCAGGTGCTCCAGCATCCGGTTGCCGGCGGCTTGCAGCAGCAGCCCGTGGAACTCGGCGTCGGCGCGGGCGAACGCCACGGCGTCGTTCTGCGCGGCGGCCTGGGCGAGCGCCTCGCAGATCTCCACCAGGCGGCGCTGCACATCGTCGCGGCCGTGGCCGGCGGCGAGGCGGGCGGCCAACGGCTCGATCGCCCAGCGCAGTTCGAACAGCTCGCGGCGCTGGTCGTCGCGGTGCGGGCCGAAGGCGCGCCACTCCACGATGTCCGGGTCGAGCAGGTTCCAGTCGAGCACCGGCCGGACCCGGGTGCCGACGTTGGGGCGCGCGCTGACGAGGCCCTTGGCCTCCAGGACGCGCAGCGACTCGCGGACGACCGTCCGGGAGACCTCGAAGCGCTGGCCGATCTCCTCGGGGACGAGGGGGCGGTCGGCGCCCAGGTCGCCCGAGACGATCATCTGACCGAGCTGTTGGACGAGCTGCCCGTGCAGGCCGCGGCCGCGGCCCGCACCGGCCTTGCGGCCCATGCGGATCGGCTCCGTCGAGTCCGCGCCGTCCCAGGGACTGGGCACGGGGCCGCGGTCGACCACGGCGTTGGGCGAGCCGACCGGGGCGGGGGCCGCGGGGCGGACGGAATCGTCGCCCACTCGGCCGGCGGCCGCCTCGGCCGGACGGGGGGAGGACATGGAGTTGGCGGTGTGCGCAAGGGTACTCACGCATCCTTTGTCGACCACGCCTCGGCCCGCCTTGAGCGCTTTCCTGAAAAGCACACGAAAGGGTGATCACTCGTTACCCGTAATCGGCATCTCATCGCATGAGTTGACTGCGCCTCGCCAGATGTGCGAAATCTCCGACCTGTCCCCCCTCCCGGGAGCGAGAGCCGCAGTTCACAGCGATCTGCGGACCAGCAGCACCGCCCCGCAGCCGAGCAGCAGGAGCAGCGCCGGGGCGAGCGGGGCGAACGCGGCGGCCCCGGACGGGAGTCCGAGCCCCGCGAGACCGTCGGCCCCGGCGGAGACGGTGGAGAGCAGCCCGCCGTGGAACGTCCACCGCTCGCCCAGGCCGAAGGGCAGATAGCCGGAGGCGTCCGAGACGCCGGCGAGCGCGGGACGCCGCAGCACGGCGCCGAGCAGCGGCTCGACCACCATCGGCACCGCCACCACCAGCAGCACCCCGGCGGCGGTGGAGCCCAGCAGGGCCGAGCCGAGCAGGCCCAGCCAGGCCGCGGCGACCGCGGCGGCGGCCAGTCCGACGGCGATCCTGGGGCCGGCGCCGTGCGCGCCGCCGAGGCCGGCCGGGTCGGCGAGCGGGCCGCGGCCGGTGGCGACCGCCACGGCGGCAGAGTTGACGGCGAGTCCGACGGCGGCCGTCCCGGCGGCCCAGACCGCGGCGAGCGCCAGCTTGGCGGCGACCAGCCGCAGGCGCCGGTGGCGGACCGTCAGCATCGGCCCCAGCTGCGGGTGTCCGCGCTCCTGGCGGAGGGCGGCGGCGCCCAGCAGTCCGGCGGCGAGGGCCACGGCGGGCACCGGGACGGCGGGGACCCAGGCGGCGACAGCGCGGCGGAGCGCGGCCGCGCCGGGGTCGGAGGCCGGGTGCGCCAGCCGGGCGGCGGCGACCGCGGCGACGGCGTTGAGCAGCAGCCCGATCCCGGTGATCCACCAGGTGGCGCGGGCGGCGCGGAGGCGCTGCCACTCGTAGCGGAGCGCCCTCATCGATGCGCCTCCTCGACGGGGGTGGGGGCGGCGGCCGGGGACTCCGGCGG
>NZ_MLCF01000013.1 GCF_001879105.1 Mangrovactinospora gilvigrisea | reverse complement strand
ACCTGGACTTTGCCACGGCCGCCGACACATGGATCGACAAGCTCGACGATGCCTCGCACCGCCGCATCGTCCAGGCCCTGGATGCGCTGGCCCAAGGAGGGCCGGGCCTCGGACGGCCGCTTGTGGACACCATCACCGGCACCTCCATGAGCAACCTCAAGGAACTGCGGCCGGGATCGGTGCGGATCCTGTTCGCGTTCGACCCCTGGCGCTCCAGCATCCTGCTGGTGGGCGGGGACAAACGCGATCGGTGGCAGGAGTGGTACCACGAGGCGATCCCGCTGGCCGAGCGCCGCTACATCCTCTACCTGGAGGAGCGGGCGTCCCAGCAGGAGAAGGGAGACAGGCAATGAGCGGATACACGCGCTGGAGCGACATCCGGGCTGAGCACGTGGAGCGGGCCGGCGGCGAGGAGGTCGTGGCCGCGGGCACGGCAGAACTGCTGGCCGAGGTCGTGGGGCACCGGCTCGCCGAGATCCGCCGCTCCCGCGGACTGACCCAGGAACAGGTCGCAGCCCGCATGGGCGTCACCAAGGGCCGCATCTCGCAGATCGAGCAGGGCAAGGTCTCCGGCCAGCAGGTCCTGGCCCGCTACGCCGCCGCCCTCGGCGGCCATCTGCAGCAGTCCATCCGCTTCGACAACGGAGACACCGCCGCCATCGCCTAACGCCCCCACCAGGCCCGGGCCCGAGGGTGACCTGCAGCTCCGAACACGGCTTTCACATTGGCCGGCTGAGAGTCGTGACCGGGGGATCTCCGGATTGAAGGGCCTGCAGCGTCGAACCGCCGGTCCCCGAAGTCAGTTGGCGATGGCCGGCTGTCGGATCGTGCAGGTCAGGACGCTGGGGCCGCCCCACCCCGACCACGGGTACGGACTCACCCGGCAGTTCTACGAGCCGTCAGATTCCTCCCGCTGGAGGAGACCCAGTCGCTGCGGCAGGGAACACCCTGCCTGTTCATGGTCAAGACGCTGCGAGGCTGGGCCGAAGGACGCGCTGCGCCGTCGCTTTGCTGTCTCCAGGGGCGCAGCACCGGCGCTTTGCGCCGGCTCATGCCGCATCGAACTGCCGGTCGCCGAAGTCCGCCACGATCCGCAGCCGGCCCCCCAGCGCCTCGATGTACCGGCGCAGTGTATCCACCTCCGATGTGCTCAACTCTCCGTGCTCGATACGGGAGATGTTGGCCTGTACCGTCCCCATCGCCTGCGCGACCTCGACCTGGGTCAGCCCCAGGGCCTTGCGGATCTCCTTGAGCCGGTAGGCACGGACCTGCGCCTTCTGCTGCTCGACCTCCTGCGGGGTGCGCAGCGTCCCATTCTCTCGGCGGATCGCGTCGGCCTTCGCCTTGACCTCGCCCCACTTCGCGTAGCTCATGCTCCGGCCTCCTTGTCCTTCAGGTACTCGTCGTAGCGGTCGTCCGCCACGGGGATGTTCGCCTGGTACCACTGCTGCCACTGCCCGGTCTTGTCGCCGGCCACCAGCAGGATCGCCTCCCGCTCCGGATCGAAGCAGAAGCAGGATCCGCACCCGCCCCTGCGGGGTGATCGGGCGCAGCTCCTTCATGTGGTGGTGCCGCGATCTGGTGACCCGGTCGGCCAACGGCCGCGCCAGACCTGGGCCGAGACGCGCAAGCTCCTCGATCGCCCGCTCCACCGCATCACCGCCGTCGGGATCGGACCGCGACAGCTCAAGGAACCACTCCTCGACCGCGGGATGCACATTGATCTCCCAAGCCACCCCATCACAATATCACTTCCACGTTGTATTCCGGGGGGAGATCCGGACGCACACCCAGGCCGACCCCGCGGTCACGGCCCCGGCCGCGCCGCCTACACCTCGCGGCCCTCCACGCTCCCGAGCGGCGAGCCGTCCGGGTCTCCCGCTCCCCCGCCGGCCCGCACTGCCGCGGCTGCCGCCAACGCCGCAGTCCACCCGACCGCCTCGGCTCCCGGCTCCCGGCACGCCCGCCGGTGCAGGCGCTGCCACAGGCCGGCCCGCGTCCAGCCCTCGAAGCATTGCGAGGCGTCCGCGGCCGCAACACCGAGCGCCGACGGCATGCCCCGCCACGGGCAGCCGGTGAGCAGCGCGTAGGCGACCGCGTTAAACACCGCGCGCTCGAGCCCGGAGGCAGGCACGCCGTCCTGCGATGCCGGCTTCTGCGATGCCAGCAGCGGTGCCGCCAGGTCCCACAGCAGCCGCAGCCGACGGCGTTCGGCCCGCACCCGCCAGGCCCCGTCGACGTCCGCGGCCGTGTTGGCGATCGCCTGCTGACGGCGCTCCCTCGTCCAGTAGGCGCGCACCGCATCCGAATGACGGCACTCGGCCTCGGAGCCGGCCGGCAGGCCGCCCTCGGGCAGCTCCGCATCGCTGTCGGGCACGCCGCCTCCTACCTTCCCCCGCCGCCGGCTGAGGGGTGCCAGGTCGATCGGCCGCTCGTCAGGAGGTCGCGCGGGAGAAGGCGTCCTCGATCCAGCCCCCGAACACCACGCTGCCGGCCACATTCTGGCCCGCCGTCACGTTCACCCCGACCATCCCGGCGCCGAATCCACTGAAGCCGGTGACGCGTCACCACTGAAGCACCGCCGCGCCGAGGCCGGCCCCCGCCCGCGCGGGCACCCCGGGGCGAGGCCCACCGGGCACCCTTGACGGCTGGTGTTTCTCCTTGGCAGCGGGGGTGTCGCACCCCAGACCCAAGGCCCCCGGCCCGGGTTGCGGGTGCCGTGCCGGGGACGCCACCGACGCTACCGGCCCGCCCCCACCGCCCGCGCCGGATCACCGGGTTGACCCGGAACCGGGTGGCCGCCTGAACGCGCGGCCGGCGCCCCGGCGAAGGCCAACCGCCGGTTCTTCCCCGAAAGCACGCGCCAGGGGAAGAAGTCGGCCACTCCACCGACCCCACTTGCCTGCCATGACCTGCGGCGATCCGGCCGTCCGGACTGGCGGGAGGTGAAGCCCCAGACGATGCCCCAGACGTAGGCCCAAACGAAGCCCGTAGCGAAGCCCCAGACGCACCCCCAGACGAAGCGCACTCCCCTCCCTCCGCGCGCCGCGCCTTTCGCCGCCCCGGCGCCAGCCGGCCCGCCAGGGAGAAGATCAACGCGTGCGAGCCAGTTGTGGACCTTCGCTCCCAAATCCTTGGGAGACAAGTAGTCGCTACGCCGCCACCCCCTTGACCACACCCGGTGACCTGCACCAACAAGCAGCAGCCGCAAGCCTGCAGAACGAGCCTCAGGGCGTACCTCAGAACGAACCTCAGAGCGAACCTCCGCCTTGCCCGCCACCGGCCCGGTCCCGCGCGGCGCCGCCCCCTTCCGCCGCCCCG
Source organism: Mangrovactinospora gilvigrisea (assembly GCF_001879105.1). GTDB lineage: Bacteria > Actinomycetota > Actinomycetes > Streptomycetales > Streptomycetaceae > Mangrovactinospora > Mangrovactinospora gilvigrisea. The sequence goes on along the minus strand of NZ_MLCF01000013.1, from coordinate 29,243 downwards.
GCGCAGCCGGCCCCACCGGAGGACGACCACGCATGCGAGCCAGTTGTGACCCTTTGCTCCCAGATCCGTGGGACAGAAGTAGTCGCCGCGCCCCCACCCCCTGGACCACACTCTCCGGCCTGCAGCAACGCCCGTTCGCCGGGCCCGTGCAGTGCGTACCGCAGCAGGTACCGCAGTGGGTACCGCAGTGGGTACCGCAGTGAGTACTGCAGTGCGTACTCCAGAAAGACCCACGGGGTGCGCCGCATCCGACGCCCGCCCGGAGCGGCCGGCGCGCACCCCGCTCCCGCACCGACCATCCGGGCAGACCGGGAACGAGCAGCGCCGAGCCCGCGGGTACGGCGCCCCGGAGAAGGCCAACCGCCGGCTCTTCCCCGAAAGCCTGCGCCAGGGGAAGAAGTCGGCAACCCCACAGACCTCGCACCCGGGCGTTGGCCTGCGACGAGGGGGCCGGCGCTGCGCCCGGGGCCGCAGTTCGTACCGACGCTCGTACCGCAGCTCGTACCGAACGCGCCCCCAGGCCGGGCAGATGCCGCCGCCCCGGCCCCTGGACGCGTCCGTCCACGCACCCACTCCCCCCACACACCACATCTACGGGCAAGGGCGACGCACCCAGGGGGTTGTCGGCGTCGCTCATCACCCGCCGACCACCGTCCCGCCTGCCGCGACACCGCGGCCTGCTCGATGGATCCGTGCAGGGGCAGCGGCAGTCGTAGCGGTCGCAGCGCGCCCCCTTTCAGGGGCGGGCTGCATCTGCTCCTGGAAGCCGCCGACGGCCGCCTCAGCGCAGAGGCGCCGCGGCGCCGGCCGGATCCCCACGGGGCGGCCGGTTCTCCCCCGGGGCGCAGCCCAAGGGGGAGAAGTCGGCATCTTCACTGCGGCCGGATCCGTGCGGTGGCCTGCGCTGACGCCGGATCAGGCCGGAAGGGCAAGGGAACCCGTTTCGGCACCCGTAAAGGAACTCGTAACGGAACCCGTAAGAGCACCCGTAAAAGAACCCGTAACGGAACCCGTAAGAGCACCCGTAAAAGAACCCGTAACGGAAGCCCCGCCGACCGGCCCGGGTGGGGCGTTGCGGCGAGCAGGAGCGGGGAGCAGCAGCAGCCTTCGCGGCCGCCGCACTCACCACCGTGCCGGTCCCAGTGGTGAGCGATGCCGCCCTCGGCGCGAAGGGGCAACGAGCGCGCCGGGACGGCGCGGTGGCAAGCGCGCGGCGCACCCCGCACCCGGAGCACCGCGCCGGGCGTCGCAGTTGCAGTCGCAGCGGGAGCGGGTGCACCTCTCGCCGGGAGCACGCGCAATGGCGGTTGCACCGGCAGCGCAGCTGCAACCGGGCCTGCGCACCACTCGCTGCACCCCGCTGCACACCCCCGAGGTTGCGGTGCACCGCCCGCTGCTCTGCTCGGCGGTGGGGTGAGCGACCCCACCGACGCTTGCGCACTCCCCGCGGTGCACCCCACCGGGTGCGCCGACTTCACCGCCGGCTTCACCGCGAACTTCACAACGCCCGGCGCGACGGCGAGTTCACTACGGCCCTGACCTGGGGCAGTGGGGTATTTCGTGGGGTAGGCGGTGGGGTCGTCAAGGGGTCATTCCACAACCCTTGACGACGAACCCCGCCACCCTTGACGACCCCACCGACACACCCTTGACGGGATTGGCGCACCCCTTGGGCGGCGTCGACAAACCTCCTTGGCAATCCGGGTGCACCGCTCGCAACCGCCGGTGCGGCGGTGCACCGGGTGCGCAGCCGCACCGGCGCACCCGCCCCGGCACTGCGCAACACCTGCGGCGACGTCGCGGCGCGGTCTGGCCCGCGCGGCGCGACCGAAGCGGGAAGCATGGGCAAGGACCTGCCGTCGGTGAAGCTGAGCCAGGCGCGGAACGCCATGGGCCGGATCGTCTCGGCGTGCGAGATCGCAGCACCGCATCGGCTGCGCGCTGCGCACCGACGACGTCGTCGTGCAGATCGCGGGGACCTCCGAGGCGATCGCCACGGTCACCAGGGCCGGTGCATCAACCGGCTGCGGAACTGGCGCGGCATCGCCACGCGCTATGACAAGACTCCGGAAAGCTACGAGGCCGGACTGCACCTGTGCGGCGCGATGCTCTGGCTCCGCAGCATCGCACCACCGTCATGATCTGAACTCAAGACAGAACCTAGGTGGTCCCGCGCTCCACAGGCCATGCAGCGGTCCGTCCCGCACGCGCAGGGGTGATCCAGCACTGTGTATGAGGCGGGGTGTTCCCGCGGTCCAGTGGTGGCGGAGGTTGACCACTGGAGCACGTTCCGGAGCGCCTCTCTACCGCATCTCTGGCCTGTGTGCCGCGGGTCGCTTCATGTATCGGAGGGCGCTTCGGGTATTGAGGACCACCGGCGGGCCACCCGCAGTGCCGTGGAGTTGTGGACTCCCACGCGTGCGCCGATGTCTGGCCAGGTCATCCCTTGCGCACGGAGCCGGATGATTCTGCGTGCCACGTCCTGACCTACCGCGCGGCGTGGTGGGACTGCTGCGACGGGCGGTGGGTCCGCCAGGGTCGTGAAGGTCTGTCCGGTCACGGCGGCGCGGATGCTTTCTTCGGACACGGCGAGGTTGGTCGCGAGTGTGCGGTATGACGTGCCGAGTGCGGCGCGCTCGTGGCGGGCAGCCGCGACCTGAGCGGTCGTCAGTCGTCGGCGCGCCGTGCCCTGTCGCGCGACTGCGATCCGTACTGGTGGCGGGTCCATCATCGTGGCCCAGGTGCGTCCGGTGAGAGCGGCGTAGAGCGTGCTGCGGGCCACGCTCCATCGTGCGGCGGCTGCGTCCACGTCCAACGTTCCCGCTTTGTAAGCGCGGCGGGCCTGAGCCACCTGGGCGTCTGTGAGCCCCATGTCTTTCCCCTCCTCACCGTGCGCTGTGGTCCCTGTTGGTGTTCTGCATCGTGGCCGTTGGTGAGCTTGCCGATGGCTGACAATGCGTCAGTGACACAGCGTGTCTGTCTATACGTACCGCTCTGACGACTCTACCTCCCACCCGGTCAATGTGGCTGATGGGGCTGCCCTGCAGTTAGGCGGGCATTGAGGAGGATTTGATGCTGGCTCAGGAGGCATCTTGTCGGGTGGCGGGGCTGGCCCGGCGGCTTCCTGAGGCGGCCTGTTCCCCCAAGGGGATGCAGCAGGGCGCCGGGCGCGGGCGGTCAGGGTGTCCTTCGACTGCGCGCAAGCTGGCCTGGCGGCAGGAGGGTTGCCAGTATCGGCTCATCGGTGGGGCAGCGCAGTTGCGGTAGGGATGGAAGGGTGCCCAAACTCCGCCTGCCAACCTGCCTGGCGGAGTTGGGCACCCTACGTCTGGCTGTGCGGGTGGTGTCGGGTGTCAGCCGATGGTGGTCCTGGGGCTCTCGACGTCCCCGGCGTAGTGCCCGTCGATCCAGACTCCCGTGGATATGACGTAGGTGCCCGGGCCGGCGTGCCACTGCTCCCAGGAGGGGCCGTACGGCTTGTCCGTTCCGGCGTTGAAGTACGCCGACTGGGCGTTGGTGGAGGTGCAGCCGAAGTCGTGGGCCCACGGGCCGGCGGGGTTATTGACGTTGATGGCGTGCGCGCAGTAGGTGAAGGCGTGGCCGGTCTGGTTGAAGACGCCGATCACGGCGTGCATCGAGGCGCCGTCGGCCAAGACGTGGTAGCAGGAGTCGAGGTAGAGGTTGTCGGCGACCTTCGCCAGGGAGTGCGTGGTCTTGGAGCGGCAGGCGGCCGCCTCGTTGGCGTGGGCGCTGCCGGTGCTGAGGGCCAGGCCGGCGGTGGCGACGGCCCCGGCGACGACGGCCTTGGTGATGCGTCCGGTCCAGGTGCGCATGTGGTGTTCCCCCGTTGAGTTGGTCAGCGCCGGGATCTGGTCCGCCGGTGCTGGGATGTGACGGCGTGATGGTCCGTGGCGGGCCATCGGCGAGCTGAGCTGCGTGGTTGCGACTGGTCCCCATGGGTGTGGGGTCTGGGGGGATCGATGGTCCCGAGGGTCCCCCGTCGCGGTGCTGTGCGGGTGGTTTGCCTGGGTGGTCCGCCCTGGCTTGAGCGGCATGACCACAGTGGCGTGGCGGGGTGTGCGGAGTCTTGTTTTCCATCCAGATCCGCACAGGGTTGCTGGGCTCCATGTGGCCGTTGGGGATGATGGCCCGTTGAGGGTGCGGGGTGCCGGGCTGATGTCAGGTTTGGGGTTGGGTCGGGGGGAACGGTGAGGTTGTTCTGTCGCCCAGGCCGTTCCCGCTGCCGACGGCTGGTCGCAGGTGAACGAGCAGGCACACAGGTCCGGGGTGTGCAGGGCGACTGTGCCCGTTCGTGAGGCAGGCCATCGCCTACGGTGTCTGGCATGCAGCTGGGTGGGATTACACAGGATGCGGTGCTGCAGACGCTGGCCGAACACGATCGCATGGGGCGTGAGGCGTTCCTGGCGGCCTACGGCTTCCGGCCGGCAGTGAAGTACACCGTGGTGCACCAGGGCAGGGAGTATGACTCCAAGGCGATCGCGGGGGTGGCGCACAAGTATGTGACGGGACGAGCGTTGCGGCCGTCGCAGTTCAGCGGCGGGCTTGGTCATGCGGTCGCGTGGTTGGAGCGGGTGGGCTTTACGGTGGTGCCGGCGCACCGCGCTTTTCCCGTCCGGGTGGGTGCTTTGCGCTCGGGGCGGAGCACGTCGGGAGTGGCCAAGCATCGTCCACTGCTGTTGTTGTGGGCGTTTGGTCAGGCGGTGGCGGGTGGGTCTCGGCTGCGCCCGTGGTCCTGCACCCGTGATGCTCTTGCTCCGCTGCTGGAGCAGTTTGGTGAGGTGGAGGACGGTGTGGACGGGCCCGTCATCCGTTTTGGGCGTTGCAGGGTGATGGGCTGTGGCAGGTGATGGATGCGGATCGGCTCACGATGACCAGTGGCGGGCGCCGTCCCACGGTTACCTCCCTCAATGAGGTCGATCCCGTCGGTGGTCTGCTCGGTCCGGACTTTGACCTGGTGCGCTCGGATCGTGATGTTGCGGCGGAGGTTGCGGCGAGCCTGGTGCTGCGCTACTTCATGCCGGTGCCGGACTCGTTACTGGATGCGGTGGGGTTGGATCGGCTGTTGGGGCGTCGGTGGGCCGATGCGTTGCGGCCGTTGCCGGGCGCGGTGTTTGCCGACCGTGCTGCTGTTGCACGGGATCACGGGGGTGCGAGGTCGGGCGCGATCTGTGCTTTGGCCGATGGTTTGAGCATTTTTGACAGCCGCTCGACGGCAAGCGGTGACGGCGAGGGGCCGGGTGCCGGGTGGATTGCCTATGTCGGGGAGGGGGCTTTGGGCGATCAGCAACTGGTTGGGGGCAATGCGTTGCTGGCGCAGCATCAGGCTGCGGGTCGGCCGCTGCGATACTGGCGTACGACGCCTGAGGGTGGGCAGGTGTTTGACCGCTGGGTGGTGGTGGCGCAGCGGCGGGTGCGGTGGGGGCGGGGCAGTGATGGTGCATGGCGGCGTGAGCTGGTGTGGATCTTGGCGACGGTGTCGTCGCCGATGCGCGAGAGTTGGCCGGCGGTGGTGCGCGACGCGGTCGATCACGGCGTCGAGTGTGAGGATGAGGCGGCTGGGTGTCGACCGGAGGACCTTGAGTCGGTCGGTTCCGCAGAGGTTGGGGCGGCACGGGAGTCCTATCGCCGTTTGCAGCGCGCGGCTGAACGCAGTGTGCAGCTTCGTGGTCGGGATCGTCGGCAGGTGAGTGTCCATCGGTTGGTCCGCGGTCAGGCGGCGCGCGCGGCGGCGATCTTGCGTAGTGGGGGGCGGTGCGAGAGCCCCGCGTGTGCGGGGCATCCTGAGGAGCGCACGTCCAAGGGTGAACCGATTCTGCAGGTGGATCATGTGAAGGATCTGGCGTTGGGGGGCGAGGACCTGCCGGCCAATATGATCGCGCTGTGCCCGAACTGTCATGCACTCAAAACGCTGGGGGTGCATCGGGAGCAGTTGCGCCGGGTGCTTGAGCAGACCGCGCTCACGCGCCACCAGGAGGCCGTGAGGGACCAGACTGGCTCTGCAGCACCTGCACAGCGCAGAGGTTGAGCAGGTCTGGGCCGGGCTTGGCCGTCGACCGATCGGGATCGAGGTGCTGCCGTCCGCGACCGGCCATCCCGCCCGGATGGCCCGGCGGGCGAAGCACGTGACCGCCCACCGGTCACCCGGCTGCCCGTCAGCTCGGTGTCGCCACCAGGTGGCCGGTCTGCCCGTAGCCGCGAGAGTGCAGCCGCCCGTCGGCATCCAGGCGCCAGCGGCTGACCGAGCAGTTGGACACCAGGGGGATCCCACCCAGCTCGGTCATTCCGCGGCCCTCGGCGAGGGCCCGCAGGGCCAGCACGACCGCATCGTGCGTGACCACCAGGACGCGGGCGCCACGCGTCCCCGTGCGCAGTTCCGCCACCAGGTGGCGGACACGCGCGATCACATCCTCGAAGTTCTCCCCACCGCTGGGGCGATAGCAGTGCAGGCCCTCACGCTGCCAGCCGGCGTGCTCGCGGGGATGGCGGCGGCGCTTGCCGGTGCTCGTCAGCAGCTGCAACACCCCCATGTCCCGTTCGGACACGCGCGGTTCGATACGGACGTCGGCCAGATCGACGCCCTGGGCCGTGGCACCCTCCGCGGCATGCCGGCAGGTGGCGCGGGCCCGGGCGAAGGGGGAGCTCAACACGGCCGTGGGCCGATTGCCCGGCTCGGCCAGGAACCGTCCCAACTGGCGGGCCTGGGCAATGCCCCGCTCGGTGAGCGGCACGTCGGCATCCTTGGCGGGCAACTCAGGGGCGGTCTCCCATCCGGCCGTCTCCGCGAGGGGCATCAGGACATTGGACAGGCTCTCGCCGTGCCGGACGGCGATCAGTTCACGATCTTCCACGGACAAGGATTCTCGCTGCGCGGCCGTGTCTGGTGAAGACCGCCTCATCTGCGGAGTGCAGCGGGGTGAGTGGTCGGTGGGGCCGGCCGATCGGGGGCTGGCGGCACGCTGGCATGGACGGTGTCGGTCGGGGCCGGCCCTGGGATGGTGGCCTCTCGCTCTAGCCAACAGCCACCTCCTGGCGCCCAGGCGGTGCGCCCTGCGGCAGGTCGGCGAGGCGTTGCCGGGCCTTGCCGGTGAGGAACGGGGATGTCTCCCTGGCCTGCGACAGGGCCCATTCGAAGGACTTCCGGGCGGCCGCAAGATCGCCGAGGTCCTGGTGGAGGTCGCCGAGGTAGAGCAGCGTCTTCGCGGTGAGCTCGGGCGCGTCGAACTGCAGGCGCAGGTCGAGAGCGTCCCGGTAGGTGGAGATCGCCTCGGGGTAGCGGTCCAGGGTGCGGTAGGCCCGGGCGAGACTGTCCAGCACGGTGGCGCGTCCCCACAGGTCGTCGATCTGCTCGAAGATGGCGAGGGAGTCCCTGCATACCTCGACGGCTTCATCGGCCCGGCCCAGGTGCATCATGCTCCAGCCGATGAGGTTGAGGCTTTGGGCGCGGCCTGCTTCACAGTCCACCTGGCGGGTTTGGTACACCTCCAGGGCCTGCCTCGCGTACGTCTCGCATCCGGCGTGATCGCCGCATTGCGAGCGTGCCTCCGCCAGACCGTTCAAGGCCCGCGCCTTGTGCTGGTGGTCGCCCAGTTCCTCGTCGATGGCGATCACCTGCTGGAAGTCCGCTTTGGCGCCGTCGACGTCATCCAGGCGCACCTTGCTGTCCGCCCGGCGCTCCAAGGCATAGGCCTGGGCGCGCCGGTGCCCAAGGCGGCTCGCCGCTTGCAGGGCCAGGGTCTGCTGCTCCAGGAGTTGTTGGAAGCGTGAGGTCTTGATGAGGTGTCCGATCAGCGTCCAGGCAAGCTGCCAGGAGGCGGCCGGGTCGGTGTCGACGGCGGTGGCGGTCAGGTGATGCAGGACGGCGCTTTCGGCGTCGAACCAGGCGGCTGCCGTGGCCGCGTCGGTGATCGGTGTCGTGGCCGTGGGGGGCTTGGGCAACGGGATGAGGATCGGGTCGCGGTGGGGGAACTGAGTGCGGGCAGCCTGATGGGCGGTGTGCAGGTAGTGATCTCTCAGGCGCTGCCGGGCCGCTTGGTGGTCTGAGGCGCTGTGGGTGGCTTGTTGGTCGGCGGCGTAGCGCCGAAGGAGGTCGTGGATTTCGTAGCGGTCCTGGGAGGTGGCCTTCAGCAGGTGCTCGTCCAGGAGTTGCCACAGCAGGTTCTCGGCCTCGGCTGGGTCGGTTGCGGCCAGGGAGGCGGCCGCCTCCACGGTGAAGGTGTCGCCGGGGTGCAGTCCAAGGAGGCGGAACATGCGCTGGGCAGGGGGGTGCAGGGCGTTGTAGGACAGATCGAGGACGGGCCGCAGGGCTCGGTTTCCGGCCGTGACGGCGTCGGTTCCGCCAGCAGTGAGGCGGTCTGCCAGGGCCGCGAGGGGCCAGGTGGGGCGCGAGCGGAGTTGGGCGGCTGCTAGCGCAAGCGCCAGGGGATGCCTGCCGCACAGGTGGGCGACCTTGCGGGCGGCATCGGGTTCGGCGGCGATCCGCTCCTGCCCGGCGATCACCGCAAGCAGTTGCAGTGCCTCGTCGGTGGAGAAGGCGTCCAGGATCAGGGGCGTGGAGCCGTCCAGCCCGGCCAGGCTGCGGCGGCTGGTGACCAGCACGGTGCAGCCCGGATCGGCCGGGATCAGATCGGTGATCTGTTCCTCGTTGGCGGCGTTGTCCAGCACGATGAGTGCGTTGCGGCCGGTCATGCGGTCGCGGAACATCGCGGCTCGCTCCTCAACGCCCGCCGGCAGACGCGGCCCCGGAACACCCAGCGCGCGAAGGAACACCTCGAGGACGTCGGAGGGATCCATGGGGGCGCGTTCGGGATCGAAGCCGCGCAGGTTCACATACAGTTGGGCGTCGCTGCAGCGCCCGGAGCGCAGGAGCGCATGGGCGGCATGAAGGACCAGTTGGGTCTTGCCGATGCCGGCGGTGCCCTCCACCACCAGCACCGTCGCGGCGCCGGAGTCCGATCCGGTGGATGCGGCAGCCGCCATCAGACGTCGCAGCGCCTCATGGCGGCCGGTGAACGTCGGCAGATCTCTGGGGAGTTGCTGAAGGACCGTCGGACGGCCGGTGGCTTGGGCCTGCGCATGCACCCTCAGGCATGCGGCGCGCCAGTGGGCCACCATCGGCCCGTCCCCGCCCAGGGCCCGGACTATCGCGATCACAAGATCCAGGTCCAGGCGTCGGCGCCCACTGCGAAAGGCATCCACGACCGTCGATGGGGCGACGATGCGCGGAGGCTTCATCATCGGCCCGATTCGCTTGGCCAGGATGCGGTAGGAGGGCCCGCCCGCCCACGCACGCAGATCACCGAGCAGGGTGACGAACTCCGTGAGGGTGTCTGCTTGGTCTGGGTCCGGCATGGCGCACTGCTGGTCAATCATGAATCCCCCGATTCGTGATGTCCGGTCAGCTGGCGGCGATGGGGCGCAAGGACTTGCTGCGGGCGAGGGGTAAGGGCACGTCAGCAGGGTGGCGATGGTGTCGCCGTGCCGCATACGTCGCGGCCGGCAGGGCAGTCGCGTCCGCCATCAGGCCTTGCCTGGGACATGCCGTCACCGCCCCCGTGCGTCCCGTGCGCCACCGGACAAGACGCCTCCCCCGTGAGGTCCGGTTGCGCCCCGTGGTGAGCCTGGCGCCGCGAATCCGGGCATCGCTGCCCGTGCTGCCCTCGGGTACCAGACGCTGGGCATCGTCGTGGGGCATGCGGCCCAGGAGGTTGCGGGTCCAGGGTGTCGCGGACGCTCAGGGTGACGAGCACGGCGGGCAGAGCTCCGGCGACAGCTGGAGCACACCACGTCTCGGTACACATGAGCAGATACCGAGCTGACGGAGCGTCTGCCCACGAACGCGGTCAGCGGTAGAGGTCGGACGCCTCCACCAGGACAATGCCGGGATCCTTGTCGGCCCGCTCCCGCAACTGATCGCTAAAGCCCGCGGCGCTGTAGCAAGCCAGGCGGGCCTCGGCGGCACCGCGGCGGCCCTGGGCGGTCAGGAGACCGCGGATGTGTGCGAGGCGTTCGAGGTGGCCGATCCCCATGATCTCGCCCCATTTGACCTCGCCGATGGCCAGCAGCGGGGAGCGGCCGTCATCGTCCAGGCCGAAGGCGGCGATGTCGAGTTCGTGGCTGGTGCGGTTGGCCGGGTCGTTGACGACGGCGGAGGCGACCCGGAAGGGATGGTCGGCGAACAGGTCGTCGGGGGCCTGGTGGCGGGTCCATTGTCGGCAGAGTTGTTCCAGGTGCGGGCCGAGAATGTTGCTGGTGAAGCGCCGCTGGGCGCGCTGCCACAGGGGCTGCGCGTCGCGGGTGTGCTCCAGGTCGGACCAGATGGGCCGCATGATCGCGTGGTAGAAGGTCACCAGGGGTTCGTTGATGCGAAATTGGGTGCGGTTGTCCTTGAAGGCGTCCGGCTCACGGGTGATCAGGCCGCAGTCCTCCAGGACGGTCAGCGGGTGGGCGAGGTCGCCGGACTTGCGGCCCAGGTAGGAGGCGATGCCGCCGCGGTTGGCGTTGCCGGCGGCGATCGCGGCCAGCACGGAGTGGTAGAGGGCGGCGTCGTGCAGTTCCGGCTCATCGGCGAGCAGGTAGCGGGCCTCGCGGAACAGCGGGCTGGTCGGCGACAGCACGGTGCGCAGCACCCAGGCGTCGAAGTCGTCGGGGCTGTCGGGCGTGTCGTCGCGGGCGAATTCCTTGCGGTAGGCAGGGGTGCCGCCGACGATCGCATTGACCTTCAACGCGGTGATCGGATCGTCGATCTCCCAGAACTGGGCGGCGCGTTGATGATCCAACGTGGGCACGATGAGTTCCAGCCCCGCACGGCCACGCAGCGGTGCGTTCCCGGCCAGCAGCTTGCCCATGAACGACATGGCTGATCCGCACAGCAACAGGCGGCTGCGGCTCTCGTCGCGTTCGGCCCGCAGCGGGGCAAGGGCGCTTTGGATGATCGAGGGCAGACGCGAGTTGGCGCGGACGAGGTAGGGGAACTCGTCGATGACGACCGGGATGGGGCCCTTGCGTCCAAGGGCGAGGAGGGCGTCGATGACCTGGTGCCAGTCATCGAGGGCGAGCGGCGCGGGAGCATTGAGGTGGCCTGCGATCGCGGCGCCGATTTGGCGCAGCGATTCGGCGTCGGTGGCCTCCTCGGCGGCGAAGTAGAAGCCGCCGGCGGCCTGGCAGAGTGCGCGCAGCAGGAAGGTCTTGCCCTGACGGCGGCGACCGGAGACGACGCCGAGCGTGGCGCCCGCACCGTCGTCGGTGGCGAACCGGGACAGCGCTGCCCACTCGCGGTCCCGATCGAACATCTCGACCGGACGCGGCAGCTCTCGCATTGGACCCACCTCTCAGAGCATGCGCAGGCATGCTCTTATCGTAAGTCCACTTATGATAACTCAACCCATGCCTCTTGAGGCAGGTGAGGCGTCGAGTGCCCTCGACGTGCTTCGGTGCTGCCGCCTCAGACCATCCAGGCGGCGACCACCTGCGGCCGGCACGGCCGGCCTGGACGTGGCCTGGACCGCGGATGAGGGATGAGCGATTGCCGTCGGGTCGGGCGCGTGCCCACGGCGCGGCCGGGTCTGGACCCCGCGGGTGGTGGGTTTCGCGGGGTCTGGCCGGGGCTGGTGTCAGCCGGTGATGCGGCGGTCGAAGTCGGTGAACATGCTCTGGGCGACGGTGCCCAGCCGGGGGCCGGCCAGCCAGACCGGCACCACCGGGCCGATGGAGGTGTTGCTGACCAGGGCCAGCGAGCCGTCGGGCCGCTTGGCGAACCAGCCGCCGCCGGAGGAGCCGCCGGTCATGGTGCAGCCGATCCGGTAGTCGGCCGGCGCGGCCGGGTCCTGGGACAGATCGCCCGGCTTGCCGTCGCAGTGGTAGAGGTCGGTGCCGCTGTAGGGGAAGGCGGCGGGGTAGCCCATGGCGGTGATCTTCGCGACGTCGTGCGGGGCGTTGAACCACATCGGCATCGCGCCGCCGACCGTCTCCTGCAGCGACTTGGTCGTCCCCTTGGGCGGGACGACCTTCAGCAGTGCGTAGTCGTACTGGGTCTGCCCGCCGCGCTCGTCACCCGCGGTGAACCACTGCCGGGTGGTGGTGGCGGCGTTGGCCCACCAGTAGCCGTAGGGGGCCAGGCCCTTGCTGTTGGTCAGCTTGGTCTGGTCGGTGGTCTTGCCGTTGCTGTTGTAGGCGGGGACGAAGACCAGGTTGCGGTACCAGCCCTTGCCCTTGCCGCCGGCCGCGCAGTGCCCGGCGGTCCACACCAGGTTGCTCTTGCCGGGGTGTGCGGGGTCTTGCACGACGGTGGCGGAGCAGACGTAGGCGCCCTGCGGGCTGTTGCCGTACAGCTTGCCGACCACCGCGTAGCCGGCGGTGTAGGGGCGGGGCGCCTTGTGGGCGAGGACGGGGGCGGGGGTTTCGGTGGTCTTGGACCCGCCGCTGGCGAGGTCGTCGGCGTTGACGCGCAGCGCGTTGTCCTTGGCGGCGGCCATTCGGGTGGGCGTCCAAAAGCCGTCGATGCGCTTGTTGGCGAAGGCCTGCTTGGCCCAGCCGTGCCAGTTGTTCCAGTTCCAGGTGCCGACGTCCTTGATGCCGGTGGGCAGGGTGGCGGGCAGTTTGATGCCGTCCAGGGACATCCCGGCGCCGGGGCTGCCGGGGCTGCCGGCGGACTGTGTGCTGGCGGTGGGCTGCGGCGTGGCGGCGGTGTGGCCGGCGGAGGTCTTGGCGCCGGCGGAGCCGCAGGCGGTGACGCCGGCGGCGAGCAGCGCTGCGGTGGCGGCGGCGCCGGCGATGCGGAACATGCTGGAGGTGGCCATGCGGTGAATCCCCCGTGGGTGCGGCAGTGGTTCGTGGGTGCTGCGCCGCTCATCCTGCCCGGTGCACGCCTTCCGGCTGCTGGTCAGGACAGGTGTGCGGCCGTTCCGTCGACATCCTGTGACGTCCGTGATCGGAACTCAACCGCACGCCAGGTCAGACGGCAGGAGTGCACCTTCTTTGCCCTTAGGCCGGGCAGGAGCCGAGTTCCTGCCGGATCCCGGCCGGTGGCAGGACCCTTTCGAGGTAGTCCCGAAGGACCTGACGGTCGAGTTTGCTGACGTGCAGGGATTGGCTGATGACGCGGGCGCTGCAGGCGTCGGGGATGCCGCGACCGCGGGCGGCCTCGCCGATGGCCTGGCTGATGGCTTTGGCGGCGGCGGCGGGTTGATGGCGGATCAGCCAATCGAGGATTCTGGAGACAGCTGGTGCCATGTCGAAGCTGCTCACCTCGGTGAACTGGCCCGTCTCCGCGTCGCGCAGGAGGCGTTCGTGGGTGACCAGTTCGTTGACGATGGCGCTTTGTACGGTTGCGGCCAGGTCCTGGACGGGGAGAGTTCCCGCCAGGTCTGCCATGGCGTCGGCCGCCAGGCCGGCGGCCACCTCGTCGACGGCCTCGATGCTGGGGTAGTCGGCGGACCAGGTCCCTCGGTGGAGGTGCGATTGCCACAGCCGGGAGGCGAACAGGACTCTCAGCCGGTTGTGCTGCTCGGCGGGGCCCGGCGCGGAGGGCGAGGTCTGTTCGGCGATGACCTGGACGAGGCTGTCGGGGTTTCGGCGGCGGCGTTCGGCCCAGTCGCCAACCACGGGCTGGGACCACCAGTGGTGTCCGGCGAGGGTGGCTTGCGGCAGGGGCACATCGCTGGTGGTGTCGGCGAGGTGGGCATCCAGATCGCTGACGTCGATGCCGCCGATCTGGGCGAACTCGTGCTCCGCAATGAGCTGATTGTCGGTCAGTTCCGGTGCGGCCAGGCGCACGACGCATCCGCTCAGGTGCGGCTTGGCGTCGCGTTGGCTGCGAACGTCGGCCCACAGGGCGAGATCGTCGAGCCAGTTCGGGCTCGCGCCGGCATCGGGGTCCTCGAAGGCGTCGAGGGGGTGGATGCGGCCTTGGGCGAGGTCTCCGTCTGCCACGAGGTCGGCGGCGTAGACCGTGGTGGCGGAGGCGACCGGGCGGCGGGCGTAGCTCCCGCAGGTGCTGTCCCAGACCTGGCCGGGGCGATACCAGGTGGCTCCATCCCACCAGTAGCCGCCGGCGCGGAACAGCAGGGCCTCGTCTGCCCACTGGGTGTGCATCGAGCTGGCGTCCTGCTCGCGTATCAGCAGCACGGTCGTGCCGTGGTTGGGGTGGTGGCGGACGGCCCAGGCCAGGTGGGGGCGGGTGGGTTCGGTGGTGAAGGCCAGCCAGGCGCCGGTGGCGCGTTGCAGGTCGGCGCGGCCCCAGGTGGTGGCATCGGCAGTGCGGCCGAGCGCTTGGAGGCTGGTGGGATCTTCGAGGGGAAGGTGGGAGTCGTCGACGAACGGGAGGTCGGGGACGGGGTGGTCGGTGCGCAGGCCATTCGCCAAGGGGATGGTCTTGTTCACGAGGGGGATGCCTTCTCTTCAGGCGTGGCTACTGCCGGGGGCTGCAGCATGCAGGGGGAGCTGCGGTGGTTCCGTGCGCCGTGGCGGCCCGGGAGGGATGACGGCCGGCTGCGTGCCGTCGAAGACGGGCGTAGGCCACGGGGCTGGCAGGCTGCGAGTTGAGGCCCGGTCGGTTGGCGTGGTGGGTGTCGCCAAGGGCCGCATGCAGCGGTCGACGTGCTAGGTGGTGGACCGCGCGCGGTGCGCAACCGGTCTGCTGGGCGCGGGGTACGGCGGGCGGTGGGACCGGTTCGGTGACGGCGTCATCGCACATTCCCTCACTTCTCGCAGCGCGGGAGGGCTGAGGGAGCGCCAGGTGTGATCTGAGGGGTGCGCGGTATCCTCAGCCGATCCACTACGTCTAGACACTTCCGGAGTATAGACGCACGACTGCATCACGGCAGGAAGACCACGCCACGGCCGTAGCGATGTTGCAACAGGACGCGTACCGGAAGGAAAGACTGCCACCTCGAGCCCAGGCAGCACGAGCCCTCATCAGCGCCCGGCATGCTCCGGCGCGGGGGCTTGACGGACCCAGCACAGCACTACCGGCAAGGAACGTTTGATGAAGCGCAAGACCGTCGAATCTCTGCAGATCGCCACCCTGGCCGTCGGCTCCTGGTTCGGCGCCATCCCCGTCCTGCTCACTATCATCGGCTCCACCGACACCGATGTCTTCGCGCCCCTGAACCTCAAGGATCCCCAGTCGGTCATTGCCTCGGGCGCGATCATGTTCGCTGCCATCGTCGGGGTCTTCGTGCTGGATCGCATGAAACGCGACGCCTAGTCCGGCGGCCGGCTCTTCGACGGCCCGCACGGGTATCGGCGGGGCGGCCGGCAGGCATCGGGCGCGGCGGCCCAACCCGGCCATGTTTGTTGGGTGTTGGGCCACTCAGCTGTGGCGATGCCGCAGGGGTGCGACATCGGCGATCTCTGCGTATAGACGCCTGAAAGTTGGCATGTGACAATCAGCGGAATTCTGGGTTCCCGCTTGAGTTGGTCTGATAAACGTAACGATCAATCGCCTGACGACTGATCACATGCCGGACCTGGAAGCTCCCCCACTCGCCCTCTCCCCCGCCCCCTGATCCCCCACCGCTTGGTCAGGGCCGCTGCCCCACCCCCGAGGAGCAATGAGCTCACCCGTCACCGACCCAGCCTTCTACCTCGTCACCGTGGCCCTCGTGGTTGCCTGCGTCCTGCTGGTGCGCCAGCGCTCCCAGCGGCGTGAACTCGAGCAGCATCGCGCCCTGCAAGAGGTGCGCCGTGTGGAGTTGGAGCGCGCCGTCACCGATCGGGACGCCGAACTGAGCCACCTGGCTCAGCAGGTGCTCCCGGACCTGATCACCCGCTTGTGGCACGGCCAAGCGGCCGACCCCCAGACGGAGCCCATGTCTGCGGCTCTGGCCGGCTCCGCCTTCGCTCAGGCCGAGCAGCAGGTGATGGCGCTGGCGCTGAGCGTTGCCGACCAGGCCGCACAGCGCGCCGAGGATGCCGCCCAGGCCGCGGTGCGCACGGTCACCCGCGCGCTGCAGGCCCTGGTCAACGAGCAGCAGGGCGCCGTTTTGGCCCTGTTGGACGGGCACCACGACCAGGCGGTGCTGCGTGATGCGCTGGCAATCGACCATGCCAGCAGCCAACTGGGCCGTCGCGCGCAGGTCATCGCCATCCTGACCGGCTCGTGGCCGGGCCGGCAGCGGGTGCCGGCGCCGCTGATGGATGTGGTGCGCGGCGGAATCTCGCGCATCCGCGACTATCAGCGCGTCACCGTCTCCAATGACCTGCCGTTGGCGGTGGCCAGCCAGGCGGTGGAGCCGGTGGTGCTGGCGGTCGCCGAACTCCTGGACAACGCGGCCCGTCACTCCGAGCCAGGCTCGGATGTGGAGGTGAAGTTCAAGAACGGGCACAACGGCGCCACCATCACCATCGACGACGCCGGCGTCGGCCTGAAGCCGGAAGACCTGGCGCTGGCGGCGAAGCTGCTGGACGGCTCGCAGCCGATGCGGCTGACCTCGCTGCGCAACCCGCCACGGTTCGGGCTGGCGGCAGTCGGCGTGCTGGCACACCGCTACGGCTTCCGCGCATCGGTAGAGGAGGGCTCCCCCTACGGCGGGGCCAGGGCCACCATCTTCTTGCCCCGCGCCCTGCTGACGCCGGCCACGCCCATGGCGGCCGCCGAGCCGCACCAGGCCTTCGCCCCCGCTGCGGACCAGGCCGCCGCCCACACCGAGGCTCCCATGGTCACCTCTGCACCGGCCGAGCCGGTCGCCCCCAGCCCCGCGCCGCAGGTGCCCGCCCCGCGTCCCGCGGAGCCCGAGCCCGTCGCCGAATCCTCCGGCGGTTTCGCGGTGCGCGCCGACGGGCTTCCGCAGCGCCGCCGCCATCGACCCGACCATCAGGCGACCGATGAGGCCGATCCCGGGATTCGCCGGCCCACCGATCCGCTCGCCGGCGTCGCCGCGTTCGCCCGCCGCCGCCCCTCGCCGACGAGCCCCGACGGATCCCACGATGAGAGGAACTCCGCCCCATGACGACTCCCGGCACCCCCCTCGGCGGCCTCGGCTGGATCCTGGATGAAAACATCCTGCGGCTGCCCCGTGTGCATCGCGCCCTGCTGCTGTCCGCCGATGGCCTGACGGCCGCCGCCTCCCGCGGCGTCGACCGGGACATGGCCGACCGCCTCGCGGCCGCGGTCTCGGGGATGCAGGCGCTGAGCCGTCAGGCCGCCGAGTTCGCCAACTGCCAGGCCGCGCCCTGGGAGCAGACGATGATTCAGTACGCCGACGGCTACATCATCGTGATGGCCGCGGGCCGCAGCACTTACCTGGCGGTTTCCACCGAGCGTGGCGCCGATCTTGAAGCCGTGGTCTTCGCGATGGACAAGACCATTGACCGGCTCGGCAAGGAGATGCACCTTGCGGCCCGGGACACCGCGCAGGCCACACGGTGAACCCGCCCCGGCGCGACCGGGACCGAGGCCTGGTACGGCCCTATGTCGTCACCGAGGGCCGCTCGGCCCCCAGCCGCAACCACTTCGACCACGTCACATTGATCATCGCGCAACGGGACGCGCCCCATGCCCTGCTGTCCCCCGAAGGGCGGGCGGTCCTGCAGCTGTGCCGGCCCGGAGCACTGTCCGTGGCCGAGATCAGCGCCTATCTCCAACTGCCGATGAGTGTGCTGCGGATCGTGCTCGCCGACCTGATGGACAGCGGCCACATCACCAGCCGCGCCCCCAGCCCCGCCCTTCACCCCCGAAACGACCGACCGCTTTTGGAGGCACTGCTCCGTGGACTCCGCGCACTGTGATCCCGCCGCCGGCACCCATCTGGGGGGCGACGAGACCGCTATCAAGGTGGTGATCGCGGGGCCGTTCGGCGTCGGCAAGACGACCTACGTCGGCACGCTGTCGGACATCGCACCGCTGCGCACCGAAGAGGTCATGACCACCGCCAGCGTCGCCTCCGACGACCTGCGCGGCCTGCCGAACAAGACCGAAACCACCGTGGCCATGGACTTCGGCCGTCTGTCGCTGGCAGGCGGCCTGGTGCTGTATCTGTTCGGGGCACCCGGCCAACCGCGGTTCAAGTCAGTCCTGCAAGACCTGGCCCGCGGCGCCTTGGGAGCGCTGGTGCTGGCCGACACCCGCCGCCTGGAGGCCAGCTATCCCGTCATGAGCGAGATGGAGCGGCTCGACCTGCCCTACGCCGTGGCCGTCAACCGCTTCCCCGACGCCCCCGACTACCCCGAAGCCGCGTTGCGCGAAGCCATGGACCTGCCGGCGCAAACCCCCCTGGTCGTGTGCGACGCACGCGAGCGCGGCAGCTCCCGCGATGCGCTGGTGCGCCTGGTGGAGCACCTTTTGACCCTCGACCCGGAGCCCATCCCATGACCGCCCGACACGCCGCCCCCTCCGCAGGCTGCCCCCACGCAGGCGTCTCCCCCTCCCCCGCGGCGGCCCCGGCCCAGCCGATCCCCATCCACGGCCCGCAGTACAACGCCGACCCCCGCGCCACCTACCAAGCGCTGCGCGCGGCCGGCCCGATCGCACCGGTGGAGATCGCCCCCCATGTGTACGGGCAGATGACCACCACCTACCGGGCCGCCCTGCACCTGCTGCGCAATACCCCCGACCTGTTCGCCAAGGACCCGCGCCACTGGCGAGACCTGCAGCAGCGCCGCCTGCCCAAGGACAGCCCGGCGATTCCGATGATGATGCCGCGGGACAACGCCCTATGGATGGATGGCGCCTCCCACGCCCGTCTGCGCCGCACCATCACCGACAGCGTCGATCTGGTCGACACCCATGCGCTGACCGCGACCATCACCCGCATCGCCGACCACCTCATCGACACGTTCGCCGCACGCGGCCAGGCCGACCTGGTCACCGACTTCGCCGGCGCGCTGCCCACCCTGGTCCTTGTCGACCTGCTCGGCTGCCCGCCCCAATTGACCCAGCGGATCGTGGTCAACCTCGACAAGCTCTTTGATGCCGCCGAGGATGCCGCCGCCGCCAATGCCGAACTGTCCGCCACCTGCCTGCAACTGACCCACCTCAAACGCGGCCAGCCCAGCGCCGACCTGGCCTCGTGGCTCATCGGCCACCCAGAAGAGCTGACCGATGAAGAGATGAGCCAGCAGTACATGCTGCTGATCGGCGCCGGCAGCCTGCCCTGCACCAACCTGATCGCCAATGCCCTGCTGCTGCTGATCGACGACGACCGCTTCGGCGGCAACGTCTACGACGGCGTGCAACCTGTCAGCGAAGCCCTGGACCACGTCCTGTGGGAAGACCCTCCGGTCGCCAACTACTGCCCGCTGTATCCACGCCGCCCCGAAACCTACGAGGGCATCGCCTTGGAACCCGGTGTGCCCATCCTGGTCTCCTTCGCCGCGGCCAATGCCGACCCCGCGCTCGCCGCCTCCGCCGAGCAGCGCATCGGCAATCGCGCCCACCTGGCCTTCAGCGCCGGCGTGCACGGCTGCCCCGCCCCGGATCTGGCCCGGATCATCGCCGAGACCGCAGTCGAACGGATCCTGGACCGCCTTCCCGATCTCGTCCTCGCCGTTCCCCGGCAGACCTTGCAACGACGCCCCGCCACCTTCCTGTCCGGGTGGGCATCGTTGCCCGTCACCTTCACCACATCCCGCAACCCGCTGTAGCCGTCACCGCGGCACCGCCCCCAGGGAGTCCTCACCATGGCCACCCCCTCATCCCCCGCTCCCGGCTGCCCCTTCCACCTCGACGGCTCCGCCTCCGACATCCACGGCGAAGCCGACCTGCTGCGCGCCCAGGGCCCTGCGGTCCAGGTCCAGATGCCCGGCGGCGTCACCGCCTGGTCGGTGACCGACCCCGGCCTGATCAAGCGTCTGCTCACCGATCCGCGCGTGTCCAAAGACGCCTACCAGCACTGGCCGGACTACATCGACGGCCAGGTCCCGGCCGAATGGCCGCTGCGCGTCTGGGTCGATGTCCGCAACGCGCTGACCGCCTACGGGTCCGAGCACACCCGCCTGCGCCGCCTGATCGGCACGGCCTTCACCGCGCGGCGCGTCCGCGCCCTGCTCCCCACGATCGAAGTCCTGACCGGCGGCCTGCTCGACGCTGTCGATGCCGCCCCGACGGCCGACGGCATCATCGACCTGCGCGCGCGCTTCACGTTCATGCTGCCCCTGGCCGTCGTCAACACCCTCCTCGGCGTCCCCGAGGATCTCCACGACGCCTTCCGGGAAGCGCTGACCGGTGTCTTCGCCACCGATATCCCCGCCGACCAGGCGGCCGTGCACGCCCAGACCGCCTATGCGCTGCTCGCCCAGGTCGTCCAGGCCCGCCGTGCGGACCCCGGCGACGACGTCACCAGCGCACTGATCGCTGCGCACGATGACGAGACCGGCACCAAGCTCAGCGACCAAGAGCTCCTCGACAGCATCTTCCTGCTGATCGGCGCCGGGCACGAAACCACCGTGAACCTGCTCGGCCACAGCATCGTCAACCTGCTCACTCACCCCGACCAACTGGCGTTGGTGCAGCAGGAGAAGGCGAGCTGGAACGATGCGATCGAAGAGAGCCTGCGTCACCAGGCGCCGATCGCCAGCATCCCGCTGCGCTACGCCGTCGAGGACATCCACGACACATCCACCGGCGCCACCTTCCGCCGCGGCGAGCCACTCCTGATCCACTTTGCCGCGGCCGGCCGCGACCCCGGCATCCACGGCCCCAACGCCGACGCCTTCGATGTGACCCGCCCGACCCGCCGCGAGCATCTCGCGTTCGGCTTCGGCACCCACTACTGCCTCGGCGCGGAACTGGCCCGCATCGAGGCCCGCGTCGCCCTGCCGGCCCTGTTCGCACGCTTCCCCCAACTCCACCTCGCTTTGGCAGCATCGGAGCTGAAGCCGCTGGAGTCCTTCATCTCCAACGGCCACCAGGCCCTGCCGGTCCGCCTGCGCGCCGCGCCCGTGGAGGCCTAAGCCGCGACGCGGATGGAGGGGTTGCGCAGGCCGCCGGTTCTCACAGAGGGGATCCGGCGGCGGACTCCTCAGGCGGCGAAGCCGACACCGGTGCTGTACTCGTAGGCGCCCCAGTCGGAGCCGAGCGGCTCCAGGACCGCGTCCTCGACCTCGCCGCGCAGCTCATCCAGGTCGCCGACGGCCCACGCGTCGACGATGCCCTCCCAGTGACGCACCGTCACCCGGCGGAAGCCCGCCACCCCGGCGCGCTGGTGCCGGGGGTCGACGCCGCTGGTGTCGCCGGGGTGGATCTCCACCTGGGTGCCGCGGCCGGCCCGCCCCAGCCGGCGGGCGAGGTGGTCGGCGACGTTGCGGCGCCGCAGGGTGCGGTAGGCGAGGTCGACGCGGGCCCGGTTGGCCGGGGTGGGCCGCTGGCTGCCGGCCCGCCAGCGGGCCAGCGTGCGGGGGGTGACGGCGACACCGGCCCGGCGCAGCGCCTCGCTGCCGCGCGTGCCGGCCAGGTAGCGCAGCCGGGCGGCGAGTCCGCGGGCGGTGGCGGGCGGCGAGGCGATGAACGTCACCAGCTCGTCCAGCTGCTCGGCGACCAGCTCGGCCGCGAGCCGCCCGGCCATGTTGTAGTGGCCGGGGACCAGGTTGTTGTACGGCACCTCACGCCCCCACCAGATCGGTCTGCTCCGGCTCGCAGCATTCGGGGCGATCATCCCATGCCGCATCTGACGGTCGGCCGCAGACACCTGCGGCCAACCCGAGTGGCGTCGGGCGACGCAACCCGCGCCGCCTAGGGACTCCTAAGGCCCTCAGCGGTGTCTAAGGCGGCGATGTCCATCATTGCGATGCGTCTAAGGACCCCTCGGCCTGGGAAGATGAGGAACTCTCCCGATGTCCGGCACCCCCCTTAGAGAGGAGATTAGGGGTTACCAGGACAGAGCCAGAAAGGGAGTGACCCCCAGATGTTCGTCGATGCGACCGCCGGCACCAACGTCGAGATGTTCCGCCTCCGCGCCGCTGAGCTGATCCAGGAGGCCGACGAGCAGCGACTGCTGCGCGAGGTGCGCAAGGCACGCAAGGAGCAGCGCGGCCGCAAGAACGCGGACCGTTCACCCCGGTCCCACCGCCTGACCTTCCATCACGGCAACGTCACCTCCTGAGCAGGTGCCGAAAAGCATCGGCGTCCCTCTGCCTTCGCGGTGGGGCGCCGTTGTCGTGCGCCCCGCGTCCCGAAGGACCCTTTTGGGCGGTCCGCGCCTTCCTGGGAGGTGCCCGCCGCAGGGACGGTCTGCGGTGCTCGCCCTCCTCAACCCGGCGTACCGTTCACGAGGCCCCGGGGTGCGGTCTATCGTCTTCCATTAAAGACGAGTGAGGGGCGCGATGCGGCACGATACAGAGCACTTTGATGGCGAGGGCGGGTGCCTGTGCTACTGTCAGAACTGCTACTCTCCCGCCGATGGTGGATGCGTGTGCGCACAATGTTCCTGCCGCACCGTTGACGCGCCTTCCGCCCAGGACATGCCAGACTCTCGGGAAAGCACCTCCAGGGCAATAACCGTTTGCGAACGCTGCAGTGTTCCATTCCGGTCCACAGACTCCGGCGCGGTTGGCGCCGTCTGCCCGATATGCTCCAAGAAGCCTCCGGCCACCGCTTCCACCAGCGACGACACGGGTCTTGCCGCTGCGCAACGAGGTGGTGCACCGCAGCGGGCCGTTGCTCTCGCGTCCCCGGAAGCGACCCCTTCCACTGGACCCCAGGTCGACCTGGTCGGATACAATTCCCCCACCGAGGACCTCAAAACTATGCAAGGGGGTAACACGATGGCGCAGCAGGTCAAAACCATTCTCGTCGACGATATCGACGGGTCCGTCGCATCGGGAACAATCCGGTTCGGCTACCAGGGCGTCGACTATGAGATCGACTTGAACGATCAGCATCAGAAGGCTCTCAGCGAGTCGGTCCAGGAATGGATCGACAACGCCCGCCGTGTCGGGGGCCGCAAGATCACACCGAAGGCCCCGGCCGCGTCCGACACCGCGGCAATCCGCGCCTGGGCCGCGGAACACGGGTACAAGGTCAACGCGCGTGGCCGCATCGCCGCCGAGGTCGTCGAGGCCTTCCGCAAGGCTAACTAGGTTCGCGCCGCGTGGCGACACACCGTCAACTCAGGCGCACGGCCGTTCCCGACGCCGTGCACACGCCGTCGGCCTTGGCAGCCGCGAAGTAGGCTCCCAAGCACCTGGCGATCATCCGGTGCCCGGTCGCATTCGGATGGTAGGAGCCGGCCGCCATGCTGTTGCGGTTCTTCAACTCCAACTGAACGCCGCGGACCCACGGCTTCGTTGAGCACGCCTCGTGCCCGAGGAACGCCTTCGACAGATCGAGGAAGCCCGCCCCTGTCTGCTGCGCCACGCCGCGCAGTCCGGCCGACAGCACCGGGTCTGCGGTATCCCGCGCCCACTTGCCGTCCGAGGAGTAGGCAAGGCAGCCGGTGCCGCTGCCGTGGGTGCCCGGCCCCAGGGGCGAGGGGTAGCTCATCACCACCAGGCGGTAGTCCCCGGGGAGATAGCCGGCATCGTGCATGACCTTTTGGATGCTGCGCACCGATGCCGCCACCGAGGGCATCTTCGCCGCGACCCGCGCCTTCCATCCCGGGCCGTAAGTCTTTTGGCACGGCTGCTTAAAGCGCAGTGCCCGGGTGACGCAGTCGGCCATCACCGAGCCGTAGTTGACATCGTTGGCCCCCACCATCAGGGCGACGGCCTTCACGCGCGTCAATCGAGCGCGGATCGCCAGCGTCTCGGCCTGGGGCCGCTGATCGGCATACTGCGCCTTGGCTCCGGCGCGGACATCTGCACTGGTGGCGCCGGAGCACGCCAAGTCGTAGACGGTATCGACATCCAGGCCCGTGTGGTTGATGGCCGCGCTCGACGAACGGTGGCAGTAGTTGGCGGGGCCGTCGGTGCCCGCGGCGTAGTGGCCCAGGCCCTCCCCCGACATTTCACTGTCGCCCACCCCGATCAGTGAGGTGCGGCGCTTGCCGAAGCTGGGGATCTTTGCTGCGGCGCCGTAGAGCGCGTCCGCCTCGGTGTGCAGGGTCTTCTCGGCGGTGGCGGTCAGTTCGGCGGCCGCCGGACGTGCCGCATTGCCTGAGGGGGAGCTGGAGACGGACGCCTTGGCCGCGCCTGATCCCTCGCCGCAGCCTGCGACCATCAGCACAGCGGCGGCTATCCCCACCGCAAGCGCGGCTGCTCTCCGACTTCTCATTCGCCATCCCCCGTCTCGGCTCATCGGTCAGCCGTGGCCAAGGACGCTTGGCCAGCCACAACAGTTCCGTCTAGACACTTATCAGATGCGGTGAACGCTGTCTGTCGAACGCGGGTGCGGTGACGCACCCTGCACCGTGCAGGGACAGGGGACGCACCACCGGGGGGATGCGGCGGAGGTGTGCCGGTTGCGGTGGCGCCCGTTCGTGACGGGCCGTTGCGACGGGTCCGAGCTATCGCCAGAGCGGCCGTATTCGGGGGCATAGGTGGCCGCCAATCACGGCATTGGCACTGGCCAGTAGTCAACTAGCCGCCACGGAAACGCATTTGACGTGACCACGAGAACCACTGCTACGTCATCGTGATCACGAATCGAACGGGCGGGCACAGTTGAATAAACGTTGGGCAGGAGATCGCTTCTGAGGCGCCTGTGACGGCCCTTGACGTGCTTACATGCGATTTATTCGTCCATGCGGGGGTAGGGCGCGCCGCACTGTCGCGTCGCGACCGCCCTTGTGTCCCACCGGGGGAAGGCTCCAGTAGTCCCATGAACGCACGTCTGAAGAAGTTCACCGCCGTTGCCGCTGTCGCGGGCGGCCTCGGTCTGGCCCAGCTGGCCGGTGCCGGCTCGGCGTTCGCCGACGGCGGCGAGGGTGTGGATCTGACGGCCCAGCTGCCGTGGATCGTCACCGTCGACGGCAACACCGGTGCCGTGCAGCACGGCTTCCAGATCAACTACGGCAACAACGGGTACGGCAACGGCTCGACCGCGCACAACGTGACCATGACGGTCACCGGCAAGCGCAACATCTCCTTCGGCAAGCCCAATGCCAAGGAAGCACCGGGCTGGACGGTCAAGTCCTACAGCGCTCACAAGGTGGTGCTGGGGATGGCGCAGTTGGCGCCGACCTCCAAGATGGGCGAGGTCGCGCTGCAGACCTGGTTCAGCGGCAAGTCGCAGGATGTCAGCGTGTCGATCGCCTCCGACGACACCGACGTCTACCCGGACAACAACACCAAGTCGGGCAAGTACACCTACGACATCTCGGGGCCGACGACCAAGCCGACGCCGTCGTCGAAGCCGACGACCAAGCCGACCGGCAAGCCGACCTCGAAGCCGTCCTCGCAGCCCACGGCCGTGCCGTCGTCGAAGCCGACGACCAAGCCTGAGCCGACCGGGTCCTCCTCCGCATCCGCGGCGCCGGCGCCCTCCTCCAACGGCGGCAACGGCACGGGGCTGGCCGAGACCGGTGCGAGCTCGCAGACCCCGATGATCGCGGGCGGCGCGGCTGCGCTGGTCGTGGTCGGCGGCGGCCTGGCCTGGTTTGCGGCGCGCCGCCGCAAGGCCGCCAACTGACACAGCACCATCCAGCGGGCCCGCTCCGAGTCTTCGGGGCGGGCCCGCCGGCTTGGATCAAGGTGGAGCTAGGGTGCGGCGGATGATCCCGCAGGGGTGGCGGCAGAGGTGTCGTTGGAGGCGTGGCAGCCGCAGCAGTGCTCCCAGGCGGCGAGGTCCTGGTGGATGGTGACGGCGTCGTCGTCGGCCAGCCGGATGCGGCCCTCGGGGTGAGACAGGGGCCGGCTCAGCCGCCAGAGGACTTCCCGGGTGATCGGTGAGGGCTGGGACATGGTTCCCCCGTTTCTGCCGCGCAGGTTGGGGCGGGTGGCCTTGAGGACACGGCGGTTTGTCGAACAGGACGCACCGGTAGCCTCCGGCGTTCCCGAGGCCGCTAGGCCGCGGTGCGCAGGGTCTGGGTGGCCGGGGCGCGCGCAGCACGGGTGGCGGGAAGGGCAGCGACGGCGGCCGCAAGGGCGACGGCGGCGGCACACACCGTCAGCAGCGTGGGCCAGGTGGGCAGCCGGGCGACGTTGGTGCCGATGCCGCTGGCTCGGCCGAGTGCGTCGGCGACGATGCTCCAGGCGGCTGCGCCCAGGAGGGCGCCGAGCAGG
This sequence comes from Mangrovactinospora gilvigrisea, assembly GCF_001879105.1. Classification (GTDB taxonomy): domain Bacteria; phylum Actinomycetota; class Actinomycetes; order Streptomycetales; family Streptomycetaceae; genus Mangrovactinospora; species Mangrovactinospora gilvigrisea. Next base: position 3,131 of record NZ_MLCF01000013.1, on the reverse strand, counting down.
GTGCCGGCGAGGGCGAGCAGGGATGTGCTGGTCACCAGCACCGCGGTGACCTGACGGGGGGTGAGGCCGATCGCCCGCAGCGCGCCGAGGTTGCGTTGGTGTTCGCGGATGCCGCTGGTGGTGGCGGTGATCAGTTCGGCGACGGCGATCAGCACGAGGACGATCATCAGCCCGATGGACAGGATGCGGATGGAGCCGAGCGCATCCGCGGGGTTGGCAACGGGTTCGACGTCCAATCGGTGGTGGGAGGCGGTGGTGATGGCGGTGCGAACGGCTTCCGGGGAGGCATGGGGGCGCAAGGTCAGGGCGTAGTACTGGGGGTTGAGGGGCTGGCCGGGGCGGGTGAGGGAGTCCAGTCCGGCCGACAGGACGGCGCCGTTGTGGTCGAGTTCGATGCTGCGGCCCACGATGTGGAAGATGTGCGGGGTGCCGTTGACGGTGATGCGGATCCAGTCGCCGACCTTGATGTGGAGGATGTCCAGCAGGCGTTGGCCGGCGACGGCTTCGTCGGGGTTGGTGATGCGGCGGCCGGCGGCGATCGCGTAGGGGTAGGGCTGGTTGCTGGTGCCAAGCGCCCGCAGGGTGATGGTGGAGGTCTGGCCGGGGATGAGGGCCTGGGTTTCGACGCCGGGGTAGCTGGCGGTGATGTCGGGGTTGGCGTCAAGGAGTTGGCGGGTGGTGGTCTCGGGCAGGGTGGTGGTGGGGCGGGCGGTCATGGAGGTGGCGACGCCGACGCGTTCGGGGTGGGCGCGCAGGTCGCTGACGGTGCTCCAGCCGCCGAGGGCGATGGTCAGCAAGACCATGGTGACCGCGAGCCGGCCGATGGTCAGGGCTGCGCGGGTGGGGTGGTGCAGGGCGTCGCGGCCGCCGAGGATCAGTGCCGGGGGCAGACGTAGCAGCAGGGCCAGGCGAGCGGGGTAGGACATGGCGCTGCCGGGGGTGGCGATGCGGACGGTGGGGATCGGGGCGACCTGTCCGGCGCGCCAGGCGGGCAGCGCGGTGGCCAGGGCGATGGCGAGCAGGGCGCCGAGGCCGCCGACGAGGAGCAGTGCCAGGTGACTGGGTTGAGCGTCCCACACGGTCATGGCATCGCCGAAGAGTCCGGGCAGGTGCGGGCCGGTCATTTCGGTTGCCGTGATGCCGGCGGCGATACCGAGCAGGGCGAGCAGGCTGTGCTCGATCAGAAAGATCTGAATGACCTGGGCGGGCGTGACGCCGATGGCCTTGAGGATGGCGATGTCGCGGAGGTAGGCGCGGACGCGGGCGCCGACCGCGCCGGCGATGCCCAGGGCGACGGCGGCGAGCGCGGCGAGGCCGAAGACGCCGAGCAGGACGCCCAGCAGGCGGTTGTCGACCTCCATTTCGGTGCGGACCTCTTGCCAGGTGGTCACGCGGGTGACGTGGTCGCTGCCCAGTTGGGTGACCGCGCGTTGCGCCATGAAGTCGGTGGCGGCCGGGTCGGTCAGGCGCAGTCCGATGGCGTGGTTGGTGCGGGCGGCCGAGGGTTCGATGCGCTGGAGTTCGGCGGGTTGGATCCAGGCAAGTCCGGGGCTGGTGGCGGGGTAGGAGGCCTGGTCGGCGGTGTCGGCGACACCGACGACGCGCAGGGTGTGGGGGGTGCCGTCGGCGCCGCGGACGGTGAGGTGGTCACCGGTCCCCGTCCAGAGGGAGCGGGCCAGGGAGCGCTCGAGGACGATGCCGTCGGGGGTTTGGGGGGACAGCCATTTGCCGGAGCGGACCAGGGGGCGGGAGACGGCCGGGGTGCCGGCGACGCCGCGCAGTTCCAGGGGGACGCTGTGTCCGGCGTGGATGAGGGTGGTGGAAATGGTCGGGTAGGGGCCGGCCACGGTCACGACACCGGGCAGGTGGGCCAGGCTGGTGGCGGAGGTGCCGGGGGTGGTGTGGATCCAGATGTGGGCGGCGTGCGATTGCCGGAAGGTGCGTTGCCAGGGCGCGGTGGCGCTGACGGTGACGGCGCTGGCGAGCACCAGGGCGGCGGTGATGGCGGCGGTGATCAGGACGATGAGGATGGCTTGACCGCGGTAGGCGCGGAGATCGACAACGATCAGGCGCGGGAGTGCACGCACGGTGCGTCAGCCCTTCAGCTCAACGATGTCGGCGACCGTGGTGCGGGGGCCGGGGCCGGTGGTGCCCAGTTCGGCGTCGTCGATGATGTCGCCGTCGGAGATGTTCAGCACGCGGTCGGCGATGGCGGCGACGCGCGCGTCGTGGGTGACCAGGATGATGGTGCGACCCACGGCGTGGAAGCGGGTGAGCAGGCGCAGTACCTCGCGGGTGTTGCGGCTGTCGAGGTTGCCGGTGGGCTCGTCGGCCAGCAGCAGGGCGGGTTCGTTGGCCAGGGCGCGGGCGAGGGCGACGCGCTGCTGCTCGCCACCGGAGAGGGCGGTGGGGGTGGCGCGGGCTTTGTCGGTAAGGCCGAGTTCGTTCATCAGATCGCGGGCGCGGGCGCGGGCTTGGCGGGGGGAGGCTCCGGCCAGCAGGGCGGGCAGTTCGATGTTGTCCGCGACCGTCATGGTGCTGACCAGGTTGAAGAACTGGAAGACGATGCCGATGTGGTGGCGGCGCAGCATGGCCCAGTGGGCTTCGCTCAGGGTCTCGACGCGGCGTCCTTGGAACCATATGCGGCCGCTGTCGGGGCGTTCGAGTCCGCCGAGCAGGTGCAGAAGGCTGGATTTGCCGGCGCCGGAGGGCCCCATGATGGCAATGAAGTCGCCGCTGTTGACCGTCAGGTCCAGTCGGCGGACGGCGGGGGTGGTGGTGGGGCCGCTGTGGTGGCTCTTGACCAGGTCGGCTACCCGCAGCAGGGGCTGGGGGCCGTGGTCGGTGGGGGCCGGACCGATCGGCTCCTGGCGTCTCATTCAAGATCCTCCTGACAGCGCTCCAGCCAGTCGAGATCTGCCTGCAGGTGCAGCATGGCGCCTTCCATCAGCAGATGAGCGACTCGGTTCCCCGGATCGGTGGCGGCGTCCTGGCGTTGCAGTTGCCGCATGTGGTTGAGGTAGTGGCGGCGCTGGTTGTTGATCAGCGCGAGGCGGTCGGTGATCCCGGTGGCGGGAGCCAGGATCAGCTTCATGAAGAAGGCGTCACGTACTCGCGGGCCCTCGGTGGGT
>NZ_MLCF01000129.1 GCF_001879105.1 Mangrovactinospora gilvigrisea | reverse complement strand
CCCTCCCCGCGCACGCCGTCCCCCCGCGCAGCTCCGCCGGCTCCTTCGACCACGCCTACACCTGCGCCGCCCCCGCCGACATCGCCGCCGACGGCGCCTGGCACTCCGTCGCCGTCCAGGACATCCCCGTCGAGGCGGCCACCGAGTACGTCACCGTCCCCGCCGTGGAGGAGGCCGTCTACGCCACCGTGCGCCTCACCAACTCCTCCCGCCACGCGCTCCTCGCCGGCCCCGCCGACGTCAGCATCGACGGCGACTTCCTGATGACGGTGCCGCTCGCCACCCTCGCTCCCGGCGAGCGCCGCGCCATCGGCATCGGCGTCGCCGAGAGCATCCAGGTGGTGCGCCGCGCCCACATGGAGGAGTCGACGGCCGGCCTGCGCCTCGGCGGCGCCGGCGGCAGCACCGTCCTCGACCACCGCGCCGAGATCGAGCTCGCCAACCGCTTCCCGCACCCCGTGGAGGTGCGCATCACCGAGCGCGTCCCGGTCAGCGCCGAACGCGACGTCAGGATCGAGGAGACCGAGCCCGGTTGGACGGCGCCGGACGCCCCCGCCGCCGAGGCGCACTTCCACGTCCGCGGCACCCGCGAGCGCACCGTCCGCCTCGAACCCGGCCGCACCGCCACGGTCGCCGCCGGCTACCGCATCCGCATCCCGGCCGGCAAGGCCCTCGTCGGCGGCAACCGGAGGAACTGATGGACGACATCCGCCCCCTCCCCGTCACCGCCGTCACCCTGCTGGAGGACCGCGCCCAGCTCACCCGCACCGCCGACGTCGAACTCGGCCCCGGCACCCGGCGGCTGCGCCTCGGCCCGCTCACCCCGCTCGCCGTCGACCGCGGCCTGCGCGCCGAGTCCGCCACCGCCGGCGTCACCGTCCTGGACGTCCGCCTGGTCCGCCGCTGGGAGCCCCGCCCGCCCTCCGGCCCGGACGCCGACCACAGCGAGCTCGCCCGCCGCGTCCGGGAGCTGGGCCGGCTCCTCGACGTCCAGGCGCACACCGAGCGGCGCGCCGTCGTCCGCCTGGAGGCTGTGGACGAGGCCCGCGCCGCCCTGCACGAGGAGATCGCCGCCGCCGCCGGCTGGGGGAAGCCCGACCCGCAGCGCTGGGCGCGCGAACTCGCGGTGCTGGACGCCCAGTCCGCCGACCACGGCGACGCGCTGGCCCGCGCCCGCTCCGGCCTCGCCGAGCTACGCTCCCGGCACGCCGAGGCCCGCCACGCGATGCAGCGCGCCGACCGCCGTCCCCCGGAGGTGCGCTGCGAGCTGGAGGTGACGGTCGCCGCCGAGCAGGCCGGGCCCGCCCGCCTGGAGGTCGTCCACCTGGTGCCGTGCGCGCTGTGGCGGCCGGCGTACCGCGCCGAGCTGACCGACGGCGACACCCGCGTCCGGCTGGAGACCGACGCCGCGGTCTGGCAGCGCACCGGCGAGGACTGGCACGGCGTCGCGCTGCGGCTGTCCACGGCCCGCCCGGCGCGGCCGTCCGCCCCGCCCGAACTCCTCGACGACGAGCTGGTACTGCGCGACCGCACCGCGGAGGAGCGCCGCACCGTCGAGGTCGGCCTGCGCGAGGAGGACGCCGCCACCGTCGGCGAGGACTCCGCGGGCGCCGGCGCCACCTCGGCCGCGCCCGGGCTGCCGGGCGTCGACGACGGCGGCGAGACGCGGCTGCTGGACGCCCCGGCCCCGGTCGACGTCCCCTCCGACGGGCAGCCGCACCGCATCCCGCTCGGCGCCTTCGAGGCGCCGGTCCGCACCGAGCGGGCCTGCGCGCCCGAACTCTCCCCGGCCGTCGCCCCGGTGGCGCGGTTCGCCAACGAGGGCGGGCGGGTGCTGCTCGCCGGCCCCGTCGACCTGGTGCGCGGCGGCGGCTTCGGCGGACGCGGCGAGCTGAGGTTCACGGGGGTGGGCGCGCCGGTGCGGCTCGCCTTCGGCCCGGAGAGCGACTACCGGGTGGTGCGCAGCGTCGAGGAGCACCGCGAGCCGTCCCGGCTGCCGGGCGGACGCACCGTCACCACCCGCACGGTGCGGGTCTTCCTCTCCCGGCTCGACAACCCGGACGCCGCCGAGCCGCGCACGGTGGTGGTGCGGGAGCGCATCCCCGTCTCGGAGATCGACGCGGTCACCGTGGCCCTGCGCAAGGACCGCTGCGCGCCGGCGCCGGACGCGTCCGACGCCGACGGCATCGTCACCTGGACGGTCACCCTGGCCCCCGCGGAGCGCCGGACGCTGGAACTCGTCTACGACATCACCGCGGGGGCCAAGGTCAGCGGCCTCGCCCCGTAAGGGGCGCGGGGGGCTGCGCGAGCGGGCAGAGCCGACCGGTCAGTTCGCGATCACCTCGGCCACCCCGGGCGCCGCCGACCCGGCCGTCCACGCCAGCCGGACCGCATCCGCGGACACACTCCCCACGTCCAGCCGGGTGAACGCCCCGTCGAGCGCGCCCACGGTGCGCCACGCGCCGTCCACCCGCACCTGGACGTCCGCCGAGCCCGCGTTCGCCAGCACCGTCACCGTGTGCACGGTCCGCGCCGCCGGATAGGCCACCGTCAACGCGTCCCCCGCCGCCGGCGCCGTTGCCCCGCGGTAGAAGGTCGCCGGGCTGCCGTCCGCCGCCGCGGCGAGGCCGCTGCCCGCCGCCGGTGCCGGGGCGCCCGTCACCGCCGGCCGGTCGGCGGTCGTCACGGTGAACTCCCGCACCACCACCCAGTAGTCCTGGCTCGCCGTCACCCGCGCCCGGACGTACCGCGCGGTCGTCCCGGCCGGGGCGTCCGCCGTCACGTCCGGCGCCGCGGAGAACGCGGAGAGCTGGTGCCAGGCGGTGCCGTCCGCCGAGTACTCCAGCGTCCCGGCGTGGATGTAGTCGTTGGGGCTGCTGCTCTTGGACATGTGCAGCGCCACCGACGACACCGGCTCGGACTTCCCCAGGTCGACGCCGACCCAGTCGCCCACCGACGGCGCCGCGCTGGACCAGAAGTAGCTGGAGTCGTCGCCGTCCACCATCCGGTCCGGCGTGTTGCCGCTGTAGACGCCCATCGAGGTCTGCCCGGTCGGCGCGGGCGGCAGCCCGAGCGCCGCGCGGTAGGCGGTCTGCGCCTTGGCGACGAAGCCGTCCAGCACGCCGGGGCCGACCACCACCGGGACCTTGTTGCCGTTCATGTCGACGTAGACCGGCGCCTTCGCCGCCGCCACCAGCGACGGCAGCTGCCGCTCCAGCGCCCAGGCCGCGGCGCCGTGCCCGGCCTTCGCCTCCTCGACCATCCGGAGCGCCGCGAGATCGGCCTTCGCCCACCCCGTCGCGGCGTCCAGCCAGGGCGAGGCGTCGGTGGCGAACCCGGTGTCGGGCAGCTTGGCCCGCAGCACGGCGGGCGCGTCCCGCAGCGCCGCGAGGGCGTCGCCGAGCGCGGCGGCCGGCGCCTTGCCGGCCCAGTAGCCGGCCATCACCGCGGAGAGGTCGGGCGCCTCGGTGCTGTCGATCGCCGAGGAGTAGTTGACGTCCGCGAAGGCGCGCAGCGCCTTCTCCACCGCCGGGCTGCCGCCGGCCATCTCGTGGACGGCGTGCAGCCAGGACTCCCGCGCGTCGTACCCGGAGTCGTTCCAGGTGAAGTCGGCGACGGTGGCCAGCGCCAGCTTCGACGCGTACGGCTGGATCATCGGGTTGGCGGTGATCCCCGCGAGCTGCTCCGGCAGCCCCTGCTCGCGTCCGGTGAACGGCCCCAGCAGCAGCCGGGACGTGGTGTAGTCGTTGACCGGGTAGTTGTCCCAGGTGAGGATCGGGTGCCCGAAGACGGCCTTGGCGGCTTTCGCCTGAGCCACCGTCATGGTCGGGGCGACCACGCCCACGCCGGTCCACTCCACCACCACGTTGCCGTCCAGCTGGGTGCGGATGGCGGTCTTGTAGGCGCTGTCGGTGGTGTCGTAGTACTCCGTCGGCACCATCTGCAGCGGCCGCGCCCCGGGGTGGGTGGCGATGAACTGCTGGTTCACCCGGTTGAGGAGGTAGGCCTGGGCGGCGCCGGCCGCGCCGCCGCCGGTGCCCCACCTGGCCTTGTCGGCGTCGCAGTTCCAGGTGGTGTAGCTGATGTCGTCGAGCGGGACGGCGAACTGCCGGACGCCGATGTCCCACAGGGTCTGGAACTTGTCGGTGAGCGCCTTGAGGTCGGTGTCGGAGCTGTAGCAGACGCTCAGCCCGGGGGAGAGCGCGTAGGTGAAGTCGACGTGGTTCGCCGTCGCCCGGTCCACCAGCTGCTTGATGACGGCGAGCTGGTCGGCGGGGTAGGGGTCGCGCCACTTGTCGCGCAGATAGGGGTCGTTCTTCGGCGAGTAGACGTAGGTGTTCATCTTGTGCGCGCCGTAGAAGTCCATCTGGTCCAGGCGCGCGGCCGCCGACCAGGGGGTGCCGTAGAACCCCTCGATGACGCCGCGCAGGCCGGTGGCCGGCCAGTCGCGGACGGCGAGGCCCTGGACGGCGCCGCCCGGCCGGCCGCGGTGCGGCAGCACCTGGCGCAGCGACTGGGCGGCGTAGTAGGTGCCGGTGGCGTCGGCGCCGGAGAGCACGATCCTGCCGGGGCCGTCGCCGCCGGCGCGGCCGGCGGCGAGGACGTAGCCCTCGGCGGCGAGCCCGCCGGTGCCCTGGACGCCGAGGGCCTTGAGGGCGTCGGCGGAGGCGGCGTTGTGCTCGCCCGGTCCGCCGACGTAGACGGCGAGGCGGCCGGGCGAGGGCTTGGCGGTGACGTCGACCGCGTCGGCGCCGGCGGCCTTCAGGGCGCTCTTGGCGAGGGCGAGGGCCGCGGGGTCGGTGGCGTCCCCGGTGACGACGTCCACCTGCGGGGTGACGACGACATGGTCCGGACGGACGTGCTCCGACTGCGGGTTCGGGGTGATGACGGGGGCCGACGGCGCCGCGGCGGGCGCCGGGGCCGGCGGATCGTCGGCGTGGGCCTGAGCGGGGGCCGCGAGGAGCGCGGCGCCGAGCAGCAGGCCGCCGAGTAACGGCAGGGGACGGTGCTTCTTCCGGTGCATCGGGAACTCTCCACGGGTCGGCGGTGAGCCGGGGGACTTCGTGCCGGGGGACAACGTGAAGGACTAGACCACTCACCACCGTGTGCGTCAATGCGCGCAACCGCACCAGTGGGAGCACATCCGAAAATCGCTACCGCGCCGCCCCGGGCTCCTCGCCGCGCAGCATCCGCACGAACGCCCGCACCCCGGCGATGATCTCCCGGTTCTCCGTCAGCCGGTCCACCACCGCCTCCAGTTCGCGGCCCAGCGCCTCGACGCGGGCGTCCAGCTTGGCGTCCAGCTCCTCCGTCCGCCGGAACGAGGAGGCGCTCAGCGCGTCCAGCACCCGGCGGGTCTCCTGCTGCGCCCGGTACTGCTCCTCGACGCGCGCCTCCAGCTCCCGCACCCCCGTCGCCGCCCGGTCGGCCCGGGCCCGCGCCTCGGCCGCGTCGTCCCGGGGGAAGCGCACCTCCCTGCCCAGCACCGCCAGCCGCGCCCGGAGCGCCAGCAGGAACGCCGACAGCGGCCGGAACCCGGTGCTCACCAGCGCGAACGCCGCGAACCACCAGCCCACCTGACGCCCCGACAGCAGCGTCACCGCCACCAGCAGCAGCGTCGTCCCGAGGTGCCCGGCGAGCGCCGCCCGCAGCGCCCAGCGGGCGATCCGGGACGCCTCCGCCCCATGCTGCTGCGGCACCGCGAGGCCCCGCCCGCGGCTCTCCACCGCGTCCGCGGCCACCGCCCGCGCCCGGAACCAGACGTTCCACGGCACCGCCACCAGCACCGCCAGCCACAGCAGGCACAGCCCGCCGGCAGCGGCCCCCAGCACATCGCGACCCGGCAGCCCCAACCCCCGCACCGCCGCGAGCGCACCCACCGCGACCGCCACCGCGAACGCGCCGACCAGCACAGCCCGACCGAAACCCTTCATCGGCACAGCGTGGACCCGGCGGCGAAGCCGCGCCTGAGCACCGCTACTCAACTTGCCGTGGCCCGCATAGGGTTGCCGTTCATGAACGCTGCCGCTGCCGCCGCCGGCCCCGCCGCCGCCACGGAGATCCTCCACGACCCCGACCGCCGCCTCTGGCTGCTGTCCGGCCCGCGCACCTCGTACCTCATCGCGCTGCGCGAGCATGACATCCTTGTCAACCTGTACTGGGGCCCCCGGATCTCCCTCGCCGACGCCGCCGAGATCTCCGACGGCCATCTCGCCGGCGGCGCCAGCAGCTTCGGCGCGGCCGGCGACGGCCGCGAGGAGTACCCCGTCGACGGCGGGCCGCGCTTCGCCCAGCCCGCCCTCGCCGTGCAGCGCGGCACCGTCCGCGGCATCGAGTGGACCCACCGGGGCGCCTCGGCCGAGGGCACCGGGCTCCGCCTCGACTTCCACGACGCCGGGCACGCCCTCGACATCGCCCTGCACTACCGGCTCCGCCCCGGCCACGACATCCTCGAGCGCTGGACGGAGCTGACCTACCACGGCGCCCCGGCCGCCCCCGAGGAGTTCACCGCGGCGGACGCGCCGCTGGAGCTGCTCCGCGCCGACGCCGCCGCCTGGCCCGTCCCCGCCCGCGACGGCTACCGCCTCTCCCGGCTGCACGGCCGCTGGGCGGCGGAGACCCAGCTCACCCGCGGCCCGCTGGCCCGCGGCACCACCGTCCTCGCCTCCCGCTACGGCCACACCAGCCACGCCGAGAACCCGTGGTTCGCGCTCGACGACGGCACCGCCGACGAGGAGCACGGCGAGGTGTGGAGCGCCGCGCTGGCCTGGTCCGGCTCCTGGCGGATCGCCGTCCAGCAGCTCTCCAACGACGCCGTGCAGGCCGTCGGCGGCCCCGGCCACGACGACTCCGGGGTCGCCCGGCTGGAGCCCGGCGAGAGCTACACCTCCCCCGTCTTCGCCGGCCTGTACTCGGACGGCGGCCACGGCGCCGCCTCCCGCGCCTGGCACGCCTGGCAGCGCGCGCACATCGTTCCCGACGCCGACCAGGTGCGGCCGGTCCTCTACAACTCCTGGGAGGCCACCGGCTTCGACCTCACCGAGCAGGGCCAGAAGGACCTGGCGACGCTCGCCGCCGGCCTCGGCGTCGAGCTGTTCACCACCGACGACGGCTGGTTCGGCGAACGCGTCAACGACCGCGCCGGCCTGGGCGACTGGACGCCCAACCCGGACCGCTTCCCCGACGGCCTCGCCCCGCTCGCCGAGCACGTGCGCTCGCTCGGCATGAAGTTCGGCATCTGGGTGGAGCCGGAGATGGTCAACCCGGACAGCGAGCTGTACCGGGCGCACCCGGAGTGGGCCCAGCACCGCCCCGGCCGGCGCCGCACCGAGATGCGCAACCAGCTGGTCCTCAACGTGGCCCGGGAGGACGTCCAGGAGTACCTCTTCCAGCAGCTGGACGCGCTGCTGTCGTCGGCGCCGATCGACTTCGTCAAGTGGGACATGAACCGCCCCTTTACGGACGCCGGATGGCCGGGCGAGCCCTACCCGCGGCGGCTCTACCTGGACCACACCCGCGGCGTCTACCGGATCATGGACCGGCTGCGGTCGGCCCACCCCGGGCTCGCCATCGAGTCCTGCTCGGGCGGCGGCGGCCGCATCGACCTCGGCGTGCTGCAGCGCACCGACCAGGTGTGGACCTCGGACAACACCGACCCGCTGGACCGCCTCACCATCCAGCACGGCTTCTCGCAGATCTACCCGGCGCGGGTGATGTGCGCCTGGGCGACGGACAGCCCCAACTGGCTCAACGGCCGCGTCACCAGCCAGCGCTACCGGATGCGCTCGGCGATGGCCGGCGTGCTGGGCCTGGGCGGCGACCTCACCGAGTGCAGCGAGGAGGAGCTGGCGGAGCTGGCCGAGCGGGTCGCCGAGTACAAGACGGTCCGCCACCTGGTCCAGCTGGGCGAGCTCTACCGGCTGCGCGGCACGGGGGACGGCACGACGGTCGTGGAGTACGCGGCGGCGGACGGCGCCGAGGCGGTGGTGCTGGGGTGGCGGCAGGGGCCGCACTTCGGCGCGTCCGCCCCGCGGGTGCGGCTGCGCGGGCTCGACGCGTCGGCGCGCTACCGCACGGCGGACGGCAAGGCCGAGCACAGCGGGTCCGTACTGATGCGGCACGGGCTGGAGTTGGCGGAGCTGAAGGGCGAGGAGCTCAGCAGCACGCTGGTGCACCTGGTCCGGGTCTAGGAGAGCGGTACGTGCGGCGCCGTGTCCGCCGCCGCTGCGCCCCGGCACCCCACCCGGGCGCCTCGCGCCCGAAGCGGGGTGCCGGGCCCCTTCGCGGGAGCGCGTTCGCGTACTAGCGTGCGGAGCACCACCCGCCCACAGCGCTGTGGAGGTCGCCGCATGTCCGTCTACTCGCGTCCCAACACCCCCGGAAGCGTCGTCGACTACGAGTCCAGGTACGACAACTGGATCGGCGGCGAGCGGGTCGGCCCCGTGAAGGGGCAGTACTTCGAGAACCCGACCCCCGTCACCGGCCAGACGTTCACCGAGGTGGCCCGCTCCACCTCCGACGACATCGAGGTGGCGCTGGACGCCGCGCACCGCGCCGCCCCCGCCTGGGGCCGCACCTCCGTCGCCGAGCGCGCCGGGATCCTCAACCGGATCGCCGACCGCATCCAGGAGAACCTGGAGAAGCTCGCCGTCGCCGAGGCCTGGGAGAACGGCAAGCCGGTCCGCGAGACCCTCGCCGCCGACCTGCCGCTCGCCGTCGACCACCTCCGCTACTTCGCCGGCGCCATCCGCGCCCAGGAGGGCGGCGTCTCGCAGATCGACGACGACACCGTCGCCTACCACTTCCACGAACCGCTGGGCGTGGTCGGCCAGATCATCCCGTGGAACTTCCCGATCCTGATGGCGGTCTGGAAGCTGGCGCCGGCGCTCGCCGCCGGCAACGCGGTGGTCCTCAAGCCGGCCGAGCAGACCCCGGCGTCCGTCATGCTGCTGATGGACCTCGTCGCCGACCTGCTGCCGCCCGGCGTCGTCAACGTCGTCAACGGCTTCGGCGTGGAGGCCGGCAAGCCGCTGGCGTCCAGCAGCCGGATCCGCAAGATCGCCTTCACCGGGGAGACCACCACCGGCCGGCTGATCATGCAGTACGCCTCGCAGAACATCATCCCCGTCACCCTGGAGCTGGGCGGCAAGAGCCCCAACATCTTCTTCGAGGACGTCGCCCACGCCCACGACGACTACTACGACAAGGCCCTCGAGGGCTTCACCATGTTCGCCCTCAACCAGGGCGAGGTCTGCACCTGCCCGAGCCGGGCGCTGATCGCGGGCCCCATCTACGACAGCTTCCTCGGCGACGCGCTGGACCGGGTCCGCGCGATCAAGCAGGGCAACCCGCTGGACACCGAGACGATGGTGGGCGCGCAGGCCTCCAACGACCAGCTGGAGAAGATCCTCTCCTATCTGGAGATCGGCCGGAACGAGGGCGCCAAGGTGCTCACCGGCGGCGAGCGGGTCGACCCCGGCGGCGACCTGTCCGGCGGCTACTACGTGGCGCCGACGGTCTTCGAGGGCGACAACCGGATGCGGATCTTCCAGGAGGAGATCTTCGGCCCGGTCGTCTCCGTCGCCCGCTTCGACGGCTACGACGACGCCATCAAGATCGCCAACGACACCCTCTACGGGCTCGGCGCCGGCGTCTGGACGCGCGACATCAACCAGGCCTACCGCGCGGGCCGCGCCATCCAGGCCGGCCGGGTGTGGACCAACTGCTTCCACGCCTACCCGGCGCACGCGGCCTTCGGCGGCTACAAGAACTCGGGCATCGGCCGCGAGAACCACAAGATCATGCTCGACCACTACCAGCAGACCAAGAACCTGCTGGTGAGCTACTCGACGAAGAAGGCGGGCCTGTTCTGATGGCCGCCGCGACCGCCAGGGTCGCGGTGACGCCGGCCGCCGCGGGGATGCTGCGGCGGCTGGCGTCCGAGCACGGCCCGCTGATGTTCCACCAGTCCGGCGGCTGCTGCGACGGCAGCTCCCCGATGTGCTACCCGGACGGCGAGTTCATGACCGGGGACGCCGACGTCCGCCTCGGCGAGCTGGAGGTGGAGGGCGTCGAGCGCCCGGTGCCGGTGTGGATGTCCCGCGACCAGTTCGCCTACTGGAGCCACACCCACCTCACCATCGACCTGGTGCCGGGCCGCGGCGCCGGATTCTCGCTGGAGGCGCCGACCGGTCATCGTTTCCTCATCCGCTCGCGGGTGTTCACCGACGAGGAGGCCGCACTCCTGCGCGATCCGACGACGTAATCGAATTGTTGTCATACATAAGGGGGCGCGGGGAATTCTCCGGAGCCGGAATGCGTTGCGCTCCGTTTCCGGACCGAGGTCCCGACAATTTCCGCTGCCCGCGAACGCGCCTTCGGACCGCCCGGGCGTACTACCGTGAGGTGCATGTCACAGCAGAACGCCCCCGGCGATGCAACGGCCTACGTCGGACTTCCGGCCGACGAGGCGGAGGTCCGCGCCCGCGCGGACGGCTGGCAGACCGTCCGCCGGCTCCCCAAGGACGCGATCGTCACCATGGAGTTCATGCCCGGCCGGCTCAACCTGACGGTGGAGGACGGCGCCGTCACTCGCGCCTGGATCGGCTGAACAGGCCCGCGGAGTCCGCCGGCCCGGCCCCCCGGCCGGTCGCGGAGGGCTCCGCCGGCGGCAGCGCCGGAGAGTCGTGCTGCTGCTCCGGCAGCGGCGGGTACAGCTCCGGCAGCGGCGGCCCGACGAAGCGCCGCAGCTTGAACCAGAGCGCCTGCGCCCGCAGGTCGATCCGCTCCACCAGCGGCTCGGCCAGCGGCAGCACCGCCAGCGACAGGGCGCCCACCACCCAGCCGTCCAGAACGTCCGAAACCCAGTGGGTACCGAGGTAGACGGTGGTGGCGCCGATCCCGCCGGCGAGCACGCCCGCCGCGATCGCGCCGCGCTTGCGCCAGTGGCGCGCGAGGTAGGCGAGCAGCCCCCAGGTGACCACCGCGTTGGAGGTGTGGCCGGAGGGCATGATGTCGCCGCCGGGGCCGTAGTGGAAGATCCCGGACGTCCAGGGGTCCATGTTGTAGTGCGGGCCCAGCCGGCCCAGGCCGACCTTGAAGACGCCCGCGAAGAGGTTGATGGTCAGCACCGCGAGGCCGAGGAAGAGGATCGGCCGCCAGCTGCGTTCGCGCCAGGTCTTCCAGAGGATCCAGGGGGAGATCATCAGGACCGACGGCCACCGCTGGCCGAGCACCACGAACGCGTTGAGGAACCCGTCGAACTGCGGGAGGCGCTGGTCGGGGTGCTTGAGCATCACCACCCAGTCCAGGTGGACGATCGGCAACGTGAAGATCACCGCGATGACCAGCGCGAGGTGCACCGCCACGAGCCCGACCAGCAGCGCCGTGTGGCGTCTGCTCGGTCTGCGGAGGATGCGCTTCCGCGCCTCGGCGATCTTCGGGTTCCTGGGCACCCTTTCGACGTTACCGCGTGTGATGACTGCCCCCTGCAGTAGCTTCCCTGGCCGTGACCTCGACGTGACCGGGAATCCCCTCCCGCCGTACCGCCGGCCCCTGACGTTGGTCCTGCGCGCTGTGCTGCCCGTTTTCCGTACGCTTCCCGTCCGCGATCCGGCCATGCAGGTCACCGCATGCCGTCCGCGCAATCCTTTACCCGACAATCATGGGACGTATTGCCGCTGACGTGCAGTTCCACCGTCCGAATTTCACCACTTGTCGCCGAGCTGTGGCAGAAAGGATGGCCAATCGCTATCGATGCGTTGCACAGCGCCGCGCCCGAGGCGGGGCAGCGGCCCGAAGACCGGCGCGGAACTGCGGCGTTGGCGCGCAGGCGGCGCGCCGATCGCGCGGACCGGGCGCCGCTGCCCGCCGGACGGGCGTCCTCCGGCGGCGCACCGGCCGCCGGCGCGGCACGTCAGAGCTGGGTGGGGGCCGCGTGCGCGCGGCGCTCGCCGGAGCCGGGGGCGACGGCCTCCGGGGCGGCGGGGGCCTCCGGCTGCTCGGGCATCGCCGCGGTGTAGCGGAGCAGCGCGAGGCGGCCGATCCCGCCGTAGGCGCCCAGCGGTTCGGCGTGCGGGCAGCCGGCCGCGGCGGCGGCGCCGGCGAGCAGGCCCTGCGGCAGCTCGGGGCCGATCGCGCCGGCGGCGAGCACCGGCCGCTGCACGCCGGCGGCGCGCAGCCGGGCCACCGCGTCCACGGCGGCCTGCGCGCCCTCGGGGCCGTCCAGCGTCACGGTCGCCACCTGCACCGCCAGCCGGGCGGCCAGCAGCACGCCGGTGGCCTCGGTGGCCTCCGCGGCGTCCGCGCCGCCCACGGAGCCCAGCACGATGCCGTCGGCGGCGGTGGAGACGGCGAAGAGGCGGGCGCGGTCGGCGCGCGCCAACCCGGCCTCGGAGAGCCGCACATGGAGCGCCTCGGCGAGCAGCGGGTGCGGGCCGAGCGCGGTGGTGACGGGCGCGGGCACCCCGGCCGCGGCGACGGCGGCGCGCACCGCGTCCTCCAGCGCCGGGTGCGGCGCGGCGAGCAGCGGGACCACGACCGCGGCGGCGCCGCCGGCCGCGATCGCCTCCTTGCGCGCGTCGGCGCAGGCGTGCAGGGCGTCGGCGAGCGAGTCCTCGGAGCCCTCCAGGAAGCCGTATCGGACGTCCGCGCCGGGCTGCTCGGCGCGGGCCAGTCCGGCCAACTCGGCGGCCAGGAAGCGGTGGTCCGAGGTGTAGGCGCCCGGAACCGCCAGCACCAGGGCCGGCGCGTCCGGGGGCACCTCGACGGACTCGGGGCGGCGGTGCCGTCCGCCGGCGGCGCGGGAGCGCGGCACGCGGACGGGGAGGGCCGGTTCGTGGTCAGGCGCGGAACTCATGTCGCCGCAGCCTAATCGCCTTTGCTGCGGGCATGCGGGGGGACCCGTCAACTCGGCGTGTACGACGACAGGTTCGTACGGTTCTGTCCGGTTCTGCGGCCTGGCGCCACGATCCGGACCCCGGTACGTGCGATCGGCGTGCCGCACGATGGCCGTCGCAGTGGTTTTGCGTCGGTCTTCGGGCGGTGCGGCGAGCGTGCGTGCCGGGCGTCGCGACGCCGCGGAGATCCGTCAGAAGCGGCCTAGGGGAGGCGCCAGTCCATCGCGGGCGCGCCCTGCTGCTCCAGCGCGGCGTTGGTGCGGCTGAAGGGCCGGGAGCCGAAGAAGCCGCGGTCGGCGGACATCGGCGAGGGGTGCGAGGACTCGATGCAGGGCACCCCGCCGAGCATCGGCCGCAGATTGCGGGCGTCCCGCCCCCACAGGATCGCCACCAGCGGCCGGCCGCGCGCCGCCAGCGCGCGGATCGCCTGCTCGGTGACCTCCTCCCAGCCCTTCCCGCGGTGCGCCGCGGGCTTGCGGGGGGCGGTGGTCAGCGCCCTGTTGAGGAGGAGCACGCCGCGCTGCGTCCACGGCGTCAGGTCTCCGTTGGAGGGCGGCGGGAAGCCGAGGTCCTGCTGGTACTCCTGGAAGATGTTGACCAGGCTGCCGGGCAGCGGGCGCACCTCGGGCGCCACCGAGAACGAGAGCCCCACGGCGTGGCCCGGCGTCGGGTACGGGTCCTGGCCGACGATCAGGACCTTCACCTCGTCGAAGGGCTGCTGGAAGGCGCGCAGGATGTTCGGCCCGGCGGGCAGGTAGGTGCGGCCCGCGGCGACCTCCTGCCGGAGGAAGTCGCCCATCGCCGAGACGCGCCCGGCGACGGGGTCGAGGGCCTTCGCCCAGCCTGCTTCGACGGTCTCGCTCAGCGGTCGTCCACTCACGCCCCGCACCCTACAGCTCCTGACGGGCAGTCATCCCTCCGGCGCCGTCAAGCCGACCCGCCGTGCGGCCCGCTAACCCGCCGACATCCGGAAGTCGTAGCGCTCCGGCACCGGCTCGCCGGGGAACGCGGCCGTCCACAGCCGGCTCAGGGCCACCTCGCCCTCCCGCAGATCGGGCACCTCGAACCCCTCCTCCAGCAGCTTCCGGGCCCGCGCCAGCTCGCCCGCCTCCACCGCGGCGCGCGCGGTGAGCATCCGGACCCGCCCGCGCTCCCGCACCTCCGTCGGAAGCGTGTCCACCAGTTCCAGCGCCGCCGCCGGCAGGCCGGCCTCCAGCAGCAGCCCCAGCGCCTCCGCCGCGAGCTGCCACAGCCCCGGCGCCCCGGACGCCGCCGCCCGCGCCTCCTCGGCCGCCTCCGCGAGCAGCCCGCGCTCGGCGAGCAGCAGCGCCCGGCCGCGCCGCGCCCACGGCGTGGCCCGCTCCGCCAGCGACGCCGCGTAGTGCGCGTCGGCCGCGTCGAGCCGGCCGGCGGTGTGCGCCAGCACCCCGCGGTGGTAGTGCGTCAGCCAGCTCTGCGGCGCCGCCGCCAGCAGCCCGTCCCACTCCTCGCCGGTGACGTAGGAGACGGGCGCGGCCGTGCCGTCCCCGTCCGGCAGCGCGCCCGTCGCCCGCAGCTCGCGCCAGGGCCGCTGCTCCGCGCCGAGGCTCTCCTCGGGGAACGGCGCCGCCGCGGTCGAGACGCCGGCCAGCGCACCCCATCCGGAGCCGGTGTGCAGCAGCCGCGCCGGCGCGGCGTCGAAGCACGCCGCCTCGGCGTCGGCCTCCGCCCTCGGCAGCGCGGACGCCACCGCGCCGCGCGCCGCGTCCAGGTCGGCACCGTGGGTGAGCGCCGGGTCGGCGGCGAGCGGCTGGTAGGTCTCGATCCACCGCCAGGCGGCCCCGGCCGGCAGCTCCAGGTGCTCGAACTGGGTCTGGGCGACGCCGCCCTGGATCTCGGCGTACGGGCCGTTGCCGCGCTCGGTGAGCCACTCCGCCCACCGCCGCCCGCCGGCGTTGACGCCCCAGGCGAAGAGCTTGCGGCCGCGCAGCCGGGCGGTGGAGGAGTGCAGCAGCCCGGTGCCGTCCGCCTCGACCGCCGCCTCCCAGGGGCGCGGGGTGCCCTCGGGGATGTCGAAGAACCAGTCGCCCGCGTACTCCGATCGCCCGGGGTAGGTCCAGTCGCGGCCGTCCTCGGCGGCGGCCACCGGGACCGCGCCGATCCGCCCCTCGTAGCCGGTGGCGAAGGCCCGCTCGCCGGGGGCGAGCACCCGGGTGTCCGGGGTCTCGGGGACGGCGATGTTGGACCACCAGTAGAGGGGTGCCGGCCGCCGCGCCGGGTTGCGCACCTCGACGCGCACCTTGAGGGCGGGCCCGCCGCCGGTCTCCGCCCCGGGCTCCGGCAGCCAGGCGTCGATCCGGAAGACCAGCCCGCGCAGCCGCTCGTACTCCCACATCCGCACCGCCGGCCCGCCGTCGGGGGCGGTCGCCTCGGCGGCGAAGAGCGGGGAGCAGGTGGTGGGGGCGTGGCCCCGGGTGCCGAGGTTCCACTCCACGCCGCCGGCGAGCCAGGCGTTGCGCAGCGCCAGGTTGGCGGGCTGCACCACGGGGTTGCGGTAGAGCAGCTCGGTGCCGGTGCGCAGGTCGGTGAGCGACCAGAGCCGGCCGCCGAGGCCGGGCAGGAAGACGGCGCGCAGCAGCCCGTTGTCGAGGACGAGCGCGGGGTGGTCGGCGGGGGAGCGGTCGCGCCCGTAGCCGTCCTGGAGGAGATAGGGGTGGATCGAGCGGACGGCGCCGCGCTCGGCGTTCTCGCGGACGCCGGCCGGGACGGAGTCCGGGTCGAGGAGGTAGGGCTGGTCCAGCTCGGGACGGAGCCGGGGCAGCGGGTCGAGCGGGCCGACCGCTGCGGTGGGAAGCGTCAGGTCGGCGGGCTCCAGGCGGGCGCGAGTGCTCATCCGCTCACCCTAGACGCGTACTTGGGTTCGCGGGAGCGCGGTAGTGATCAATTTTGATCACTTCTGGGAAGTGTCTGGCATGTCCAGAATGCGTAACTCACGGTGACATGAGAGCGTGTCCCTGCCGATCATCCTGACCGAGCCAACAAGGAGTGATCATGGGTATCGACGACCTGAAGAACCAGGCGGCGCGGCAGTCGGAGGGCAGGGCGAAGTCCAACGTCCCGACGCCCAACGACCTCGCCGAGCGCGCCCGGGCCGCCGCCCAGCGGGCCAAGGAGAACGCCGCCCGCACCGCAGGCGAGGCGCGGGACAGGGCGGAGGAGCCGCGCGACAACGACTCCTGAGGTCGGCCGATCGACCCGAGCGGCGCCCCGGTCCGGATCCCCGGACCGGGGCGCCGCCGCGTGCGCCCGACGCCCCGTCAGCCCCGCGGCGGCAGCGGCGGCCGCCGCAGGTCCGGCCGCGGCGCGTCCGGCCCCGGGGGCTCCGCCGCCGGCGCGTCCTCCAGCAGCTTCAGCGCCACCCCCACCGCCGCCGACAGCTGGGCGTGCTCGCCCGTCACCCAGTTCTTCGGCGCCCGCACCACCTCGATGTCCGGCGGCACGCCGTGGTTCTCCACGCCCCAGCCGTAGGAGCGCAGCCACGCCGCGTTCCGCGGAATGGTGATCACCGTGCCGTCGCCGAGCCGCTGACGGCCCGTCATCCCCACCACCCCGCCCCAGGTGCGGGTGCCGATCACCGGGCCCAGGTGCAGCATCCGGATCGCCGCGGTGATCATGTCGCCGTCCGAGCTGGTCGCCTCGTCCGCCAGCGCCACCAGCGGGCCGCGCCGCGCGTTGCCCGGGTAGGTCACCGGCGCCGAGTCGCGCGTCGCGTCCCAGCCCAGCACCGTCCGCGACAGCCGCTCCACCACCAGCTCCGAGACCTGCCCGCCGGCGTTGCCGCGCACGTCCAGCACCAGCGCGTCCCGGGTCAGCTCCAGCCGCAGGTCCCGGCTGAACTGCGCCCAGCCCGAGCCGCCCAGGTCCGGGATGTGCAGATAGCCGCAGCACCCCCGGCTCAGCTCCCGGACGATCGCCCGGCGCGCCGTCACCCACTCGTGGTAGCGCAGCGGCCGCTCGTCCAGCAGCGGGGTGACGGCCACCCGGTGGATCGCCGAGGCGTCCCGCTCCGGACGCACCGTCAGCTCCACCGTGGTGTTCGCCGCCGCCGCCAGCAGCGGCCCCGGGCCGCGCACCGGGTCCACCGGCCGCCCGTCCACCGCCAGCAGCGCGTCGCCCGGCCGGATGCCGGTGCCGGCCAGCGGCGAGCGGGCCCGCGGATCGGAGGACTCGCCCGGCAGGATCTTGGTGAACCGCCACTCCGAGGTCTCCGGGTCGCGCACCAGGTTGGCGCCGAGCAGGCCCAGCGCCCGCTGGTAGCGCACCGGGCCCTCGTCCCGCCGGGCCGGCGTCACATAGGCGTGCGAGGTGCCCAGCTCGCCCACCAGCTCGGTGAGCAGGTCGGCGAACTCGCCCGGGGTGGCCACCCGCTCCACCAGCGGGCGGTGCCGGGCCAGTTCGGCGTCCCAGTCGATGCCGCCCATCCCCGGGTCCCAGAAGCCGTGGCGCATCGCCCGGCCCGCCTCCTCGAAGGCGCCCCGCCACACCGCCGCCGGATCGATCTCCGGCATCAGCCGGCGCAGGTCGATGGCGACCGTGCTGGAGCCGTCCGGCTGCTCGGTCGCCGGGACGGCCCGCAGGCTGCCGTCGTCCGCCACCACCAGCCGCCGGCCGTCCCCGGACACCTCGAAGCCGTCGATGTGGTGCGCCAGCACCGTGCGCGCCGCGGTGACCAGCTCGAAATGCTCCAGCGTCGGCCGGCCGCTGGTGTCGTCCGGATCCGCGAAGGTCTCGCCGAGCGCGCCCGAGATCGGCCAGCGCAGCCACACCACCCCGCCGTCCACCGCCGCCAGCGAGGAGTACTTCGAGGCCTGCACCGGGAACGGGGTGACCCGGGACGGCAGCCCCTCCGTGTCGATCACCAACTCGGCCGGCGCGTCCGGCAGCGGATCCAGCCCGCCGGTCGGGGTGCGGCCCTCCAGCGGCGGCGCGAACGGCGACGGCGTCCCGGACGCCAGCGGGATCAGGTACGGCCGCGAGCCCAGCGGGAACGACAGGTCCAGGGTGTGCACGTCGTACACCGGGTCGAAGCCGCGCCAGGAGAGGAACGCCAGGTAGCGGCCGTCCCGGGTGAAGACCGGCGACTCGTCCTCGAACCGCCCGTCGGTGGCCGGCACGATCCGGCGGTCGGCGAGCCGGGCCAGCAGGATGCGGCGCAGCGCCGGCGCGTCCCCCGGGTGCGACCAGGCCAGCCACCGCGAATCCGGCGAGAAGTCCAGGTGCTTGACGGGCCCCCGGGGCGAGCGGGCCAGCTCGGCGGTGGCGCCGGTGGCCGCGTCCACCAGCAGCAGCCGCCCGTCGGAGGAGGCCACCGCCAGCGACTTCCCGTCCGGGGCGGCGGCCAGCTCCAGCACCAGGCCCAGCGGCTCGTGCGGCAGCAGCCGCTGCCGGGAGCCCGGCCCGGTCGGCCGGCCCCCGGCCGCCGGCTCGGCGCCGCGGCCGTCCGTCGCCGGGTCCGGGGGAGCGGGGACGGCGTCCCCGGCCGGCTCCGGCGCGGGCTCCGGGGCGGGCTCCGGGGCGGCCGGCTCGGGCTCCGGAGCCGGCTCCGGAGCGGTCGGGGCGGAGCGCACGCCCTCCTCGGCGTGCGCCGCCGCGTCCGCGTTCTCGTCGCGGGTGGGGCGCGGGCCGAACGCGTCCGGCGCGGTGGGCAGCGGGGCGACGGCGATCCGGTCGTCGCCCCCCTCGTCGGTGACCCAGGCCAGGTGGCCGGTGCGGCCCAGCATCACCGGCAGCCGGCAGCGCACGCCCTGCGCGGCGGAGATCACCCGGGCCGGGCCGTCCCGGTGGGTGAGCCAGTACAGCCCGCCGGCGACGCCGACCGCGCCGGCCCGGCCGGTCCGGTCGCAGGCCCACGCCTCCAGGTGGTCCTCGGCGCGGATCTGGTGGCGGCGGCGGCCCGGCCGCGGCCCGTCCAGCCGCACCTCCAGCCGGCGCGGCCGGACGTCGTCCGCGGTGACGTCCTCCACCAGCCACAGCTCGCCCGCGCACTGGTAGACCACCCGGCGGCCGTCGGTGGCGGCATGCCGGGCGTACCAGCCGTCGTGGTCGGTGTGGCGGGTCAGCCCGGTGCCGTCCGGGCGGCAGGAGTAGAGATTGCCGGTGCCCTCGTGGTCGGAGAGGAACACCACCCGCCCCGAGACCAGCATCGGGCAGGCCAGGTGCCCCTCCTCGGCGCCGACCGGGATCAGCCGCTCGCCGCCCAGCCACAGCCGTCCGATCGCCCCGCCGCGGTAGCGCTTCCAGGCGGCGGGCTCCTGCGGCGCCGAGCCGGTGAGCAGCAGCTCGGCGGGGCGGCCGTCGAGGGTGCCGAGGGCGAGGTCGGCGACCGGCCCGAAGGGCAGCTGCTCGGCGGGGCCGCCGTCCCGCGGGACGCGGTAGGCCCAGGTGTAGTGGGAGAACGGCTGGCCCTGCGAGCCCAGCGCGAGGATCCGGCCGTCGGCGGTCCAGGCCCGCACCCGGGCGTCGGGGCTGCCCCAGTGGGTGAGCTGGACGTCGCCGCTGCCGTCGACGTTCACCAGCCACACCTCGGGGTCGAGGCTGCGCCAGCTGGTGACGGCGAGGGTGCGGCCGTCCGCGGAGAACCGCGGGTGCGCGACCTTGGCGCGGTCCGCGGTGAGGCGCCAGGCGGGCGCGCCGCCGTGCAGGGGGGCCAGCCAGACATCGTCCTCGCACACGAAGGCGACACGGTCGCCCGAAAGATGCGGATGAGTCAGATAGGAGCCGCTCACCCGTCAAACTCTGACGGGAGGCGGTGGTTGCGGCCATTTCGGGGAGGCAGCAGGGGTGACGGCGCCCCGAAGGGGCGCGGGGGACCGCGCGAGTGACCGAGAACCGACCGTGCCCCGGCCACCGCAGCTCCCACCCGGCTCCCGACCCGGCTCCCCGCCCGAACCCCGAAGGGCCGCGCGCCGCGCGCATATGCGCATACGTGGCGCGCCCATCTCATCACACCCTGTGCGTTCTCGCTGGGTCTTCCGGGAACTCTGTACGCCGCCCCGAACCCTCAATTAGCTTGCAGAAGCGCGTATGTGAGTGATCGACAGCAACCGGTGGAACGGGGGGAGGACGGCAGGCATGCTCGGCGGCAGCGGCAGCGGAATGTTCGGCCACATGAACCACTTCGCCTTCGGGTGGGGCACCCCCGTCCTCGCCTACGCGATGGCCTGCATCGGCTCCGCCCTCGGCCTGCGCTGCACCGTCCGCGCGGGCGAGCCGACCGCCACCGCGCGCTCCCGCCGCAACTGGCTGATCACCGCCTCCACCGCCTTCGGCTCCGGCATCTGGACGATGCACTTCGTCGCCATGCTCGGCTTCGGCGTCACCGGCATCACCGTCCGCTACAACGTTGCCCTCACCCTGGCCAGCCTGCTGCTCGCCGTGGTCGTGGTGGGCATCGGCGTCTTCGTCGTCGGACGGCCGCGCGACGGCCGCACCCGCATGCGGACGCTGCTGGTGGCCGGCGCGTTCACCGGCGTGGGCATCACCGTCATGCACTACACCGGCATGGCCGCCGTCCGGCTGCCCGGCCGCGTCACCTACGACCCGCTGCTGGTGGCGTCCTCCGTGGTGATAGCCGTCCTCGCCGCGACCGCGGCGCTGTGGGCCGCGTTCCGGGTGCGCAATCCGCTCGCCGGGTTCGCGGCCTCGCTGGTGATGGGCTTCGCGGTGACGGCCATGCACTACATGGGGATGGCCGCGGTCCGGATCCACCTCGCCCCCGCCGCGAGTCCGGTGCCGGGCGCCGACGCCACCGACTTCGTCTTCCCGCTGGCCGTGGTGCTCGGCTCCTATCTCTTCCTCACCTCCGCGTTCGTCGCCCTCTCCCCGGCCCCGCACCGCGTCCGGGCGGCCGCCCAGTGACGACGCGGGAACCGCAGGCAGCCGACGGCGCCCCCACCGAGCCCGCCCCGGGCGCGGCGCCGGGGCCCGCGGGCGGCGCACCCGGCACCGAATCCACCGGAAGGGACGGCATGGACGCGCTCCCCGCCGGCCGCCACGCCCGACGCGCACCGTCCGAGGCTCCACCTCCGCCCGCGCCGCCCTCCCGCGGCCTGCGCAGCATCCGCGCCCGCGTCGTCGCCCTGCTGATGGTCCCCGTCGTCGCCCTCCTCGCGCTGTGGGCCGCCGCCACCGTCGACACCGCCCAGGACATCGCCCGGTTGCAGGGCGCCGTCGAGGCCGACACCACGCTGCGCACCCCCGTCGCCGCCACCGTGACGGCCCTTCAGGACGAGCGCCGCGCCGCCGCCGTCGTCCTCGCCGCCCCCGACGGCCATCAGCGGGACGTCGCCCGCAGCGCCTTCGGGGCCCGCGTCCGCGCCACCGACGCCACCCTCCCGGCCGTCCGCCGCCTGGTCGCCTTCCGCAGCGCCGACACCGCGCGCCTCGGCCCTGCCGCCGGCACCGGCCTCGCCGACCTCGCCGCCGACACCGCCGGGCTCGGCCCGCTGCGCGCCGCGGTCCGCGGCGGCCGCACCGACCAGCAGCACGTCCTCGACACCTACGGCGAGGCGGTCTCCGCGGGGCTGGACGTCGGCACCGCCCTCGCCGTCCTCCCGGACACCGGCACCGCCGCCTCCTCCGCGGCCGCCACCGCCGACCGCGCCCTCCCCGACCTGGCCCGCGCCCGCGAGCAGCTGGCGCGCGAGGACACCGTGCTCGCCGCGGCCGACGCGGCCGGGACGCTGAGCCCCACCGGCTACCGCGAACTGGTCGGCGCCGCCCGCACCCGCGCCGTCCTCACCGCCGACGCGCTGCCCGGCCTGCGGCCGGCGGACGCGGCGGCATACCGCGCGGCGCTCGCCGCGGAGGACGGCTCGGCCGTCACCGCCGTCGAGCAGGAGGCCGCCGTCGACGGGCCCGGCAGCCGAGCCGCCCAGGCGGCGGCCCAGCAGGGCTGGCCGGCCGCCGGGCCGGCGCTCGCCTCCCGGCTCGCCGCCGTCGAGGACGCCGCCCGCGCCTCCGACACCCGCCGCGACAGCCCCTACGCCGCCGCGCTGCTCACCCCCAACGGGCTCGCCGTGCTGCTCGGCGTCCTCGCGGTGCTCGCCGCGCTGCTCATCTCGGTGCGGATCGGCCGCGGCCTCGTCGTCGAGCTGGGCGAACTGCGCGACGGGGCGCTGCGGCTGGCCCGCGACAAGCTGCCCCGGGCGATGCGGCGGCTGCGCGCCGGCGAGCGGATCGACATCGACCGGGAGGCGCCGCTGCGCACTCGCGGCGACGACGAGATCTCCCAGGTCGGCGAGGCACTGGACGCACTGCAGCGGGCCGCGCTCACCGCGGCGGCGGAGCGGGCCGAGCTGCTGCACGGCGTCTCCGGGGTCTTCGTCAACCTGGCGCGGCGCAGCCAGGTGCTGGTGCACCGTCAGCTGACGCTGCTCGACCAGATGGAGCGGCGCACGGAAGACCCGTCCGAGCTGCAGGACCTCTTCCGGCTCGACCATCTGACGACCCGGATGCGGCGGCACGCCGAGGGCCTGATCATCCTCTCCGGCGCGGCGCCGGGCCGCGCGTGGCGGCGGCCGGTGCCGCTGGTGGACGTGGTGCGGGCGGCGGTCGCGGAGGTGGAGGAGTACCAGCGGGTCGAGGTGCGGCGGATGCCGAAGGTCGCGCTGGTGGGCGGGGCGGTGGCCGACCTGACGCACCTGCTGGCCGAGCTGGTCGACAACGCGACGGTCTTCTCGCCGCCGAACACCACGGTGCGGATCCGCGGCGAGAAGGTCGGCACGGGCTTCGCGCTGGAGATCGAGGACCGCGGGCTCGGCAT
>NZ_MLCF01000128.1 GCF_001879105.1 Mangrovactinospora gilvigrisea | reverse complement strand
GTGGTGGCCTCGTCGCGGCGGGCGCGGGCGAGGGCCACCGCGTGGCGCGCGTCGTCGGCGTCCTGGCGGGCCCGCTCCAGCGCCGCGTGCAGGCTCTCCAGGCGTGCGTCCACGAACGCGGCCAGCGCCAGCCGCGCCTCCACCGGCGCCGGCCGCGGCGAATCGCCGCGCTTCCCGCGAGGCGTCACCGCCCGCAGCGCCGCCGTCTCCGCGACGCGCAGCGTCAGCCGCTCGCGGCGCGCCTCCGCCTCGGCGAGCTCGCGCTCCGCGCGCTCCACCGCGTGCACCAGCTCCGGGAGTTGCTCCGAGGGGCCCAGCTCCGCGCCGAGCGAGAGGCGGACGTCCGTCACCGTCACGCCCGGCGCGGTCACGCCCGCCCGCAGCGCCGCCGGGTCGACCGTCCGCGGCAGCCCCGGCACCCGGACGCGGACCGCCTCGGCGCCCGCCGGGACCTCGACCCGCACCGCGCGGCGGCACTCCGCGCCCACCGCGTGCACCGTCACCGCCACCAGCCGCGATTCCGCCGCCACGACCTCCATGGCCCAGCCCCTTCCCCGTGATCCCCGTCCCGCCCAAACCTACCGTCCGGACAGATGGAAATCCGCCTATCCATCCTGCCCCGACCCGCTCCGCCGGGTCGGCTGGCGGTCATCGGCGTCTCACGGACCGTCATCCCGGGGCGCGCGACCGGTGGTGCGCGGCCGCCGATGCGCCCGCCGTGCAACCGTGCGCCCGCCTCGGCCTTGGCCGGAAGCCGCCGAATGTTACCCATGACGCATATGACGACCATATGATTCGCGCTGTGGTTGAGCTGTTCTCGTCCGATGATCCGGCCGCCACATCGCAACACACGGGCGACGGGGACGGAAGAAGGATGAGCGGTCGTCAGACGGCGGAGCAGGGCGAGGCCGAGCCCGGCAGCAGCCCCGCCGCGCGCGCCCACCCCGCGCCCGGCGCCGCGGTCGATCCCGCGGAGCACGCGGCCCTGCTCGACGAGTGGTGCAACGCCCTCGCCCACCACCCCGGCCCGACCCTCCGGCTGCGGCCCCTGCTCGCCGCGCTGACGGACCGTCTGCTGCGCGCCGCCGCGACCGGCGCCCCCACCACCGCCGCCGCCGAGTTCGCCGCGGTCGGCCGCGAGCTCGCCGCCAACGGCCTCGCCGACGCCGACGCGATCGGCGCCACCGTCTCCGTCGTCGGGAGCCATCTGCTGACCGCCGCGGCCGCCTCCCCCGCCGAGGCGGCCGGCTTCGCCCACCTCCAGGGCATCCTGGTGGGCGCCGCCCTGGAGGCCGCCCCGCGGCCCCAACTCCCCCGGCCCGCCGCCATCCCCGGGCCCCGCACCCCCGGCTCGACGGGGGCGCCCGGCCTGCCCGGACGCGACCCGCTCACCGGCCTCACCGACCGGGCCGGCTTCCACGAGCGGCTCGCCGCCGTCTTCCGCGACGCCCCGCCCGGCGCCCGCCTCGGCCTGTGCTACCTCGACCTGGACGGCTTCAAGGAAGTCAACGACACCGCCGGCCACCAGGTCGGCGACGAGCTGCTGACCCGCGTCGCCCGCCGGCTGCACGACGCCCTCGCCGGCCCCGGCCGGCTCGTCGCCCGGCTCGGCGGCGACGAGTTCGTCGTCCTGCTGGAGCGCTCCTCGGGCCCCGCCGACGCCGAGTGGGTGGCGCGCACCGCGCTGCGCGCCGCGGACTGCGCGTTCGGCAAGCCCGGCCAGGAGGTGCGCATCACCGCCTCGGCCGGCGTGGTGGAGCGCCCGGTCGCCGGCACCGACGCCGCCGACGCGATGCGCGCCGCGGACATGACGCTGTACTGGGCGAAGGCGGCCGGCAAGGGCCGGTTCGCGGTCTTCGACGCCCAGCGGGACGCCCGCCAGACCGCCCGCTACCGGCTCGGCGCGCAGCTCCCCCGGGCGCTGGAGCGCGGCGAGTTCTTCGTCCTCTACCAGCCCATCGTCCGCCTCCCGGACGGCTTCCCGGTCGCCGCGGAGGCGCTGGTGCGCTGGCGGCACCCGGAGCACGGGGTGCTCGCCCCGGGGCAGTTCATCCACCTCGCCGAGGACAACGGCATGATCGCCGAGCTCGGCCGGTTCGTGCTGGAGAAGGCGTGCCGGCAGGCCGAGGCATGGCGGCGGCGCGATCCGGCGCGGGCGCCCTCCGTCTCCGTCAACCTCTCCCCCCGGCAGTGCGCGGACGAGGGCCTGGCCGGCGAGGTCGACCGGGTGCTGCGGGAGACCGGGCTGCCGCCCGAGCGGCTGCAGCTGGAGCTCACCGAGTCGGCGGTGATCGAGGGCCACCGCTCGCCGGAGTCGCTGCGCGAACTGTCCGCGCTGGGCATCCGGTTGGCGCTGGACGACTTCGGCACCGGCTACTCCAGCCTCGCCTATCTGCGCACCCTGCCGGTGGACGCGCTGAAGCTGGACCGCTCCTTCGCGGAGGGCCTGCGCGGCGGCGAGGGCCTGGACGGGGTCGACGCCCGCATCGTCGCCGCGCTCACCCAGCTGGCCCGGGCGCTGACCCTGACGGTGACCGTGGAGGGCGTCGAGACGGCCGCGCAGGCCTACCGGCTGGCGCGGCTCGGCTGCGAGTTGGGGCAGGGGCTGCTCTTCGGCGGCCCGGGGCCGGCGGGCGCGGCGGGGCCGCTGGACGCGGCGGCCGAGCCGGACGCGCTGCACGTCGGGGAGCAGGCTGTCGGCGGGCATGCCGTTTCGCCGTGGCCCGGCGCGGAAAGCCACTGAGCGTCTGCAACGTCTGTGTCCCACGGTGGTTGTCGATCTATCGATGAGGAGTCGCGCGCGATGGCGAACATGGAGACCGCGCTGAAGGAAGCCATGCAGATCGAGGGGGCGCTGGGGGTGGCGCTGGTCGACTACAACAGCGGCATGGCGCTGGGCACGCTCGGCTCCGGCAAGGACTTCGACCTGAATGTGGCGTCGGCCGGCAACACGGACGTGGTCCGGGCCGAGATGCGGACGCTGGAGATGCTGAATCTGCAGGGCGAGGTGATCGAGGACGTGCTGGTGACGCTGGCCGGGCAGTACCACGTGATCCGGCCGCTGACGCATCACGGGAGCAAGGGGCTGTTCCTCTTCCTGGCGCTCAACCGCGCCCGCGCCAACCTCGCCTTCGCACGGCACCGGTTGGCGCGGATCGAGGAGGGGCTGGAGGTCTAGCCCGCTTCTGGAGGTCTAGCCCGCCCCGGCCGGGGTGAAGTCCGCGACGAGGGCCGCGAAGGCGGCGACCCGGGGGGTGGGCGGGCCCAGCGGGCGGACGAGGGAGAGGTTGCCGTCGGGGAGGCCGTCGACGGGGACGAAGGCGATGTCGCGGCGGAAGAGGTAGTCCGCCGCCTCCAGCCCGAAGAGCAGCCCGCCGCGGCCCGCCGCCGCCAAGGACAGCGCCTCCTGGAGGGTGTTGGCGCGGCAGCCGCTCGCGATCGTCCGGCCCGCGGGCGTCCGCTCCGGCGCGAACAGCTCGCGCCAGGCGCGCGGCGCGTCCTCGGGCACCCCGATGAGCGGCACCTCGGCGAGCTCCTCGGCGGCCAGCGAGTCCCGCCCGGCGAGCGGGTGACGGGCCGACAGGGCGAGCCCGCGCGGCCCCCGGCACACCGCCGGCCCCACCTGCACGCCCGGCACCGGGCCGACCAGCGGGCCGCGCAGCAGCATCACGTCCGCCTCGCCGCGCTGCAGCGGGCCGAACGGGTCGGCGAGCGGGGCCTCCACGATCGACACGTCGGAGCACGGGTAGCGGTCCCGGAAGGTCTGGGCCAGCTCCTGGAAGACCGAGTCGGGGATGCCGACGAAGCCCAGCCGCAGCGTCCCCGCGACGCCGCGGGCCTCCTCGGCCGCCCCGGCGACCGCGTTCCGCAGCGCGGCGTACGCGGGGCGCAGATCGGCCAGCAGCCGCGCACCGAGCGGGGTGAGCGCCGCGCTGCGGCTGGTGCGCTCCAGCAGCCGGCCGCCGATCCGCCGCTCCAGCGCGGCCAGCAGCTGGCTCACCCGCCCCTGGGAGACCGTCAGGCGCTCGGCGGCGCGGCCGAAGTGGAGCTCGTCGGCGAGCGCCAGGAACGCCTCCAGTTCGCGCAGTTCCAGCGATCCCTGGTACCCCTGGTAAGCCGGGGAGGACGGCGAGGACGGCCGGGCCGGCTGTGCGGGGCGCTCCGCGTAGCGATTAACCACGCTTATCGAACCATCCTCGAATCGCCGTTGTTCCCGCTCCGCCGCCGCAGCATCGTTGCGCCCATGGACACCACCTCCCGCCACTACCTCCCAGTGACCGTCGTCGCCGTCGGCTCCCTGACCGTCGTCACCAGCGAAATGGCGCCCGTCGGCCTGCTTCCGCAGATGGCCGCCGGGCTCCATGTCAACACCGGAACCGCCGGGTTGGCGATGACCGCGCCCGGCCTGGTCGCCGCCGCCACCGCGCTGCTCTTCGCGCTGCGCGGCGGCCGCGCCGACCGCCGCACCCTGCTGCTCGCCTCCTCCGGGACGCTGGCCGTCGCCAACCTGGCGGCCGCACTGGCGCCCGCCTTCCCCGTGCTGCTCGCCGCCCGGCTGCTCACCGGCCTGGCGATCGGCGTCTTCTGGTCGGTGGCCGCCGGGCTGGGGCCGCGGCTGGTGCCGGCCCCGGCCGTCGGACGGGCCACCACGCTGATCCTCGGCGGGGTGCAGGTCGCCAACGTCGCCGGGGTGCCGGCGACCGCGCTGATCGGCCGGGCGGCCGGCTGGCGCGCCGCGTTTCTCGTGCTGGCCGTCGCGGCGCTGGCGATCGGCGCCGCGATCGCGCTGCTCGTCCCCAGGCTGCCGGCGCCGTCCGCGGCGGACTCCACCCGGATCGGCGCCGTCCTCGGCGGCCCCGCCGGCCGGGCCGTACGCTGGGCGCTGGCCGCCCAGTTCCTCGCCGTCCTGGGGCACTTCGCCGCCTACACCTATGTGACGCCCGCGCTGCGCGACCTCGCCGGGGTGGCCGCCGGCACGGTCGGGGTGCTGCTCGCCCTCTACGGGGCGGCCGGGCTGATCGGCAACTTCGTCGGGGTGCCGCTGGTGTCCCGCTCCGGGCGCTCCTGGACGACGGGCGCGCTGGTGCTGGTGACCGCGCTCGCCCCGCTGACGCTGCCGCTGCTGGCGCACGGCACCGGCAGCGGGACCGCGATGCTGCTGCTCTGGGGCCTCGGCTACGGCGCCGCGCCGGCGCTGCTGCTGCTCGACATCTTCCGGGCCGCCCCGCAGGCCACCGAGACGGCGGGCGCGCTGGGCACCTTCGCCTTCAACCTCGCCATCGCCCTGGGCGCGGCGGCCGGCGGCGCCGTCGTCGACGCCGCCTCCGTCCCGGTCACCCTCGTCGCCGGCGGCGCGGTGCTGATCGTCGCCGCCCTGCTCTCCGTCCGGGCCCGCGCCCTCGCCGGGCGGCGGGCCCCGGAGACGGTGATCGCCCGTCAGGAGCCGGAGAAGGAGCCGGTCACCGGTTCGCGACAGCCTGCTTGATCAAGGTCTTGCCGAAGTCCCAGACCAGCCCGGAGCCGGAGTGGGCCGCGTCCATCACGTCCTCGAAGGCCGTGACGAACCGGTCCACCTCCGGCTCTCCGATGACCAGCGGCGGGATCAGCTTGATGACCTCCAGGTGGTCCCCCGACACCTGGGTGAGGATGCGGTGCTTCTGGAACAGCGGCACCACCACCATCTGCGCGAAGAGCCCCTTCCGCGCCGCCTGCAGCATCGCCCACTGGCTGCGCAGCTTCAGCCCCTTGGGCCGGCCGAACTCGATGCCGATCATCAGCCCGCGGCCGCGCACGTCCGCCAGCAGCTCGTAGCGGTCGACCAGCGCCTCCAGCCGGCCGCGCAGCAGGTCGCCGGTCTTTCGGGCGTTCTCCACGATCCCCTCGTCCTCCATCACCTGGAGGACGGCCAACCCGGCCGTCATCGCCTGGGCGTTGGAGCCGAAGCTCGCCGAGTGCACCAGCACCCGGTCCATCGAGGAGTAGACCGATCGGAAGATCCAGTCCTTGCCGAGCGTGGCGCTCACCGGGATGTAGCCGCCGGAGAGCATCTTGGCGACGGCGATCAGGTCCGGCTGCACGCCCTCCTCGTGCTGGTAGGCGTAGAAGTCGCCGGTGCGGCCCAGCCCGGTCTGCACCTCGTCGAGGATGAGCAGCGCCTTGTGCTGGTGGAGCAGCTCCTGCGCGGCGCGCAGGAACCCGGGCGGGGTGGGGGTGACGCCCTTGCCCTGGATGGGCTCGACGATCAGCCCGGCGACATCGCCGCGCTTCAACTCGCGCCGCAGCGCCTCCAGATCGCCCACCGCGATCGAGGTGTCCGGCAGCAGCGGGGCGAACCCCTTGCGGAAGCCGTCCTCGCCGTTGACGGAGAGTGCGCCGGTGGTCAGCCCGTGGAAGGCGTGGTCGAAGTAGACGACCCGCGGCTTGCCGGTGGCGTAGCGGGCGAACTTGACCGCCGTCTCCACCGCCTCCGTCCCGCTGTTGCCGAAGAAGACCCGGTCCAGGTGCGGCGAGTGGGCCAGCAGCTTCTCGGCGAGCAGCCCGGGCAGCGGCGAGGAGTCGAAGCGGGTGAGGTCGGGCAGCTGGGCGTCGAGGACGTCGTGCAGCGCCTGCCGCACCACCGGGTGGTGCCGGCCCAGGCCCTGGACGCCGAACCCGGCGAGCATGTCCAGGTAGTCGTCGCCCTGCTCGTCCCAGAAGTAGGCGCCCTCGCCCCGCACGTACGTCTTGTCGAAGCCGATGGTGTGCAGCATCTTGCGCAGCTGCGGGTTGACGTACTTCTCCTGCAGCTCGTAGCGCTCGCCGCCGCGCTCCTTCAGCAGCCGGTTGATGTCGAAGGTCATGCCTCCACCGCCTTGTTCTCGCTGCTCGTCGTGGTGTCGGTTCCGGTGCGCGCCTGCCACTCCAGGAAGGCGGGGACGGCGGCCTTCAGGGCCCGGTAGGCGTGCAGCCCGTTCCTGATCGTCGCGGGCCGGAAGAGCTCGCTGACCGGGGTGTCGACGACCACGCGGGCGACGGCGACGGGCCGGTCGGGGTCGGTGCGCGCCGCGACGCGCACGGTGGCGGCGCACTCCATGTCGACGCCGATGGCGCCGGTCTCGTGCAGTTCGGCGCGCTCGGGGCCGCGGACCACGTGGTCGGCGGAGACCAGGACGCCCCGATGGACCGTCAGCCCCTGGGCGCGCAGCAGTTCGGCGAGGGGCTCGGCGCCCGGGCAGGGCACGATCCCCGACTTGTCCCACACCTCGTCGGGCACCACGAAGCCGCCCGGCGCGATGGAGGGGTCGGTGGCGGCGCAGAAGCCGGACGCGATCACCGCCGCGTCGGCGGCGTCGGGGCGGGCGAGGGTGCGGGCCATCGCGCGGTGGGCGCGGACGGCGCCCATGCCGGTGCGCAGCACGCCCGCGCGGGCGCGGGCGGCGGACCAGTTGCCGCCGCGCAGCGCGTGGTGCTCGGTCGGCAGTGCGCAGACGACGAGCAGCGGTCTTGTCATCTTCCGGTTTCCTTGGGTTGCGGTTGCCGCCCCTTCGCCCCGGCGCCCCACCCGGACGGCTTCGCCGTCCGCCGGGGGCGCCGGGCGAGGGAGTGCCGCGGCCGTCAGGCCGCGGTGCGGACGGCCGGGGAGCCGGAGTGGGTGTCCGCCGGGCCGCCGTGGACGTAGCGGCCCAGCGCGGTGATGGGCCAGACCATCCGGTACAGGTGGTAGTTGATGGAGAAGTCCCAGGGGAAGCCGGTGCCGGTGAACTGCGGCTCGTCCCAGGAACCGTCCTCCTGCTGGGTGCGGCCCAGGTACTCCACGCCGCGCCGCACCGCCTCCGAATCGTCCTCGCCCGCCGCGAGCAGCGCCATCAGCGCCCACGCGGTCTGCGACGCGGTCGACTCGCCGCGGCCGGCCCACTCCGACGGGTCGTGGTAGGAGCGCAGGTCCTCGCCCCAGCCGCCGTCGGTGTTCTGGTGCTCCTCCAGCCAGGTGACGGAGCGCCGGATGGACGGGTGCGTCACCGGGATGCCGGCGGTGACCAGCGCGGGCACCACCGACCCCGTCCCGTAGATGTAGTTGACGCCCCAGCGCCCGAACCACGAGCCGTCCGGCTCCTGCTCGCGCAGCAGCCAGGCGACGCCGCGGCGCGTCCGGGGGTGACCGGAGAAGCCGAGGTCGGCGAGCATCTCCACCATGTGCGCGGTGACGTCCGCGGACGGCGGGTCGATGACCTCGCCGAAGTCGCAGAACGGCAGCCGGTTGGGGAACCGGCTGGTGTTGTCGGCGTCGAAGGCGCCCCACGCCCCGTCCTTGGACTGCATGCCGGCGGCCCAGTTGGCGGCCCGCCGGATCGCCGCGTCCCGCCGCCGGTTGTCGGTGGTGTCGACGCGCCGCAGCGCGAGCACCACCTCGGCGGTGTCGTCCACGTCCGGGTAGTTGTCGTTCTGGAACTCGAAGGCGAAGCCGGAGGCGCCCAGCCGGGGCCGCTGCACGGCCCAGTCGCCGCGCTTGGCGACCTCCTCCTGGACCATCCAGTCGCCGGCCCTGACCAGCGCCGGGTGGTCGCGGGGCAGGCCGGCGTCGGCGAGCGCGACGACCGCGAGGCAGGTGTCCCAGACCGGCGACTGGCAGGCCTCGACCATCCGGGCGCCGCCGCGGCGGGCCACCGAGAAGTCGTCCAGCGCCTTCAGCCCGGCCCGCATCACCGGGTGGTCGATGTCGTAGCCCTCCAGGTAGAGGGCCATCAGCGAGTAGACCGCCGGGGGCTGGATGCCGCCGAAGCAGCCGTCGTTCTCCTGGCGTTCGATGATCCAGCGCACCGCCTGGTGCTTGGCCATCTTCCGCAGCCGCTTGGAGTGGTGCTTGTGGTAGACGTGCAGGATCTTGTCGAGCCGCTGGAAGACGCCCTCCCAGCTGGCCGCCGGGGCCGGCGGCGCGGGCTTGTACGGGTCCTCCGGGTCGGCGTGCAGCTCGTCGAGGCGGAACGGCGCCGGGCGGCGCGGCCGGCGCGAGCCGACCACGGTCAGCGGCACGATGGTCTGCCGCGCCCAGGAGGCGAACGAGTAGATGTTCAGCGGCATCCACTTGGGCAGGAACATGATCTCGGGCGGCATCTCGGGCAGCCGCTCCCACGGCCACCACCCGAAGAGGGCCAGCCAGATCCGGGTGAAGACGCGGGACTTGACGATCCCGCCCTGCTTGCGCACCCAGGCGGAGGCGGCGGCCATGTGCGGGGCCTCGGGGTCGTCCCCGGCGAGCCGGAGCGCCACATAGCCCTCGATGGTGGCCGACAGGTCGGACGGGCCGCCGTAGAAGGTGGCCCAGGTGCCGTCGTCCTGCTGCTGGGAGCGGACCCAGCGGGCCGCCGACTCGGTGCGCTCGGCGTCGCGGATGCCGAGGAACTCCCGGAGCAGGAGGTCCTCCGCGTCCATGGTGATGTTGGTCTCCAGGTCGCCCTTCCACCAGCCCTCGTCGCTCTGCCGGGCCAGCAGGTTGTCGGAGGCGGCGCGCAGGGTCTCGGCGGCGCGCTCGCGCACGGCGTCATCGCCGCCCCCGGGCCGGACGGCACCCTCGGCCGCGGCAGCAGCGGCGGGGTCGGCGACGGAGGAGCCGGCGGCGGGCTCTCTTTCGGGGCTGGGGGACATGCGGTCACTTCTTCCGTACGACGACGAATTCGGCGAGAGCGACGAAAGCGTTGCGGACCTCGGCGTCCATCGGGACGTCGTCGAGGGCCGTGAGGGCGGCGCGGTGGCGGCGCTCGGCCTCCTCCTGCGTCCAGGCGCGGCCGCCGGCGTCCTCGATCAGCCGGGCGCGCTCGGCGAGCTGCTCCTCCGTCTCCTCTCCGTCGGCAGGGGTGGCGAGGAGTCGGGCGAGGCGGTCGGAGGCGGGCCCGCCGGCGGCGAGCGCGGCCACCACGGGCAGCGACTTCTTGCGCTGCCGCAGGTCGCCCCAGGAGGGCTTGCCGGTGACGGCGGTGTCGCCCCAGATGCCGAGCAGGTCGTCGACGGCCTGGAAGGCGAGGCCGAGGTGCCAGCCGTAGCGCTCCAGGGCGTCGGCGTGCTCGTCGGGGGCGCCGCCGAGGACGGCGCCGATGGAGGCGGAGCAGGCCAGCAGGGCGCTGGTCTTGTTGCCCTCCATGGCGAGGCACTCCTCGACGGAGACCCGGTCGCGCTTCTCGAAGGAGAGGTCCTGGGCCTGACCGTCGATCAGCGCGCGGGTGGCGCGGGTGAGTCGGCGGATGGCGCGCAGCGCCTCGGGCCCGCCGCTCTCCACCAGCACCTCGTTGGCGAGCGCGAACATCGCGTCGCCGACCAGGATGGCCTGCTCGGGGCCGTGCACCTTCCAGACGGTGGCGCGGTGGTGGCGCTGCTCGTCCTCGTCCATCAGGTCGTCGTGCAGCAGCGAGAAGTTGTGCACCAGCTCCACAGCGACGGCGCCGGGTACGCCGGCCTTGGGGTCGGCTCCCGGCACCTGGGCGGAGAGCAGTGCCATGGCGGGTCTCAGGCCCTTGCCGGCGGCCCCGGTGGCCGGATTGCCCTCGGCGTCGGTCCATCCGAAGTGGTAGGAGCCGACGATGTCCATCGGAGGTGCGAGCCGGCCGATGGCCTCCCGGAGGACGGGCGTGGTCAGGGAGCGGCCGCGCTCCAGGATCGCGCTCACATCAACCTGTCCAACGCTCACGGCGCCTCCTTCTTCCTTCGTGCCATTCGCTGTCCGGCCAGTCTGATGGGTACCGGTGGCGCCGATCACCGGACCACACCCGATTTCCGGGTCGGCTCAGGGGTGTCTCCCCCGTACGGCCCATCCTGGGAACCGTCCGCGACCGCCTCGCGATTCCTCAACTCAGGTCGCAATTCGATCTCGGGGACACCGAGTCCGAGCAGCGTGCCGCGGGCGGCCCGCAGTCCGCTGCGCACCGCGCCCTCCATGGTGGCGGGCCAGCCGGTGGCGGTCCATGCCCCGGCCAGGTGAAGGCCGGTCAGCCGGGTTGCCTGGGTGGGGCGCAGGGCTCCGCTGCCGGGCGCCGGCGCGAAGGTGGCGGTGCGCTCCCGGGTGACGAAGAAGTCGAGCACACGTGCGCCGCGGGCGGCGGGCAGCACCCGCTGCAGCTCGGGCAGGAAGCGCTCGCGCAGCACGGAGACGGAGGCGTCGATCTCCTGGTCGGCGGCGGACTGGGAGAGCGCGATGTACTGGGCGCCGGGCCGATGGGCGATCAGACCGGAGTGCCGGGTGCGGTCGAAGATCCACTGGATGGGGCTGCCGAGGACGGCGAGGAAGGGCCGGCGGATCACCTGGCGGTCGTACACCGCATGAATGTTGATGATCGGCGAGTCGGCGAGCTTGTCGAGGCGGCCCGGGTCGTCGAGGGCGCCGTCCGGCAGCAGCGGCCGGGCCTCGGTCTGCGGGACGGCGAGGACCACGGCGTCCGCGGGCAGCTCCGCGCCGCCCGCGGCGACGGACCACTTCGGCCCGCCGCCCGGCACCGCCCGGACGCCGTCGACGCGGGTGCGCAGCCGGATCCCGACCCCGGCCGCCTCCAGCGCGGAGCGGGCCAGGTCGTGGTGGATGCGGCCGAGCGGGACGCGGGAGATGCCGATGTCGGAGGCGCCGGGGTCGGAGAGCAGCCCGGTCTTGAAGACCATCGCGGCGAGCGCCATCGAGGTGCGGTCGGCGGTGGCGTTGAGGGTGGCGACGCCCACCAGGTCCCACAGCGCCTCGACGGCGCGCGGGGATTGGCGCTGCTCGCGCAGCCAGTCGCCGAAGCTGCGCCGGTCCAGCTCGGGGTCGGCCGGGTCGAGGCCGCGCAGCGCGAGGGCGGCCTTGGCGGCCAAAGCCCGCTCGACGGGGCTCATGTGCGGGTAGCGGGCGAGGCTGCCGGCCAGGTGCAGCGGGACGGGCAGGCCGACGCGGCCGAGCCGCCCGTAGCGGAACTCCTCTGCGCCGGGCAGCCGTTGCACGCCCCCTTCCGCGGGACGCGCCGGGGGCACGGAGACCACCGGCACGTCCAGGCGGCGCTGGATGTCGACGTGCTCGGTGCCGCCGATCCGGTCCAGCAGGTCGCGGTAGGCGGTGCAGCAGCGCAGGAAGACATGCTGGCCGTTGTCGACGTCCAGGTCCCCGCGGCGGAAGGAGAAGGCGAGGCCGCCGAGCCGCGGCCGGCCCTCCAGCAGGGTGACGGCGACGCCCGACTGGGCGAGGGCGAGCGCGGCCGTGATGCCGGCGAGGCCCCCGCCCACCACCACCGCGCGCCGCGGCCCGCCGGTCATCAGGTCCGCCTTCCGGTGAGGCCCTTGACGGCGACAGAGGCCTTCTCCCACGGCGGCAGCGAGACCCGGCCGCGGAGCACGCTGCGCGGGTCGGCGGCGATCCGGGCGAGCAGCCGGTGGTAGATGCCGGCCATCGCGGAGACGCAGGCGGAGCTGCGCCAGTCGAGCATCGGGAGCAGCTTCAGGCCCTCGTCGAAGAGCGCCTGGGCGCGGCGGGCCTGAAAGGACATCAGCCCGTTGAAGTCGGCGCCGGCGGGCAGCGGGCCGGCGAACCCGGCCTCGCAGCCGAACTGCTCCAGCTCCTCGCGGGGCAGGTAGGTGCGGCCGTTGAGGGCGTCCTCGCGGACGTCCCGCATGATGTTGGTGAGCTGCAGGGCGAGGCCGAGGGTGTCGGCGAGCTCGGGCCCCTTCTTGGGGTCGCTGCAGCCGAAGACGCCGAGCGAGAGGCGTCCGATGGAGCCGGCGACGCACCGGCAGTAGAGCTTGAGCTCCTCGTAGGTCTCGTACTCCTGGCCGCGCACGTCCATCTCGACGCCGTCGACGAGCTCGCCGAACGCCTCCATCGGGATGGGGAAGCGGCGGGCGGCGTGCTGCAGGGCGACGGCGACCGGGTCGGTGTCCTCGGGCCGCACGGCGCGCTCGTCGACCCGCTCGATGAGGGTGCGGACCTCGCCGAGGCGGGCGAACTTGGTGTCGTTGTCGAGGGTGCCGTCCCCGATGTCGTCGACGCGGCGGGCGAGGGCGTAGACGGCGGACATGGCGCGCCGCTGCGCCGGGGGCAGCAGCTTGATTCCGTAGGCGAAGTTGCGGGCCTGTATGCCGGTGACGGCCTCGCAGTAGCGATAGGCCGCAACGACCTCGGGGGGCAGGGTGGTTGGCACTCCTCGGCTCACCTTCCTGGGTGGTTGGCGGTGCGTGGCCCCGGTTCTCCCGCGGACGAGGCCGTGCTGCGGGGGCGGCGGCGCCGCGGGGAGGGGGCGAGAAGCAGGGCCGCCTCGGCGGCGATCCGCTTCTTGTCGGCCTTGGGCGATGCTGCGAGGACGTCGTGGCCGGAGGCCTCGATGGCGCGCAGCTG
Organism: Mangrovactinospora gilvigrisea; assembly: GCF_001879105.1. Lineage (GTDB taxonomy): Bacteria > Actinomycetota > Actinomycetes > Streptomycetales > Streptomycetaceae > Mangrovactinospora > Mangrovactinospora gilvigrisea. The sequence goes on along the minus strand of NZ_MLCF01000128.1, from coordinate 32,006 downwards.
GGCGCGGCCGCCGGCGACGAAGCCGGCGAGCAGCACCCGGAGCCGGCCGCGGACGGTGCCGACGAGCGGCTCGCCGCGGCGCAGCAGGTCGGTGGCGCGCGCGGTCTCATGGGCGATGAGCGCGCGGACGCGGGCGGGGGCGGCGGGCAGGGCCAGGTCCGCCTCGGTGACGCCGAACCGGGCCAGGTCGCCCTGCGGCAGGTAGACGCGGCCCACGGCGAGGTCCTCGGCGACGTCCTGGATGTGCTCGATCACCTGGAGCGCGCTGCACACCAGGTCGGAGAGGCGGCGCCGTTCGGGGGTGTGCACGTCGAAGAGGCGCAGCACCAGTTCGCCGACCGGGTTGGCGGACAGCTCGCAGTAGTCGAGCAGGGCGGGGAAGTCGGCGTAGCGGTGGACGGTCTGGTCCATCCGGTTGGCGCCGATCAGCCGCTTGAAGGGGTCGGCGGGGATGCCGTGGGCGCGGACGGTGCCGGCGAGGTCGCGCATCAGCGGGTGGCGGGGCCCGTCGCCGTCGGCGTAGATGCGGTCGAGGTCGCGATCGAGGGCGTCGAGGACTTCGATGCGGGTGCCGCCCTCCGCGCCGAGGACGGCCTCGTCCTGCCGGCCGGGGGGCAGGTCGCCGTCGCCGATGTCGTCGACGAGGCGGGCGAAGCCGTAGACGGCCATCACGTCCGCGCGCACGGCGGGGGGCAGGAAGAACGGGGCGACCGGAAAGTTCTCGGCGGACGCCTTGGCGAGGACGCCGTCCTCGGCGGGTGTGCAACTCTGCACGGTCATCGATCCGATCGACCTCCGCCACCGTTCAATATCCGCACAAAACCGGTCATTGTTGCCACGCTCGCTTCATCCCCCGTTCTACACCGAACACACCCTCCACCGATCCCGGCGCGCCCGTCCGGGACCCCCGCCGGACCGCCCCTCCAGAAGCATGTTCACTTCAACAGGCCATCCGGCCCGGCGATTCCGGCAGGGAACCGCACGCGCTCCCCCGCGCGTCACTCTCGCATCTTGCGCATCGTATAGCCGAGGCAAAAGCGCGGACGCGTCGGGATGGGGGACGAGGGCCGTTCGGCCCACGGTTCCGGACGATCACCCCTCCGTGCGGGGCACACCTGCCCGACGAACATCTGCCCGAACGTCACCACCTTCGGGCGAAAGCCACGTTCACGATGAATTTCGGTGCCGAAGCGCACAAACTGGGCATCACCCGCAAGAGAGCGCACCACCCCGAAGGGAGCGCACCATGGCTCACCCTCAGCAGGCGCAACGCACGGCCTGGGTCCAGATCCACACCGCGGGAGGCTGGCTCCCGGTCATCCCCTACGAGCAGTTGCCGCCGGGCCGCGTGATTTCGATGTCGGCGCTGGGCGAGGCGGTCGCGGTCCTCCGCGACCTCGCCGGAGCGGTGCGGGTCACCGCCCGGGATCCGTTCCGCGGCGGGGAGCGGGCGCTCGAGGCGCGCGTGCGCTGACGCCTCCGCCCCGGCACCCGCGATCGCCGATGGCGATCGGGCGGGGTGCCGGGGCGGAGGGGCGGCGAGCCGTGCGCCGCGCGAACTGCGGGACGAGCGGGAACCGCTACTTGCCGGACTCCTTCTCGTAGGCCTGGAGGACTTCCTCCGTCGGCCCGTCCATGATCAGCTTGCCCTTCTCCAGCCACAGCACCCGGTCGCAGACCTCGCGCACCGAGCGGTTGTTGTGGCTGACGAGGAAGACCGTCCCCGCCTCCTCGCGCAGCTCGCGGATCCGCTGCTCGCTGCGCTTCTGGAACTTCGCGTCGCCGGTCGCCAGCGCCTCGTCGATCATCAGCACGTCGTGCGTCTTCGCCGCCGCGATGGAGAACCGCAGCCGCGCCGCCATGCCGGAGGAGTACGTCCGCATCGGCAGCGAGATGAAGTCGCCCTTCTCGTTGATCCCGGAGAAGTCGACGATGTTCTCGTAGCGGTCCGCCACCTCCTTCGGCGTCATGCCCATCGCCAGGCCGCCGAGCACCACGTTCCGCTCGCCCGTCAGGTCGTTCATCAGGGCCGCGTTGACGCCCAGCAGCGAGGGCTGGCCGTGCGTGAAGACCGCGCCGCGCTCCGCCGGCAGCAGGCCGGCGATCGCCTTGAGCAGCGTCGACTTGCCCGAGCCGTTGGAGCCGATGATCCCGATCGACTCGCCCTTGTAGGCGGTGAAGGAGACGCCGCGCACCGCGTGCACCTCGCGCACGCCTGCCGCGCGGCGGCGCAGCATCAGCCGGCCCAGCGCCGAGGTCGCGCTGCCCTTGCCCGCCGAGGCGCCGTACACCTTGTAGACGATGTGCAGCTCGTCGCAGACGACCGTCGGCTCGGTGCCCACCTTGCGGTAGGGGCGGACGATCTCCCTGCCCGTCTCGTTGTCGACGGTGACCGTCACATAGCCGCCGCCCTCCTCGGGCGGCAGCTCGCGCACGAAGGTCTCCCAGCGCGGGCCCTCCGGGGCCACCGCCTCGGCCAGCAGATCAGTCGAGTTGTCAGCCACGTCCGTACTCCTCCTCCGCGCGCCAGAAGTAGATGAACCCGCCGATGCCGACGACCACGGCCCAGGCCACCGCCAGCAGCCACACATGGTGCGGCAGCTGGTTGGCGTGGAACGAGTCCAGCAGCGAGTAGCGGGCCAGGTCGATGTAGACCGCGGCCGGGTTCACCGCGAGCAGGATCTTCACCCACTCGGGCTTGCCGTGGCTGACGACCGTCAGGCTCCACATCACGCCGGACGTGTACATCCACGTCCGCAGGATGAAGGGCACCAGCTGCGCCATGTCCGTCACCTTGGCGCCCAGCCGGGCCACGATCAGCGACAGGCCGGTGTTGAAGACGAACTGCAGCACCAGCGCGGGGATCAGCAGCAGCCAGGTCAGCGTCGGCGGCTGCACCACCAGCACGATCGCGATCATCACCACGAGCGAGAAGAGCAGCTGCTGGAGCTGCTGCACGGTGGTGGAGATCGGCATGCACGCCCGCGGGAAGTGCAGCGCCCGGATCAGCCCCAGGTTGCTGGAGATCGACCGGGTGCCCTGCAGCACCGCCTGCTGCGTGAACGTGAAGATGAACACGCCGATGGACAGGTACTGGATGAAGTCCGGGATGTTGCGCTTGGTGCCCAGCAGCACACCGAACACGAAGTAGTAGACCAGGATGTTCAGCAGCGGCGTCAGCACCTGCCACAGCTGCCCCATCTTGGCGGTCGTGTACTGGGCCGTCAGCTTCGCCGTCGCGAACGAGACGATGAACTGGCGGCGCCGCCACAGCTGCTTGACATAGGTGACCAGCCCAGGACGGCGGCCGCTGACGGCGAGCGCGTACTTGTCCGCCAACTGTTTCGGGGTGAGCCCCCGGTCCTCGGGCGCGCCCTCGGGCGCTCCCGGGAGGGGGGGCATGTCGGTGACTGTTGACACGGTGTCCTCTGTGTCCTCGATGTCCTTGGCTGGGCTGGATGCGTCCATGGCGGCCGCCGGTCAGACGATGGGGGGCCGACCGAGGCGGGTCAGCCGCCACACGGTCCGCCACGACATGGGCCTGCGTTCCCCGCAAGGAGTGTTCCATCCTTCGCGGAATCCTCCGAACCAGGAGCGCAGCGCCTCGGGCGAGGGGCGGCGCGCCAGCGTCAGCGCCACCCAGACCCCCAGGTAGAGCGGGATCAGCGGGGCGGGCAGGTTGCGGCGTGCCAGCCAGACCCGGTTGCGCGCCACCATGCGGTGGTAGACGGCGTGCCGGGACGGCGGGGTCCTGGGGTGGAGCAGCACGATGTCGCCCCGGTACTCGATGTCCCAGCCGCGGTCCAGGGCCCGCCAGGCCAGGTCGGTCTCCTCGTGGGCGTAGAAGAACTCGCCGGGCAGCTCCCCCGCCTCGGCGAAGACCTTGGTGCGCACCGCGTTGGCGCCGCCCAGGAACGTCGTCACCCGGGAGGAGCGCAGCGGGTCCGAGGCGCGCAGCCGCGGCACGTGGCGCCGCTGGGTGGTGCCGGTCTCCGGGTCGGCGATCCGGAAGGTGACGATGCCGAGCCGGCCGTCCGCCTCGAACGCCCGGCGGACCTTCTGGGCCGCGTCGTCGTCCGGCAGCAGGCCGTCGTCGTCGAGGAAGAGGATCGCGTCGACCTCCCGGCCGCTGGGGCCGAACGCCTCGATGCCGACGTTCCGCCCGGCCGGGATGCCGAGGTTCTCGGGCAGCTCGATGCCGCGCACGCCGTCCGGCAGCGGAGGCAGCGGGGCGCCGTTGCCCACCACCACCGTCTCGACCGGGGCGCCCTGCTGCCTGGCCACCGACTCCAGCAGCGCGGTCAGCTCGGCCGGGCGGTTGCCCATGGTGAGCACCACCGCGCCCAGCCGCATCGGCACCGCCTCCGGCTCGCGCACCGCGGCCCCGCCCTCGCGGGGCACCGGCGCTACCGCCTCGCCCATCGGGAACACGCTCCCTTCCCTGTCACCGGCTCACCGGAGCCTGCTGGAGAACATGATGCTGGCCAGGTGGAGCGCCGTCTGGAGAACCGCGATGGCGCACACCACCACCACCAGCACCCGCTGCACCGTCAGGCCGCCGCCCACGAAGAGGTCGACGACCGCGACCACGACGATCACCAGGCTCGCCTCGATGCCGCCGATCAGGCGGTGGAACTGCAGCCCGGACGCCAGCCGGCGGGCCAGCGCCACCCCGCCGGAGCGGGGCACCGACGCCGACTCGCCGATCACCGGCATCCCGGCGGCGGCGCGGGCGACGTGCACCAGGTCCGTCTCGGACTTGATCAGGATCGCGCAGAGCGCGGCGCCCACCCCGAGCACCGCCCACCACGGCTCGGTCGCCCCGTGGCCCTGGCCGACGCCGGCGCAGCGCAGCCCGAAGCCGGCCAGCAGGCTGGCGTCGGCGAGGTAGGCGCCCACCCGATCCAGGTACACGCCCACCACGGACTTCTGGTTCCGCCAGCGGGCCAGCTCGCCGTCCATGCAGTCCAGCAGCAGGTACAGCTGCATCATGACGGCGCCCAGCACCGCCCCGGCGATCCCCGGCACCAGCAGCGCGGGACCGCTGAGCAGCCCGGCGACCGTCATGATCCAGGTGTAGTGATTGGGCGTCAGCCGCCCGTTCACCAGATGGCGGCTGATGCGGGAGGAGACGTCCCGCATGTACAGCCGGCCCGCCCAGTGCTCTCCGCTGCGGCGCTCCTTGAGGCCGGGCGGGTGGGCGACCGCGCGGTACTCGGCGAGCGTCGGCTTACGCGGTCGTGAGTTCTGCACTGGACCGGAGGGTTGCGAGGTAGTCGGTGTAGGCATCCCGGATGGCGTCCTGGTCGAGGTCGAGGTGTTCGAGGATGGTGTAGCGCCCCGGACGGGTCCGCGGCGCGAACTCCACCGCGCGGACGAACTCGTCGAGGGTGAAGCCCAGCTGCTCGGCCGTCACCGGCAGCCCGTGGCGCGCCAGGCAGCCGGCCATGCGCAGGCTCAGCGCGTGCTCGCCGCGCAGATGGGTGGCGAACGCCGCGCCCAGCCCGCACTCCTCGCCGTGCGAGGTGGCGCGCTGCGGGAAGAGCTGCACCAGCGCGTGGGAGATCTCGTGGCAGGCGCCCGAGGAGGGCCGCGAGCTGCCGGCGATCGACATGGAGATCCCGGACATCACCAGCGCCTCGGCGAGCGAGGTGAGGAAGGCGTCGTCGGCGGGGCTGCCGGGGTGGTTGAGTATGGCCTCCCCGGCGTTGCGGGCCATGGCGAAGGCGAGGCCGTCGACCTGCTCCCCCGTCACCCGGTGGGAGAGCTCCCAGTCGGCGCAGGCCGAGATGTTCGACACCACGTCGCCGATGCCGCCGCGGACGAACCGCGCGGGCGCCTGGCGGATCACGTCCAGGTCGATGACGACGGCCGCCGGGGTGGGCACCCCGTAGGAGCCGCGGCCCGCGTCGTTGTCCAGGGTGCTGACGGGCGAGCAGATCCCGTCGTGGGCGAGGTTGGTGGCGACCGAGACGACGGAGACGCCGACCCGCGCCGCGGCGTACTTCGCCACGTCGATGATCTTGCCGCCGCCGAGGCCCACCAGGACCTCGTAGTGGCCCGAGCGGATCGAGTCGGCGAGCTGGACGGCGTCGTCGAGGGTGCCGCCGCACACCTCGTACCAGTCGGCGGCGGGCAGCCGCGGCTCCAGCCGCTCGCGCAGGCCCGCGCCCGAGCCGGCGCTGTAGGCCACCGCGAACCGGCCGCTGGTGGCGACGCGCTGGTCGGCGAGGATGCCGGCCAGCTCGTCCAGCGCCCCGGCGCGGATGTCGATGCCCACCGGTGCGGGCAGCAGTCGGGTCAGAGCCGGCACGCGATCTCCCGACCCCGTGCCAGGTCCTCGTGGTTGTCGATCTCCACCCACGGGACGTCGCCGATCTCGGCGGTGTGCACGGTGGTGCCGCGGTCCACCAGCTCCTGGTAGCCGTCCTCGTAGTACAGCTGCGGGTCGCGCTCGAAGGTGGTCTTCAGCGCGTCGGCGAGGCCGGCGGCGGCGGACGGCTCGATGAGGGTGACGCCGATGTACTCGCCGGTGGCCTCGGCCGGGTCCATCAGCTTGGTGATGCGGCGCACGCCGGCCTCCGGCTCGGCGATCACCTTCATCTCCTCGTCGGCGAGGCTCTTGACGGTGTCCAGCGCCAGGATGATGCTGCGGTCGCCCCCGCGGGCGGCGAGCAGCGTCTTCTCCACGGAGACGGGGTGGACGGTGTCGCCGTTGGCGAGGATGACGCCCTCGGCGATGACGTCCCGCGCGCACCACAGGGAGTAGGCGTTGTTCCACTCCTCGGCCTTGTCGTTGCGGACCAGCCGCAGCTTGACGCCGTACTGCCGCTCCAGCTTCTCGCGCCGCTCCTCGACGGCCTCGGCGCGGTAGCCGACGACGACGGCGGCCTCGGCGAGGCCCACCTCGGCGAAGTTGCGGAGCGTCAGGTCCAGGACGGTGCGCTCCCCATCGACCGGCACCAGCGCCTTGGGCAGGGTGTCGGTGTAGGGGCGCAGACGCCGCCCGGCGCCGGCGGCCAGCACGAGGCCGATCATGAGATGTCTCCTGTGTCATAGCCTTCGCCCCGCAGGGGCGCGGGACTGCTGTCGAACATGCGGCTCCGCCGCGTGGGCGCGAGTGAGTACAGCGGACGAGTCGCCCGGCAACGGTCGCACATCACGCGGCCTCACCCGCCTCGTCATGCACCGCGGGCGCTTCCGCCGAGATCCAGAAGCGAATGGACTCGGTCACGACCACCGCCGCGACCACCGCCGCCACGAGCGTGAACGCGAGCTCCAGCGATCCCGCGGGGCGCACCGCCGCGGCGAGGACGGTGAGAAGAACCACGCGGCCCTCCTGCCCGCCGACACCCCGGCGCAGGGCCGCGGAGGGGGCCCCCGCGCCGCCGCGGATCCGGTACACCGTGTCGTAGTGATGGTAGGCGACCGCCGCCACCAGCCCGAACGCCGCGGGCAGCACCCGGTCGGAACCGGACGCCCCGGACGGCACCGCCAGCGCCGCGAGCAGCAGCACCGTCAGGTACTCGCCGGCCCGGAAGAACGGCGGGACGAGCCAGTCCAGCGGGCCGCGCAGCGGACGCGCGGTCGCCGCCCCGGCGCACAGGGCGTAGAGCACGGCGGGGGCCAGCGACCACCAGTGGCCGGCCCCGCCGAAGAGCAGCGCCCCCAGCTGGACGGCGACCGCGAAGAGCGCGATCAGCGGCGCCGCCAGGACCGGCGCGTCGGCGAGCGCCCCGCGCAGCACCCGGGCCACCGCGTCGGCGATCGGCCCGTTGTCGGCGAGCTCCCGCACCGCCCGCGCCGCCGCCTCGGAGCGGCGCGCGCGCCGCCGCGCGACGGAGCGCAGCAGCCGGCCCGCGGTGGTGTAGCAGGCCGCGAGGCCGCACGCGATCAGGAGCACGACCAGCGTGATGCGCGGGGTGGTGCACGCCGTCAGCACGGCGATCAGCGCCCAGCGCTCGCCGATCGGGAGGACCACGATGCGCCGCGCCCAGACCGTCCAGCCGGCGGCGTCCAGCCGGTCGGAGATGCCCGCGGTGGGGCTGTCGTTGGTGGCGCTGTCCGCGTACGCCTCGTTGTAGGAGAAGTCGACGACGTGCCGGCAGGTCTGCAGGATCATCGCGCCCAGTGCCAGCGCCCACACCCGGTCGCCGCCGGCGCTGATCGCCCCGACCGCCAGGCCCGCGTAGAAGACGTACTCCTTGGCGCGGTCGAAGGTGGCGTCCAGCCAGGCGCCGAGCTTGGAGTACTTCAGCGCGTAGCGGGCCAGCTGGCCGTCGGTGCAGTCCAGCACGAAGGAGGCGAGCAGCAGCACGCCCGCGGCGACGAAGCCGATCCGGGTGCCGGTCGCGGCGCACAGCGCGGCGATCACGGCCACCGCCAGGGAGGCGGTGGTGACCTGGTTGGGCGTCAGGCCGCGCCGGGCGCACCAGCGGGCGATGTAGCGGGAGTAGGGGCTGACGCAGAAGGTGGTGAAGAACCCGTCGCGGGACTTCACGGCCCGGCGCAGCCGCACCGCCTCGTCGTCGACGGCGGCGATCGCCGCCTCCGCGGCGGCCTGCTCGGCGCCGTTCCGCGGCACGGCCGCGACCAGCTCGCCCAGTTCGGGCTCGACGGGCGCGACGCCGGCCGAGGCGAGCTCCGCGGCGAGCACGTCCGGATCGGCGAGGCCGCCGGGGGCGGCGCGCACGGCGGCGTCCAGCGCCGCGCGGGCGGGCCCGTCGACGGTGAGCACGCCGGGGACGTGCACCGCGTCGAAGCGGGGGTCGATCAGGGCGAGCCGCAGGGCATGCGGATGGCCGGTGAAGCGGGCGTCGATGACGGCGACCCGCTCACCCGGGGGGACGTCCGCGAGGGCCGCGGCCAGCTCGGAGCGCCCCGAGCCGGGCGGCAGCGGCAGGCTGCTGAACCCGAACTGCGCGGTGTCCGGCCCCGGCCCGGGGCCGACGACGATGGCGGTCGACAGACGAACTCACTCCCTGAAGTGCTGGCGCACGGCTGGTGACGGGCTTTCATGACCTCAAGTCAGCGGCAAAGGATATCGGCATCCGGAACGGCGCTCGCCGCGGGGCGGACCGGTGCCCGATCCGTCCTCATCGTCTCCTCCTCGGGCCGCGTTGTTGGGAATGGTTACAACATTCATTGTTCATTTGCGAATGAACAGTCATCGGTGTTCACTGGAGGTCGTTTGCGAACGCCGACGATCTCGATCGCCTGGGGAGGCGCGCGGTATGGGTGCCGGGCACGACCACGGACACGACCACGGAGCGGGGCTGCGCACCGCCGCCGCCGCGCATCGCGGGCGGCTGCGCACGGTCCTCGCCATCACCTGCGCGATCATGCTCGTCGAGGTGGTCGGCGGGCTGGCCACCGGCTCGCTGGGGCTGCTCGCGGACGCCGGGCACATGGCCGCCGACGCGCTGGGCGTGGCCACCGCGCTGCTCGCCGTCCACCTGGCGAACAAGCCGGCCACCGCCCGCCGCACCTTCGGCCTGGCCCGCGCGGAGGTGCTCGCCGCGGTCGGCAACGCGCTGCTGCTCTTCGTGCTCGCCGGGGTGATCCTGTGGCAGGCCGTGGCGCGGTTCGCCGCCCCGCCCGAGGTCGGCGCCGGCCCGGCCGCGGCGTTCGCGCTGCTGGCGGTCGCCGGCAACAGCGTCTCGCTGATGCTGCTGCGCCGCGGGCAGGCGGAGAGCCTCAACGTCCGGGGCGCCTTCCTGGAGGTGCTCTCCGACGCGCTGGGCGCGGCGGCCGTGGTGGTCTCGTCCGCGGTGATCTGGGCCACCGGCTGGTACCGCGCGGACGCGGTCGCCTCGGTGCTCATCGCGGTGATGATCCTGCCGCGCACCTGGAAGCTGCTGCGCCGCGGGCTGGACGTCCTGCTGGAGAGCGTCCCCGAGGGCGTGGACATCACCGAGGTGCGGCGCCACCTGCTGGAGCACCCGCGCGTCGCCGACGTCCACGACCTGCACGCGTGGACGCTGACGTCGGGGCTGCCGGTGCTGTCGGCGCACGTCGTGGTGGACGACGACGAGGAGCTGGGGCGGGCGGAGCACGACCGGCTCCTGGACGAGCTGCAGCGGTGCCTGGGCGGGCACTTCGACCTGGACCACTCGACGTTGCAGCTGGAGCCGGCGGGGCATGCGGACCACGAGGCCTCGCGCTGCGGTTGAGGCCCGCCCGGGTGTCCGTCAGCCCTGGCCATAGGTGCCCTCCCCCTGCCAGAAGCCGAGGTAGCCGGCCGCGGCGGCGATCAACGCCCAGCCGAGGGCCAGCGCCCAGGCGTGCCCGGGCAGTCCGCGGGAGGCGGCCCGGCCGATGAGGGCACCGCGCACCAGGTTCATGTAGACCGCGGGCGGGTCCACCTCTATCGCGGTGCGCAGCAGCCGCGGCGCCCCCGCCGCGAGCCGGGTGAAGGTGTAGCCGACGCCCGACGCGTACGTCCACGCCCGCGCCACGAACGGCGCGAAGAGCGCCGCCTCGCCGGTGCGCGCCGAGATCCGCGCCGCGCCCAGCGCCAACCCGGCGTTGAAGACGGCCTGCAGCACCAGCGCGGGCAGCGCCCACAGCCAGCCGGCGTCCGGGCGGTGCCCGAACGCGACGAGCAGCAGCACGCCCACGCCGAGCGCGAGCAGCAGCTGACGCCCCGCCGCCAGCACCACGGCGAGCGGCAGGCAGGCGGTCGGGAAGCGGATCTCGCGCACCAGGTCGAGGTTGGCCCGCACGCAGCGCGTCCCGCCGAGCAGCGAGGCCTGGGTGAAGGTGAAGACGAACGCCCCGATGACGTCGAAGGCCACATAGGTGGCGCGGTCGGCGAAGCCGTTCGCCTCGCCGAGCAGCACCCCGTAGAGGAGGTAGGCGATCACCGCGTTGAGCAGCGGGGTGAGCAGCAGCCAGGCGCCGCCCAGCGTGGTGGGGGCGACGGGCACCGCGAGCCGGGCGCCGGCGAAGGCGGCGGTGAAGTGGCGGGCCCGCCACAGCCGCCCCGCGTAGACGGCGGGGCCGGGACGGGATCCGGCGCGGGCGAGGGCCGGCTGCACCATGCGCATGCGCCCTCCCTCCGCCCTCTCCGCGACGTCGCTACGGTCCCGTAGCGACGTGTCCGACGGGGTAGACCGTAGGCCATTTCCACGTCGGAACGCAACCGTATCGTCGTGGCCCGTTAGCATGGGCTCATGACAACCGGTCAGCAGAGGGCCCGCCGTGCGCCCGCGGGAGCCGCCGTGCTCCGCGAGGACGTCACCGAGGCGATCCGCGCGGCCACGTTCCAGGAGCTTGCGGCGGTCGGCTACGGGCGGCTGTCGATCGAGGCCGTGGCGCGCCGCGCCGGCGTCGGCAAGACGGCCGTCTACCGCCGCTGGAAGTCCAAGCTGCCGATGGTCATCGACGCGGTCTCGGAGATCGCCCGGATGGGGATGCCGGTGCCCGACACCGGGAGCCTCACCGGCGACCTGCGGCTGCTGCTCGGCTTCCTCAACTGGGCGCTGCGCCACAAGCTCGCCTCGCAGATCATCCCCGACCTGCTCGCCGAGGCGGCCCGCAATCCGGAGATCGCGGCGACGCTGGCGACGGCGCTGCGCGAGGCGCAGCGCGGCATCAGCGCGGTGGTCCTCAAGCATGCGCGGGAGCGCGGCGAGCTCGCCGGCGACCTGGACGCGGACGCCGCGCTGGACCTGGTGATCGGCCCGCTCTACTGGCGCGTGGCGGTGGTCCGCACGCCGCTGCCCGAGGGGCACCTGGACCGGCTGGCGTCCGCCTCGGCGGCGGCGCTGGCGGCACTCAGCGGCGGGCCACCACCGTCAGATTGACGCCGGCGCGGGAGTCCGCGCCGGCCGGCTGGGTGGCGGCGGCCCAGATGACGGCGAGCGCGAGCGCGAGCAGCGCGATGGCCGCTATGCGGCTCAGCACGGCCTTGCGGGAACGGCGCGGTTCTGTGGTCACGACCTCAGGTTGGCGTGCGCGGTTGAGAGACGTGTCGAGCGCCGGTGAGAAGTCGGTGAGAATCCCGTGGCCCCTGTTGGCCGCCCCTGCGCACCCGCGTGCCCCGTCAGGGGCGCGGGGAAGCGCGCGAGCGAGCACCGGCCTACGGCAGGCCCCACTGTGGCACGTCGGGGCCGGGGACGTTCCGCGGGGGCGTGCCGGGGCGGGGGCCGGCAGGATGGATCAGCGCCTCGCCGCCGGGTTCGAGGCGAAGCCGGATCAGCCGGCCGCCGAACGCCGGATCGGTGCCGGCCGGCTCCCACTCGGCGCCGTCGACCGCCAACTCGCCCTCGATGCCCGGGCGCAGCACGCACGGCGCGCCCCGCTCGCTGCGGACCCGCACCCACGCCGTGGCGCCCGCGCGGCGGTCCGCGTCGACGAGGAAGGCGCCCTGCATCCGCATCCCGGCGATCGACGCGTCCGGCCAGTCCGAGGGCAGCGCGGCGAACGGCCGGAGCACCCCGCCCCAGCTCTGGCCGACCAGGTCCAGCACCGACTGGGCGGCGCAGAACGGCGTCTCGATCGCCCCGTTGCCGCCCTCCCGGTAGAAGGTGTTCTCGGTGAGCACGGTGTTGCCGATCACCTCGCCGTCCAGCAGCCGCGTGAGGTAGCCGAGTCCCTCGTCGCCGGCGTCCATCGCGGCCAGCATCGAGCAGGCCGCGGCGAGGCTGTAGCCGTGCCAGGCGGACTGCATGGACGCCCAGTGGTCGAAGGTGCGGCGCATTGCCTCGCGGTCGCCGGCCGAGGCCCAGGTCTTCTCGAAGAGCGGGTAGAGCCACAGCAGGTGCGAGAAGTGCCGGTGGGAGTCGGCGAGCGGGACGTCCGCGCCGATCAGCACGCCCTGCTCGGGATCGGCGTGATAGGGCGTCAGCCGGTCGAGGATCGCCTGCCAGCGCTTGGCGTCCGGCTCGCCGTCCAACCCGAGGACCGCCGCGGACTCCAGCAGCGTCGCGCACCCCCAGCGCAGCAGCGAGAGGTCGTAGGTGCAGTCCTCGGCGTTCGCGTACTCCGGGGAGCGGGTGGTGGCGAGGTGCAGCAGGCCGTCCTCGCCCTCGGTGAGGAACTCGGCGTAGAAGTTGACGGCCCGGGTGAGCAGCGGGTGCAGCACCTCGCGGAGGATCGAGGCGTCCAGGGTGTGCCGGTAGGAGAGCCAGACGTTGTGCAGCGCCCAGATGAGGTTGCCGAAGTTGTCGGTGATGTGCGCCGTGCCGGGGACCCCGACGGTGTGCGCGCCGGGGCGCAGGCTGCGGTCGGAGGGGTGGGCGAGAGCGGCGAGGTCGGGGCGGTCGCGGTAGGGGGCGTCCAGCGACTGCGGGAGGTTGCCGGAGTGCTCGGCGAACGTCCGGGTGATCGCGTCGAGTTCGGCGGTGTGGTTGGAGCCGTGGATCGGCCAGTAGGCGACCTGGGCGTTGAGGTTCCACCAGACGGCCGTCCAGGGGTCCTTCCACGGGTACCACGGCCCCCACTCCGCGGTGACCGGGGCGTGCCGGCGGGTGGCGGCGGCGAGCTTGTAGACCTGGATCCAGTAGAAGCTCTGCACGGTCTTGTCGGGGACGGAGAGCCAGCTGCGCGTGAAGTAGCCGTTCCACCAGTGGCGGTGGCGGCGCACCAGCGCATCCGGGGTCTCGTTGAGCAGCCGCTGGACGGCGCCCTGCGCCTCGTCGGCGGCGCCGCCCTGGGGGTAGCGGTAGCGGACGGCGCAGGCCAGCACCTGGCTGCCGGACTCGTCGCCGCTGTCGGCGAGGCGCCAGGCGGTGGCGTAGTCGCCGCCGGCGGCGAGCGGCTGGCGGGTGAGGTCGACGCCCTCGCGGACGGTGCGCTCGGGGGCGGGGTTGGGGGTGTAGTCCGGGGGCCGGTTCTTGGTGCGGTCGGTGGCGGACGGCAGCGGATCGAAGCGCCAGGCGGCATCGCGCTCGCCGGCGCCGGGGCGGATCTCGACGAGCAGCGCGGCCTCGGCGTTGAGCGCCTGGGCGCGGAACTCGACGGAGCCGCGGGTGGTGGTGACGCTGCCGCGCAGCTCGGCGTCCCACAGGTCGAGGCGCCAGTCGACGGCGGTGATCTCGCCGTTGAACGTCCAGGCGAGGGAGCCGACCGGCAGCCGGGAGAGGCCGATGCCGGCCTCCCACTGGGGTCGCTGGTCCTGCACCTCGGAGTGGCCCAGCATCCAGGTGAGGGTGCGGGCGTCGTCGCCGGCGTAGAGCTGGACGCCGAGGAGGCCGTCGCCGAGGAACGGGCCCTGCCGCCAGTCGGCGGGCAGCCGGCGCCACAGCGGGTCGGCGGTGGCGAGCAGCGCGCGGTGCGGGTCCCCTCCGGAGGGGACGTCGGCGGCGGCCGGTCCGCCGCCCGCGGGCTCCGCCACCATGGCGGCCCCTCCCGCGACCGCCGCACCGAGTCCGAGCACCTCTCGTCGGGAGACCTCACTCATCGGATGTTCCCTCCTTGATCGGGCGGTGTGCTGACGGACGCTCAGGCGGGCAGGCCCCAGCGGGCGGCCGGGGCGCCGGGGGCGACCGGGCCGAGGGCGGTGGACGGGCGCGGTGTGCCCGCCGGGTGCACCAGCGCCTCCTCCCCCGCCGCAAGATGCAGCCGCAGATCCCCGTTGTCCAGGGTCTCGTGGGGCACGGTGCGGCCGTCCGCATCGCGCACCTCGACCGCGGCGCCCAGATCGCTGCGGAGCACGCAGGGCGCCCCCGCCTCGCTGCGGATCCGCATCCAGGCGGTGCGGCCGGCCCGCCGCTCGGCGGCGAGCAGGAAGGCGCCCTCGGTGCGGAAGTCCTGCAGCCGGACGTCGTCCCAGGCGGACGGGACCGCCGGGAAGAGGCGGAGCACCCCGCCCCAGGACTGGCAGACCATGTCCTGCAGCGAGCGCACCGCGGACAGCGGCGTCTCGATGACCGGACCGGACTCCTGGTACATGGTGTTGGGCTTGATGAACTCGGCGAGCAGCTGCTCCAGATAGCCCTGCGCGCGGTCGCCGTCCCCCATGCCCGCGGCGATCGAGGCGGCGCCGGTGAAGGTGTAGCCCTGCAGCGCGCCGGTGAAGCCCACCCAGTGCGCGAGGGACCGCTCGATGAGCGCGCGGTGCTCGGGCTGCTCCCAGGTCATCAGGTGCAGCGGGAAGATCATCAGCAGGTGCGAGTAGTGCCGGTGGGACGTGGCGAGCGGGGTGCCGGCCCCGATCATCAGACCGGTGCCGTCCACCGGGTAGGGGGTGAGGCGCTTGAGGGTGTCCTCCCAGGCGGCGGCCGACGGGTCGTCCACGCCCAGGACGCGGGCCGCGTCGAGGAGAGTGGCGCAGCCCCAGCGGATCAGCGCCAGGTCGTAGTTGACGTCGGTGGCGGTGCCGTACTCCGGCGAGTAGGTGAGCGGCAGGTGCAGGAAGCCGTCCGGGCCGGCGGCGAGGAACCGCAGGTAGTAGGCGACGCACCGGCGGAGCAGCGGGAAGACGGTGTCGCGCAGCAGGGCCTCGTCCATGGTGTGGCGGTACGTCAGCCAGACGTTGTGCAGCGCCCAGGCGAGGTTGCCGATCTCGGGGGTGGGGTCGGCCTCGCCGGGGACGCCGACGCCGTGGCCGGGGTCGGTGCCGTCGGTGGGCCCGCCGCCGGCGAGGTGGATGTCGGTGGTGCGGGGGAGGCCGGCGCCGTCCGCGCGGTAGGCGGGGGCGAGGGCGTCGCCGAGGCGGTCGGCGTGCTCGGCGAGGGCGCGGGTCAGGGAGTCGAGTTGGTCGATGTGGTTGCTGCCCTGGATGAGCCAGTACTCCAGCTGGACGTTGAGGTTCCACCAGGTGGCTGGCCACGGGGTGGGCTCCAGCCACGGTCCGCAGGTGGCCATGACGGGGCGGTCGCGGCGGGTGGCGGAGGCGGTCTTGTACAGCTGGATCCAGTAGAAGGCCTGCAGCCGGGCGTCGGGGACGGAGAGGAAGCTCTTCGGGTAGAACGCGTGCCACCAGGCGCGGTGCGCGGCTGTGTCGGCGTCGGCTTCGGCTTCGGCTTCGGCTTCGACGAGGGCGGCGGCCGCGGCGGGGTGGGCGTCGCCGGGGAAGGCGTGCGCGAGGCCGACGGCGAGGGTGGCGGTGCCGTCCGCCGCGACGGTCTGGCGCCAGGCGGTGGTGTGGCCGCCGCCGGCGAGCAGGTGCTGGACGGAGGCACCGCGGGCGTGGGCGGTGACCGCGAAGGACTGGTCGCCGTCGAGGACGGCGGGGTCGTTGCCGGTGTACCCGGTGGGGCGCGGGCGGGGGCTGTGCACGCGGGGGCTGATCGCCTCGGCGGCGGTCCAGGTCCAGGTGGCGGCGGACTCGCCGCGGCCCGGCGTGAGCCGGACGGTGAGGACGTCGCGCTCGGCGTGCACGAGGGCGCGGAGGCGGAGGATGCCGGCGGTGGTGGTGACGGTGCCGGTGAGCTCGGCGTTCCACAGGTCGAGGCGCCAGTCGAGGGCGGTGATGTCGCCGGCGGTGGTGAGGGTGAAGTGCCCGATGGGGAGGCGGGCGAGGCCCCACAGGGTGCCGAACCGGGGGCGGTGGTCCTGCACTTCGCTGTGCTGCACGTTGAAGCGGAGCCGGCGGATGGGCCTGTCCGCATTCGCGGGGTCCGCGGGTTCCGCGGGCTCTGCGTAGATGCCGGAGCCGAGGCCGCCATTGCCGAGGAACGGGCCCTCGTACCAGGTGGTCGGGATGCGCTGCCAGACCATGTCGGCATCGGCGAGGGCGCTGCGCCAGGGGGCGGTGTCCGCGGTCATGCGGAACCATACCTCGGATGTCTTCGGATGCACCAGGGCTCGGTGCAAACGCTTGCGGCGTGTGCGGTGACCTGTTCGCCGCCCCTTCGCCCCGGCGCTCCGGTCACCGAGGGGCGGGTGGGGTGCCGGGGCGAAGGGGCGGCGGCGGGGCCGGGAGGCGACGGCGACCCGCGGCCGCGTCGGGCGGGGGAACGCCCCGGCACCCCACCCAGGTCGGCTCGGTGGAAGGCGACAGGTCACCGAGGGACGGGTGGGGTGCCGGGGCGGAGCGGAGGGGCGGCGGCGCTGCGCGGCGGGGCGCAGGCGCGGCGGCGTCAGACGATGGGCGCCGGCCGCTCGCAGGTGGAGGCCACCGCTACGGCGTTGCCGGACTCGGCCGCCTCCAGGAGCGACAGCATCACGTCGAGGACGTGCCGCGCCAACTCGCCCGACGCGCGGTGCGGTTCGCCGGACGCGACGCCCCGCGCCATGTCGGCGAGCCCGAACCCGCGGGAGGCGTCCCGGTAGCCCGCCTCGTCCGGCAGCGTCTCCCACTCCCCCGCGGTCCCGCGGTACAGCTCCACCGTCCCGCCGAACCCGTTCGGGTCCGGCACCGACACCGAGCCGTCCGTGCCGTGCACCTCGATCCGCGGCAGCCGCGCCGCGTGCACGTCGAAGCTCATCACCAGCGTGGAGAGCGCCCCCGAGGCGTGCTCGAGGACTCCGGTCACGTGGGTGGGGACCTCGACCGCGAACCGCGTCCCGGCCCGCGGCCCGCTGCCGATGACGCGCTCGTCCCGCGGCGTCGAGGAGAAGCCCGTCACCCGCGCCACCGGCCCGAGCAGGTGCACCAGCGACGAGAAGTAGTACGGCCCCATGTCGAGCAGCGGACCGCCGCCCGGCCGGTAGTAGAACTCCGGGTCCGGGTGCCAGCGTTCGTGCCCCGGGGTGGTCATGAACGCGGTGGCCGCCACCGGCGTCCCGATCAGGCCGTCGTCGACGGCCTTGCGCGCGGTCTGGGTGCCGGTGCCCAGCACGGTGTCCGGCGCACAGCCCACCCGCAGCCCGGCCGCCGCCGCGTGCTCCAGCACGCCGTCGGCCTCCTCGCGCGTGGTGGCCAGCGGCTTCTCGCCGTAGACGTGCTTGCCGGCGGCGAGCGCCGCCCGCGCCACCTCCGCGTGCACCGCGGGGATGGTCAGGTTGAGGACCGCGTCCACGTCGTCGCGGGCGAGCAGCTCGTCCACGCCGCCCTTGACGGCCACCGCGCCCGGCGCCTTCGCCGCGGCCTCCTCGGCCCTCGCCGGGTCGAGGTCGGTGACGGCGGTCAGCTGCAGCTCCGGCAGCTTGGGGAAGGTGTCGAGGTAGGCGCCGCTGATCTTGCCCGCGCCGACCATGCCGATCCGCATCAACGGCTCGCCCACAGCAGCCCCCGCTCGGTCAGGGCCCGCACCTCGGGCACGTCGAAGTCGTCGACCTTGTGGCCGATGGTGGAGACGAAGACCTTGCCCTCGCCCCACTGGCGCGTCCACACCGCCGGGACGGTGACGGGTTCGCGCCACGGGCCGTCGTGGTCGCCGGGGCGGAAGACGGTGGTGGCGAGCACGTCGTCCAGCGCGTCGGTGGAGACCCAGTACTGCTCGGTGTGGACGTCGAAGTCGGCGAGGCCGGCGACGACCGGGTGGTCGGCGCGCTCCTTGCGGATCGCCACGGTGTGGTCGAGGAACCCGGGCGGGTGCATCAGGAACTGCCCGCCGGTCATCAGCTGGTACTCCAGGCTGCCGCGGAAGGAGTCGCAGATGCCGCCGTGCCAGCCGGCCAGGCCGGTGCCGGCGCGGACCGCGGCCTCCAGGCCGGCGCGCTGCTCGCGGCTGATCTCGCCCATGGTCCAGCACTGCACCACCAGGTCGGTGGCGCCGAGCAGTTCGGCGTCCAGATAGCTGTCGAGGGTGTCGGACACCTCGACCGAGAAATCGTTGTCACGAAGGAAGGGGATGAAGAGGTCGGTGGCCTCGACGGGGGCATGGCCCTCCCAGCCGCCGCGCACCACGAGGGCGCGCCGGGGCCGGTTCGAGGCTGTTGTGTCTGCGCTCTGGGACACGCGCACACTCCGGGGACGTTCGGGTCGGCCGCGGCGGGCCGACGGGTCTGGACTTGCAGCCGGTCTCCCCCTTCCTGCCTCATCGGTGATCTCCCGTCAAGAGCCTGACCTCAGCAGGCCACCATCGGAGCGGATCGGGGCGGCTGTCCGAATGGACGCGTCGGGTGCGAACGCGCGGCTCAGCGGCGTCCGAAAACCGCCCCGCCGGACCCACCGCGGGCGATCGGAATCGGGCACCGACGGTCGGGATTCGGTCGAATCGCGCCGAGTTGCCGTGTCTCACACGATTCGGTCGGCCTGGCCTTACGCTCAGTGGCACTTGACCAACTGGCAATTGACGGACGTTGGCCGGTTCCATTCGCGAGGATCGGAAGGACGAGTGCTGCGCTGATGGACGTGAGCGGGAGTACCCCTCCCGACCCCGGAGCACTGGCCGGGCCCGGAGGCATTCCGGGGCCGGAGCTCTGGCACTTCACCGCGCCGACGGTGGAGTCCTCGGTCCCGCAGGCCCGCCGCGCGGTGCGGGACCTGCTCGGCTCGCACGGGCTCGCGCCGGGCGATCCGGTCGTGCAGGACCTGCTGCTGATCGTCTCGGAACTGGTGACCAACGCGGTCCGGCACGCGGCGCTGCTGACGCCCGAGGTGCGGGTGGAGGTCGCCTTCCAGGGCGCGTGGGTGCGGGTGGCGGTGCAGGACCGCCACCCCTACCGGCCGCACGCGCTGATGTCGGGGGCGACGGATTTCGGGCGGACGGGCGGCAGGGGGCTGCTGCTCGTCAAGGCGCTGACCGACGAGGGCGGCGGGCGCTGCGACGTCCTTCGGACGGAGGACGGCGGAAAGGTCGTCTGGGCGGAGTTGCCCAGGTACCGCTGAGTCCTGACGGACGGCCGGGTCCGGGCGGGGCGCGGTGGGTTGCGGCCGACCGGTCGCTCCCGGGTCACTCGCGCCCGCGCGGCGGAGCCGCACCTCGGCAGAGCCCCGCGCCCCTTACGGGGCGCCCTACCAGGCGCCGGTGAGCCGGCGGATCGCCGGGAGCGCCGCGTCCAGGACCGTCGGGAACCAGACGGAGAACTCCGAGCCCGGGGCCTCGCGCAGCTCCGCCAGCTCCGCCGCGGTGACGAAGCGGGTGTCCTCGACCTCGTCCGGGTCGGGGGCCATCGCCGCGTCGACCGTCCCGACGAAGAGGTGGTTGAACTCCCGCTCGATCAGCCCGGAGGCAGGGTCGGGGAGGTCGTAGCGGACGGTGCCGCCCTCCTCGATGCGGTTCGGCGCCGCGCCCAGCTCCTCGTAGGTGCGCCGGGCGGCCGCCGCGATCGGCGCCTCGTTCGGGTACGGGTGCCCGCAGCAGGTGTTGGACCACACCCCCGGCGAGTGGTACTTCGACATCGCGCGGCGCTGCAGCAGCATCCGCCCGCGGGTGTCGAAGAGGAAGACGGAGAACGCCCGGTGCGGCCGGCCCGGCGGCAGATGCGCGGAGAGCTTCTCCGCCGTGCCGATGGTGCGGCCGGCATCGTCGACCAGCTCCAGCATGATCTCCGCTGCGGTGGCGGTCTCCGATGTGGAGTCGGTCGTCATGGCGCGTCCTTCCTGGTGGGCCGCGGGGCCTGGCTGCGGATCGGCCTCCCAGTCTGCCCTATGGCCGTCCGCTCCCTGGTGTCAACCGGGCCCCTGGCTCACTCCTTCCCCTCCTTCGTGTCCCCCTTGGCGTCCTTGGCGTCGTCCTTTGCCGCGGCGGCGGGCCCGCCCTCCTCGTCCTCGACCCGTCCGAGCGCGTTGCGCAGCCACGACTCGGAGGTGTGCACATGCACCAGCGCGGCCGCCTGGGCCAGCGGGCCGTCCTGGGACTCCAGGGCGCGGAAGATGGCGCGGTGCTCGGCGAGGGTGACGGCGGCGGCCTCGGCGTCGACGATGCCGTGCCAGACGCGGCCGCGGACGGTGCGCCCGGAGACGCCGTCGAGGATGGAGACCAGCGTCTCGTTGCCGGTGGCGTGGACGACGGCGCGGTGGAAGGCGGCGTCGTGGCGGACCAGGCGTTCGATGTCGTCGCCGGCGTCGGCCATCTGCTCGAGGTGGCCGCGGACCTCGGCCAGGTGCTCGGGCGTCATCCGCTGGGCGGCGAGCGAGGTGGCGGTGGGCTCCAGCAGCCGGCGCACCTCCAGGACCTCCAGCAGGGTGTCGCCGCTGAGCAGGTCGATGGCGAAGCCGAGGCTCTGCAGCAGCAGGCCGGGCTCCAGGCTGGTGACGTAGGTGCCGTCGCCGCGCCGCACGTCCAGCACCCGGGCCACCTCGAGGGCCTTGACCGCCTCGCGCATCGAGTTGCGCGAGAGGCCGAGCTGGGCGGCGAGCTGCTGTTCCGGGGGGAGGCGCGAACCGGGGCTCAGTTCGCCGTCCCGGATCAGCTTGGTGATCTTCGCGATGGCGTCGTCGGTCAGGGCCATCCCCGCGCTCCCGATCTGAAGGTGGTCGCTCCGCGTCGTCCCGCGGATGTGTAGCGGCACAGTACTGGAGAACCGCCGACGGGCAGTAGTTGGATGTTCGGCTTAACAGTTCGGTGTCGTTCCGCCGGGGTATGGACACGCCCACGACAACTGCCCTAGAAAGACATCCGACCTTAGCGCAGGTGAGCGAAGGAGCCGTTGATGTCTTCTCAGCCGTCGCGCCGCACCGCCGTCCTGGCGACCGCGTTAGCACTGCTCTGCGTCCCCCTGGCCGCCTGCGGAAGCAGCACCAAGGGCGGGGCGTCCTCGTCGAAGCCGCTGGTCGGGGTCGACTACCCACGCGCCGACACCGACTTCTGGAACTCCTACATCAAGTACGTCCCGCAGTTCGCGGGCCAGCAGGGCGTCACCCTCAAGACGACGAACTCGCAGAACGACATCTCCAAGCTGGCGTCCAATGTGCAGACGCTGATCAGCCAGCAGGTCAAGGGCGTGGTGATCGCCCCGCAGGACACCGCGGCCGTCAAGCCGACCCTGCAGACGCTGGCCGCCAAGAAGATCCCGGTGGTCTCGATCGACACCCGGCCCGACTCCGGCAAGGTCTTCATGATCGTCCGGGCGGACAACAAGGCGTACGGCGAGAAGGCCTGCCGGTTCCTCGGCACCAAGCTCAAGGGCAAGGGCCGGGTCGTCGATCTGGAGGGCGACCTCACCTCGATCAACGGGCGGGACCGCACCGACGCCTTCAACGCCTGCATGAAGCAGAACTACCCGGGCATCACGGTCGTCGGCGAGCCCACCAACTGGGACCAGGACACCGCCTCCCGGAAGCTCAAGACCGATCTGCAGGGCGCGCCCGTCAACGGCGTCTACATGCAGGCCTCGTTCGCGCTCTCCGGCACCCTCCAGGCGCTGAAGCAGCGCGGGATGCTGGTGCCGCCGAGCAACCCCAAGCACGTCTACATCGTCTCCAACGACGGCATCCCGCAGGAGCTGAAGGACATCAAGGCGGGGCAGATCGACGCCACCGTCTCCCAGCCGGCCGACCAGTACGCCAAGTACGGGCTCTTCTACATCAAGGCCGCGATCGACGGGAAGACCTTCAAGCCGGGGAAGACCGACCACGGTTCGACGATCATCCGCACTCCGCAGGGCAACCTGGAGGACCAGCTGCCCGCCCCGCTGGTCACCCTGGACGGCGGCTCCTACGGCGGCATCACCAGCGTCAAGCCGGACGACACCAGCCTCTGGGGGAACCACCTTGGCGGCTGACGCTCCCTCGGCTCCCCCGGTGGTGGAGGCGATCGGCGTCACCAAGCGGTACGGGCCGACCACGGCGCTCGACGCGGTCGGCCTCTCCGTCGCCCCCGGCTCCACCCATGCCCTGGTGGGGCGGAACGGGGCGGGGAAGTCGACGCTGGTCTCCGTCCTCACCGGGCTCACCCCGGCCGACGCCGGCACCGTCCGCTTCCACGGCCGCCCCGCCCCGCACCTCGCCGACCGGGACGCCTGGCGGGAGGTGGTGGCCTGCGTCTACCAGCGCTCCACCACCATCCCCGGGCTCACCGTCGCCGAGAACCTCTTCCTGGGCCGCCATCCCCTCCGCGCGGGCCGCCTGATCAGCTGGCGGGAGCTGCGCCGCCGCGCCCGCGAGCTGCTGGAGACCTGGCAGGTGGACGTGGACGTGAGCCGCCCGGCCGGGGAACTGACGGTGGAGCAGCGGCAGTTCGTGGAGATCGCCCGCGCGCTGTCGTTCGGCGCCCGGTTCATCGTCCTGGACGAGCCCACCGCGCGCCTGGACGGCCCCGCCATCACCCGCCTCTTCGAGCAGCTGCGCCAGCTCCAGCGGCAGGGCGTGACCATCCTGTTCATCTCCCACCACCTCCAGGAGGTCTTCGAGATCTGCGACACCGTCACGGTCTTCCGCGACGCGCGGCACATCTCGACGCGGCCGGTGGCCGGGCTGGACGAGTCCGACCTGGTCGCCGACATGACCGGCGAGGTGCGGCTGCCGGGCGCGGCGCGGTCCGCCGCCGGGGACGCCGCGGACGGCGGACTCCTCGGTGCGGCGCCGGTGATGGAGGCGCGCGGGCTGGGCCTGGACGGCGCCTACCAGGACGTCGACCTGACGGTCCGTCCGGGCGAGATCGTCGGCCTGGCGGGGATCGCGTCCAGCGGGCGCACCGAGTTCGCCGAGACGGTCGCCGGGCTGCGCGCCCCCGACCGCGGCACGCTGGAGATCTCCGGGCGGCCGGCCCGCCCCGGGGACGTCCGGGCGGCGATCCGCGGCGGGGTGGGCCTGGTCCCTCAGGACCGGCACCACCAGGGCTTCGTCGCCAACCTCTCGGTGGCCGAGAACGCCACCATGACGGTGCCGGAGCGGCTGGGCCCGGCCGGCACCGTCCGGCCGTCGGCGCGGGACGCGCTGGCCCGGACGCTGATCGACCGGCTGGACATCAAGACGGACGGTCCGCGCCAACCCGTCGACGGCCTCTCCGGCGGCAACCAGCAGAAGGTGGTGATGGCCAGGGCGCTGGCCGGGGATCCGCGGCTGCTGGTGATGGTCTCCCCGACGGCGGGCGTCGACGTGCGCTCCAAGGAGACGCTGCTGTCCAACGTGGCCCGGGTGGCCGCGGAGGGCACGGGGGTTCTGATCGCCTCCGACGAGCTGGAGGACCTGCGCGGCTGCCACCGGGTGGTGGTGATGTTCGGCGGGCGGATCGCCGCCGAGCACGCGGCCGGGTGGCACGACAACGAGATGGTCGCGGCGATGGAGGGAATCGGCCATGCCTGACAACGCAACGGTGACGCTGCCGGGGATGCGGCGGCTGCCGGCCCTGGCGCGGCTCCGGGACCTCGCGCTGATCCCGGCGATCATCGTGGTGGCGATCGTCGGACAGGCCGTCAACCCGGTGTTCCTGGAGGGCGGGAACATCATCAACGTCCTCCAGACGATGTCCGAGATCGCGGTGATGGTGCTGGCGGAGACGCTGGTGCTGGTCGCCGGGAAGATGGACCTGTCGCTGGAGGCGACGTTCGGGCTGGCGCCCGGCATCGCGGCCTGGATCTGCCTGCCGGCGGGCGGCTCGGCGCACGGCCTGGGGTGGCTCGGGGGCGCCTGGTCGGTGCCGCTGACGCTGCTGGTGGGGCTGGCGATCGGGCTGCTCAACTCGCTGCTGATCGTGCGGTTCGGGCTGAGCGCGTTCATCGTCACGCTGGGGATGCAGATCACCCTGCACGGGATGCTGACCGGGATCTCGGGCGGCAAGACGTTCTTCAACCTGCCGTCTTCGATGCTCTACATCGGGACGGCGGAGTGGGGCGGGGTGCCGGTGTCGATCTGGCTCTGCCTGGTGCTGTTCGCGGCGGGCGTGGGCGTGCTCGGGTGGACGCGCGCGGGGCGGTCGCTCTACGCGATCGGCGGGAACACCGACGCGGCGAAGGCGGCCGGCATCCGGACGGACCGGGTGCTGTGGGTGGCGATCACCACGGCGAGCGTGCTGGCCGCGGTGGGCGGGCTGATGCTGACGGGGCGTCTGGCCTCGGTGGCGGCGGCGCAGGGCACCGGGGACATCTTCACGGTCTTCGCGGCGGCGGTGATCGGCGGGGTGAGCCTCAACGGGGGCAAGGGGACGGTCTTCGGGGCGTTCACCGGGATCCTGCTGCTGTACATGATCCAGAACGTGCTGACGCTGGCGGGGGTTCCGGCGCAGTGGATCGGGGCGTTCAACGGGGCGATCATCCTGGTGGCGCTGATCCTTTCGCGGATCACCTCGGGCAAGCGGCAGGAGTAGCGCCGACGCGGTGCGGGCCCGGCGCGGTGCGGGCCCGGCGCGGTGCGGGTCCGTCGCGGTGCGGGTCCGTCGCGGTGCGGGTCCGTCGCGACCGTCGCGGCGCGCGCGGCGCAGGGTCTGCCGCCCGTTCGCCCCGGCGCCCCACCCGCCCGCCGCGCGGGCGCGGGGGGCATGCCGGGGCCTTCTTCGGAGCAAGGATTGACGGGTACTTGACACGATCAGTGGTCTAGTCCACATTGGTCCGCGTCAGGGCATGCGCAGTCGGTCCGGCTGCCGGCTCCCCCTCGCCGGCGCCCCTGGTACCCCGTCAATCGCCCACCGGAGGACTTCCCATGGTCGTCCGCTCCTCCCGACGGCGCGCCTCGCTCGCCGCCGCGTTGTCCGCCGGCGCCGCCCTCGTCGGGCTCGGCGCCTCGCTGCTCACCGGCGGCCCCGCCGCCGCCCGCTCCGCGGCCCACCACGACAGCACCACCGGCGCCTCCGCCACCGGCGGCGGCCTCAAGGTGGCCTACTACGACCAGTGGTCGATCTACCAGAACGCCTACTACCCCAAGGCCCTGGACACCGGCGGCGCCGCCGGCAAACTCGACTACCTGCTCTACGACTTCGAGAACATCGACCCCGCCAACCTCACCTGCTTCGAGGCCACCAAGGCCGCGGACCAGGACGAGAACGACCCCAACGCGGGCGACGGCGCCGGCGACGCCTACGCCGACTACCAGAAGACGTACGGCGCCGACACCTCCGTCAACGGCCAGGCCGACACCTGGAACCAGCCGCTGGTCGGGAACTTCAACCAGCTCAAGGAGCTGAAGGCGAAGTACCCGCACCTGAAGATCCTGCTCTCACTGGGCGGCTGGACCTACTCCAAGTACTTCTCGGACGCGGCCGCCACCGACGCCTCCCGCAAGAAACTCGTCTCCTCCTGCGTCGACATGTTCATCAAGGGCAACCTGCCCGCACAGGGCGGCTACGGCGGCGCCGGCACCGCCAAGGGCATCTTCGACGGCTTCGACATCGACTGGGAGTACCCGGGCGGCGGCGGGCACGTCGGCAACCACTCCAGCCCGTCCGACAAGGCGGACTACACCGCCCTGCTGGCCGAGTTCCGCTCCGAGCTGGACGCCCAGGGCCAGGCCGACGGCCGCACCTACGCCCTCAGCGCGGCGCTGCCCGCCGGCCAGGACAAGATCGCCAACGTGCAGACCGACAAGATCGGCCAGTACCTCACCTTCGCCGATGCCATGACGTACGACATGCACGGCGGCTGGGAGCCGACCGGGCCGACGAACCATCAGGCCCCGCTCTACGACAACCCGTCGGACCCCTCGGCGGTGATCCCGCCGGGTCAGCAGAAGTACAGCATCGACGAGGCGGTCAGGGCGCTCACCGCGGGCGACTCCGCCTACGGCATCCCCGGCGGCTTCCCGCCGTCCAAGCTCAACCTGGGCGTCCCGTTCTACTACCGGGGCTGGACGGGCGTGCCGGCCGGCAGCGACCACGGGCTCTTCCAGACCGCCACCGGCCCGGCGCCCGGCGCCGCCGACTCGGGCAACGTCGCCGGCATCCGGATGTACAAGGAGCTGGGCGGGGTCGTCGACAACGCGGCCGACACCTACTGGGACCCGCTCGCCCAGGCCGCCTGGTTCTACGACGGCACCACCTTCTGGTCCGGCGAGGACGCCAGGTCGATCCAGGCGACGGCCGACTACCTGCACTGCAACGGCCTCGGCGGGACGATGATGTTCTCGCTCTACGACGATCCGTCGAACACGCTGCTCAACGACGTCGTCAACGCCACCAACGGCTCGGCGCCCGGCACCTGCCCGTCGCCGCCGAGCGGCTCCCCGACGCCGACGCAGTCGACGTCCGCCTCCGCCTCGCCGACGCCCACCCCGACCGGCAGCACCTCGGCGAGCCCGACGCCCACCTCCAGCGCCACCGGCACCCCGCCGGCCTCGGGCGGCGTGGTCAACGGCGGCTTCGAGAGCGGCGCACTGTCGCCGTGGACGTGCTCCGGCGGGCTCGGCACCGTGCAGAACACCACCGTGCACGGCGGGCAGTACGCGCTGGAGGGCAACCCGTCCTCGGCCGACACGGCGCAGTGCCAGCAGACGATCACGGTGAAGCCGGGCACCGCCTACACGCTGAGCGGCTACGTCGACGGCAACTACACCTACCTCGGCGTCTCCGGCACCGGCGGCACGGACACCTCCACCTGGACGTCCACCGGCGGCACCAGCTGGCAGAAGCTCAGCACCTCCTTCACCACCGGCGCCTCCACCACCAGCGTCACGGTCTATGTGCACGGCTGGTACGGCCAGGGCTCCTACACCGCGGACGACATCTCCGTGAGCTGACCCGGGCCGCCGCTCGGGCGCGGGCCGACCACGCTCACCCGCGCGGTTCCCCGCGCTCCTGCGGCGCGGTCGTCAGGCGAGGGGGCGGTCCGTCAGGAGGAGGCGTCCGCCACCGCCGTGGCGCCGCCCTTGGCCTGCGCGCGGGCGTCCCCCTTCGAGCTGAGCGCGGGCTGCCGGGAGAGCCCCACCGCGCCGAGCACCACCAGGCCGACGCCGAGCAGCTCCGGCACCAGCCACCAGCCGGTGCGCACCGTCTCGCTGTAGAGGGTGACGCCGAGCGAGAGCGAGATCAGCGCGTCGCCCAGGGTGAGGGCCGGCTGGGAGGCCACCAGCGGACCGGCCTGCATCGCGTTCTCCAGCAGGAACAGCGCCATCACGCCCATCAGCGCGAAGCCGTAGGTCTGCCAGGACGTCAGGAACCCGCTGAGCCCGCGGTGGTCGAAGGTGTCCGTCGCCGACTTCATCAGCGCGGCGGTGAGCGCGTTGCCGATCGCCGCCGCCGTCCCCAGGCAGGCCGCCCGCACCGGCCCGTCCGGGCGCTTGAGCGCCGCCGCCACCAGCGCGGCGATCGCGCCGAGGCAGCAGACCAGCGCGAGGATCCACAGCACCATCGGGGCCTGCGCGGTGCCGCCGTGCGGATTGGCGGCGGCCAGCGCCAGCGCCAGACCGGCGACGATGAACCCCGCCGACCACCAGGCGCTGCGCCAGACCCGTCGCTTGAGGATCGGGCCGACGAAGAAGAAGACGAAGGGCAGCTCCAGCACGAAGATCGGCTGGGCGAGGGCGAGCGGCCCGGTGGCCATCGCCACCGCCTGGAAGATCGCCGCGAAGATCACGCACAACATGCCGAAAGCCCAGGCGGGCTGCCGCAGCATGTCGATCAGCAGCTGGAACCGCATCGCCGAGGAGCCCGGGACGCGCAGCGCGGCACGGCGCTGCAGCACGGTCCCGCAGGCGTTGCTCGCCGCCCCGAGGATCGCGCACAGCACCGAGATGACGATCACTCTGGTCCACCTCGCAAGGGGCACTCCCGCCGTCCCGAGCCGGCCCGCGCCGACGCCTCCGTCCGCCGTCCTCCTAAGTTCCTAACCGATGAGACCCGTCTCGGCATTTCGACCCGCACCGCCCTCCCTGGTGAGAAGGACGACACCGCGGGCGCCGAGGACGGCCGCGGCGAGGGCGACGAGCGACCCCACCCATCCCCCGCTGAACCGCTCCCCCAGCAGCGCCACGCCCACCACCGCGGCGGCGGCCGGGTTGGCGAGGGTGAGCAGCGCCAGCGGCGCGCCCAGCCCGGCCCGGTAGGCGCTCTGCGCCAGCAGCATCCCGGCGGTCGCGCAGAGCGCCACAAGCGTGGCGACCAGCGCCAACTGCCAGGCGGGGGTGGAGCCGTGGTCGGTGAGGCGGACGGCGACGGTCTGCGAGAGCGCCGAGGCGATCCCGGAGCAGATGCCCGAGGCGGTGGCGTGCCGCGCGCCGAGGCCGCGTCCCACCGGGCCGCGCCGGCCGGGCAGCACCAGGGCGACGGTGAGGACGGCGGCGCCGCCCGCGACGGCGACCGCCTCGGGCGTGGAGAGCGCGCCGTTGGGGGCGACCCGTCCGGTGATCAGCAGCAGACCGGCGAGGCCGAGCAGGGTCAGGGTGGTGCCGCGCCACTCGTAGGAGGTGACCTTCCGCCGCGCCGAGCGGGCGCTCAGCGGGACGGCGGCGACCAGGGTGAGCGCGCCCATCGGCTGAACCAGCGTCAGCGGGCCGAAGCGGAGCGCGGCCACATGGAGGGCGGCGCCGGCCCCGTTGAGGAGCACCGCCCACCACCACGCGCCGCGGGCCAGCAGCCGGGTCAGGGCGTGCGCCTGGCGGCCGGGGGTGACCGCGTTCCGGGCGGCGAGTCGTTCCTGCACGACCGCGCCGACGGCATAGCCCGCCGCCGAGACGAGGGAGAGCAGGACGGCTGCGAGGGTGGCGGTCACCCCGGGGCCCCGGGCATCAGGCCGTCGCGCGCGCGGGCGCGCATGCGGGCGCAACTCATGGACAAATCCCCCTCCCGAGGCGGATCGCGCCCGCTCTGCCGTGCTGGGCGCTGCGGTACGGGAGCGTACCGGTACACCATCGTACCGATACGCTTGCGTGCCGATGAGACCGGGACTACGGTCGCATCACCCCACGTCACACCCGGCACCCGCAGGGAGCTTCGCACCATGCCGGCGCACCTCGCGTCCCCCTCGTCCCCGTCGTCGCACTCGTCCCCGTCGTCCCCGTCCGCCACTCCGGCATCACCGGCACCGCCCGTACGGCTCTCGCCCCGCTCCAAGATCAGCCCGGAGCGGGTGCGCGAGCTCCACGAGGCGGTGCTCGACCTGCTGCGCGAGGGCGGCTACCAGTCGCTCACCATGGAGGCCGTCGCGGCCCGCACCCGGTGCAGCAAGTCCACCCTCTACCGGCAGTGGAAGGGCAAGCCCGGCCTCGTCGCCGCGGCGCTGCGCACCTGCCGGCACCGCCCGCTCGGCGACATCGACACCGGCAGCCTCGCCGAGGACCTGCGCGCCGCCGCGCGCGCCATCGGCGACCGCGCGGTACGCGAGACCAACCTGATCCACGCCATCGCCCATGCCGCGATGAACGACAAGCGGCTCCGGCAGGCGCTGGTCGAGGCGCTGATCGAACCGGACGCGGCCGCGCTGGAGGCGATGGTGCGGCGCGGGGTGGAGCGCGGCGAGGTCGCCGCCGACAACCCGGCGGCCCGCTACATCGCGGCGCTGCTCTTCGGGGCGCTGCGCACCGCGCCGCTGGTGGAGGGGTGCTACGCGGACGCCGACTACCTGGTGGGCTGCGTCGACGCGGTGGCGCTGCCGGCGCTCGGGCTGGGCGAGCCGGTGCGGGCGGCGGGCCGCTCCGCGGCGTGACCGCGCCCGCCGGCCCGCGGGAGTGACGGACCGTCGGGGGTGACGGACCGTCGGGGGTGCGCCGTTCGGGTGCATCTGACAGCCCGTATCGCACCGGGTGCCGCAGTGGTGACGCTGAGCGCTTCTCACTCTCCGTCGACCCCTGGCAGGGTTGGAGCATGATCGCGACAGCCCGCCTCCGTCGGACCGCCGTGCAATGGACGACCCTGCTGCCGGTTCTCGGCATCATCGCCCTCGCCTTCACCTGGGGCACCTACCCGCCCGGCTGGGTGGTCGCGGTGTGCGCGGTGATCCTGGCGGGCGCCGTCCTGTCGGCCGTCCACCACGCCGAGGTGATCGCGCACAAGGTCGGCGAGCCGTTCGGCTCGCTGGTGCTGGCGGTGGCCGTCACGATCATCGAGGTGGCGCTGATCGTGACGCTGATGGCGGACGGCGGCGACAAGAGCGCCGGCCTCGCCCGGGACACCGTCTTCGCCGCCGTCATGATCACCACCAACGGCATCCTCGGACTCTGCCTGCTGGTGGGCGCGCTGCGGCACCGCACCGCGGTCTTCAACCAGTCCGGCACCGGCGCGGCGTTCGGCACGGTGGCCACCCTGGCGACGCTGAGCATGGTGCTGCCGACGTTCACCACCACGACGCCGGGCCCGAGCTTCTCGGGCTCCCAGCTGGTCTTCGCCGCGGTCGCCTCGGCGGTGCTCTACCTGATCTTCGTGATGACGCAGACCGTCCGGCACCGCGACTACTTCCTGCCGGTGCGGCGGGACGGCGGCGCGCCGAGCCAGGACTCCCACGCCGACCCGCCGACCCGTCAGGCGGCGCTCTTCAGCCTGGTGATGCTGGCGCTGGCGCTGGTCTCGGTGGTGGGGCTGGCGAAGGTGATCTCGCCGACCATCGAGAAGGGCGTGGCCTCGGCGGGGCTGCCGAACGCGGTGGTGGGCGTCGTCATCGCGCTGCTGGTGCTGCTGCCGGAGACGATCGCCGCGGTGCGCGCGGCGGGACGCGACCAGGTCCAGACCAGCGTCAACCTGGCGCTGGGCTCGGCGATGGCGTCCATCGGCCTCACCATCCCGGCGGTGGCCGTCGCCTCGATCTGGATGACCGGCCCCCTCAACCTCGGCCTGGGCCCGACCCACATGGTCCTGCTCGCCCTCACCGTGATCGTCGGCACCCTCACCATCATCCCCGGCCGCTCCACGCCCCTCCAGGGCGCCGTCCACCTCGCCATCCTCGCGGCCTACCTGGAACTCTCGGTAACGCCTTAGCCTCTGCCGCGCCCGGTTCGGACGAAGGCGAGCGTGGGGGCACGGGCGAGCCACCCGTCGCCGCCACGCCAGGCGGGGGCGGCGGCCCGCGGCGTCACAGCGTCGAGGGCGCGACCAGGGGCGGCACGGCCCTGCCCGCCCGGCCCGCCACGGCGGCCACCTCAACCCTGCGTGGTCCGCCGGCCGCCGACGGCCGCTCAGGCCGTCAGGTCCGCGGCGGCCGCGGGGTGTCCGGGCTGCTTTCCGGACCGCCGCCCGCGGCCTCAACCCCCGCTCACGCGCCAGCCATCGCCGCCGAGCCCGCGGACGACGGCCGCCAGGAGCGGCGCGGCCGGGGCGCCCGCTCCCAGCAGCGACGGCCACGTGGAACCGGGTCGTCGGCGGGCGATCAGGGCGTCGGGGCCGCATCGGCCCTGGGGGGCCGTCAGGCGTCGGTGCCCGCGGTCGCCCGTGACG
>NZ_MLCF01000127.1 GCF_001879105.1 Mangrovactinospora gilvigrisea | reverse complement strand
GTCCTGCAGCACGTCGAAGCGCGGCGGCCGCGCGCTGCGGACCGTGATCCAGCCGCGGACCAGCAGCGAGCCGCCGCCCGCGGCGGCGGACCGCACGGTGTAGGCGTACTGGCCGGGCGCGGTGCCGCGCGGGATGCGGAAGACGGCCGCCAGCGCCGTCGTCCCCGGGCCGGACGCCCCGCCGGACACCAGGCGCACGCCCCGCGCGCCGAGCAGCGCCCCGGAGGCGAGCGCGCCGTGCGCGGCGAGCCGGCTGGGCGTGAACTCCGCGCCGATGCCGACCCGCTGGCCGGGGTAGCCGGCGATGTCGGCGAGCGGCCCCTCGTTCGCCACCACCGGACGCTGCGCGCGGGGCGCGGGGCGCGCGGACGGGGCGGACGCCGCCGCGCCGGGCGCGCTCCCCAGCAGCAGGCCGGCCCCTGCCGCACCCGCGCCGATCCAGACCCCGAGCCGCCGCATCGCGCCACCCCCGACGATCTTCTTCATGCACCTCTACACCCGGTAGGACCGCTCCGAGGGCGGTTCGGTTGGTCACGTTCCGGTAGCAGTTCTCCCCATCCCGCCGCGCCCTCCGCCGATGTTCGGAAGGTGACCAGGTCCTGCCCGATTCCGGTTCGACCCCTTGACCGGTTCGTCAACCCGATTTACAAAAGCCGGGCACCGACCCAACTGCCGAACAGGGACGAGGTCTTCGAGCATGGGTCAACCACCGGACCGCCGCAGCATCCTCCGCGCCGGCGGCGCGCTCTCCCTCGGCGCGCTCGCCCCGCCCGTGCTCGCCGCCTGCGGAGGCCCCGCCTCCGCGACCGTGCCGCGCTCCGACACCGTCTCCGTGCTCAACAAGGACACGGCGATCGTGCGGAACTTCAACCCCTACTCCCCCTCCAACCACACCGGCCCGATGGGCCGCTACATCTACGAGCCGCCCCTGTGGATCCCCCGGCTCGACCCCGCGAAGCCGCAGCCCTGGCTCGCCTCCGCCTTCTCCTGGTCGCGCGGCGGACGCGAACTGACGCTCACCCTCCGCAAGGGCGTCCGCTTCAACGACGGGAGCCCGCTCACCCTGGACGACTTCGTCCACAGCCTCGACATCCCGCTGAAGAAGCCGGAGTTCAACACCGCCGGCGTCACCTACACCGACGTCCGCGCCACCGGCCCCGACACCGTCGTCCTCACCTTCGACAAGCCCGCCTACCAGGACCTCTACGCCCTCGGCCAGCTCTCCGTCGTCTCCAAGCGCCAGCTCGCCGGGCACGACCTGGCCACCTGGAACAACCCCGACCCGGTCGGCACCGGCCCCGGCCGGATCGCCGCCTTCACCACCAACCAGGTGCGCATCCGGCTGCGCCGCGGCTACTGGGGCGGCGACGCCTTCCCCACCCGCAACCTCAAGTTCCCCTCCGCCTCCGAGGACACCGCCAAGCTGCTGCTCCTCGACGGCGACCTCGACTTCGCCTCCATCGCCTGGCC
The DNA here is from genome assembly GCF_001879105.1 of Mangrovactinospora gilvigrisea. Classification (GTDB taxonomy): domain Bacteria; phylum Actinomycetota; class Actinomycetes; order Streptomycetales; family Streptomycetaceae; genus Mangrovactinospora; species Mangrovactinospora gilvigrisea. The sequence continues at coordinate 66,670 of NZ_MLCF01000127.1, read as the reverse complement.
CTCCGGGCAGACCAACTTCGTCGACCGCGACCCCGCGCAGAACCTCTACAGCCCCCTGCCCAGCGGCACCATCGCGATGATCGCCTTCAACCACACCAAGGCGCCCTGGAACGACATCCACGTCCGCCGGGCGCTGTCCATGGCGATCGACCGCTCCGCCGTCTCCCGCACCGTCGCCAGCGGACAGGACCCCGCCAACCTCGCCGGCCTCGCGCCCGAGGTCTACGGCAGCTGGCTGCTCCCCGAGTACCGCCGCTCCCAGCCCCTGGACGTCGCCGGGGCGCGGCGCGAACTCGCCGCCGGCGGCTGGCAGATCAAGGGCGGCAACCTGGTGAAGGACGGCCGCACCCACACCGTCTCGATGACCTCGATCGCCGACTGGCCCGCCTACCGCATCATGAGCGCGGCCACCGCCGACCAGCTCCGCCGCCACCTGGGCCTCAACGTCAACCTGCAGCTGCAGGTCGGCGCCACCTTCGACTCCCACTACAACAGCGGCACCTTCGACATCCAGTACCGGCTCTACAGCTCCGGCACGCTCTACCAGTTCTACAACACCCTGCTGGACGGGCAGGGCATGCTGCCGGTCGGCAAGATCGCCGCGTCCAACCAGATGCGCTGGAAGAACGCCGACACCGACCGGCTGCTGGCGGCGATGCGGGTCACCGACGACCCGAAGCTGATCGCCTCCTACGCGGCCTCGCTGCAGAAGATCTTCGTCGAGCAGCTGCCCGTGGTGCCCGTGCTGTGGGAGTGCATCTGGGCCGTCGCCACCCGCCGCTACTGGACCGGCTGGCCCACCAACCGCGGCATCCGCCACTACTTCGGCTTCGACGCCGCCGCCCCCGAGGCGATCCTCGCGCTCAAGGGCCTGAGGAGGTCGACCACATGAGCAGCGGCACCCGCCGCCGGGCCATCGCCTTCGCCCGGCGGCTGCGCTTCTACGTCATCGCGGCCTGGTCGGCCGTCACCCTCAACTTCCTCATCCCGCGGCTGATGCCCGGCGACCCCGCGCAGGCCGTCGTCCAGCAGCTGGAGGTGAAGAACGGCCAGAACCTGCCGCCGCAGACCGTCGAGGCGATCCGCAAGCTGCTCGGCGGCGTGCACGAGAACATCGCCGTGCAGTACTGGCACTACCTGGGCAACCTGTTCACCGGCAACCTCGGCATCTCCACCGGCAACTTCCCCACCCGGGTCACCACCCTGATCGGTACCGCGCTGCCCTGGACGATGCTGCTGATGGGCGTCTCCACCGTGCTGGCGTTCCTCATCGGCACCGGCATCGGGGCGCTCTGCGGCTGGCGGCCGGGCACCCGCACCGACAGCGTGCTCTCCCCGCTCTCCACCTTCCTCGCCGCCGTCCCCTACTTCTGGGTGGCGCTCTTCGCGCTCTGGCTCTTCGCCTTCCGGCTCGGCTGGTTCCCGCTCGCCGGCGGGCACGATCCGGACGCCGACCCGTCCAGCCCGCGCTACTGGCTCTCGGTGCTGCACTACGGGCTGCTGCCGGCCCTGACCATCGTCTTCTCCTCCTGCGGCGGCTGGCTGCTGGGCATGCGCAACATGACGCTCACCACCACCGGCGAGGACTTCGTGCTGCTGGCCCGCGCCAAGGGGCTGAGCAACACCCGGGTGCTCTTCCGCTACGCGGCGCGCAACGCGATGCTGCCGCAGCTCACCGGGTTCGCACTGGCGCTCGGCGCGATCATCGCCGGATCGGTGCTCACCGAGACCGTCTTCACCTACCCCGGCGTCGGCAGCCTCCTCAAGCAGGCCATCGACAACCGGGACTACCCGCTGATGCAGGGCATCCTGCTCTTCACCACCCTCGCGGTGCTGGTCGCCAACTTCCTCGCGGACAGCGTCTACGTGCTGGTCGATCCGCGCACCCGGGCCCAGGGGGGCGATGCGTCATGAAGCCGGCACTGCGCAATCCCAAGGTGCTGGCCGGCTCGGCGATCGCCCTGCTGGTGGTGCTCGCCGCGCTCTTCGGCGACTGGTTCAGCGTGCACGCCCTCGGGCAGGACCCGCACACCCTCGACTACCTGGTGATCAATCAGCCGCCCAGCGGGCACCACCTGCTGGGCACCACCGGCTCGGGCGAGGACGTGCTCGCCCAGACCATCGCCGGGGCGCGCGGCTCGCTGGTGGTCGGCCTCGTCTCGGCGCTGATCTCCACCGCGCTCGGCATCCTCTTCGGGGTCTGCGCGGGGTTCTTCGGCGGCGTCGCCGACACCGTCCTCAACTTCATCACCAACCTCTTCATCGTGATGCCGGTCTTCGCGCTGACCCTGATCGTCGCCGGCTACCTCAACAACACCGGCACCATGACGATCGCGCTGATCATCGGCGTCTTCGGCTGGGCGGGCGGCGCGCGGTCGCTGCGCGCCCAGACCATGAGCCTGCGCGGCCGGGACCACGTCCAGGCGATGCGGATGCTCGGCGAGAGCCGCACCCGGCTGGTCTTCAGCGAGGTGCTGCCGCGGCTCTACCCGCTGATCTCCGCGATGTTCCTGCACGCGGTGATCGGCGGGGTGCTGGCGGAGGCCGGGCTGGCGTTCCTCGGCGTCTCCTCGCCCAACACCATCAGCTGGGGAACGATGATCCAGAACGCGCAGAACCAGAACGCCATCATCAACGGCCTGTGGTGGTGGTTCCTGCCGCCGGGCTTCTGCATCGCGGCGCTCGGCACCGCGACCGGGCTCATCAACTTCGGCATCGACGAGATCGCCAACCCGAGGCTGGGCGCGGCGCGACGAGCGGCGCAGCAGGCGGTGAAGGCCGCATGATCAGTTCAGGCCGGTCGTGCCCACTCGCGCAGTTCCCCGCGCCCCTGATGGGCGCCCACCTCGCGGACGGAGACCTGGGATGAGCGTGCTCCTGGAGGCGCAGGGGCTCTGCGTCGACTACCTCGGCGGCGAGCGGAGCGTCCGGGCCTGCGCCGAGGTCGATCTGACGCTGCGCCGGGGGGAGATCCTCGGCATCGCCGGGGAGTCCGGATCCGGCAAGTCCACGCTGATCACCGCGCTGACGCAGCTGCAGCGCCCGCCCGCCGCCATCACCGCCGGCCGCATCCTGCTGCACCGCGACGACGCCGACGGGGGCGGCACCGTCGACCTCACCGCCGCCGACGAGAAGCGCCTGCGCGCCCTGCGCTGGCGGGAGATGTCCATCGTGCTGCAGTCCGCGATGGACGCCCTCAACCCGGTGATGCGGCTCTCCGCGCAATTCGCCGACGTGCTGCGCGAGCACCGCCGCGGCATCACCAAGGAGGCCGTCGCCGCCCGCACCGCCGAACTCCTCGGCATGGTCGGCATCCCCGCCGAGCGGTCCGGCGCCTACCCCCACGAGATGTCCGGCGGGATGCGGCAGCGCGCCACCATCGCCCTCGCCCTCGCCTGCGACCCGGCGCTGGTGGTGATGGACGAACCCACCACCGCCGTCGACGTGGTGATGCAGCGCCAGATCATGAAGCAGATCCTCGGCCTGCGCCGCCGCCTCGGCTTCGCCGTCGTCTTCGTCACCCACGACCTGTCGCTGCTGCTGGAGCTCGCCGACCGGATCGCCATCATGTACGCCGGCCGGATCGTGGAGATCGGCGCCGCCCGCGCCATCCACGACGCCCCGCAGCACCCCTACACCCGCGGGCTGCGCGACTCCTTCCCTCCGCTGCACGCCCCGCTCTCCGTCCTGCACGGCATCCCCGGCACCCCGCCCGACCCCGCCGACCCGCCGCCCGGCTGCGCCTTCCACCCCCGCTGCGACCGCCGGTTGGACGCCTGCGACCGCCGGCTGCCCCGGCTCGGACCGGTCGCGGACGGCCGCGGGCTCGCCGCCTGCCTGCTGCACGAGCACCCCGAGGAGGCCCCCGTCTCATGACTGACCTCAAGCCCGACACCGAGACGCCCGTGCTGGAGGCCGTCGCCGCCACCAAGCACTTCGCGGCCGGCGGCGCCACCGTCCGGGCCGTCGAGGAGGCGAGCGTGGCGCTGCACCGGGGCCGGATCGTCGCCCTGGTCGGCGAGTCCGGCTCGGGCAAGACCACGGTGGCCAGGCTGCTCGCCCGGATGTACCCGGTGACCGGCGGCGAGATCCGGCTGGACGGCAGCCCGGTGGGACGCGGCCACCCGGACCGTGAGTACCTGCGCCGCGTCCAGCTGATCTTCCAGGACCCGTTCGCCTCGCTGCACCCCGGCAAGACCGTGCTGCACAACCTGGAGCGGCCGCTGCGCATCCACGGGCACGTCCGCGACCGGGCAGAGGCCCGGGCGCGGGCCGCGGAGCTGCTGGAGCGCGTCAGCCTGCTGCCCGCCAAGGAGTTCCTCGACAAGCTGCCGCACCAGCTGAGCGGCGGCCAGCGGCAGCGGGTGGTGATCGCCCGCGCGCTCGCCGTCCGCCCGGCCGTGCTGCTGGGCGACGAGCCGATCTCCATGCTGGACGTGTCGATCCGCCTCGACATGCTCAACCTGCTCACCAAGCTGCGGGACGAGGAGGGCCTGGCGCTGCTCTACATCACCCACGACATCGCCTCGGCGCGCTACCTCTGCGACGACGTCCAGGTGATGTACGCGGGCCAGATGGTGGAGGGCGGGCCGAAGGAGGACGTCATCCAGCGGCCCGCGCACCCCTACACCCAGTTGCTGGTGGACGCCTCGCCGGACCCGGCCCGCGACCGGGCCGCGGACGGCACCGCCGACGAGGACGGCACGACCCTCGGCGAGCCGCCCAATCTGGCCGATCCGCCCAGCGGTTGCCGCTTCCGGCCGCGCTGCCCGCACGCCATGGCGGTGTGCGCGGAGGCCTTCCCGCCCCGCACCGAGCTGGGCGGCGGCCACTGGGCGCACTGCTGGCTGCATGCGGACGGATCGGGGGTCACGACGACGTAGCGGCGGGGGTGGCAGAAGTCCGGCGGGGGTGGCCCCAAACGGCTCAGAGCGCTACGACGCGAATGCGCTTGGCGCCATCCTCGCCCAGGATCAGGGCGAGATCCTCCGGGTCGGAGGCGGCCTCAATGACCGTCATGGCGCTGGTGCAGACAAGCGATCCGCTCTGGTACGTGGCAGCGATGAACCCGGCCACTCGCCGGTCGTCGCGGAGGAAGCGCGAGAGGCCCTCGCCGTTGAGGACAAGGGCCTGGTTCACGCGGCGCTCCGGCTACCGGGGCCCGCGCCGAAAAGCTCGTCGTGCGCGCCGGCGAGCTCGTCCTCGGTGAGGGCGCCGTTGCGGCTCTCGTAATCCTCGACGAGCTCGCCGAGGCGGTCGAGCGCGGCCTGGTGCTCGTCAGCTCTTCTTCGCCGGGCCGGCGACCAGCTTCCCGCCCTCGACCTTCAGCGGGACGGACGGCAGCGGCTTGTCCGCCGGGCCCTGCTTGACGGAGCCGTCGCTCACCGAGAACTCGCTGCCGTGGCAGGGGCACGCGATGACGCCCTTCTGCACCGAGCCCACCGTGCAGCCCTGATGGGTGCAGATGGCGCTGAAGCAGTGGAAGGTGCCCTTGGTCGGCTGGGTGACGACGACCTTGGCGCTGCCGTACACCTTGCCGCCGCCGACCGGGACCTCGGAGGCCGCGCCGAGCGTGGTGGCCGAGGAGGGGCCGTTGCCCTTGGAGTCGCCGCCGCCCCCGCCGCAGGCGGTGAGCGCGGCACCGGCCGCCAGCGCGGCGCCGCCCGCGGCCGCGCCGTGCAGCACGGTGCGGCGGGTGGTGCGCCCGGGGACGGCGGTCTCGGTGGTTTCGTCGTTCTCGCTGTGATTCGTTGCGGTCACGGACGTCAGCCTACGCGGCCCCCGGCTGCCCTCCCCGTAAGGGTGGGTCGCCGGGGCGCCGCGCGAACCGGACGCCTACTTCGCGCTCTTGGCGGCCGTCTTCTTCGCCGCGGCCTTCTTCGTCGCGGTCTTCTTGGCGGCCGTCTTCGCCGCGACCGTCTTCGCCGCGGCCTTCTTGGCCGCGCCCTTGCGGGCCGGCGCCGCGGCGACCGCCTTGGCCGCCGGGGCGGCGATCGGCACGCCGTTGGCGACCCGGTCGGCGCCCAGCACGTCCTGGAGGAACTTGCCGGTGTGGCTCTCCGGCATCGCCGCGACCTCCTCGGGGGTGCCCTCGGCGACCACCAGGCCGCCGCCGCTGCCGCCCTCGGGGCCCATGTCGACGATCCAGTCGGAGGTCTTGATGACGTCCAGGTTGTGCTCGATGACGATCACCGTGTTGCCCTTGTCGACCAGGCCCTGCAGCACCTCGATCAGCTTGCTGATGTCGTCGAAGTGCAGGCCGGTGGTGGGCTCGTCGAGGACGTAGACCGTCCGCCCGGTCGACCGCTTCTGCAGTTCGGAGGCGAGCTTGACGCGCTGCGCCTCGCCGCCGGAGAGCGTCGTCGCCGGCTGGCCGAGCCGGACGTAGCCGAGCCCGACGTCGTTGAGGGTGCGCAGATGGCGGGCGATCGCCGGGACGGCCTCGAAGAAGTCGAGCGCCTCCTCGATCGGCATGTCCAGCACCTCGGCGATGGACTTGCCCTTGTAGTGGACCTCCAGCGTCTCCCGGTTGTAGCGGGCCCCGTGGCACACCTCGCAGGGCACGTAGACGTCCGGCAGGAAGTTCATCTCGATCTTGATGGTGCCGTCGCCGGAGCAGTTCTCGCAGCGCCCGCCCTTGACGTTGAAGGAGAACCGGCCCTGGAGGTAGCCGCGGACCTTCGCCTCCGTCGTCTCCGCGAAGAGCTTGCGGATGTGGTCGAACACCCCGGTGTAGGTGGCCGGGTTGGAGCGCGGCGTGCGGCCGATCGGCGACTGGTCGACGTGCACGACCTTGTCGACCAGGTCCGTCCCGGTGATGCGGGTGTGGCGGCCCGGCACCGAGCGGGCGCCGTTCAGCTCCCGCGCCAGGTGGGTGTAGAGGATGTCGTTGACCAGCGTCGACTTTCCGGAGCCGGAGACGCCGGTGACCGCGGTGAAGGTGCCGAGCGGGAAGCCGACCGTGACGTTGTCGAGGTTGTGCTCGCGGGCGCCGTGCACCACCAGCCGGCGCTTCGGGTCGTGGCCGCGGCGCTGCTCGGGCAGCGGGATGGCCTTGCGCCCGGAGAGGTAGGCGCCGGTGGCCGACTCCTTGTTCGCCAGCAGCTGCTTCAACGGGCCGGAGTGGACGACCTTGCCGCCGTGCTCGCCGGCGCCGGGGCCGATGTCGACGACCCAGTCGCTGGTGCGGATGGTGTCCTCGTCGTGCTCGACGACGATCAGGGTGTTGCCCATGTCGCGCAGCCGCACCAGCGTCTCGATGAGCCGGTGGTTGTCGCGCTGGTGGAGGCCGATGGACGGCTCGTCCAGCACATACAGGACGCCCACCAGCCCGGAGCCGATCTGGGTGGCGAGCCGGATGCGCTGCGCCTCGCCGCCGGAGAGGGTGCCGGCCGGGCGGTCGAGCGAGAGGTAGTCGAGGCCGACGTCGAGCAGGAAGCGCAGCCGCTCGTTGACCTCCTTCAGCACCCGCTCGGCGATCTTCTTCTCGCGCTCCGTCAGCCTCACGTCCTGGAGGAAGCGGGCGCAGTCGGTGATGGAGAGGCCGGCGATGTCGGCGATCGACTTGTCGTCGATCGTCACCGCCAGGACGATCGGCTTCAGCCGGCGGCCCTGGCACGCGGGGCAGGCCACCTCGCGCATGTAGCCCTCGAAGCGCTCCCGGCTGCTGTCCGTCTCGGCCTCGGAGTGGCGGCGCTGCACATAGGGGATGACGCCCTCGAACCGGGTGGTGTAGCGGCGCTCGCGGCCGTACCGGTTCTTGTAGCGGACGGGGATCTGGGTGTCGTGGCCGTAGAGCAGCGCCTTCTGCGCGCGGCGGGGCAGCGACCGCCAGGGCGCGCCGGTGGAGAAGCCCAGCTCGGCGGCGAGCGCGTCGGTCAGGCGTCCGAAGTACTCGCTCGCGTGGCCGCCGGACCAGGGGTGCAGGGCGCCCTCGGTGAGCGACTTCTCCTCGTCGGGGACGACCAGCTCGGGGTCGACCTCCATGCGGGTGCCGATGCCGGTGCACTCCGGGCAGGCGCCGAACGGCGAGTTGAAGGAGAAGGAGCGGGGCTCCAACTCCTCGAAGGAAAGGTTGTCGTACGGGCAGTACAGGTGCTCGCTGTACATCCGCTCGCGGTTCTCGTCGTCCTCGTCGAGGTCGACGAAGTCGAGGACGACGAGGCCGGCGGCGAGCCCGAGGGCCGTCTCGACGGAGTCGGTGAGGCGGCGCTTGGCCGACTCCTTCACCGTGAGGCGGTCGATGACCACCTCGATGGTGTGCTTCTCCTGCTTCTTGAGCTTCGGCGGGTCGTCGAGGCGGACGACGGTGCCGTCCACCCGGGCCCGGGAGAAGCCCTTGGCCTGGAGCTCGGCGAAGAGGTCGACGTACTCGCCCTTGCGGGCGCGCGCCACCGGGGCGAGCACCTGGAAGCGGCTGCCCTCCTCCAGGGCGAGCACCTGGTCGACGATCTGCTGCGGGGTCTGCCGGCCGATGGTGCGGCCGCACTCCGGGCAGTGCGGGGTACCGATGCGGGCGAAGAGCAGCCGCAGGTAGTCGTAGACCTCGGTGATGGTGCCGACCGTGGAGCGGGGGTTTCTGTTGGTGGACTTCTGGTCGATGGAGACGGCCGGGGAGAGGCCCTCGATGAAGTCGACGTCCGGCTTGTCCATCTGGCCCAGGAACTGGCGGGCGTAGGAGGAGAGCGACTCCACGTAGCGGCGCTGGCCCTCGGCGAAGATGGTGTCGAAGGCGAGGGAGGACTTGCCCGAGCCGGAGAGCCCGGTGAACACGATGAGCGCGTCGCGGGGCAGATCCAGCGAGATGTTCTTCAGGTTGTGCTCGCGGGCACCCCGAACGACGAGACGGTCGGCCACCGCTTGCCCTCACTCTCTTCTGTGTGCAGTTGGTACGCGCTCCACGGTCGCACACGCCACTGACAACGGACGGCAGGAACAGACGAACCGCCCCGACCGACCTAGGCTAAGGCGCATGACCGGTTACCACGGCAGCGTGAAGGTCGGCGGCCCTCCGGACGTGCGGGAACTGCCCCGTCTCGTCATCAGCAAGGTCGCCGTCGGCCCCATGGACAACAACGCCTACCTGCTGCGCTGCCGGGAGACCGGCCAGCAGCTGCTCGTCGACGCGGCCAACGACGCCCGCACCCTTGTGGAGCTGGTCGGCACCGGCCACGGCTCCTCCCTGGAGACGGTGGTCACCACCCACCGCCATCCCGACCACTGGCAGGCGCTCGCCGAGGTGGTGCGCGTCACGGGCGCCCGCACCGCGGCCGGCCGGGAGGACGCGGAGGGCATCCCGGTCCGCACCGACCTGCTGCTGGACGACGGCGCGGTGGTGCGCTTCGGCCGGATCGCGCTGGGCGTCCGCCACCTGGTCGGGCACACCCCCGGCTCGGTGGTGCTGGTCTACGACGACCCGGAGGGCCCGCCGCACCTGTTCACCGGGGACGACCTGTTCCCCGGCGGCCCGGGGCGGACCACGAGCCCGGCCGAGTTCGCGGCGCTGATGGGCGGGCTGGAGGAGAAGGTGTTCGGCGTGCTGCCGGACGAGACCTGGGTCTACCCCGGCCACGGCAACGACACCACGCTCGGGGCGGAGCGCCCGCATCTCGCCGAGTGGCGGGCGCGCGGCTGGTAGCAGCGGCCGGCAGCACCCGCGGGGCCCACGCGATCACATGCCGCGCGCGTCACATTTCGTACTGATGCGCGGGGGTTCACCCATGTCGGTCCGAACCTGGGGCAGAAGGTCCCTCGATTCCCGCAATCGCACCCCATGGCGCACAGATCGACATATCGTCGCCTCATCGCGCCCCGGCCCCCGGCACGACGAGCCGCACCAGCAGCACCCGCGTGTCCGCGCACGTCACCCCGGTTGGCAGCCATGACCCTCCCCTCTCAGCGCCGACCCGCCTCCGCACCGGGAGGCGATGTCGCCGTGCTGGCTCCGCAGGGCGAGCTCGACATCGCGACCCTGCAGGAGTTCGAGGCCGCCATGCGGCGCGTCCTCGAACCCCTCGAAGGCCCGCCGCGGCTCGTCGTCGACCTGCGCGGGGTCACCTTCCTGGAGTGCTGCACGCTCGGCCTGCTGGTGCGGATACGCAGCCAACTGGCCGAGCGCGGCGGCTGGCTCCGACTCGTCTACCGGCCGACCGGCCGGGTGGCGACCGTCATCCGCCTGGTCCGGCTGCACGGCGTGCTGCCGCCCTACGCGGACGTCGCCGAGGCGGCCGCCGCGCAGGTCGGCACCGCCGAGCGGTGCTGAACCCCGCGGCTCGCGGGGCGGGGCCGCTCAGACGCCGGCCGGCACCCGCGCCGGGGCGCGCTCCCCGTCCGGGCCGAAGAGGTCGAAGTGCAGCCGCTCCTCCGGCACCCCCTCCGACCGTAGCCACGCCACCACCGAGCGCACCATCGGGTCCGGCCCGCTGACGAACGCCTCGTGGTCCGTCCACCGCCCCTGCGCCGGCAGCACCTCCGAGAGCGTGCCGCGCACCCCCGACCAGCCCGGGTCGTCCGAGACCACCGGCACCGCCAGCAGCCGCGGGTAGAACGACGCCATCCGCTCCAGGTCCGCCCAGTCGTAGAGCTCCTCGCGGGTGCGCGCGCCGAAGAACAGGTGCAGCGACGGCGGGCGGTTCACCGTCACCATCTCCTCGGCGAGCGCCTTCACCGGCGCCAGGCCCGTGCCGCCGCCCACGCACAGCACCCGGCGGGTCAGCTCCCCCGCCACCACCATCGAGCCGCGCGCCGGCCCCAGCCGGATCACGTCCCCGACGCCGGTGTGCCGCACCAGCGCCGAACTCACCCACCCCGCCGGAACCGCCCGCACGTGCAGCGTCAACAGGCCGTCCGGACGCGGGGCGTTGGCGATCGAGTAGGGCCGCCAGACGCGCGGCCAGCGGCCCGTCTCCACGGTGGCGTACTGGCCGGCCCGGTAGGGGTAGTACTGGTCGGGCCGGACGGTGAGCACCGCGACGTCCGGGGTGCGCAGCTGGTGGTCCACCACCACGGCGCTCCACACCGGCGGGTGGGCGGCCGCGTCCTCCTCGGCGGCGGCGATCATCACCGAGGCCATGTGGTTGTAGACCGCCGCCCACGCCTCCGCCTCGGGTGCCGTCCACGCCTCCCCGGCGTGCGCGCGCAGGGTGGCCATCAGCGCCTCGCCGACCGGCGCGTAGTGCTCCGGGACCACCCCGTACTTGCGGTGGTCACGGCCCAGTTGGGACAGGTAGCGGTCGAGCCGCGCCGGGTCGTCGAGGAGCCCGGCGGCGTCGCAGAGCGCCTTGAAGAGCCGGTCGCGCTGGTGGTCCATCGCGACCGGGAACATCTCGCGCAGCGCGGGGGCGGCGGTGAAGAGCGCCGCGTAGAAGTGCGCGACCAGGGCGTCCGCCTCCCCGGAGAGGCGGCCGAGCGAGCCGCGGACGATGCTCCCCAGGTCCGCCGCCGGCTCAGGCATGCGGCCTCCCGGCCGCGCGCCCCTCCTCCCCGCCCGGCGGGCCGGAGTGCTGCTCGTCCTTCTCCTGGCGTCCTTCCTTCGCGCCGAAGAAGTCCCCGCCCTTCCGGCGGGGGTTGTCGGTGCCCCACTCCCGTCCGCGGGCGACGGGCACCATCCGGGGTATGTGCTTGGCGCAGTGGATGTAGGCCTCCTCGACGTCCACCACCACCCAGTGCGCGGCGCGCCGGCCGGGGACGGTCTCCTCGGGGAGGTCGGGGACGGAGCGGCGCAGCGCGTCGTCGTCGACGATGCCGGCGCCGCCGTTGACGTGCAGCCCAATGATGTCGCGGACGAAGTCCACGAAGAGCAGGCCGACATGGGCGTTCTCGCTGATGTTGCCGAGCGAGGCGTGCACGCCGTTGCCCCGGTACTCGGGGTAGGCGACCCTGCGGTCGTCCAGCACCCGGACGAACCCGGGCGGGCCGGCCCGCAGGCTGGAGTCGCACTCGCCGCGGCCGTCGGCCGTGGCGACGAAGACCAGCTCCTGCCGGGCCACGAACTCCCGCATCCGCGGGTTCAGATGGTCCAGGACCTGATCGTCATAGAAGCGGCGGGCACGCCCGGCGGAACCGTACTCCTCCTGGAGCCGGTGCTCGCCTTGGCTGCCGGGCAAACCGCCCAAGCGTGGCTGTACCGAAGTCAAGCGGGACGACCTCCACGTCTGTGTTCCCCCACGCTGACATGGTCATGTTGCCGACATCAGGCAGGCGCCCACCTTGCCACAGCGACAAGTCCCATGATGCGAAATCCCGTTGAGCACACGGATACGGGCAACTAGGAGCAACATCGGGCGGAACCCATGTCCGTTCGGACGCCGCAGATCGCTATCCGGAAGAGAATCGTCCCTTCTCGACACACCGCCCCGGAGGGGCACAGGCAGAGTCCGATCACCGAGCGTCAGCATTCCGGCCATCCCGACACCGATCCGCACGCGCCGATCGAGCACCTCCGACGCGACGGCTGAGGGTGCGGGCGGGATCCGGCGGCGCGAGCGTCCGCACACCCAGGCGCTCCCCCAACTCGACGGCCGCAACGGCTACATAGTGCGACATGTGGAGGCGCGGCGGCCGGATGCGGCCGATCTTCCTCGATCCCTTCGAACGCAGGGGCCGCAAGCGGATTGACCTCCGCAGACTTCCGCGGCGGGGGCCTGCAACCCCGGGTACCGGCCCGGGAGATTGACGATCTGTTATGGCACGACATCTTGACGTGCTGCCGCCCCAACCCCACACTTCCGGAAACGGTGCTCGGGAGACGCCCCATCTGCGGGGGGTCTGGACAACGTTGTCCGACACCGCTGCCACGGCATTGCAGCCATCTGGGAGGGATTGCTGAAAATGGCCGACACCCTGCAGGCGCAGGCGCCGAGCGCCGGAAGGAGGCGGGAGCCACGCAAGCCCATGTCGCCGCGTGAGAAGCAGAACATGCGGCGGGGCCTGCTGTTCCTGACCCCCTGGGCGATCGGGTTCCTCGTCTTTATCGCGTACCCGCTCGTGTATTCGATCATCATCAGCTTCACCAGCTACACCGGGATGAACCACGCCAAGTTCATCGGCTGGGACAACTACAAGAGCCTGTTCACCGACCCGCTGGTCGGCCAGTCCATCGGGAACACGCTCTTCTACGCCGTGCTCGCCGTGCCCATCGGGCTCGTCGTCTCGGTGCTGCTGGCCCTGGCGATGAACCGCAATGTCAAGGAAGTCGCCTGGTACCGGACGGCGCTCTATGTGCCCTCGCTGGTCCCGGTCTTCGCGATGTCCTTCATCTTCGTCGTGCTGGTCAACCCCCAGTACGGCATCGTCAACAAGGTCATCGAGGCGTTCGGCGGCGGCAACGTCAACTACCTGGCCGAGCCGACCTCCGCCAAGGTCGTCATCGTGGTGATGGCTCAACTGGGCGCAGGCAACGCCGCTCTGATCTTCCTCGCCGGCCTCAACAACATCCCGCAGACGCTCTACGAGGCCGCGCGGATCGACGGCGCCAACCCCTGGCAGTCCTTCACCAAGATCACGCTGCCGCTGCTCACCCCCGCGATCCTCTTCAACCTGATCACCGGGATCAGCGGTGGCCTACAGGTCTTCACCCAGGCGTACATCATGACCGGCGGCGGCCCGGACAACGGAACGCTCTTCTACATGTACTACCTGTACAAGAACGCGTTCAGCTACGCCCAGCTGGGCTTCGCCTCGGCGATGGCGGTGGCGCTCTTCCTCTTCGGGATGCTGCTGGCGCTGCTGGTCTTCTGGGTGACCCGCCGCTTCGTCAACTACGACGCTTCCGCAGCGTGAGAGGAGGGAACGAGTCATGGCTACCCTGACCGAGCAGCCCGGCGGTCCGTCGCCGAGCCCGATCGACCCCGCCGCAGCGCGCGAAAACGCTCAGCGGGTCCTCCGCAGGAAGAAGATCACCGCGGGCATCGGGAAGAGAATCTTCCTGGTGGTGATCTCGGTGATCTTCCTGATCCCCCTGCTGTGGATGCTCTCCACCGCGCTGAAGTCGACCGGCGACCTGTCGAAGGTGCCGCCGCCGATCATCCCGCAGCACTGGGCCTGGAGTAACTTCAAGGAAGTCTTCAAACAGCTGCCCTTCGGCACCTTCTATCTGAACTCCTTCTGGATCACCCTGCTGACGACGATCGGCTCGGTGGCCTCGAACTTCATCGTGGCGTACGGGTTCTCCTGCATCGAGTGGCGCGGCCGGGACAAGGTCTTCTACCTCGTCCTGGGCACCCTCTTCCTGCCCTTCCCGATCACGCTGATCCCGATGTTCGACATGTTCGCCCGGCTGCACTGGATCAACACCTATCTCCCGCTGGTGGTCCCGGCGTTCCTGGGCAGCGCGTTCTTCACGTTCCTGCTGAGGCAGTTCCTGCTGCAGATCCCCCGGGATAACCTGGACGCCGCCCGCATCGACGGCGCCAGCGAGTGGCGAATCCTCTGGCAGATCGTGGCACCGATGGCCCGGCCCGCCCTCGGCGCCGTGGCGATCTTCTCGGCGGTGGGCGCCTGGAACGACTTCCTCGGCCCCCTGATCTACCTCCAGGACAACGCGCACATGACGCTGTCCATCGGCATCCAGTCGTTCCAGCAGGCCAACGGCAATGTGCCCTACAACCTGCTGATGGCCGGCTCGCTGATGATCATTCTGCCGCTGGTGATCCTGTTCTTCATCTTCCAGCGGTACTTCATCCGCGGCATCACCATGGGGAGCTTCAAGTGATGAGACGTGGCAGGAAGCTGGCCGTCGGGGTCGCCGCGGGGGCACTCGTCCTGACGGCCGCCGGCTGCGGAACCCAGTCGACGGGGGGCAAGACAAAGATCGTCGTCTGGACGCAGCAGGCCGACCCGGTGGGGATGGCGGCCCAGCAGAAGGTCATCAACTGGATCGAAAAGCAGATGCCCAACGTCACCATCGAGTTGGACCGCAAGCCGGGCGTCGCGGCGGGCGACAACACCCAGTTGATCACTGCAGTGCGCGGCAACGTTGCCCCTGACCTGATGCTCACCGACCGGTTCGGCGTCATCCAGCAGGCCGCGCTGGGCATGCTGAAGTCGCTCACGCCGTACATCAAGAAGGACGAGGCCGCCGGCAAGGGCAACGTCACCAAGAAGTACCTGCCGTTCGCCGTCGGCGAGGGCGCCTGGAAGGGCCAGAACTACGCCCTCCCTTACGACACCGACGACCGCGCCCTGGTCTACAACAAAGAGGTCCTGCAGAAGGCCGGCGTCGACATCTCGAAGCTGGACCCGAAGAACGGCCCGATCACCATCTCCGAGTTGCAGGCGATGGCGGCCAAGGTCGACAAGAAGGACAGCCACGGCAACTACACCCAGGTGGGCATCGTGCCCTGGTGGGGCCAGGGTGAGCCGGCCACCTGGATGATGGGCTTCGGCGCGAAGTTCTTCGACAACAAGACCTGCCGGGTCACCGCGACCGAGCCGGCGGCGGTGAAGGCCTACACGCTGCTCGACAACTGGGTCAGCAAGCTCAACTACACCAAGCTGCAGGCGTTCCTGGCCGCCTACGCGCCGCCGAACGCGCCGCCGACGATCAGCCCGATCTACCAGAACCGGTTCGGCTTCGAGATCACCGGTAACTGGGACATGGCGAACTTCAAGAACTACGCCCCGAAGATGAAGTACGGCGTCACCTACCTCCCGGTGGAGAAGAAGGGGCAGCCGCCCTCCACCTGGGCCGGCGGCTTCGCGCTGACGATGCCCAAGGGCACCAAGGGCAACCACGGCCAGCTGGCCTGGGAGGTCATGAAGCTGTACGACAGCGCGTACGGCCAGAAGGTGTTCATGACGGCCACCTCTCACCTGCCCACCTACACGGCCCTGCTGAAGGACCCGCAGGTGATCAAGGGTCAGGAGTTCTTCGCCAAGCAGCTCTCCTTCGCCCGCAGCCGCGTGCCGCTGCCCATCGGTGCGTTCCTCTGGAACGACCAGGAGACCGAGCAGGACGCGGTGCTCCTCGGGAAGCACACCCCGATGCAGGCGGCCGAGACCATCCAGAAACAGACGGACTCGATGCTCAAGATGTACTGCCCGTTCAAGGCGGTCTTCGCCAAACCAGCGGGTGCCGTGAACTAGACTTTCACTCCCCCAGGCGGCGGTCCTCGGCTCCGGTGACGGAGCCGTCGGCCGCCGCTTCGGCGTTCTCACCCGATTCCAGCGCCTCGGCCCTGGTGTCCTTGCGGGTCTTGGCGAGGCTGGCCACCGTCGTGACGGCCAGCACCCCGACGATCACGCCCAACGACACCGGGATGGAGATCGACGGGACGTGGACGCCCACGCCGTGGAACGCCTCCAGGAAGAGCTTGACGCCGATGAATCCGAGGATCACCGAGAGCCCGTACGACAGGTACACCAGCTTCTTCAGCAGCCCGCCGATCAGGAAGTACAGCTGACGCAGGCCCATCAGGGCGAACGCGTTGGCGGTGAAGACGATGTACGGCTCCTTGGTGAGGCCGAAGATCGCGGGGATGGAGTCCAGCGCGAACAGCACGTCCGTCGTGCCGATCGCGATCATCACGATGAGCATCGGGGTGACGGCGCGGCGGCCCGCCTCGCGGACCGTCAGCTTGGTGCCGTGGTACTCCTTCGTGGTGGGCAGCACCTTCTCCACCCACCGCAGGACGGCGTTCTCCTTGAAGTCCTCCTCGTCCTCGTCGGACATCGCCTCGCGGATCAGCTTGTAGGCGGTCCAGATGAGGAACGCGCCGAAGAGGAAGAAGACCCAGGCGAAGGCGGAGATGACGGCCGCGCCGGCCGCGATGAACGCGGCACGCAGCACCAGCGCGATGAGGACACCCACCAGCAGCACCCGCTGCTGGTAGATCGCCGGCACCGCGAACTTCGACATGATCAGGACGAAGACGAAGAGGTTGTCGACACTCAGCGACTTCTCGGTGATGAAGCCGGCGAAGAACTGCCCGGCAGGGGCGCCGCCGGCGAAGATCAGCAGCCCGACGCCGAAGAGGCAGGCGAGCGCGATCCATACCGCGGTCCAGATGCCGGCCTCCTTGACGGAGACCTCGTGGGGCTTTCGGCCGCCGATCAGGAAGTCGATCCCGATCAGGGCCATCAGGACGACGACGGTGATGATCCAGGTACTGGCATGGACGTCCACGTGCGGCTGCTCCTCGGGGCAGTCGGAGGGATGAGCGCGGGGGTTGTACCCCGTCCATACCAAGAGAGAGTAATTGCTTTACCAAGGGATGGTAAAACGCCGGGACCATGGTCCCGGTCACAGAACCCCGACTCGACCCCGAGGGACGTCCCCTAGAGGAACCAGACGAACCCGACGAACCAGACCGGCCGGCGGGACTAGAGGAACTTGGCGATCACCGGCATCAGGTCCTGGAAGGTCTGGCCGTCCGCCGGCTCGCCGATGGCCGCCATCGACCAGCCGTCGCCCACCCGGCTTACCTTCGCCATGATCTGCGCGGTGTGCCGACCGCCGCCGCCCAGGGTGTAGCGGGCCAGCTCCTCGTCGTTGGTCTCGTCGACCAGGCGGCAGTGCGCGTCCTGCACCTCGGCGAACGTCTGGCCGGTGAAGGAGTTGACCGTGAAGACGATCTGCGTGACGTTCGCCGGGACGTTGGCGAGGTCGACCAGGATCGACTCGTCGTCCTGCTCGCCTCCGGCGCCGCCCACCAGGTTGTCGCCGGTGTGCCGGATCGAGCCGTCGTCGCTCGTCAGATGCTGGAAGAAGACGACGTCCACCGGCTCGCGGTCGGCGAAGAGCACCGCCGAGGCGTCCAGGTCGATCTGACGGGTGCGGGTGCCGAAGAGGCCGCGCTTGGGCGCCGCCTTCCAGCCCAGGCCCATCCGCACCACGGTGAGCGAGCCGCCGCCCTGCTTCTGCAAGCTGACGGCCTGGCCCTTCTGCAGGTTCACCGACACCGAACTGTCCTCCCGTTGTCGTGGTTCGAGCGGCCCCAACCCTATGCAAAGCGGAGCGCCGTGTCAGGCCGCGCCCGGATCGCCGCCAGGGCGTGACCGGCGCGCGACCCGGCCGCGGTCAGGAGAGCCCGGCCTCACGCATCCCGCGCAGCTCCTTCTTCAACTCGTTGATCTCGTCGCGCATCCGGGCCGCGACCTCGAACTGCAGCTCGGCGGCGGCGCCGTGCATCTGCTGCGTCATCTGTTCGATCAGCTCGGCGAGTTCGGTGGCCGGCATGTCGCCGAAGTCGCCCTTGCGGGCCTGCTGAGCGCGGGCGGACAGCCCGGGCACCGGCGCCTTGCCGCGGGACTGCTGGCGGCCGGCGCCGATCAGCGCATCGGTGTCGGCGTCCTCGCGGGCGATGGAGTCGAGGATGTCGCCGATCTTCTTGCGCAGCGGCTGGGGGTCGATGCCGTGCTCGGTGTTGTAGGCGATCTGCTTCTCGCGGCGCCGGTTGGTCTCGTCGATGGCCTTGGCCATCGCCGGGGTCTCCTTGTCGGCGTACATGTGCACCTGGCCGCTGACGTTGCGGGCCGCGCGGCCGATCGTCTGGATCAGCGAGGTGCCGGAGCGCAGGAAGCCCTCCTTGTCGGCGTCGAGGATGGCGACCAGCGAGACCTCGGGGAGGTCGAGGCCCTCGCGGAGCAGGTTGATGCCCACCAGCACGTCGTACTCGCCGGCCCGCAGCTCGCGCAGCAGCTCCACCCGGCGCAGGGTGTCGATGTCGCTGTGCAGGTAGCGGACGCGGATGCCGAGCTCCAGCAGATAGTCCGTCAGGTCCTCGGACATCTTCTTGGTGAGGGTGGTGACCAGGACCCGCTCGTCCTTCTCGGTGCGGGTGCGGATCTCGTGCACCAGGTCGTCGATCTGGCCCTCGGTGGGCTTGACGACCACCTCGGGGTCGACGAGGCCGGTGGGGCGGATGATCTGCTCGACGGTGCCGTCGGCGCGGGAGAGCTCGTAGGCGCCGGGGGTCGCCGACAGGTACACCGTCTGGTCGATGCGCCCCAGGAACTCCTCCCACTTCAGCGGGCGGTTGTCGAGCGCGGACGGCAGCCGGAAGCCGTGGTCGACGAGGGTGCGCTTGCGGGAGGCGTCGCCCTCGTACATCGCGCCGATCTGCGGCACCGTCTGGTGGGACTCGTCGATGACGAGGAGGAAGTCGTCGGGGAAGTAGTCGAGGAGGGTGTTGGGGGCGGTGCCGGCCTCGCGGCCGTCGATGTGCCGCGAGTAGTTCTCGATGCCGGAGCAGGAGCCGACCTGGCGCATCATCTCGATGTCGTAGGTGGTGCGCATCCGCAGCCGCTGGGCCTCCAGCAGCTTGCCGGCCTTCTCCATCTTGGCGAGCTGGCCCGTCAGCTCCGCCTCGATGCCGTTGATGGCCCGCTCCATCCGCTCGGGGCCGGCGACGTAGTGCGAGGCGGGGAAGACGTACAGCTCCTGGTCGTCGGTGACGACCTCGCCGGTGAGGGGGTGGAGGGTGGAGAGCGCCTCGATCTCGTCGCCGAACATCTCGATGCGGACGGCGAGTTCCTCGTAGACCGGGAAGATCTCGATGGTGTCGCCGCGGACGCGGAAGGTGCCGCGGGTGAAGGCGATGTCGTTGCGCTGGTACTGGATGTCGACGAAGCGGCGGAGCAGCGCGTCGCGGTCGATCTCGTCGCCGACCTTGAGCGGGACCATCCGGTCGACGTACTCCTGCGGGGTGCCCAGGCCGTAGATGCAGGAGACGGAGGCGACCACGACCACGTCGCGGCGGGTGAGCAGCGAGTTGGTGGTGGAGTGGCGGAGCCGCTCGACCTCCTCGTTGATCGAGGAGTCCTTCTCGATGTAGGTGTCCGTCTGCGGGACGTACGCCTCGGGCTGGTAGTAGTCGTAGTACGAGACGAAGTACTCGACGGCGTTGTTCGGCAGCAGCTCCCGGAACTCGTTGGCGAGCTGCGCGGCGAGGGTCTTGTTGGGCGCCATGACGAGGGTGGGCCGCTGCAGCCGCTCGATCATCCACGCCGTGGTCGCCGACTTGCCGGTGCCGGTGGCGCCGAGCAGGACGACGTCCTTCTCGCCGGCGCGCACACGGCGCTCGAGGTCGTCGATCGCTGTCGGCTGGTCGCCGTTGGGCTGGTAGGGGCTGACGACCTCGAAGGGCGCCACCTTGCGCTGGATGTCGGTAGTCGGACGCACGTCATCCACGGTACGGCGCACCACCGACAACCGCGGCCGATCAGCGCGCGGCGGCCGGGTCCGCGGGGGCCGGGAGGTCCGGGAGGTGGGCCGGGACGAAGGTCAGGGACTGGCGGGGGAGGCGGGAGCGGTCCCAGGCGACCGTCCAGCCCTGGCGGCGGGCGAGGGCGTCGACCTGGGCGGGGGCGAGGCCGCGGTAGTGGCGGAGCGGAAGCTCCGCCGCGGGGTGCTTGGCCATCGGGCGGGGCCGGCGGATCCGGCGGCGGGCGTTGCGGCGCGCCTTGCGGGCGTGGCGGCGCTCGGCGTCGCCCGTCCGCCGGGCCAGCAGCGGGGCGGTGAAGGCGGCCCAGGCCTCCGCGGATCCGGTCCACTCGGCCTGCAGCCGGGTCCAGCCCAGGCAGACGCCGCGCACCTTGAAGGCGGCGGCCGGCAGGGAGGGGAACTCGTCCCCCAGACCATCAGGGCCATGATTCCGGGGATGCCGACGAGGTACCACGCCGGGACGTAGAGGAACTGGAGGACCGCCTGGGCCACCAGCCCCGGATGGCTGCGCCGTCGGGCGGCCGGGAGGGTGCGGGGGTCGGTCCGGGGCGCAGCTGACGCGGTCATGACGGCAGATCCTGCCGTCCCGCGGCGCGCGGCGGCAAGCGTCAGCGCTTTCCGTCGGACCCCTGGGGCATTCGCGCGTGATCCTGCCCGGAATCGGGCAGGAGGGTTGGCTTCCGGTGCGGCGGGCGGGCAGGATCCTGGGGTGCTCGAACGCCGGACCCCCCACGAGGAGCTCGTCGACCACCTGGTGCGCACCACCCCGCTGCGGCGCGGGGAGGCGCTGCGGGTGGTGATGGACGTGCTCGCCTACTTCGACGAGTCGGTGGAGGAGTTCGTGCGCCGGCGCCACCGCGAGCTGCAGGCCCGCGGCCTCACCAACCCGGAGATCTTCGCCGTGATCGGCGAGGAGCTGCCGCACCGGGCCGTGGCCGCGCCGGGGCTGAGCGCGCGGCAGCTGCGCCGGATCGTCTACGGCTGACGGAGGTTCATCCAGGTATGTGCGGAATCGTCGGATACATCGGACGGCGCGAGGCGGCGCCGCTGCTGGTGGAGGGGCTGCAGCGGCTGGAGTACCGGGGCTACGACTCGGCCGGCGTGGCGGTGCTCGGCCGCTCGGGCTCGACCCGGACGCTGAAGGCCGTCAAGGCCAAGGGCCGGGTGCGCGAGCTGGAGGAGCGGCTGCCCAAGCGGTTCGCCGGCTCCACCGGCATCGCCCACACCCGCTGGGCCACCCACGGCGCCCCCGGCGACGACAACGCCCACCCCCACCTGAGCGCCGACGGCAAGGTGGCCATCGTCCACAACGGCATCTTCGACAACGCCTCGGAGCTGCGCGCCAAGCTCGCCGCCGAGGGCATCGAGCTGGCCTCGGAGACCGACTCCGAGGTGCTGGCGCACCTGGTCGCCCGGGCCGGCGGCGAGACGCTG
The DNA here is from genome assembly GCF_001879105.1 of Mangrovactinospora gilvigrisea. Classification (GTDB taxonomy): domain Bacteria; phylum Actinomycetota; class Actinomycetes; order Streptomycetales; family Streptomycetaceae; genus Mangrovactinospora; species Mangrovactinospora gilvigrisea. The sequence goes on along the minus strand of NZ_MLCF01000127.1, from coordinate 45,075 downwards.
GAGGAGCGGGTGCGGGCCGCCCTGTCGATGATCGAGGGCACCTACGGGGTGGCCGTGCTGCACGCCGACTTCCCGGACCGGATCGTGGTGGCCCGCAACGGCTCCCCGGTGGTGCTGGGCATCGGCGAGAAGGAGATGTTCGTCGCCTCGGACGTGGCGGCGCTTGTGCGCCACACCCGCCAGGTCGTCACCCTCGAGGACGGCGAGATGGCCACCCTCACCGCCGACGACTACCGGACTTACACCACCGGCGGCTCCCGCACCAGCGCCGAGCCGACCACCGTGGAGTGGGCGGCGGAGAGCTACGACCTGGGCGGCCACGACACCTATATGCACAAGGAGATCGCCGAGCAGCCGGAGGCGGTCGACCGGGTGCTGCGCGGCCGCATCGACGACCGGTTCGCCACCGTCCACCTGGGCGGCCTCGGGCTGGACGCCCGCGAGGCGCGCGCGGTGCGCCGGGTGAAGATCCTGGGCTGCGGCTCGGCCTACTACAGCGGCCAGATCGGCGCCCAGCTGATCGAGGAGCTGGCCCGGATCCCCGCCGACGCCGAGCCGGCCAGCGAGTTCCGCTACCGCAACCCGGTGGTCGACCCGGACGCCCTCTACATCGCGGTGAGCCAGTCCGGCGAGACCTACGACACCCTCGCCGCGGTGCAGGAGCTGAAGCGCAAGGGCGCCAAGGTGCTCGGCGTCGTCAACGTGGTGGGCAGCGCGATCGCCCGGGAGACGGACGGCGGGATGTACGTCCACGCCGGCCCCGAGGTGTGCGTGGTGTCGACGAAGTGCTTCACCAACACGGCCGTCGCCTTCGCCCTGCTGGCGCTCTACCTGGGCCGGGTGCGCGACCTGTCGGTGGCGGACGGCCGGCGGATCGTCGACGGCCTGCGCCGGCTGCCGGAGCAGATCCAGCAGGTGCTGGACGGCGAGGCGGCGATCGCGGAGGCGGCGCGGGAGTTCGCGTCGGCGCGCAGCGCGATGTTCGTGGGCCGGGTGCGCGGCTACCCGGTGGCGCGGGAGGCGGCGCAGAAGCTCAAGGAGGTCTCGTACGTGCACGCGGAGGCGTACCCGGCCTCGGAGTTGAAGCACGGCCCGCTGGCGCTGATCGAGCCGGAGGTGCCGACGGTGGCGGTCGTCCCGGACGACGAGCTGCTGGAGAAGAACCGGGCGACGCTGGAGGAGATCAAGGCGCGCAAGGGCCGGATCGTCGCGGTGGCGCACCGCGAGCAGGAGCGGGCGGACCGCACCATCGTGGTGCCGAAGAACGAGCCGGAGCTGGACCCGGTGCTGATGGGGGTGCCGCTGCAGCTGCTGGCGTACCACACGGCGCTGGAGCTGGGGCGCGACATCGACAAGCCGCGCAATCTGGCCAAGTCGGTCACCGTCGAGTGAGATCCCGCACGGAGATGCGAACAATTGCGGTGAAGTAACCATGCTCACGCGGGGGTTCTGATCATATTCCCAGGATCGGGGACTAAAGTCCCAGGGGAAGCCCCCTCGCCGAGTCCCCGGGAGGATCCCCGCCGTGAGCACCCTCTCCACCCCGAACTACATCTTCGCCGCCATCGCCGCGGCGACCGCGCTCTCCTGCATCGTCTGGCTGGCCGCCGAGGCGATGCTGGCACCGCGAAGGCAGGGGTGGCGGATGGTGGTGGATGCCGCCGGCGCGCACGACGCGGTGCCGCTGACGCTGGCGGAGCAGCGGGAGTTCGAGGCGCTGGTGCGGCCGCTGGCCCGGCAGTTCCGCAAGCGGCCGGGCCGCGCGTTCTGATGTGACGGACGTGGCGCGCTGACGTCGACGCAGCGGAGGGCGCGGAGGACGCGCCGACAAGGGTTTCATTCCGGACAAGTTCCGCGAATGCCGACATAGTTGCTCCCTGTGAGCAGCGCGACATCCCGCAACGAGCCCGGTCCTAACGCCCCCGGCGAGGAGTCCGGGGCACATCCGCCGGACATCCCCACCGTGGTGATCGGCGCGGCCGCGGTCGCCGCGGTGGTGCTCTGGGCCGTCCTCGGCAAGCACTCCTTCGAGACCGCCACCGCCACCGCGCTCGCCTGGGTGCTGCGCAACTTCGCCTGGCTCTTCGTCATCGCCGCGGACCTGTTCGTGGTCGCCTGCGTGGTGCTGGCCTTCGGCCGGTACGGCCGCGTCCGGCTCGGCGCGGACGACGACCGCCCGGAGTTCGGCAACCTGGCCTGGATCGCCATGATGTTCAGCGCCGGGATGGGCATCGGCCTGCTCTTCTACGGCGTCGGCGAGCCGCTGACGCACTTCTTCACTCCCCCGCCGGCGAGCGGCGCCCGGCCCGGGACGGCGGCCGCGGCGCAGGCCGCGCTGGAGTACTCCTTCTTCCACTGGACGCTGCACCCCTGGGCGATCTACGGCGTCACCGGCCTCGCCCTCGCCTACTCCGCCTACCGCAAAGGCCGCAGCAACCGGCTGAGTTCGGTCTTCGTCCCGCTGCTGGGGGCGCGCCGGGCGGACGGCTGGCCGGGGCGGGTGATCGACCTGCTGGCGGTCTTCGCCACCGTTTTCGGCACCGCCACCAGCCTGGGGCTCGGCGCCCTCCAGGTGGCCCGCGGCCTCGACCTCACCGCCGGGGTCAAGGACAGCCTCACGGTGGAGCTGATCATCATCGCGGTGCTCTCGGCGGCCTTCGTCGGCTCGGCGTTCAGCGGGATCCACCGCGGGGTGAAGTGGCTCTCCACGGGCAACCTGGTGCTGGCGGCGGTGCTGGTGGTCTTCGTCTTCGTGCTCGGCCCGACGGTCTATCTGCTCGACCTCATCCCCTCCGGGGTCGGCGCCTACCTCTTCCATCTCATCCCGATGGCCACCGCGACGGGCGCCTTCGGCGGCGTCGACTGGCTGGGCAGCTGGACGATCTTCTACTGGGCGTGGTGGATGTCCTGGGCGCCGTTCGTGGGCACCTTCATCGCACGGATCTCGCGCGGCCGGACGGTGCGGGAGTTCCTCATCGGGGTGCTGCTGATCCCCTCCGGGGCGTCCGTGCTGTGGTTCTCGGTGCTGGGCGGCAGCGCGCTGCGGCTGCACATGACGGGGAAGGCCGATCTGGCGTCGGCGGCGAAGGAGGGGCCGGAGGCGTCGCTCTTCGGGCTGCTGCACGCGCTGCCGATCTCCACGGTGATGTCCTGGATCGCCATGATCCTGGTGATGGCGTACTTCGTGACCAGCGCGGACTCGGCGTCGCTGGTGATGGGGTCGCTCACCAGCAGGGGGGCCGCGCACCCGAAGAACTGGCTGGTGGTGGGGTGGGGCGTGCTGATGGCCGCGGTCGCGGCCGGGTTGCTGGTGGCGGGCGGACTGGGGTCGCTGCAGTCGGCGACGATTCTGGTGGCGCTGCCGTTCGTGGTGGTGATGCTGGCGCTGTGCGTGGCGCTGGTTGCGGAGTTGCGGCGGGATCCGGCGGTGGCGAGGCGGGCGGCGCTGCATCACGGGTTGGCGGATGCGGTGCGGCGGATGGTCGGGGAGGAGCTTCGGCGGCGCTGAACGCTGCGGCACCCCAGCCGGACGCTGCGCGGCCGCGAGGGGGTTGGACGGTTGCGCGGCCGCGGCGGGCGGCTCCGGTAGGATCCGGGGGATTCCCGATCCCCCGTCAGAGCGAGCGCCCACCCATGCCCGAGAGCACGTCACCGCGCGGCTACGCCGCGCTGATCGCCCCGTCCAGCAATCGCGTCTACACCAAGACCGCGCCCCGGATGGCCGCCGGCGAGCTGGAGCTCTTCGGGCGCGCGCTGCTCGGCGGGCGTCTGTCGGAGATCGGCGAGCACACCATCGGCGGCGTCCCCTACCTGGGGTTCCGGGCCGACGGCGGCACGCTGGACGCGGAGGCGGTGCGGGCGCTGTCCAACCTCTCCTCGCTCTACGCGCTCTTCGAGCTGGTCGGCGAGGGTGACGACACACTGCTGCGGCCCGTCGCGCTGGAGCGGCTGGACACCCTAGACGACGACCTGATCACCATTCAGAAGTACGTCGGCAAGACCAACGAGCAGTTCACCAAGCTGCTGCTGAACGCCACCGCGCTGGCGATGGACGACCCGACCGCGATGCTGCGCCGCCCGCTGCGGGTGCTCGACCCGATGTGCGGCCGCGGCACCACCCTCAACCAGGTGCTGATGTACGGCTGGGACGCGGCCGGGATGGACGTGGACGGCAAGGACTTCGACGCCTACGCCACGTTCCTGCGCACCTGGCTCAAGGACAAGCGGATGAAGCACAAGGCGGGCGTGCAGCCGATCCGCCGCAACAAGGAGCGGCTGGGGCGGCGCTTCGAGGCCGAGTTCGGGCTCAGCAAGGAGCAGTACCGGGCCGGCGAGGTGCGGACGGTGGACGTCGTCCACGCGGACACCCTGCGGGCCGCGGAGTTCTGGCGTCCCGCGGCGTTCGACCTGGTGGTGGCGGACGCGCCGTACGGCGTCCAGCACGGCAGCACGGTGCGGGGCGGCGGGCTGGCCCGCCGTCCGCTGGAGCTGCTGGCCGAGGCGGCGCCGGTGTGGGCCGCGCTGGTGCGGCCCGGCGGCGCGGTGGGGGTCTCCTTCAACACCCACACCGCGAGCGGGGACGCCGTCGCGGAGCTGCTCGCGGAGGCGGGGCTTACGCCGGTGGCCGGCCCGGAGGCGGGGTTCCGCCACCGGGTCGACCAGGCGATCGACCGGGATCTGGTCGTCGCGCGGCGGCCGCGGCGCGGCTGAGGGCGGTGCCGCCGCGGGGGGCGCGGTGCCTGCCCCGCGGCGGGTCCGCGCGGCTCGCTCGCGCGGTTCCCCGCGCCCCTGACGGGGCGCGTCCTCAGACGGCCTTTTCGGCGGCGGCGAGCTGGACGCAGGTGGCGACGCCGTCGACCGCGGCCTCGACGTCCGCCAGGGTGGCGAAGGTCGGGGCGAGGCGGATGGTGCGGTCCTCGGGGTCCTGGCCGTATGGGTGCGTCGCACCGGCCGGGGTGAGGGCGATGCCGGCCTCCTTCGCCAGCGCCACCACCCGCGCCGCGCAGCCCTCGGGGACGCGCAGGCTGATGAAGTAGCCGCCCTTGGGGTTCGTCCACTCCCCCGGGCCCTCGCCGGAGGCGCCCAGGCGCTCGGTGAGGATCCGGTCGACGGCCTCGAACTTCGGCGCGAGCAGTGCGCGGTGGCGCGCCATCAGCGCGCGCAGGCCGTCGCCGTCGCGCAGGAAGATGACGTGCCGCAGCTGGTTGACCTTGTCGGGGCCGATGGTGCTCTTGGCGAGCTTGGACTGCAGCCACTCCACGTTGGCCCGCGAGGAGCCGAAGAACGCGACGCCCGCGCTGGCGAACGTCACCTTCGAGGTGGAGCCGAAGACGAACGCGCGGTCGGCGTGCCCGGCGGCCTCGCACTCGGCGAGGATGTCGGCGATCTCCACCTCCTCCTCGGTGAGGTGGTGGACGGCGTAGGCGTTGTCCCAGAAGATCCGGAAGTCCGGCGCGGCGGTCGGCATCTCGGCGAGGCGGCGCACCGTGGCGTCGCTGTAGACCGCGCCGTCGGGGTTGCTGTACTTCGGCACGCACCAGATGCCCTTGATGCGCGGCTCGGAGGCGGCGAGGCGCTCGACGACGTCCATGTCCGGGCCGTCGGGCGTCATCGGCACCGGGATCATGTCGATCCCGAACCGCTCGCAGATGGAGAAGTGCCGGTCGTAGCCGGGGACCGGGCAGAGGAACGCGATGCCCGTGTCGGCCTGCTCCTCCACCCAGCGGCGCTTGGCGCCGGGGATCTCGGAGAGCAGCGCGTGCACCACGGTGTCGTGCATCACGGTGAGGCTGGAGTTGCCGAGCGCCAGCAGCCGGTCGGCCGGGACCTGGAGGAACGGGGCGAAGAGCGCGCGCAGCTCGGGCAGGCCGGCCGGGCCGCCGTAGTTGCGCAGGTCGGTGCCGGCCGCGTCGGAGAACGTGGCCCTGCCCGGGAAGCCGAGCAGGTCGTTCGAGAGGTCGAGCTGGTCGGCGGCGGGCTTGCCTCGGGTGAGGTCGAGCTTGAGCCCGCGGTCGACGAGGGCGCGGAACGCCGTCTGCGCGGCCGGGAGGTCGGCGGGGGTGGGGGTGCGCGTCGTCACGATGTGTCGTCCATTCGCCATTCGGCATGCGGCATTCGCCTGGGCCGACGGTCGCAGGTGCCGGAATCCCGCCGGTCCGTTCCAACGCTCCCAGACTCTACAAGGAGCGAGGGGGCGGTCGCTGCCGGGTTATGCCCCCGGGCGCATGGTCACGCGGCGGCGGCGCGCTCGCGCAGCTGCTTCCAGAGCCGGTCGACCTGCGCCTCCAGCTCCTCGGGCGTGCCGTTGTTGTCCAGGACGACGTCGGCGGCGGCGAGCCGCTCCTCGCGGGTGGCCTGCGCGGACATCCGCGCCCGGGCCTCCTCGGCGGACATCCCGCGGGACTCGGCGAGGCGGCGCAGCCGCACCTCGTCGGCGGCGTCCACGACCACCACCACCTCGAAGCGGTCGGCGAGGCCGGTCTCGACGAGCAGCGGAATGTCGTTGACGACGACGTCCCCGGGGCCGGCCGCGGCGGCGATCTCGGCGGACCGGGCCCGCACCCGGGGGTGGACGATCGCGTTGAGGGCGGCGCGCCGCGTCTCGTCGGCGAAGACGACGGCGCCCAGCGCGGGCCGGTCCAGGCTGCCGTCGGGGGCGAGGACGGCGGCGCCGAACTCGGCGACGACGGCGGCGAGGCCGTCCGTCCCGGGTGCGACGACCTCGCGCGCCAGGACGTCCGAGTCGATCAGGATCGCGCCGCGGGCGGCGAGCGCTTGCGAGACGGTGCTCTTGCCGGAGCCGATTCCGCCCGTGAGGCCGACGTTCAACATGCGCCTCAGGCTACGGCTCCGGCACTCCTCAGGACGACAGCACCCTCTGGTGGAGCGCGGTGACGGCCTTGCGGGCCGAGCAGATCGCGCCGTGCTGCCAGGCGTCCATGTAGGAGAGGTAGTCGCCGGCGAAGTAGACGCGCCCGGCGGGGCGGTTGAGCGGGGCGTAGACCGCCGCGTCGGGGCCGCCGCCCTGCATCGAGTGCCAGGCGCCCTCCAGGTGCGGGGTGCGCGACCAGGCGATGGAGAAGCCGGCCGCGAACTCGTCGCGGTACTTCGCCCCGTGGATCTTCATGCCCTGGGCCAGCGCCCGCGCCTGCCGCTCGGCCGGGGTCAGCGCCGCATAGGCGTTCGCATGGGCGCCGGTGTTGTAGTAGCCGATCAGCAGCCCGCGTCGGTCGTGGTAGCCGTGCGACGGGTACCAGATGTGGTCGAGGTCCATATCGGTCTCGGTGATGCCGCCGTAGATCCGGTCGGCGCTCTCCCACCAGCGGCTGCGGTACTCCAGCCCGATCTTGCCGGCGTTGGACGGGGTGACGGCCTTCAGCGCCGTCTGGACGTCCGGGCCGAGGTTGTGCGGAATCCGCGCCATCAGGTGCGGCGGCAGTGCGGCGACGGCGAAGTCGGCGGTGAGCGCGCGCTCGCGGCCGCCCGCGGTGTAGGTGACGGTGACGCCCGAGCCGGTGGTCGAGACCGAGGTGACGGCGCAGCCGGTGCGCACCTTGTGCGCGCCGATGGCGCGGACGAACGCCGCCGGTATCCGGTCCATCCCGCCGACGGGCTGGAACATCAGCATGGCCTGGTCGTACTCGAACTCGAAGGTGAAGGTGCGGCCCACCTGCGAGGCGAACACCTCGGAGGCGGTGGGGACGTCGCCCAGCACGGTGCCGGGGGTGCCGGCCGCGCCCGGGTCGGTGCTGTAGCCGCGGCGCGCGGAGCCGGTGTAGGGATACCCGTCGGCCTTCGCCCCGAGGTCGCCGAAGTCCTCCAGGAAGGCCAGCAGCCGCTCCTTGTCGTCGGCCGTCAGCTGCTTGTCGAGGGCGCCCTGGTCGGTGGCCTTGGCGAGCAGCTCGGAGACGTACCCGTAGACGTCCGCCTTGGCGGTGCGGTAGCGCTGCGGGGCCGTCATGCCGGCACCCTCGTTGTAGATGTAGGCGGAGCCGTTGGTGTTGGTGAACACCTCGACGGGGACGCCGAGTTCCCGGCAGTAGTCGAGGGTGACCATCCACTGGGCGAGGCGCGCGGGCCCGGCGTTCATGTACTGGCCGTCGGAGAAGGCCGCGGTCTGGGTGTGGCCGTCCAGGTCGGTGATGCGGGAGCCGCCGCGGATGGTGGTGTTGCGCCCGCCGGCGAAGTCCCGGGCCTCCAGGACGGTGCAGTCGTAGCCGGCCTTGCCGAGTTCGTAGGCGGTGGTGAGGCCGGCGATGCCGCCGCCGAGGACGACGACCTTGGCGGCGGCGCGCCCGGTGAGGGTGAAGTCCGAGCGGGCGGGGGCGGTGAAGCGCGGCGCGGCGGCGGCCCGCGCGGTGGGCGCGAGGCCGAGCGCGCCCATGGTGGCGAAGAGGGCGCCCGCGCCGCCGGTGACGCCGACGGAGCGCAGGAAGCTGCGGCGGCTGCTGCCGGGTGCGGTGGCGCTGTGGGAGTCTGGCGTACGGCGACCGGTATCTGCCATCTGGGGCCCGCCTTAGAGGTGTTGTGGTGTGCGTGGCGGGTGGGGACGATTCCGGAGCGGTGTTACGGTGCGTCCGTTCGAAGATCACGCCGAGGTTTCGGAACGCGGGTTCCCGGGAGGCGACCGGTATGACGGTGCGGGTGGCGGTGCTGGACGACTACCAGAGGGTCGCCGAGGAGGCCGCCGACTGGGGCAGGCTCCCGGAGGGCGTGGAGGTCGAGTTCTACCCGCATCCGCTGGGCACCGCCGACGAGATCGTCAAGGAGCTCGCCGACTACCCGATCGTGGTGGCGATGCGCGAGCGGACCGCGTTCCCCCGGGAGCTGCTGGCCCGGCTGCCGGAGCTGCGGCTGCTGGTCACCACCGGCATGAAGAACGCGGCCATCGATGTGGCGGCGGCCGGCGAGCTGGGCATCACGGTGTGCGGGACGGCGATGGCGCCGACCCCGACCGCGGAGCTGACCTGGGGTCTGATCCTGGGCGTGGCGCGGCACATCCCCGAGGAGGACCGCGCGGTCCGCGAGGGGCGCTGGCAGCACACGGTGGGCGTCGGGCTCTCCGGGAAGACGCTGGGCGTCATCGGGCTGGGGCGGCTGGGCCGGCAAGTGGCGGCGATCGGGCAGGCGTTCGGCATGAACGTGGTGGCCTGGAGCCAGAACCTGACGCCGGCCGCGGCGGCGGAGGCGGGCGTGCAGAAGGCCGCCGACCTGGACGAGCTGCTGCGGATGGCGGACGTGGTCACCATCCACACCCGGCTGAGCGAGCGGACCCGCGGGCTGATCGGGGAGCGCCGGCTGGGGCTGATGCGTCCCACCGCGATCCTCGTCAACACCTCGCGAGCGCCCATCGTGGACATGGAGGCGCTGGGCGACGCGGTGCGCGAGGGCCGGCTCGGCGGCGTCGGCATCGACGTCTACGAGGACGAGCCGCTGGCCGTCGACGACCCGGTCCGCGGCTGGGAGCCGGACCGCACGGTGCTCACCCCGCACCTGGGCTACGTCACCGGCGAGGGCCTGCGGCTCTCCTACGGCGAGGCGGTGGAGGACATCGCCGCCTTCCTGACGGGCGAGCCGGTGCGGGTGCTGAGCTGAACGCTGCGCGGCGCGCGCGGCGCTTCGGTGCGGTGCGGTGCGGTGCTCGGCTGGGGCCGGCGCGGACGCGGCAGGCCGGATGTGGTCGGGCGCGCAGTTCCCCGCGCCCCTACGGGGCCCGTTCGACGGAGCGGGTCGGCTCCCGACGCGGACGCGGCGGGTCGGACGTGGTCGGGCGCGCAGTTCCCCGCGCCCCTACGGGGCCCCCGCAACGTAGCGGATCGGCACCCTGGGAGGTTCAGGCCGGTCGGTCGGGGGCCGGCGCGCCGTTCCCCGGGCAGCCGCAGGGGCTACAGCTGCGCGTGGACGAGGTCCAGGAGGACCTCGCGGACGATGGGGTCGACGACGGCGGCGGTGGCCCGGAAGGCGTCGTCGACCTCGGCGACCAGCTCGCCGTCCGGCGCCTCGCGGGCGGCCGCGGCCAGCAGGGCGGCGACGATCGCCGGACCGTCGGGGTCGTCCAGGTCGGTGGGCCACCCGCTGAACCCGGTGTCCGGGCCGAAGAGTTCACCGTCCAGGCCCGGCGGGTCGACGAAGGCGACGCCGGCGACGGAGCCGTCGCCCGGCCGCCGCACGGCGAGGAAGACCGCGGGGATGTCGGTGAAGAAGTCGCGACGGCAGTCCTCGACGGTCCGCTCCCGGGCGGGGTTCCAGTCGCGGTGGCCGGCCGCGAAGGAGTCGCGGTAGGCGCGGACGCAGTCCTCGGGGATGTGGGTGCCGGGACCGACGAGCTGGCGGGAGACGCTCCAGCCGCCGGGCGGCGGGCCGAGGTCCGCGGGACGCAGCCGCAGCTCGCGGGCACGCTGGATCTCGACGCCGCCGCTGGCCTCGGTGAAGCGGTGGCCCGCGGTGCCGCGCACGCAGCGGACGTGCAGTCGGCGGCCGTCCTCGGCCGCGGCGAGCCGCCCGAGCGCCGCCAGTGCGGCGGTGCCGAGGCCGCGGCGGCGGTGGTCGGGGCGGATCTCCACATAGGCGCGCAGCCGGGACGGGTGCCCCGGGTTCTCCCGCACGGCGGCGACGCCCACCGGGGCACCGTCGCCGTCCAGGAGCAGCCGGGCGCGGCCGAACGGCCGCGGACCGGAGCCGTCGGAGTCCGGCCGGCACAGCCCGCGGCCGAAGGACACCCCGTGGTCGGGCGCCGGCCCGAGGAGGCGCCGCACCTCGTCCGCGCGGGCGGGGTCCCAGGGGGCGAGCGTCAGCATCGCGCCGGGCCGGCGCCGTGACCGGAGATGCGCACCGCGCGCCCCCGCCCCGCGACGCCGCCGCCGGCGTCGGTGCATCCACCGGCGCGCATTACCTGCTCTCCGCCGGGGCCTCCGGGGCCCAGCCCGGGGCGTTGCCGTGGAGGACGGTGTAGTAGGGGTCGTCCGCTCCGATGGAGCCGGAGGTGACCGGGCGGCCGGTGAACGCCGACTTGTAGAGGGCGGTGGTGAACTCCAGGCTGGTGCGGCCGTCCGGGCCGCTCGCCCGGGGGCGGCGGCCCGCGGCCATCGCGTCCAGCAGCTCGCCGAGCTGGGGGCCGTGCCCGCTGGGGACGTCGGCGCCGAAGTTGCGCCAGGCGGCGGCCTGTTCGGCGGGGACGCCGGGCGCGGGGGTGATCGTCCAGTTGGCGTTGGAGTGGCCGTAGAGGTGCACCAGCTCGACGGTGGCCAGCTCGCAGTCGATGCGGATGCGGCTCACCTCGTCCGGGCTCAGCACGGAGTTGACGACGGTGGCCAGCGCGCCGCCGCGGAAGCGCACCAGCGCGGTGGAGACGTCCTCGGTCTCCACGTCGTGGACGAGGCGGCCGGCCATCGCGTTGACCGTCTCCCAGGGCCCCAGCAGGTCCAGCAGCAGGTCGTTCTGGTGGATGCCGTGGCCCATCGCCGGGCCGCCGCCCTCGGTGGCCCAGCGGCCGCGCCACGGCACCGCGTAGTAGGCGGTGTCGCGGTACCAGGTGGTCTGGCAGTGCGCGACCAGCGGACGGCCCAGCGCGCCCTCGGCGAGCAGCCGGCGGACGTGGACCGCGCCGGAGCCGAAGCGGTGCTGAAAGACGATCGAGGCGAACGGGCCGGCCCGGCCGGGCTCGTCGGTGTTCTCGGCGCCCTCGGCGGCGGTGATGGCGTCGTACTCCGCGAGGGACGGGCAGGGCGGCTTCTCGCAGAGCACCCACGCGCCGGCGCGCAGCGCGGTGGCGGTCTGGTCGGCGTGCAGGGTGGGCGGGGTGCAGATGCTGACCAGGTCGGGGCGCTCGGCGGCGAGCATGGCGTCGAGGTCGGTGTAGGGGGTGGCGGTGCCGCCGGCCGCGGCGCAGAAGGCCTCGGCGGCGTCGCCGTTGATGTCGACGGCGGCGACGAGCTCGACGCGGTCGGCGTGCGAGCGCAGCGCGCGCAGGTGGGACTTGGCGATGCCGCCGGTTCCGACGATCGCCGCGCGGAGGGGGGTGGGCACGGGCATGGCTCCTTGGGGACTGGAAGGCGGCCGGGTTGCCGGGCGCGGTTCCCCGCGCCCCTGGCGGGGGCGCGGGGAACGGGGCGTCAAGGCGTCAAGGCGTCGGAAACGTCAGACAGTGAACAGGTCCGCCGTGGCGACGGGTTGGCCGGTGGCGAAGGACCGGTTCGCGGCGAGGCCGATGGCCAGCGCGAGGGCGCCGTCCCGCTCGGTGGCGCCGCCGCCGGCGGACGGCGCGGCGCCGTCGTCCGAGCCGTCGCCGATCGGGCCGAACAGCTCCTTGAGCATCCGGGGGTCGCCCCCGCCGTGCGAGCCGCGGCCCTCGGGGATCTCGATCTCGCGCGGCGCCTCCCACAGGCGGCGCAGCAGGATGCGCTTGCCGCCGGGGTTGTCCATCAGGACGCCGCCGTGCTCGGTGGCGCCGGAGGGGCCGGTCTCGGCGCCCTCGTGGGGCTGCGCCCAGAGGTTCTCCTCGACCTCCAGCTCCAGCCGGCCCTGGGTGCCGTTGAACATCACCCGGTAGCCCTCCCACGGGGAGTAGGCGGTGAGGTGGTAGCTCATCGAGGCGCCGGTCTCGTAGCGGACCAGCACCGCCATGTCGTCCTCGATGGTGATGCCGTCGCCGAAGACGTTGCGGTCCCGGTGGTAGCCGTCCAGGTGCTGGGCGTCCAGGTAGAGGGACTTGAGGGTGGGGTCGGCGGCCAGGTCGATGGAGTAGGGGTCGGCCTTGGCGGCGTCCGGGTCCTCCGAGGCGTTGGCGTAGTCGCGGCGCAGGCCGAGGCGCTCGCCGTTCTCGCGGCCGTAGAAGGCGAGCCGGCCGAAGCCGAAGACCTGCTCGGGGGCGGCGCCGAGCCACCAGTTGACCAGGTCGAAGTGGTGGCCGGACTTGTGCACCATCAGGCCGCCGCTGCGGTCCTTCTCGCGGTGCCAGCGGCGGAAGTAGTCGGCGCCGTGCCGGACGTTGAGCATCCACTCGAAGTGCACCGAGGTGATGTCGCCGATGGCGCCGGCCCGCAGCAGCTCGTAGACCGTCTCGTGGGCGGGGTTGTAGCGGTAGTTGAAGCCGACGCGCAGCTCCCCGCCGGTCTCCTTGACGGCCGCGAGGATCTCGGCGCACTTGTCGGCGTCCGTGGTCATGGGCTTCTCGGTGACGACCCGGCAGCCGGCCTTGAGCGCGGCGAGGATGTAGCGGTGGTGCTCGGCGTCGACGGTGGTGACGACGACCTCGTCGATGTGCTCGGCGGCGAGGCCGGCCTCGAACTCGTCCGGCGACCAGGCGAGCGCCGGAGGCTCGCCGGCGTCGGCGAGGAGCTGGTTGTGGAAGGCGATGCGGGCGGGGTTGGGGTCGCAGAGGGCGACCACGCGGTGGCCGGCGCGGGCGGCGAGCGCCTGGGTGTACATCCGGGCGCGGTGGCCGGTGCCGACGACGACGGCGCGGTGCTGGGCTGAGGAGGTCACGATGCGGTTCAACTCCGGTGGGGTTGCGTCGTGGTGGCGGTGGGCGGTGCGGCTTGGGTGCGCAGCGGGCCGGTCGACCTGCGCACGGTCAGGCCGCTCTCCAGGACGGTCTCGGCGGGTGCGGGCCGGTGGCCGGGCTGGTCGAGCGTGCGGACCATGAGGTCGACGGCCTGCCGGCCGAGGCTGTCCAGCGGGATGCTGACGGAGGTGAGGCTGGGGGTGGCGGTGCGGGCCAGCAGGGTGTCGTCGCAGCCGACGACGCTCATGTCGTCGGGGACCCGGACGCCGCGCTCGGCGAACCGGCTGATCAGGCCGAGCGCCACCATGTCGTTGTGGGCGACGACGGCGGTCGGGCCGGCGGCGAGCACCAGGTCGGCGGCGCCGACGCCGGAGCCGAACTTGGGCGGCAGCGGGCCGAACTCGGTGAGCTGCAGACCCAGTTCCTCGCAGGCCTGCCGGGCGGCGCGGCTGCGCTCCATGCTGGACCAGGAGTTGCGGGCGCCCAGGATGAGGGCGAGGTGGCGGTGGCCGAGGGCGCGGACGTGCTCGGCGGCCATCCGGACGCCCTCGGCGCCGGCGGCGGCGACCGAGGAGACGCCGTCCATCCGGCGGTTGAGCAGCACTGCGGGGGCGGCGGCGACGACCTCGGTGAGCTCGTCCTCGCTCATCCGGGGGGCGACCAGCAGCAGGCCGTCGACCTGCTTGGCCATGGTGAGGGCGAGTTCGGCCTCGTCGCCGGGCTGCTCGTCGGTGTCGGCGAGGAAGACGGCGTAGTCCTTGGCCCGGGCGCGGGCCTGGACGGCCTTGGCGATGGAGGCGAAGAAGAGGTTGCCGATGTCCGGCACGATCAGGCCGAGGGTGCGGGTGCGGCCCACCGCGAGCGAGCGGGCGATGCGGTTGGGCGTGTAGCCCAGGCGCCGCGCCGCCTCGAGGACGCGCTCGCGGGTGTCGGCGCGCACGGCGTCCGGTTGGGCGAAGCAGCGCGACACCGTGGAGGTCGAGACGTCCGCGGCGGCGGCGACCTCGGCGATGGTGACGGTCACTCAGGGCTCCTTCGCTGGAACGGGATCGGGGACGGGGACGAGGGACGGGCACCAGGCAGGCTACGTCCGCACGGCCCGGCCCATGCGCTCCGTCCGCCGCTGGACCGCCACCGCGGCCAGCGCCAGCACGCCGAGCGCCAGCGGTGCGATCACCGGCAGCTGCCAGGTGACGGCGAGGCAGATGACGACCGCGCCGAGCAGCATCGCCGTCCCGCCGGGGTCGCGGCGGCTGTCGGCGAGGGCGCCGCGGACCGCCGTCCGCCAGTCGCGGTCCGAGGCCCAGCGCGCGGCGGCGCGCAGGCCGGCGGCGGGGACCAGGACCGCCGCGAGCAGCGCGAGCGCCAGCACCGCGGGGCGTCCGGGCAGCGCGGGCTGCGCCAGCACCAGCCGGATGTCGAAGAGCAGGAACCCCAGGAGCAGCAGCGACCCCGCGCCGACCGCGAGCCCGCCGGGCAGCGCGGCCCGCAGGTCGCGCAGGTAGCGGCGGGCGAGGCCGGGCGACGGCCCGTCGGGCTGGGTGCGGCGCACCGCCGCCGCGCCGGCGGCGAGCGCGGCGGACCAGGTGACCAGCGGGACGCAGGCGACGGCGGTCAGCACGCCGAGCCACAGGCACTCGGCGAAGAGGCTGAAGCGGTCGCCGTAGGGGGTGTCCTTCTTGGCGGCGCGTGCGGTCACGGCGGTCACCCCTTGAGCCCGGAGGTGGAGGCGCCCTCGACGAGGAGCCGCTGGAAGGCGATGAAGAAGATCACCACGGGGGCCAGCGACATCACCGACATGGCGAGCATCGCCCCGTAGTCCTGGGTGCTGGTGGCGTCGACGAACAGCCGCAGCGCGATGGGCAGCGGGTACTTGTCCGGCGACTGCAGGTAGATCAGCGGGGTGAAGAAGTCGTTCCAGGACCAGATGAAGGTGAAGATCGACGTGGTGATCAGCGCCGGCCGCATCAGCGGCAGCACGATGTGCCCGAAGATCCGGAACGGCCCGCAGCCGTCGATCAGCGCGGCCTCGTCCAGGTCGCGCGGCAGCCCGCGGACGAACTGCACCATCAGGAAGACGAAGAAGGCGTCGACCGCGAGGAACTTGCCCAGCAGCAGCGGCACATAGGTGTCGATGAGGTGGGCCTTCTGGAAGATGATGTACTGCGGGATGAGCAGCAGGTGCTGCGGCAGCAGCAGCGTGCCGATCATGACGGCGAACATCGGGCCGCGCCCGCGGAACCGCAGCCGGGCGAAGGCGTAGGCGGAGATCGAGCAGGAGAGCACGTTCCCGATCACCGCGCCGATCGCCAGGATCAGCGAGTTGGTGAAGAACCGCCAGGCCGGCACGTCCGCGATGCCCTGGGAGGCGGTGGAGAACCCGCTCCAGTCCAGATGGCTGGGGAGCATGTCGAGGCTGGAGATGATCTCGTCCGCCGGCTTCACGGCGGAGGTGAGCACCCAGACCAGCGGGTAGAGCAGCACGCAGAGCACGGCCAGCGCGCAGACGTGCCACAGCGTGGTGCGGCCGGGCCGCCCGGAGGAAACGGGGAGCGACATCGGCTACTTCACCTCTCCCGAGTAGTGCACCCAGCGGCCGCTCGTCTTGAAGAGCACCCCGGTGATCACACCGACCACGACGACCAGGATCCAGGTCATGGCGGAGGCGTAGCCCATCCGGTAGTCGGTGAAGCCCAGCTCGTAGACGTACATGCTGTAGACGAACGTCGAGCCGGCCGGGCCGCCGTTGCCGTTGGAGACGATGAACGCCGAGTTGAAGACCTGGAAGGCGTGGATCATCTCCAGCACCAGGTTGAAGAAGATGACCGGCGAGAGCATCGGCACGGTCACCGAGCGGAAGCGGCGCCAGGGCCCGGCGCCGTCCATCGAGGCGGCCTCGTAGAGGTCCGGCGGGATCTGCTGCAGCCCGGCGAGGAAGATCACCATGGGGGCGCCGAACTGCCAGACGGAGAGCGCCACCACGACCATCAGCGCCCAGTCGGGGTTGCCGACCCAGCCGCCGGTGTGCAGCCCGAAGGCCGACGTCAGCTGGTCGATGACCGAGCCGGAGGAGAACAGGATGCGCCAGACGATGGCGGCGCCGACGCTCGCGCCGATCAGCGAGGGCATGTAGAAGGCGGCGCGGTAGAAGTTGCGGCCCCGGCGGCGGGTGTTGAGCAGCAGCGCGACGGCGAGCGCCAGCACCAGCTTCACCGGGGTGGAGACGACGACGTACTTGAGCGTCACCCACACCGACTCGCGGAACTGCGGGTCGTCGAAGAGCAGGCGCCTGTAGTTCTGCAGGCCGAGCCAGTGCGGCGCGTCGAAGAGGTTGTAGTCCGTGAAGGACAGGTAGAGGGAGACGAGCATCGGGATGACGGTGAGCACGGCGGCTCCGATCATCCACGGGGTGAGGAAGACGTACGCGGCGTTGCCGCGGCGCCGGCGGCGCGGCGCGTCCTTGCCCGGTGTGCGCGACGCGGGTGGGGCGGTGGTGGCTGCCATGGGTTGCTGCCCTCCTTCCTGGGGGTGGCGGCGGGTCAGCCGAGGATGACCTCGGCCTGCTGGAAGATCTCCTTGACGGCCTCGTCGATGCCGATCCGGCGGTAGCTGAGCTTTTCGTAGACGCGGCCGTAGTAGGTGTTGAACTCACCGCCGGCCTGCGGCGGCGCGACGGGGGTGCGGACCTGCTTGGAGGCGATGGAGGCCTCGAAGTCGCGGACCACGGCGTCGGTGCCCTTGAAGGTGCGGGAGTAGGGCAGTTGGCCGTCGGTGGGCGGCATGCCGAGGTTGGAGCCGAGGATCCGGCCCACCCGCGGGTCGTTGATCATGAAGTTGACGAACGTGGCCGCCAGCGCCCGCCGGGGGCTGTTGGCGGAGATGCTCATCAGCATGGACGCCTTGGGGTAGACCCCGGAGACGCCGGTGTCGGTGGGCGGCAGCGACAGCGAGAGCGCCGAGCCGCGCTGCCCGGCGAAGCCGGCCAGCTGGTTGTCCCAGGTGATGACGGCGGCGGCGCGGTTGGCGCCGACGGGGGTGCCGGGCAGCGTGTCGTTGATGACGCTGGCCGGACCGAGGCCGCCGCTCTCCCGCCACTTCTGCATCAGCGTCAGGTAGGTGCGCAGGTCCTCGGGCTCGAAGGCGAGCTTCCCGGAGGCGGTGAAGAGCGCCTTGCCGTGCTGCTGCAGCCAGATCTCCAGGCCCTGGTAGTTGACGGCCGGGTCGGTCATCCCGGCCTGCTTGCCGCGGGTGTACCGGCTGATCTTGGCGGTCTCGTGGATGCACTGCTCGTAGCTCATCGACAGGGACGGCGGCACCGCGCCGGCCTCCTTGTAGAGCTTGGCGTCGTACATCACCGCGAGGCTGTTGAGCGCGACGGGGACGGCGTACCGCTTGGCGCCGACCATGCCGGAGGCCCTCAGCTGGGGCCGCAGGGTGCTCAGGTCGATCTGCTTGTCCGCGCCGACGTACGGGTTGAGATCGGCGAGGACGCCGTGGTCGCCCAGGGCGTGGATGTAGGCGTAGTCCATCTCCAGCACGTCGGGCGTGTTGCCGCCCGCGGCCGCCGTCATCATCTTCTGCCAGTAGGAGCCGAAGTCGGAGAAGCTGGTCTTGACGGTGGTGCCGGGGTGGAGCTTCTCGAAGAGGCGGACGGCCTTCTCGACGAGCAGCGCGCGGTCGGAGGCGCCCCAGTAGTTGTAGGTGAGGGTGCGCCCCCCGCCGGAGGTGGAGTCGGAGCCGCAGCCCGCCAGGAGCGCCGCGGCGGGCGCGGCGGCCAGCGCGGAGAGCACGGCTCGGCGGTTCGGGGGGCGTTCGGAGGTGGGGCGTGGGGGGCCGCCCATACGGCACCTCGCAATCGGGTGGCTCGGAGCAGGGCCGGTGGTCCTGTGACGGGGACAACTGGGCAGGATTGCCTGGGACTTTTGCACGCGGTTGCAGAGCCGTCAATGCCCCTGGAGACATTGATCGTTGATGTCTTGGGAATTTCTGACGTATTTCCTGGGAGCGCTTGCACCGCTCTGTCATCGGTGCCACGATGCCGCCCATGCCCCAGCCGAACGCCCTTCCGCTCGCCCCGCACCCGGACCGGCTGCTGCCCTCCGAGCCGTCCCGGCGCGCGGTCGCCCGGCGCCTGTTGGCGCACGTCGCCGACCTGCCGCTGGTCTCCCCGCACGGCCATATCGACGCCGGCATCCTCGCCCGCGACGAGGCGTTCCCCGACCCCGCCGCGCTGCTGGTCACCCCCGACCACTACGTGACGCGGATGCTGTACTCGGCGGGCGTCCCGCTCGACCGGCTCGGCGTCCGCAACCCCGACGCGGACCCGCGGGAGATCTGGCGGCTGCTCTGCGCCCACTGGCACCTGTTCCGCGGCACCCCCTCCCGGCTGTGGCTGGAGTCGGAGCTGCACGACCTGTTCGGGGTGCGGGAGCAGCCGTCCGCCGGCAACGCGGACGCGCTCTACGACCGCATCACCGCCGCGCTCGCCGAGCCGGAGCTGCGCCCCCGGGCGCTCTACCACCGGTTCAACCTCGAGGTGCTGGCCACCACCGACAACCCGTGGGACGACCTCGCCGACCACCGGGCGCTCGCCGACGACCCGAGCTGGAAGGGCCGCGTCGCCCCCACCTTCCGCCCGGACGGCGTCACCGACCCCGAGCGGCCCGACATCGCCGCCAACCTGCGGCTGCTGGCGGAGGCGTCCGGCATCGACACCGCCGACTACGCCGGCTACCTGGCGGCGCTGCGCGACCGCCGCCGCCACTTCCTCGCCCACGGCGCCAGCTGCACCGACCACGGCGTGGAGGCGGCCGGCACGGCGCCGCTGGAGGCGTCCGCCGCCGCGGAGATCTACGGGAAGGCCTACCGCGGCGAGCCGGTGACGGCCGCCGAGGGCGAGGCGTTCCGCGCCCACATGCTCTTCGAGTCGGCGCGCATGTCGGTCGAGGACGGCCTGGTGATGCAGCTCCACCCGGGCGTGCGGCGCAACCACCACCGCGCGGTCTTCGAGGAGTTCGGCCCGGACACCGGCTGCGACATCCCGGTGGCCACCGAGTACACCCGGGCGCTCCAGCCGCTGCTCAACGCCTTCGGCCGGGAGCCGGGCTTCACGTTCGTCGTCTTCACCGTGGACGAGACCTCCTTCAGCCGGGAGATCGCGCCGCTGGCCGGGCACTACCCGGCGATGAAGGTCGGCGCGCCGTGGTGGTTCCTGGACGCGCCGGAGGCGATCCTGCGCTGGCGGGCCGCGGTCACCGAGACCGCCGGGTTCTACAACACGGCCGGCTTCGTCGACGACACCCGCGCGTTCTGCTCGATCGCGGCCCGGCACGACGTGGCCCGCCGGCTCGACTGCGCCTACCTGTCGGGGCTGGTCGCGGAGCACCGCCTCAGCGAGGAGGAGGCCGCGCAGACCGCCGCGGACCTCGCCCACACCCTCCCCAAGCAGGTCTTCCGCGTCTGACCTGCCACTTCAGAAGCGGTTCAGGACGGGTGGCCGGAACGCAGCCGCGGCCCGTCCTGCTCCGCAACCGGCCCCCCGCCGGCAACCACCCTGGATGCCCGCGGGGCGCGCCGCTCCAGCCTCCAGGCCACCGAGGCGATGCCGAACCCGGCGAACGCCAGCCCGGCCCCCACCAGGTTCGGCGACGTCAGCCCGAACCCGGCGGCGATCGCGGCCCCGCCCAGGTACGCGCCGCCCGCGTTCGCCAGGTTGAAGGCCGCCTGGACGGTCGCCGAGGCCAGCGTCGGCGCCTGCCGCGCCTTCTCCATCACCAGGGTCTGCGCGGTCGGCACGATCGCGAAGCCGGCGAACCCGATGACCAGCACCGTCACCGCCGCCGCCCACTTGACGTGCGCCGTCCAGGCGAAGGCGACGAGAACCACCGCGACCAGCAGGAACGCCGCGCACATGCTGGGCCGCAGCGCCCGGTCCGCCGCCCAGCCGCCGACCACGTTGCCCAGCGTCATGCCGACCCCGAAGAGCGCCAGGATCAGCGTCACCGTGCCGTCCGCGAAGTGCGCCACGTCCGTCATCATCGGCGCGATGTAGGAGTAGCAGGCGAAGAACCCGCCGCAGCCGAAGACCACGGTCGCCAGTGCCAGCCACAGCTGCCCGCTGCGGAACGCGCCCAGCTCCTGCCGCAGCCCCGGCCGGGCGTCCGAGGACAGCTGCGGCACCAGCCGGCCGATCAGCACCAGGCCGAGCACCGCGATCCCCACCACGACCAGCATCGTCGCCCGCCAGCCCAGGTGCTGGCCGAGCAGGGTGGCCGCCGGGACGCCCACGATGTTGGCGATGGTCAGCCCGGCGAACATCACCGACACCGCGCGGGCCCGCAGATGACGCGGCGCCAGCTCGGCGGCGGCCACCGCCCCGGCGCCGAAGAACGCGCCGTGCGGCAGCCCGGCGATCACCCGGGCGCCGGCGAGGAACCAGAAGCTCGGGGCGACCGCGCAGAGCAGGTTGCCGAGCGCGAAGAGCCCGGCGAAGCCCATCAGGATCTGCTTGCGCGGCACCCGGTGCAGGCGCGCGGCCAGCGCGCTCAGCAGCGGCGCGCCGAGGACGACGCCGAGCGCATAGGCCGAGATCAGCCAGCCGGCCCGCGGGATCGACACCGCCATGCCGTCGGCGATCTGCGGCAGCAGGCCCATCGCGGCGAACTCGGTGGTGCCGATCGCGAAGGCGACGACGGCGAGGGCGACGAGCGCCACGGGCATGCGAGAACTCTCCGAACTGCAGGTGGGGGGACCACCAGAGAACCACACCGCGGGAGGCGGATCTTCCCCGTGGGGGGCTGCGCGCGGCAACGGTGATCAGTCTCACGCGCGGCGCCCGCCGCCCCCTCGCGGGTGACGGGTCCTTCCCACGTTCGGGTGCACCCGCCCGCGAAGCTCCCCCGCGCCCGGGCGGGCGCGCGATAGACCGAGCCAATGCACCTCCCCCCTCGCCCGTCCCGCCTCCGCCGGCTGCCCCGCCTGGGCCGCCTGTCCCGACGCGCCGTCACCCCGCTGCTGGCGCTGGCCCTCTTCCCGACCGCGGCCGTCGCGCTGCCCGCCGGGCCGCCGGCGCGGGCCTGGTGCCCCGGTTGGATGCACCCCTGCCCCTGGGCCGGGCCGGTCCGCCACCACCCGCACCACCCGCACCACGCCGCACACGACTCCGACGCCGCACACGCCTCGCACGCCTCGCCGGCGCCGTCCCGCTCCGTCTCGCCCAGCGGGGCCGCTGCCCCGCCCGCTGCCCCGTCCGATCCCCAAAGGGGTGATCACCTGATGCAGCGTCCGCTGACGCCTCGTTAGATGGATCGCGGTCCCACTCCCTACCCCGCGGAGGACCGCATGCGGCGACGCACCGCAATCACCGCCGCCCTCGGCGTCGGCACGGCCGGCGCCCTCTCCGCCGTCGCCGCCGGCGCCCCCGGGCTGCTGCAGCGGCATCCCCCGCGCGCCTCGGCCGCGCTGGCCCAGGCGCATCCGGTGGCCGCGCGCTCCCCGTTCGCGGCGCCGCGCCCCCGGGTCGTCACCCGCGCGGAGTGGGGCGCGGACGAGCGGCTGCGCGACCCCTCCGCGCACTACGCGCCGGCCGTCACGGCGATGGTGCTGCACCACACCAACAGCGGCAACGGGTACCGGGCCGACGAGGTCCCGGAGATGATCCGCTCCCTCTACGTCGACCATGTGCGGCGCCGCGGCTGGGGCGACCTGGGCTACAACTTCATGGTCGACCGGTTCGGCACGATCTACGAGGGGCGCGCGGGCGGCATCACGCGCGCGGTGATCGGCGCGCACGCCGACGGCTTCAACGTGGGCACGGCCGGGGTCGCCGCGATCGGCTCCTACGGGCCGAGCTGCCGGGTCCCGGCCGCGATGGGGCGCGCCATCGCCGCGCTCGCGGCGTGGAAGCTGGGGCTGGAGGGCGTCGACCCGCGCGGCACCACCCGGATCACCTCGACGGACGACCACAGCCGCTACCCGTCCGGGCGGACCGTCGACCTGCCGGCCATCCTCGGCCACCGGGACACCTACGAGACGTACTGCCCGGGGCGCAATCTCTACGACGCGATGCCCCGCATCCGCGCCGAGGCCGCCCGGCTGCAGGGGCGGCACTGACGGTGGTGCGGTTCCGTGGCGCGGTTCGGTGGTGCGGTTCCGTGGCCCGGTGCTAGCGGCGGCGGGCGAGGGCGGAGCGGCGCATCAGCACCGCGCCGCCGAGCAGCGCCGCGGCGCCGGTGGGCAGCAGCACCTCCAGCGGGGTGAGGCCGCCGCCGGTGGTGGCGAGCGACCGGTGCGCCGGGGCGGCGGGAACGGCATCGCGGCCCGCGTGGCCGGCCGGCGGCGGGGGCGGGGCGACGACATGCCGCGCGGGCGGTGCGGCCGGCTTCGGGGCCGCGGCGGCCGGACGGGGCGCGGCGGGCGCCGCCGACGGGGTCCCGTTGCTGCACGAGTTGCCGAAGGTGGGGTTGAGCAGGCCGATCACATTGACGGTGTTGCCGCAGGCGTTGACCGGCACGTTCACCGGCACCTGCACGCTGTTGCCGGAGCCGAGGCCCGGGGAGCCGGAGGCCGACCCGGAAGCCCCTGAATCGGCGTGGGCCGCTCCGGCACCGGCGAGCAGCGCGGTTCCGGTGGCGGCGAGCGCCGCCAGCGACCGCACGACGGGGATGCGTTCCATGGGTTCCTCCCGGGACATGTGCACAAGGATCGTCGGCAAGGGGGCAGGGAGCCCCGCACGTCCCAACTGCCCGCGGGCGCCCGGCGTTGCGCACCGTCACCCGAGTGGCCCAACGGCGGCACCGGACGGCATCGATCCCCCGATGAACGCCGGTCGTTGTCGGCCGGGCCTGGCAGGGTGGCCGCATGCCCGAGCTCCTCGACCACATCGCCCTCCAGTGCGCGGACGTCGCCGCCTCCGCGGCCTTCTACGACGCGGTCCTCGCCCCGCTGGGCGCGGGCCGCGTCCTCGACTTCGGGGAGGTGATCGCGTTCGGCCGCGGGCACTACGCGCTGTGGATCGGGCCGGTCGGCGACGCGGACGCGGGCCACGAGGGACGCGAGACGCACCTCGCCTTCACCGCCCCGGACCGCGCCGCCGTCCGCGCCTTCCACGCGGCGGCGCTCGCCATGGGCGCGGAGTCGCTGCACGCGCCGGCGCTGCACCCCGAGTACCACCCGGACTACTACGGCGCGTTCGTCCGCGACCCGGACGGCAACAACGTCGAGGCGGTCTGCCACCAGCCCGCGCCGGAGCCCGCGGCGGGGCCGGACGCCGCGGGCTGACGGGGCGTCATCCGCCGCAGCCGCCTCCGCCGCCGCAGCTCGAACCCCCGCCGCAGCTGGAACCGCCCCCGCAGCTGGAGGAGGACGAGCCGCAGCTGCTGCCGCCCCCGGAGGAGGACACCGAGGGCGCGCCCCACAGCGCATGCCGGAGTTCGACGTCGGCGAGCGCGGCGGAGCCGAGCAGCGCCACGCCCAGCGCGGCGTGCGCCGCCGTCGGCGAGCCCGGTCCGCCGCCCGTCACGGACCCCCGGTCGGCCGGCGGCGCCGCCGCATGGCTGCTCCGGCTCGCCGCCAGGAACTCGTCGCCGCGTCGGGTGCGGCGCGGCCGCGACGAGCCCAGCGCGAACATCACCACCACCGAGGCGATCAGCATCAGCACCAGGAAGGTCACCGGCCGGTGCGCGGACATCCCGATGAGCAGCCGGACCACCCCGACCAGCAGCACCGCGCCGGGGATCAGCAGCAGGCCGCCGATCCGGGCGCGCTGCCCGTCGTCCAGCAGCAGGCCGGACTTGGCCGCCGCCTCGGTCACCCGCCGCACCGCCTCCGTGTCCGCCGCCCGGAACGTCAGCGACGCCAGGGTGGTCGTCCCGTCCTCCGGCACCGCGGAGAAGACCGCCCGCTGCACCGCGTCCCCCTCCGGCGGCACCCCGGTCCGGCGGATCCTCCGGTCCCGGCTGACGCTCAGCACCTGGGCGTCGACCATCGCCACCACCGCGACCTCGACCACCCGGCCGGCGCCCTCCTGCACCGCGGCCACCGTGTAGGGGTCGCGGTCCAGCGCCGCCGGCGGCACGGGCGTCCGGCCGCGGCGCAGCACCGGCCGCAGCAGGCCCGCCGCGATCGCGGCGGCCGCGAAGGCGGGCGCGTACAGGCCGAGGAACTCCGGTCCGCTCAGACCCCATGGCTGACTCATCGCGGTCGCCTCCCCGTGTCCCCGTGGCATGTCCCCGTGACCCACGGGTCGCCCCGTGGTTGTCCCCACCATGACGAGTCGGGGTATCCCGGCGGTTCCGCGGCACGGTTCAACGGGTGACGCCGCGGAAGAACTCCGTGAGGATCGGGGTCAGCACCTCCGGATCGGGGTCGTGCGGCTGGCCGCGCATGGTGCGCAGCCGGCCGTGCGGCAGCAGCTCCGCGACGGCGCGCGCCCCGGCGCGCCGCCACTCCATGCTCACCCCGCCCTCCAGGACCAGCACCGGGACGGCGACCCGGTCCGCCCAATGCCCCGGCAGCACCCAGCCGTTCATCACGGCGAGGTCGTGGCCGATGGTGTGGGCGACGGCCTCCAGCTCGCGCCACCGGTCCGTGCTGCGCAGCGGGGCGATGACCTCCGGCGTCATCTGCACCGCCTCGCTGAGGAACCGCTCCACCGCGTCGCCGCGCCGGCCCGCCGCGATCAGCGCGTCCAGCTGCTCGCGGAAGCCGTCCGGCATCGGGGTGCGGCTGCCGTCCAGGATGATCGGCGGCTCCACCATCGCCACCGCGGCCAGGCCGATGCCGCGGGCGGCGGCCTCCGCGGCGAGCACCCCGCCGGTGGTGACGCCGAAGGCGAAGACCGGCCCGCGGTCCGGCGCCTGACCGGCCGTCGCCGCGATCACCGCGGCGAGGTCCTCCACCTCGCGCCGCAGCGCGTCCGGCGGGGTGGCGCCGATCGGGACGGGGCCGCTGCCGCCGCGCCCGCGCCGGTCGTGGACGACCGCGCGGAAGCCGGCCGCGGCGAGGCTCGCGGCGAGCGGGCGCAGCGCACCGCGGGTCGCCAGGGTGTTGGCGACCAGCAGCACCACCGGCCGGTCGCCGCTGCCGCCGCCGTCGCCTTCGCCGTGCTGCTCGTAGGCGATCCGGGTGCCGTCGGCGGAGACGGTGGAGCGGGCGGCGGCCACGGGCTGCGGTGACGCCGCCGGCGGGGCGGCCGCGGTCGCGGTCGCGGTCGGGTGACCGCTGCCGCTGCCGCCGGCGCCGGCGCCGGTCCCGGAGAGGTAGACGTCGCTCATCCGCGCGAACATCTCGCCGTAGCCGAAGAGCCGCGGCTCGCTGCGCTGCGCCAGCCCGTCGTAGTAGCGGGCGTAGCGCTCCCCCGTCGCCTCCCGCTCGCCGGCCTCCTCCAGCCGCTCCAGGCAGAACGCCCGGACGGTCTCCAGCAGCCGGTAGCGCGATCCGCTGCTGCCCTCGACGCGCACCACCAGCGAGCGGTCGACGAGCCGGGCCAGCAGGTCGGCGACCTCGAACTCGTGGACGTCGACGTCGAGGCCGTCGCCGTCGGCGGCGCCGCGGCCGTCCCCGCCCCCGTCCCCGCCTCCGTCCCCGCTGCAGACGGCCTCGGCGGCCTGCAGCGTGCAGGGCGCGGCGTGCAGCGCCAGGCGCCGCAGCACCGCGCCCTCCGCCGGGCCGAGCAGCTCCCAGCTCCACTCGATGACGGCGCGCAGGGTGTGCTGACGGGTCGCCAGCAGCCGGAACCGGTCGTCGAGGCGGGCGGCCAGGTCGTGGACGCCGAGGGCGCGCACCCGCGTCGCGGCCAGCTCCAGTGCCAGCGGCAGCCCGTCCAGGCGGCGGCAGATCTCCACCACCTCGCGCAGGTTGCCGGGGTCGAGGACGAACCCGGTCGCGGCGTCGGCGGCGCGGGCGGCGAAGAGGCGGACGGCCGATGCCGCGGCGGCGTCCTCGGGCGGTGCGTCGGGGCCGGGCAGGTCCAGCGGCGGCACCTGGAGGGTGCGCTCGCCGGGGACGCCGAGCGGCTCCCGGCTGGTGGCCAGGACCCGCAGGCCGGCGGCGGCGCGCTCGCGCAGCAGCCCGGCGACGACGGCCGCGGCGGCGTCGACCACGTGCTCGCAGTTGTCGAGGACCAGCAGCAGCTCCCGGCCCCGGATGCCGCCGTCCCCGGTCGCCTCGTCGACGGCCGCGGACACCTGCCCGGCGGGGGCGCGGGCGGGCAGCGCGGCGAGGTCCACCAGCCAGGCGCCGTCCGGGTGACGGTCGGCGGCGGCGCGGGCGACCTCCAGGGCGAGCGAGGTCTTGCCGACCCCGCCGGGACCGGTGAGGGTGACCAGCCGGTCGCGGGCCAGGGCGGTGCACGCCTCCGCGACGGCCTCCCGACGGCCGATCAGCTCGGTGAGCGCGGCGGGGAGGTTGGTGGGCCGGACGGAGGCGTCCGGAGCATCCCGGACGGCGTCCGGTGCGGCCTCCGGGACGGCTTCCGGGACCGCCGGAGCCGCCGGGACCGCCGGAGCCGCCGGAGCCGCCGGAGTCAGCGACGGGTCCCGGGCGAGCATCGCCCGGTGCAGCGCCTCCAGTTCGGGGCCCGGGTCCAGCCCCAGCTCGTCGGCGAGCCGGGTGCGCAGCTCGTGGTAGGAGTCGAGCGCCTCGGTGTGCCGCCCGCTGCCGTAGAGCGCCTGCATCTGGGCCGCCCGCAGCCGCTCGCGCAGCGGATGCAGGGTCGTCAACTCGGCCAGCTCGGCGGCCGCCTGGTCGTACGCGCCCAGCTCCAGCCGGGTCTCGGCGAGCGACTCCAGCACCGCCAGCCGCTCCTCCTCCAGCCGGACGGCCGCCGCCTCCGCCCACGGCAGCTCCCGGAACTCCGCGTACGCCGGCCCGCGCCAGAGCGCCAGCGCCTCGCCGTAGCGGTCCGCCCGGACGCGCGCGTCCCCCTCCCGGCGGGCGTCCGCCGCCAGGGCGCGGAACCGCGCCGCGTCCAGCCGTCCGGGCGCGAGCTGCAGCAGATAGCCGGGCGCGCGGGTGACGACGAGCCCGCGCCCGCCGGGCTCGGCCTCCTCCAGCGCCCGCCGCAGCTGGGAGACGCGGGTCTGCAGGGTGGCCGACGGGTTGGCGGGCAGCCGCTCCCCCCACAGGTCGTCGACGAGCCGCTCCGCGGGGACCATCCGGCCGTCGTGGACCAGCAGGTCGGCGAGGAGCGCGCGCACCCGGCGGTCGGGGATCGGCGCCCGCACCCGGGCGCCGTCCGCGCCTCCGCGCGCGCCCCTGTCCCCGCGCCCGTCCGCACCCGTGTCCGCGCCCCGGTCGGACAGCACCACCAGCGGGCCCAGCACCTCGAAGAGCAGCACATACGCACTGTAGAGGAGGACCGTAAGCGCACCGGAAGTGTCTCTGAAGGTGTGGCGGCCACAGTGGTTCCCGGAACGCAGGAACACCCGAAAGTCCGAGGTACAGCCCGATCCGGAAGGAACCGCCGCCATGTCGAGCACCGTCGCCGACTCCGCCGCCCGCACCCGCTCCGACTGCTCCCCCGAGTCCCGCGTCACCCGCTCCCTGCTCGGCTACGGCGTCATCGCCGGCCCGGTGTACGTGCTCACCTCCGTGCTGCAGGGCGCGCTCCGCCAGGGGTTCGACTTCACCAAGCACGACTGGAGCACCCTCGCCAACGGCCCGACGGGCTGGATCCAGAGCACCAACCTGATCCTCACCGGCGCCATGACGATCGCCTTCGCGGTCGGCCTGCGCCGCACGCTCGACCTCGGGCGGGCCCGGCGCGTCGCGCCGCGACTGGTCTCCGGCTTCGGGCTGGGGATGATGCTGGCCGGCGTCTTCCGCGCCGACCCGGCGCTCGGCTTCCCGGCCGGCACGCCGGCCGACGCGACCACGGTGAGCTGGCACGGCATGCTCCACCTGCTCTTCGGCGGCCTGGGCTTCCTGTCGCTGATCGCGGGATGCCTGGTGCTGGCCCGCTACTTCAAGAACCGCGGGGCCCCGGGCTGGGCGGGGTACACCCGCTTCACCGGGATCCAGTTCCTCGCCGGGTTCCTGTGCATCGTCGCCGGCGCGCACGCCTCCTGGGCGACGCTCGTCTTCACCGCGTCCGTGGTGCTCTCCTTCGCCTGGATCGCCGCGCTCGCCGTGAGCCGCTACCGCAGCGCCACCTGAGGCCCCGTCACCGCCACCCTCCATCCCCACCGCACCGCACCGCGTCGCACCGCATCGCGTCGCGCACCGAGAAGGAGACCGCCATGTCCCGCTACCTGATGACCCTCGTCGCCACCGAGAACGCCGAGGCCGGCGCCCCGCCCGCGGAGCTGTTCGAGGCGATCGGCAAGGCCGCCGCCGCGTGGCAGCAGGCCGGAGTGCTGCTGGACACCGGCGGGCTGGCCCCCGCCGAGGAGGGCACCCGCCTCCAGCTGGAGAACGGCGCGATCACCGCCTCCCGCGGGGTCGGCGGGGAGGGCGCCCCCGTCCCCACCGCCTACGCGATCATCGAGGCCGCCACCGACGCGGACGCCGCGGCCCGCGCGACCGACTTCCTCGACCTCCACAAGCAGCACTGGCCGGGCTGGAACGGCGGCTCCGAGGTCCGCCGCATCGCCTGACCGCCGGCACACCGCGAAGCGGGGCCCCGTTGCGCAACGGGGCCCCGCTTCGCGGTGTGCGGCCGGTCCGTCAGAACTCGAAGTTCTTCAGGTAGGTGTAGCTGGCGCGGGCCGAGGCGAGCGAGTCGCCCGGGGCGTCGTGCTCGACGACGAACTCCTGGGAGCCGGCGGCCAGCGCGCGGTCGAAGAGCTGCGCGAAGTCGAGCGTGCCGGAGCCGACGTCCTCGAAGGAGCCGTCCTCCGCCATGTCCTTGACGTGCAGGGCGGGGAACCGCCCCGGCGAGGCGTCGAAGTAGGCGACCGGGTCGACGCCGCCCTTCACGGCCCAGTAGAGGTCCAGCTCGAACTTGACCAGCTCCGGGTCGCAGCGCTCGACGAAGATGTCGTAGAGCCGCACCCCGTCCACGACCTCGAAGTCGAACGCGTGGTTGTGGTAGAGGAACTGGAAACCGGCCTCCTTCGCCGCCCGGCCGGCCTCGTTGAACTCCTCGGCGACGGCGCGGTAGCCGTCCGGGTTGCGCAGCTCCACCGGGAGCGCGGGCACCACGACGTGGTCGACGCCGAGGACGCGGGCGCCCTCCAGCTCGCCGGCCCAGTCCTCGCGGACGGCGGTGAGCGGAAGGTGCGTCAGGACGGGCCGCACGCCCGCGTCGTCGGCCATCGCGCGGAACTCGGCGTGGCTGTGGCCGTACCGGCCGCTCACCCCGACCGTCGCGTAGCCGATGCGTCCCAACTCGGCGAGCGTGCCTGCCGCGTCCTTCTCCATGAGGTCTCGAACGGTGTACAGCTGGATGCCGATGGCGGTGGGCGATATCCGGCGCATGACGTCTGCTCCCAGGCAGTTGTGAGGTGCAGTAAGCGCTATCCGAGAGATCACCGTACCCGCCCCCCGCCCCCTTGCCCAGCACCCGGCGAACGTTTGCGGATCAGCGCGACGACGGCGTCGGCCCGCCGCCCGGGGTGGGCACCGTCGGCCTGCCCTCTGCTTCCCCGTCCTCCTCCGGCTGTGCGCCATGATGGCCGGACGCCGCCGATCAACGGGAGGAGAGGTACGCATGACGTCGCTTCAGGAGGTGCGGGTCGCCGGGCCCGGGGACGGGCCGTACGCGCTTGCGGTGGGGCCGGACGGGGCGCTGTGGTTCACGGTGGTGCACGCCGGGCGGATCGGGCGGCTGGTGCCGGGGGAGGGGGAGGCGGGGAGCCACCAGCTGGATCCGGGTTGCGGGCCGACGGTCATCGCGCCGGGGCCGAAAGGCGACGGCGCGCTGTGGTTCACGGAGTACCGGGCGCACCGGATCGGGCGGATCACCGTCGCCGGCGAGGTCGCCGAGTTCGCGCTGCCGACCGCGGAGTGCGGGCCGTTCGGGATCGCCGCGGGCCCGGACGGCGCGCTGTGGTTCACCGAGACCGCCGCCGACCGGATCGGGCGGATCACGGTGGACGGCAAGGTCACCGAGTACCCGCTGGACGCGGCCGGCGCGTTCCCGTCCGCGATCGCCGCCGGGCCGGACGGCGCGATGTGGTTCGCCCTCAACCAGGGCAACGCGATCGGCCGGATCGCCATGGACGGCACCGTCACAACCCACCCCCTGCCGACGGAGGGCGCCGCGCCGGTCGGCATCGCCCCCGGCCCGGACGGCGCGCTGTGGTTCACCGAGATCGGCGCCGGCCAGATCGGCCGGATCACCGTGGACGGCGCGATCACCGAGTTCCCGCTGCCGGACCGGGCCGCCCGTCCGCACGCTGTCACCGCCGGACCGGCGGGCGGTGCGATGTGGTTCACCGAGTGGGGCGCCAACCGGGTCGGCTCGATCACCGCGGACGGCACGGTCGAGGTGCACGACCTGCCCACCCCCGCCTCCGAGCCGCACGGCATCGTCCTCGGCCCGGACGGCGCGCTGTGGACGGCCCTGGAGATCGGCGCGCTGGCCCGCGTCACCCCCTAAGCGGGCTTGGCGAGGTGCTCCAGCAGCAGCGCGACGAGGCGCTCGGGCGTGCGGAGCGGGAGGTAGTGGTCGGCGTCGGGAATCAACGCGGCGCGGGCGTGCGGGAGATCGGCGGCGAGGCGGCGGGCGATCGCGCCGATCTCGGGGTGGTCGCGGTCGCCGTGCACCACCAGCGCCGGTGCGCCGATCGCGCCGAGCCGCCGCTCCGCGTCGAGGGCCGCGGCCCCCGTCAGGTAGTGCTCGCTGACGATCCGGCGCTCGGCGTTCTCCGCCACCATCGCCTCGACCAGCGCGCCACCCGGGGCGCCGCGGCCGAGGGACGCCCAGATCGACAGCTCCAGCCGGGCCAGCTCGCCGGCGTCGCCCGCCCGCCGCGCCGCGGCGTACGCCGCCTGCTCGGGGTCGTCGTCGGGCCAGGCGTGGCCGCTCACCGAGGCGCCCACCAACCCCAGGGCGGCGACCCGTTCGGGGTGGACGAGGGCGAAGTCCAGCGCGGTCTCGCCGCCCATGCTCAGGCCGACCAGCGCGGCGCGCTCCAGCCCGCAGTGGTCGAGCACCGCCAGCAGGTCCGCGACGTCGTCGAACGGCCGGACGGGCGCGTCGGACCGCCCCAGTCCGCGGGCGTCGTAGCGGACCACCTCGTGGTGCGCGGCGAGCCCCGGGACGACCCCGTCCCACAGCCGGGAGTCCATCCCGGCGCCGTGCAGCAGCACCACCACCGGGCGGCCGGCGCCGGCGCCGGTCCGCTCGCCCCGGAGGAGGCCGCCGCCCGGCGCCGGTATCTCGATCTCGCTCATCCCGCGATCATGCCAGGCGGGCGGGCCGGGTTCAGCGGATCTGCACCCCGCTGATCGCCCGGGAGATGACAAGCCGCTGGATCTCGCTGGTGCCCTCGAAGATCGTGTAGATCTTCAAGGGACCGCTTCCGGGCAGCCCCGACCTGCGACGATCGAGCCAGCCCGGACCTGAGCTGGGAAGAGTCCTCCAGTGACACCCAGAGGACCCCCTGTCGCCCCCTCATGAAACCAGGTCCCACCCGAAGTTGATCTACCGTTTTTCTACCGGTTCTGCTGGCCTCGTCGGTACCCACACGAGGCCCCCTTTGGGCGGTCTCGCTCAACAAGGATCATCCCGCCCTCCCAACTACCATAGACAGTGCCGAGAGTCGCTCCGCGGAGCGACCGCGGACGGCAGCTCTGGATGATGCTCCTGCTCCTTCCTGATGAGCCATTCGCCCACGGCAGAACATCCCGAAGCGACTGGTGACACGCCTCGCAGGGATGTCAACGTACGACCGCTTCCGCCGCAGGTTCGAGCGGCGCGCACCTCCCCCACCACCCGCCATGTGAAGGGATTCGCGTCTTGCCGTACGCCTCGAAATACTGGTCAAAGAAGGACAAGAGGTGGTACTACCGCGCGCACAACAAGCTGCCGAACGGCCGCTACGGCGCACACCGGAAGGACGAGAACGGCCAACGGTTCAGAACCGAACGGTCCGCAGTCGAGTATGCGGGACGGCTCGAGACTGATGTCCACCGCAAGGTCTACATCAGCCCCAGGGCCGGCAAGGTCACGGTCCGAGACTGGTCGCACATATGGATCGACTCCATCGACGTCGCTCCGCTGACCGAGCGCGACTACCGCAGCAGACTGCGGTCCGTGATTCTTCCTGCGTGGGGCGACGTCAACCTCGAAGACATCACGCCAATCAGCTACAGCCGCTGGGAGAAGCAACTCCGTGTCGAGGGGCGCGCCAAGAACAGCATCGACGGCATCCGCGGTCTGCTCCGGACCATGCTCGACGACGCCGTCGCCTCAAAAATGATCCAGGAGAATCCGATACCCAGCCGTCTCGCAGGACGACGCGGGCGCTTCCAGCCGCGCCCCAAGGACGACGACCGGGTCATCGCTACCCCGCGGCAGGCCCTCCTCATCGCCCGCAACGCGCTCGTACTGCAGGGGCTCAGCACGTACTCCCTCGTCCTCACCTCTGCGTACTGCGGCTTGCGGATCGGTGAGCTGTCCGGTCTGACAAAAGATCGGCTGAAGTTGGAGGATGCGGACGGCTCTGGAGCCCGGATCCTGCTGGAGTACCAGGCTCAGTATGTCGATGGACTACCTCAGCTGATCCCCTGCAAATACGACAGCGGACGCGGCCTGATCCTCCCACCGTTCCTCGCCGAGCTGCTGCACGAGACGATCGCGGCCCAGACCGGGGAAGCCAGACGAGGGAAGTTCGTCTTCACCGCCGTCCGGGGCGGTCGCCTCCTCTCCGGCGGCGACTTCTACCTTCATACGTGGCATCCCATCGTCGAGGGCCGACCATTCCGCCCGACGGTCCGCGGCGCCAAAGCCCGCCCGGCCGTCCGCCCAGTGCCCGGCCTCTCCGGGATGACACCCCATGGACTGCGCCACTCGATGAAGGTCTGGTTGGACGAGGCCGGACACCCGCGCGTCGCCGTCGAAGCGCGAATGGGACATGTACTTCAAGGGTCCGAAGGGGTCTACTCGCACGTCACCTTGGGCATGGAACTCAAGATCGCCGCGACGCTGCAAGAGCTGTGGGAAGCCTCAACCCGGCCCGACCCCGACCACCGTGAGTACGGCGATCCGCCGCCCGCGGGCTGCCCGAATCCAGGCTGAGCCTTCGCGCCCCTGGCGGCAGCCGCGCATGAAGCGGCCTCCACCAGGGGCACGGCGACAGAGTTCATCGCCGGACGGGCGGGACGTACTCTCCCATGAGCGCAATCTCGCGAAGGTGTTCGTCGGTCCACCGGCGAATCTTGCGGCTGTCGCCCACGAAGGTAAACGGGATCTTGCGTGCGTTGGCAAGCTCGTTGAGGAACTTGGCACTGCATTGGAGGATCTTGGCGGCCTCTTCGGCGGTGTACAGCTTGATCGGCCCATCAACCGATGAGCGCTCGGGGCCCGCGGCACGCCCCAGCCGAGAGTTAGTCATGGCCATGCCACTTCCTTTGGACGTCGCGGTTCGGCGTGATCAGCCGTCGGCAGTCTGCAGCCCTTCACTCTGAAACGCCGGTTGCCTGAACGACGTCACGGTCGAGCCCAAGGAGACGGGCCTGACCGCTGCTTGATACATAGCTGGCGGTCTGGTGAGCGTAGTCGACCGTCAGGTTGTCCAGGCGGTGGTGGCCGGTGTAGGCGGCCTCGGCTCGACCGGGCTTGATGTAGGCGGTCGGGCTGGTGGGGAAGGCGTTCATCTGGACGCGGTCGAGGGTGACGGCAAGGATGCCACCGTCGGCCGTGGCCAGTGCGTAGGTGCGGCCGGCGAGGCGGCGGTTATCAGTACTGGTGCTGATGTCGCGGTAGACGGCGTCGGCGTACGGGGCCAGGTGTTTGGCGGTGTCCTTGGTGTCGTTGGTGATCCAGCCGCGGGCGGGACTCGTCCCGAACAGGGTGCCGTCGCTGTGGCCGCCGTCGTAGAGGTCGGCGAGGGCCTGCTGGAATTGGCGGGTGACGGTGGTGCTCGGGGTGGAGACGAGGGCGCAGCTGTTCCGGTCGGTGGCGATCCTGGGGAGGCGGGAGGTGAGGTCGACCGTGGTGGCCATCTTGTATCCGGCGGCACCGGTGTGATCGAAAATCAGTAGGCGCTTGGACGGGGGCTTCCAGGCGGGGCCGGTCCCGGTGACCTCGACGGCGAACCATGTGGCGTGGCCGGCGGCGGGGATGTAGTAGACCGGCTTGGTGTAGTAGAAGGGCTTCTGGTCCTCTGCCTGGTCCTTGCGGCTGTAGGTGCGCAGTTGGCGGTTGGCCTGCTCGTCGATCGCCAGCAGCGGGTCGGTCTCGATGGTGCGCAGCGGCGCGTCGGCGAGCTTGGCGTTGGCCTGGTTGTTGACCCGCACGTAGTGATCGAGGATCCGTTGGGCCTGAGCGCGGGTGACCAGGGGGCGCTGTGCGGCCGGGATGTGGTGTGCGGGGCTGGGTGTCGCGGTGGGGTGGGTGGTGGTGCAGGCCGTGAGGGTGAGGGCGGTGACGGCCAGGGCGGCGGCGCGGACGAGGCGGTGACGGGGCGTCATATGGCTGAGTCCTCCGGAGCGTAGAGGGTGGTGTCTTCCAGGGCGCGCAGGGCTCGGTGGGCTCGGTCGATCACGTTCGGGTCGTCGGCGGCGAGGACGGCCATGCCCGGGGAGGTCATCAGGTCGCGGGTCCGGACGACGGGGGTGCCGGAGGTGAGGGTGCCGAGGATGGCGATCAGCCCGGGGAGGGCGGCGAGTTCCTTCAGGCCGCGGTCGGTGAGGCGGGCGGGGCCGGGGGCGATCAGGTGGATCTTGGCGCAGTGCCGCGGCGGGCGGGTCGTTGCGGGCGGTGGGAGCAGATGGCTGGTCAGGACGGCGACGTGGTCGCGGACCTGGTGGCTGCCGAGGGCGTGGGCGAGGTGGGGGTGGAGCCAGCCTTCGGCGCGGGCGCCGGTCTCGATGAGGATGAGGCGGCCGTCGCCGGTGTGGATGAACTCGCTGTGGGCGGCGCTGTCGGTGATCTCCAGGGCCGCGAGGACGCGGCGGGCTTGGACCGCCAGGGCGGCGTGCAGGAGGTGGTCGGGGTGGAGGAGGTCGCGCCGGTCGTAGAGGGTGGCGCCGTCGCGGTGCAGGCGGGTGTCGCGCCAGGTCTCGGTGATGTGGTGGTGGCCGGCGCGGCTGATGCTGTTGACGACGTACTGCATGCCGGTCAGGCGTTCCTGGAGGACCAGGTGGGTGTTGCGGTGGCCGAGGATGTTGACGCCGTGGTGGGTGCGGTGCCAGGCGGCGGCGAGTTGCTCGGGGGTGGCGCCGAGGGTGACGCCGTCGGAGCCGGCCGCGTCGTCGGGCTTGAGCACCCAGCCGGTGCCGGCCGGCAGGCCGGTTGCGAAGGCGAGGGCCTGGTCCAGGTGGCGGGTGTGCAGGGTGGCGGGGGCGGGGAGCCCGGCCCGGGTGAGGGCCTGGGCCATGGCGGTCTTGCTGCGCCGGACCGTGCTGGTGGCGGGCGGGTTGCCGGGCAGGTTGAGGTCGGCGGCGAGGCGTTCGGCCAGCACGGTCCCGATCTCGTTGCCGGCCACGACGGCTGCGGTGCCGAGGGCTTGGAGGCGGCGCCGGGTGGCGGTGAGGTTGCCGGTGTGGACGACGGTGGCGTGGTAGTCGCTGGGGACCAGGGCGTCGCGGAAGACGGCTGGTAGGTGATGGTCGGGGGTGGTGACGGCGACCGGCTGCCATCCGCGGCGGCGGAACTCGGCGGCATACAGGGCGCCGGAACCGTAGGGGGCGACGATGGCCGCCGTCGGAGGCAGACCCGTGCCTAGCGGTGCGGCAGCAGCGTGGCCATTGCCGCGTCGGGGGTCTCTGGCCAGGGCCAGTACGGAGCGCAGACTCACGAGCTCATCCCCTTCGGCATGCGGTGGTGAAGGGGCAGGCAGCTCAGCGCTCCGACACCGCCGAGGGCGGCGAGGGCCAGGGCGACGGCGGGTCTGCCGCCGAGGTGGAGGGCGAGGCTGGTGAGCGCGGGTGCCAGCAGGCCCGCCGTGGCCAGGGTCATGCCGAGCGCGCCCTGGTAGCGGCCTTGCAGGTGGGCGGGGGCGATGCGGGCGAGGATGTCGTAGGCGGCGACGGCCAGGATGATCTCCCCGGGGGTGGCCGCCACGACGGCGGTCAGGTAGCCGGATGCGGTGTGGGCCAGGGCGCAGCCGCCCATGCCGGCGCCGAGGATCAGCGAGCCGACGGCCAGATCCGCAATCAGCGGCGCGTTGCGGGCGCGCCGGGTAAGAACCACGGTGAGCGGCGGGGTCAGGGCCAGGACGGCAAGGGCGTTGGCGGCGTTGGCGAGGCCGTAGTCGGCGGCCGGGAGCCGGTCTTGGACCATGAGGATCGGCAGGGCGCTGGTCAGGGAGACTGCGCAGGTGAACGCGCACAGGCTGCTGGCGAGCAGCCAGTGCAGCCGGTCATCTTCGAGCAGCGCGGCCGGCCCCGGCCCCGCCTCCTTCGTCCGGGTGCCGGGTTGATCGGGCGGCAGCAGCACGGCGGCCAGGACAGCGAAGGCCGCGCAGGAGACGGCGTTGGCGACGAACAGCGGGCCGTAGCCGTAGTGGTCGGCGATCAGTCCGCCGGTGGCGCCGGCCAGGGCGGCGCCGGCGTTCAGGCACCAGTGGCGCCAGCCGTTGACGCGGGTGCGCTGGGCGCTGTCGGCCAGCTGGTCGTTGATCAGCGCGCTGACGGCCAGTCGACTTCCGTCCAAGACAGCGCCGAGCACGAACGCACCGACCATCAGCGCCGGCAGGGGATGCAGCAGCGGGAGGGTGATCAGGACGGCGGCTGAGGCGGTGTTGGCCAGGATGAGGGTGCGGCGGCGGCCGAGGGCGTCGGTGAGGTGGCCGAAGGCCAGTTGGCCGGCGATCCATCCGGCACCGTAGGCGCTCAGAACCGCGGAGACTGCCGGGGGCGTGAGGCCGCGGTGGGCGAGGGCGTAGGCGAGGAAGGCGTTGGCGAAGCCGAGGACGTGGGTCACCGCGGTGCCGGCCAGGGCCAGGCGGACCGGCGGCGGCCAGAATAGGAGCGGGTTCTGGCGGGGCGTCAGCGTGGTCTGGTGCAAGGGCGGGTGGGCCTCCTTGAGGTGCGGTCGGGTCGGGCTTTCTGCCTCGGGTCAGGGTGCGGTGAACGGGGCGGGCCACAGGTAGAGGTCGTGGACGCTGCCGATCCGGATGGCGGTGATTGGGGCGCCGCCTGCGCTCTGGCCGGCGGGGACGGGGTCGGTGTTGACGCGGTAGAGGAGGGGCCAGCCCACCTGGGCGGCGCGGGCCATGAGCGGGGTGGGGTGGCGGCTGTTGAGGTGTTCGCCGGTGGCGGCGGTGCCGAGCTTGCCGCGCAGCCGGTGCCAGGCCACCTCGATCAGTTCCGGCGGCAGCTCGCCGCGGCTGCTGGAGGCGTGGCCGTCGGCGGTCATCTCCACCCAGGCGGCCGCGCACTCCCAGCGCAGGCCGGTGCCGGCCGGGGCGGCGTTGTCCGACAGGGCCGCGAGGATCGGATGCTCGCCCTCATGGGCCGTCAGCAGGGCGTTGAGGTCTTCGCGGAGTCCGGACAGGTGCCGCAGCTGGTAGGCGCCGCTGGGGGTGGCGCCCAGCAGGTAGTCGTGGATGTCCCCGGGGCTTGGGGTGTGCTGGGGCACCCACAGGGCGAGGCTGGCCAGGCCGGGAACCAGGCGCGGACGAAGGTAGGCCATGGAGGCGGTTCCTCTCGCTGTCGTCAGGAAGATCCGGGTGCATAGGGGGGCGCCGTGTGCGAAGCGGCGTCAGGAGAGAGGGCTCCCCTGGGCTTTCGCCGTTTGCTGGGCGTCGCAGAACTCGTCCACCAGGTCCGGGGTGACGTGAGGCACGGCGATGATGTGGGCGATGCCGTCCTCGACGGGGATGCTGAAGCGGGCGCGGACCTCGGGCGGCGGGGGGTCGAGGACGACCGTGATCGATCCGGGGTGGCGCCAGGCGTGCAGCCCGAGCTCGGTCAGCCGCTGTTGGGCGTAGTCGGCGACCTCCAGGCAACTGAGGACCTGCTTTTCCATGCCGCCCAGCCCCAGGCGCGCGAGGGTCCGCCACAGCAGGAGTGCGGCCAGGCCGGAGCGGGAGCAGGCCAGGGTGCCGTCCTGGTGCCTCCCCACGTACTGGCCCTGCTGCGCGGGGCGAACCAGTTCCTTCCTGGCGAGGAGGATCGCGCAGGGGATGGGGCAGCCGAGGAACTTGTGCCCGGAGACGGTCACGGAGTCCGCGCCGCCGTCGAACGCCCACGGATGCCGCTCCGAAGGTGGGGCGAGGGCGGCGACCAGGCCGCCGAGCGCCCCGTCGGCGTGCAGGTGCATCGGGCCGGCGGGGGATGCGGCGCGGCGGATCTCGGGCAGCGGGTCGATCGCGCCGGTCATCGTCGTGCCGATGGTGGCCAGCACCACCGCACCCCGTCCGGGCCGTGCCTTGCAGGCGCGTTCCAGCGCGATGGTGTCCATGCGGCCGTCCGGGAGGGCGGGGACCTGGACGGCGTCCATTCGCAGCAGGTCGATCTGCCGCGGCACCGCGTAGTGCGCGGCGGAGGAGTAGTAGACGGGGGCGTGCGGGAGGCGGTCGCGGCCGAGTTTGAGGCCGTGGCCGATGCCGTAGCTGCTGGAGGGGGCGAGGTAGCCGTAGGTATCGTCCGGGTGGGCGCCGGCCAGCCAGGCCAGCAGCTCCACGACCTCCTGCTCGAAGTCCTTCGAGCCCATGCCGTAGGGGTCGGGGGTGCGGGGGTCGCCGATGTTGTTGAGCAGCATGTTCAGCAGCGGCGCCGCCAGCTCGTCGTCGACCTGCGGCGCGGCATTGGCCGGGAAGCCCAGCAACCGCTGCTGGGTGTCGCTCACTTCTGCGGCAAGGCGGAGGATTTCGGCGTCGACTGCTTGTGAGGCCGTGGCGTGAGCCAGCCGCGGGATCGGTGGCGGTGTCGTTGGGGTCGACAAGATTTCACCTCGGTCCTGGGTCAGCGCCGGTGGCTACGAGTAGGTGTGGCCTCGGGAGTCGGCGGATTCGGTTCTGCGGCTGCACTTGCCTGAGAGGACAGGTGCGGGGAGGTTGCAGCGGCGGCCGCGGCGGCGTTGTTGCTGGCGGCAGGAGTGAGGTGGGCGGCGCCGCGAAAGGCCAGGGGGATCTGGTGCTCGGTGCGGCGCACCGGGGCTCGGTCGACTACGGCACCGGTGATCGCGGCGAGCAACTGGGGTGGGATCGCCTGGCTGAAGCGGGCCGACCAGCCGGCCCCGGTCAGGTCGACCGCGCGGTCGGAACGGACCGTCACCACCCAGGCGTCGGTGCGGCCGTTGGTGTCGGCGTGCAGGGCGGCCAGGCCGTCGGGCGCGGTGAGGTCGAGCTGGCGGTCGGTGCCCGGAGTGCCGTGCATCGTCCATCCGGCATCGATCAGCGGGGCGACGGCGTCCTGCTTGCCGCCGAGGGGACGCAGGAGGCGGTCGTCGGCGCGTGCGTACTGCTCCGCCAGGACCTGGGTCAGGGCGGCCACGATTTCCTCGGGGACGTCGGCGGTGAACCGCGCGGTCCACTTTGGGGATTCATAAGGGTGGTCGTGTGCGGTGATGTGCCACAGGTCGACCGGTTGCCACAGGGAGGCGAGGGTGCCTGGTTCGGGGACGTAGCCGACTCGGATGCGTGCGTCGGGGCTGGTGAGGTGGAGGTTTCCGACTTCGTCGTCGTGGCTGGGCCAGGCGGCCGCCAGGAGCGGGTTCAGGGGCTGCTGCGGGTCGTTGATGGCTCCGGCGAGGTAGCGGGGGGCGACAAGGACGCTGTGGTCGGGCATGTTCGGGAAGCCTCCGTAGGCGTTGGGGTGTGCGTGCTGGGCGCTTTCAGCGGGGATGCGAGGAGCTGCGCGAGGGGTCTGCTGGGTGTGGCGGTGCGGCTTGGTCCGGTGTCGCCGGCGAAATGGGCTCGGCGGGTGCCTCGGCTGCGGTGGTCGCGAGTGCGGAGGCCGTCGTCGCGGCCGTGCCGGGGTCGGGGCGGCGGACGGGGGCGCAGCGGACAGCGGTGCGGAAGACCTCGGGGATCTGCGACTCGCAGCGGAGCACCGGGGCCGGATCGGCCAGCGCCCTGGTGACGGCGTGGAGCAGATGCGGCGGGAAGAAGTAGGAGAAGCGGGCCGCCCACGCCTCGGCTACCTGCAGGCGGACCAGGTCGAACCCGTCAGGATCCTGATCGTCGGGGATAGCGGAGGCATCGGCTGCCAGCACGGCGTGCCCGTCGGGCGAGGTAGCGCGGTGGCGGAGGGTGATCGCGGGATCGGAAGTGAGGTCCCATCCGGCGGCCGTCAGCGGTTCGAGGGCGGTGGGCCGGAGGCGGGATCCGTACAGATGCCGGTCGCCGCCGTCGGTGTAGGTGTCCAGCAGGGCCTTGGTGAGGCCGGCGACGATCTCCTCGGGCGTGTCGGCGCTGAATCGGGCGGACCACCTGGGGCGATCGAAGGGGTTGCGCCAGCCGGTGACGCTCCAGGTCATCTCCCGTCCCCATGCGGTCGGTTGTGGCAGGTAGGCGATGCGGATCCGCTCGTCGGGGCTGGCGAAGTACAGGTTGTCCAGATGGTCGGTGTGGAAGGGCCATCCGGCATCGAGCAGGGGGAACAGGGCTGCGTCGGGGGTCCGGGTGGGTCCGGCGAGGTAGCGGGGGTTCACCAGGAGTTTGGGGGCGGGCTCGTTCGGGGCTCCGGATTCGGGCACGAGACTTCTGGGCTCCTTACCGGTCCGAGGTGGAAGTGATCCGAAACGCTCCGGTGGCCGGCTGCCTTTCAGGTCAGGGTCGGGCCAGGGGGAGGGCGCCGGTGGTGAAGGCCTCGGTCTGCTGCCAGGTCAGTCGGCGCAGGTCGACCTGGGCGGTCACGGCGGCGGTCTCGATGGAGGCGCAGGCGGCCTCCAGCTGCCGGCGGGAATCGGCGGTGACGGTCAGCAGGCCGGTCAGGGAGATGTCGGCGTGGCCGGCGATCAACTGCCGTTCGCGGGAGGTGATGTCGGCGTACTCGATGCCGTCCTCTTCGGAGTCGACCTGGCCGCGGCGGGTGCGCTCGTGCGCGTCGGCCACCACGGTGGCCTTGCGGCGGCGCACGTCCTTCAAGGCGGCGTCGATGCGGTGCGGGGTGTAGGTCAGGGAGAGGGTGCGGCGGATGCCGGCGGTGAACAGCAGCTGGTGCAGGAAGCCGGGGCTGACCTCGGTGCGGGGCCAGTTCTCGATCCAGTAGACGGTGTGGAAGGCGCTGTCGGTGCGCAGATGGTCGGCCTCCTCGACCACCAGCACCGGGCCGGCGGCGGCAGGGTCGGCTTGGGCGGGGCCGTCGGGCGCCCAGTGCTCCAGGGCGGGCAGGGCGGCCGGGTCGTAGGCGGTGCGGATCACGGCCGCGAGCTGGGGGCCGGTCAGCCAGCCGGCCGGGGTGAGTCCTGCGGTGCGCGCGGACTGGTCGAAGGTGGAGGCGATCTGGGTGAGGAGGGTGAAGGCGCCGGTCAGGCCGCCGCCGGCCTGGCGGATCAGCCGGCGGGCCGCCGTCAGGTCCAGGGCGAGCACCACATATGTCTCGTGGGCGGCCGCGGCCGGGCCCGCCGCCTCCACGAGCTCGGTGTAGATGCGGGAGGCTTCCTGGTTGGCGGGGTTGCCGCGGCCCCTCCAGTGCCGCTGCAGGGCGTCTCCGGAGGAGGGGACGGTGCGCTCCAGGACCTGGATGCGGGTCAGGTGGCCGGTCCGCGACAGGGCGGCCAGCACCCGCCCCCACCCGGCGACGTGAGCGTCCTGGACGGCCGGATCGAGCAGCGCGAAGGCGCGGGTGGTGACCCGGCACACGGCCGTCAGGGTGCGATGGTGCGGGTCGTGGACCGCGGACAGTCGTCGGTCGGGGGCGGTGACCAGGGTCAGGGAGGCGGCGGTGCCGGGCAGGTGCAGAAGCCCGGCCTTGCGCGGCCGGGTGCCGACCTGGGCGAGCCAGGCCTGCTGGCCCGTGGCGCGGCGCAGGGTGTAGCGGGCGGCGATCGGCGCCCACTCGGCCAGCGACCGGCCCTGGAAGCGGACCGCCACGAGGACGGCCGCGGCCATCCACAAGGGGATCAGCTTGGCCGCGCCGAGCAGGCCGGAGCCCATCAGGGCGATCAGCAGCAGCAGCGCGGCGGCGCCGGCGACCACGAGCTGCGGGACGCTCAGGCCCAGCAGCACACCACGGCGCGAGCGATGCGGAAAACGAACAGTCGACGATTCGAAGACCTGGGCTGGCACGATGCCTCATCTCGTCATGCGTGATCTA
Source organism: Mangrovactinospora gilvigrisea (assembly GCF_001879105.1). Taxonomy (GTDB): domain Bacteria; phylum Actinomycetota; class Actinomycetes; order Streptomycetales; family Streptomycetaceae; genus Mangrovactinospora; species Mangrovactinospora gilvigrisea. The sequence continues at coordinate 2,261 of NZ_MLCF01000127.1, read as the reverse complement.
CGGAGCACGGTGCTGCTGTGGATCGCCAGAGGGCTCAACACTCGACGGAGCGCTTGGGCTGCTCAGCGGATCAGCGACACGAGGCGTTCGAGGTGCACGATCCGGAGGCGACACGGTCGTGGCCGGCCCGGGCAGCGGATTAGAGTCATCTGGCCACGGAGGAAGACCTCCTCCGTTGTTCGCCTGGTGGTCTGCCGACGGATTGGTGTCCCTGCTTGCCTTGCTGGCGGGATACGCGCCGGGGATGGGGCGGTTGGGGTTGGGGTCGGGTGCCCCCGACTGTCCGCCGGACTTGCTCTTCCCGCCCGTGCCCTGGCCGCCGGTGGCGGGGATGTTCAACTCGGGGTTCGTCGCCGGGCCCTGGGGGGCGGGACCGCTGCCGCGGCCCGCCAGCATCTGCGCCTTCGAGGCCGCCTGCGCCCCGGCCCGACCCGCCGTCGCGGCCCCGGAGGCGGCACCAAGGTGGAGACTGTGGCCGGCCCCGGATTCGTCCGCCCAGTGCAGGAACTTGTACACGGCGAACGGGGTCAGACACACCAGCATCATGATCATTACGCCGGAGAGCATGTCGCCCATCCCCTGGATCGGGTTCTTGGTGACCTGGCTCTTGCCGATCGCGGAGATGCCCAGCAGGAAGACGATGGTCATCACCAGCTTGGAGACCACCAGGGCGGCGATCGCCTCGGTCCAACGGCGACGCCAGCGCTCCGCCCCCTCCCAGCCTCCGCCCGAGGCGACCAGCACGGCGAGGGTGGCCAGGATGTAGACACCGACCTTGCGCAAAAGCAGGACGGCCCAGAACATCAGGCCGCCGGCGGCCAGCAGCAGCCCGAACAGCAGCGGCACGATCCCGTTGACGCCCTGCGGCGAGGGGATCTCATCGACCACCAGGACCCGTTTGATCGCCGCCTTCAGGCTGGTCCCGGCCGCCGCGAACAGCCCGTCCGACAACGCGTCGACCACGGTCAGGGCGATGGCAGTGACCAGGGTGGCGGCGAAGGCGAAGATGCAGCCCTTGATGGTGCCGGTCACCGCCACGGCCAGGGCGCGTTCGTCGCGACTCCACGCGGCGGTGATCAGCTGCAGGCAGAAGGTGCCGACCAGCAGGGTCAGGCCGATGGGCAGCAGCAGTTCGTAGTTGTGGCGGAACCAGGCGGCGTTCAGGTCGATGCGGGTGGTGGCGTTGGTGGCGGTGGCGGCCAGGTCGGCGCATTTGACGGCGAGGTCGGCGACCATCTGGTTGACCAGGTCGATGGCCTGGCCGACGAAGCCGAGGCCGACGTCCTTGGTGGTGTCGCAGACCACGTTCCACAGGGGCAGGTTGCACACGCCCACGGCAGGCATCTCCTCCGTGTCGGTCGGGATGAAGGTCGTTCAGGGGGCGGTGACGGGGGCGATCCCGGCCAGCCGGCACGGGGTGCCCGGTCGGCACTGGACGGCCAGGGTGATCGCCTGACCCTGGGCGCCCGAGCCGCCGGTCCAGGCCAGGTGCTGGGTGCCGGTGGCGGTCACGGCGTAGGTGTAGGTGCGGGTGATGGCCTGCGGATCGGCCGCCATCGCCTGCCGGAACGCCGACGGAATGTGCGCCTCGGCCACCGTGGCCGTCGCATGCTGCCGCTCAGCGGCCAGCCGCGGCCACAGCGGCACATCCGGCACGACATCGTCGACGGAGGCGGGGTCGGCGACCGCACGATCGCCGGTCATCCACCGCTCCAGAACCGCCAGATGCGCGGCGCGGGTCTCGGTTCGGGTGTCGTAGCTCCACAGCACCGCCGCGGCCGCCCGGGCGAAGGCGACCGGGTCGGTGGTGGAGGGCGGGCCGGGGATCCGGGCTGAGCCTGTGGGCGCGGCGCCCGGCGCAGTCGGCTCCGACGCTGTCGGGCTGGGGGCGGGCACGGCGGTATGCGTCGGGTTGGGGCTCGCGGCGTCATGGTGGCCGCTGCCGCGGGCCAGCAGGACGGCAATGCCCGCGGCCACGGCCAGGACCACCATCGTGCACGCCGCGAGCAGCAGGAGGCGACTGCGGCCGGAGGCGGGGAGATTCACTTGACGGGGCATCACTTCACCTGCCCGCCGAGTGCGGAGAAGAACGTGATGAGCCCGTTGGCGGCGCCGATCAACAGGGCACAGCCGATGGCGACCATGACGCCCTTCTTGCCGTTGGCCTCGGCCTGGTGCCCGGCGGAGTGGTGGCCCCAGGCCCAGACCAGGGCGGAGACGACCAGGGCGCCAACGACCGCGATGATGCCGTAGAGGTTGAG
>NZ_MLCF01000126.1 GCF_001879105.1 Mangrovactinospora gilvigrisea | reverse complement strand
GTGCGGGGGATGGGCGGCGGGTCGGACCGGGGGTCGGCCTTCGATCGGTCGGTGCGGGGGATCGCGTGGTCGTTGGTGCGGTTCACCGTGGTGACGCCGCCGGTGGTGGTGGTGCTGGGGGCGGTGCTGCGGGGGCGCGGGGTGCAGGCGGTGCCGTTCGCGGTGTCCGTCGGGGTGGCGCTCACCCCCGAGCTGCTGCCGCTGCTGGTGACGACCGCCCTCGCGCACGGCGCCGTCCGCCTCGCGCGCCGCGGCACCGCCCTGGTGCGGCGGCTGCCGGCGCTGCACGACCTGGGCTCGATGGACACGCTGTGCGTCGACAAGACGGGCACGCTGACGCTGGCCCGCCCCGTCCTGGAGGACTCCCCCGACCCCGACGCCCTCCACTGGGCCTCCGTCAACGCGTGGTGGACGCTCCAGCTCGCCGAGGCGCCCTGCCCGGACGCGCTGGACGAGGCCGTCCTCGACGCCGGTCTCCCGCCGGAGGAGTACGAGGGCGTCGACGCCTTGCCGTTCGACCCGGTGCGCCGGCTCTCCACGGCCGTCGTCCGCCTCCCCTCCGCGCCCTTCAACCACCGGCTCGTCACCAAGGGCGCCGTGGACGCCGTGCTGCCGCGCTGCGTCCTCACCGACGCCGAGCGGACCCGCCTCGCCGCCCTCGCCGACGCCCGCGCCGCGGACGGCATGCGGCTGCTGGCCGTCGCCACCGCCGAGCGGCCCGCGCGCTCCCGCGCCTGGGGCACCGCCGACGAGCGCGGCCTCACCCTGGTGGGCTTCCTCGCCTTCGCCGACGAGGTCCGCCCGGACGCCGCCGCGGCCCTCCGCGGCCTCGCCGCGTCCGGCGTCGCCGTGCACGTGGTGACGGGCGATCAGCCGGGCGCCGCCGCGCACGCCTGCCGCGCGCTGGGCCTGCCGGACGGCCCCGTCGTCACCGGCCCCGAGCTGCGCGGCGCCGCCGACGCCGCGATCGCGGAACTCGCCGCCGGCGGAGCCGTCTTCGCCCGCTGCGCCCCCGCCGACAAGGCCCGCATCGTCGGCGCCCTGCGGCGCTCCGGCCGCACCGTCGGCCACCTGGGCGACGGCCTCAACGACGTGCCCGCGCTGCGCGCCGCGGACGTCGGCATCGCCCCGCGCGGCGCCGCGGACGCGCCCCGCGAGGCGGCCGACGTCGTGCTGGCCGGAAAGGACCTGGCCGCGGTCGGCGAGGCGGTCGCCGCCGGCCGCCGCTCCGGCGCCGGCATCGCCGACTACCTGCGCGTCACCCTCTCCTCCAACCTCGGCAACGTGCTCGCGATGCTCGCCGCGGGCGTGCTGGTGCCGTTCCTGCCGATGCTCCCCGCCCAGGTGCTCGTCCAGAACCTGTGCTTCGACGCCGCCCAGTCGACGTTCGCCTTCGCCCGCCCGGCGCGCGCCGACGGCGGCCCGCGGCGGCTCTCCCGCCGCCGCTTCCTCCGCTTCGCCTGGACGTTCGGCTGCCTCAACGCCGCCGCGGACCTCGCCACCTTCGGGGTGCTGGCGCTGGCTGCGGGGGTGCCGGCCGGCGACGGCGACGCGGTGGCCTTCCACTCCGGCTGGTTCACCGAGAACCTGGCGACCCAGGGCCTGGCGATGGTGCTGCTGCGCGCCGGGGGCGGGCGGCCGGGCGGCCGGCGGCGCGATCCGGTCGCCTGGGCGGCGGCCGTGCTGGCGGTCCTCGGGGTGCTGGCGCCGTTCACCCCGGTCGGCGCGGGCCTGGGGCTGGCACCGCTGCCCGTCCTCTACTACCCCCTGCTCACCGCGGTGCTGGTGCTCTACGCCGCGGCCCTCCGACGGGCGGCGCGGCGCGCGGACGTGTGAACCGCGCGGCGCAGCCGTGTGAGGCGCAGCTCACAGAGGTTCACTTTACGGTTTGCGCAACCCTCGAAGGTTAGGATTCCGGCCAAGGCTCACGCCCCCAGGCCCGATCGGGCCGTCCCGCCCGGATTCGCCAACCAGGAGGCCGGCACCGATGGCCAGCAGCAACCGCCGCGGAGGCGGCAACCGCCGCGGAGGCAACCACCGGCGCGGAGACGCCGCCGCCCCCCGGGCGCGCCGCCGGCGCTGGCCGCGGGCCCTGGCGATCGGCTCCTCGGTGGCGGTGCTGGCGGTCGCCGGCTGCGGCGCGTTCGTCTACCAGAAGCTCAACGGCAACATCCACGGCTCCTCGCTCTTCAACGGCACCAGCGGCAACGCGGGCACCGAGAAGCCGGACGCGTTCGGCCGCACCCCCATCAACATGCTGGTGATCGGCTCGGACGGGCGAAGCAACGCCGCCGACTGCAAGCTCGGCGGCGACTGCGGCGGCGGCCAGAACGCCGATGTGCAGATGCTCGTCCACATAAGCGCGGACCGTTCCAACGCGACCGTGATGAGCATCCCGCGCGACACCATGATGCAGCTCCCGTCCTGCCAGGACCCGGACACCAAGCAGTCCTTCGGCGGCGGCTACGGGCAGATCAACTCCTCGCTGCAGTACGGGCCCGGCTGCACGGTGGCCGCCGTCCACCAGCTCACCGGGGTGCCGATCGACCACTTCGCGATGGTCGACTTCTCCGGCGTGGTGAAGATGTCCGACGCGGTCGGCGGGGTGCGGGCGTGCGTCAGCGACGACGTCTACGACACCTACTCTCATCTGAAGCTGAAGAAGGGCACCCACACCCTCAAGGGCGTCGCCGCGCTGGAGTTCGTCCGCTCCCGGCACGCCTTCGGCAACGGCTCCGACCTGGGCCGCACCTACGCCCAGCACATCTTCCTGTCGTCGCTGATCACGAAGCTGAAGAGCGCGGGGACGCTCGCCGACCCCACCAAGCTCTACTCGCTGGCGGACGCCGCCACCAAGGCGCTGACCGTGGACGACGGCATCGCCAGCGTCAGCAAGCTGGTGGGGCTGGGCGAGGACGTCAACAAGGTGCCGTCGGACCGGATGACGTTCACCACCATGCAGACCGACGTCGACCCCGCCAACGCCAACCGGCTGGTGCCGGCGGCGGACGCGCAGAACCTCTTCACCGCGATGCGCGACGACGAGTCGCTGACCACCTCCTCGGGCTCGAAGTCCAAGGCGGCGGCGTCGGCGACGGCCACCGCGGCGCCCTCGGCGACGGCGTCGTCCTCGTCGGCGGACGCGGCGGACATCTCGGTGACGGTGGAGAACGGCATCGGGACGGCGGCGGCCGGGCGGGCGTCCACGGTGCTGCAGGCGCTCACCGGGAAGGGCTTCGCGAGCGGGGGCACCGCCAACGCGGCGCAGACCTCGTCGACGACGCTCTGGTACGGGCCGGGGCGGAAGGCGGACGCGCAGGCGGTGGCGTCGGCGGTGGGGCTGCCGTCCGCGCACCTGAAGGAGGGCCGGTCCGCCGGGCTGGTGCTGGTGGTGGGGACGGACTGGCCCTCGGGGACGGTCTTCCCGGGCGGGACGGCGTCGTCGCCGTCGTCCTCGTCCTCCGGCGGATCGTCGTCCGGATCGTCCTCGGACGCCGCGAAGGGCGCGCACGCGCAGACCGCGGGCGGGTCGAAGTCGGAGTGCGCGCCGGTCTCCACCTACCGAACGGTGCAGCTCAACGGCGTGGCGATGACGCCCAGCCAGGCCTATGCGGCGGCGAAGGGCAAGCCGGACTCGGCGCCCTGACGCACCGGCGGCGGGCGCGGGGCGGTCGGCGCCGGGCGGGAGGCAGCAGGCGCCAGGCGGCAGGCGCCGTCAGCGGGAGTGCGAGAGCCAGGCCTCGCGGCCGGCCCGGGCGGCGTGCCGCGCCTGGTCGAGCGTGCGGTTGGCGCGCTCCGCGGGGGGCACCTCCCAGCCGGCGAACCAGGCCCGCCCGGCGCGGGTGACCTCGTAGGCCATCAGGCAGGCGCCGGCCGCGGCGGTGAGCGCGCCCGCGGCGCCGACGATCGCGCCGGCGGTGAGCAGGTTGCGGTTCGGTCGGAATTCGGACCACGGGATCTCGTTCAGGGCCATGTCCCCAGATTGCGGCTGCGCCGGGCGATGCGCGCGATCCGATGGGCCGTCAGAGGGCGTGCGGCCGACGCGGAGCCCTGCCCCCGCGGGCGCGCGGGCGGCGCGGACTGCGCCAAACGGCGCAACACCGGCATGCCCGCTCGCTTCGGGCGGGGGGCCGGTGCCATCGTCGTGCATGGAGTGAGGTGATCTTTTTGGCGACGATGATCCGGCTCAGCGGTGGGCCCGGGGACGGCCTGCATCTGGCCATCAGCGCGCGCGGACGTCCGCCCGTGCGGCTCGTCTACGACCCGGAGGAGATCGCCGTGACCAGCCTCCTCAAGGACGAGGAGCCGTCCGGCGCCGGCGCCGTGTACGAGCGCGGCGACCGCAACGCGGACGGCGACTGGCTCTACACGCACGTCGAGGCGGCGTGACGCGACGTCAACCCCGCGCCGCGCGACCCCCGTGCGGGTGACACTCGTCCGTGTCGGAGGATGACGCCGCCCCGCCCGATCGGGATACTCACCAGCGTGTCAGCCGTGCCAAGCAGTGCAAGAAGCAGCAGCGCCAGCAGCCAAGCGTCCGCCGCGGCCCTCCCGTTCGGGCGCGCGCACGCCTACCCGGACGGGGTCACCGTGACGGTGTCCCCGCCGACGCCGGTGGAACCCGGCGAGTGGGCCGCCGGGCACGCCCCCGGCCATGTCGCGCTGCAGGTCACCGTCACCGTCGCCAACCGCTCCGGCGGGCTTCTGGACCTCTCGATGGCCCATGTCGCGGCCGACGGGGCCGAGGCGGTCTACGACTCCGCCAACGGCCTCACCGCCGATCTGCCCGCCTCGGTGCCGGCCCACGGCAGCGCGTCCGGCCGCTACACCTTCTCGCTGCCGGCGCGCAGCGCCCGCCGGCTCACCGTCAGCGCGCAGCCCGACCTGATCGCCTACGACGAGGCGACCTGGGGCGGCCCCGCCGCCTGAGGCGTCAACCGGCCGCCCGGCAGGGTGAACCTCCTCGACAGACCTGTAACAGGGCGACTGGGCGGACCGGAGAGGGGCATTCCGCCCGCATGAGCGCGTCGGAGTTCCCCGAAGAGCACCCCGGGCCCGCGCGGGCCCCCCGCGAGTGGCCGAGCCCCGTCCAGCCCTTCCGGCTGGAGCGGCTCGCCGAGCAGCACTGCGGCGTGGTGAGCCTCGTCCAGCTGCTGGCGGCCGGGGTGCCGCCGGAGGCGGTGCGGGCCCGCTGCGTCTCCGGCGGGCCCTGGCGGCAGCTGCTGCCCGGGGTGGTGCTGCTGGGCTGCCGGGAGCCGACGGACGATCAGCACAGCTGGGCCGCGCTGCGGTTCGCCGGCGGCGACTGCCCCGGCTCGCCCGACCCGATGCTGACCGGCCTCTCCGCGCTGGCCCGCTACGGCGTCGGGGACGCCCGGCAGCGGCGCTGGCCCGGTGGCCCGGTCGACATCCTGGTGCCGGCGGCCCGCCCGGTCCCGGACGACGCCGGGGTGCGGGTGCACCGCGCGGCGCGGCTGCCCCGCCCGGTGGTGCTGGACGGCCTGCCGTGCGCGCCCGCGCTGCGCGCCGCGCTGGACGCGGCGTCGGTGCCGGAGTGCCGGTACGGCGCGGCGCTGGTGCGGGCGACGGCGGCGAGCCGCTGGTGCACGCCCCGGGACGTGGTGGAGGAGCTGCACACCGCCGCACCGGCGGTGCGTCCGGCGCTGCTGGCCGCGGTGGCGGACGACGCCCGCCGGATGCTGCGCGCGGCGGGCGTGCCGGACCCCGGCTGGGAGGCCGAACTGCGGCTGGACGGGCGGGAGCTGGCGGTGGCGAGCGCCTACTGGGAGGGCCGCGGGGTGGTGCTGTGGATCGGCTCGGCGGCGGACCGCGGCGCGCGGTCGCTGGCCGGCGCGGGCCTGGCGGTGTGCGCGGCGGGGCCGGGCAGACTGGCGGAGGAGCCCTACCGGGTGGTACGGGATGTGCTGCGGGCTCTGCGGGACGGCCCGCACGGTCCGTACGACCGCGTCGAGATCCGGCTGCGGTGCTAGGAAGGGGTTGCTGGCATGGGCGAGTTCGTGAAGGTGGAGCGGGACGCCGGGGTCGCGGAGGGCGCCGGGGTGGCGACGATCAGGCTGGCCCGCCCGCCGATGAACGCGCTGGACGCGGCGATGCAGGACGAGTTGGGCGCGGCGGCGCGGGAGCTGTCTGCGGACGACGCGGTGCGCGCGGTTGTGGTGTGGGGCGGGGAGAAGGTCTTCGCGGCCGGCGCGGACATCAAGGAGATGCGCGCGATGTCCTACGAGGACATGTCGGTGCGGGCGGGCGCGCTGCAGGACGCGTTCACCGCGGTGGCGCGGATCCCCAAGCCGGTGGTGGCCGCGGTGACGGGCTACGCGCTGGGCGGCGGCTGCGAACTGGCGCTCTGCGCGGATGTGCGAATCGCCGCGGAGGACGCGAGGTTCGGCCAGCCGGAGATCCTGCTGGGGCTGATCCCGGGGGCGGGCGGCACGCAGCGGCTGGCGCGGCTGGTGGGGCCGTCCCGCGCCAAGGAGCTGATCTTCACGGGGCGGATGGTGAAGGCGGACGAGGCGCTGCGGATCGGCCTCGCCGACCGGGTCGTCCCGGCGGAGGAGGTGCACGCGGCGGCGCTGGAGTGGGCCGGGCGGTTCGTCAACGCCCCGCGGATCGCGCTGCGCGCGGCGAAGGAGGCGGTGGACCGCGGCCTGGAGACGGACCTGGACACCGGCCTCGCACTGGAGCGGGAGCGCTTCGCCGGGCTCTTCGCCACCGAGGACCGGGAGCGCGGGATGCGGAGCTTCGTGGAGAACGGCCCCGGCAAGGCCGACTTCGCCTAGGCCCTTTCTGACGGATATCCGTGGAGGTAGGAGCGGCGCCCGGTGCGTGCGATCGGCGTGCCGCACGATGGCCGTCGCAGTGGTTTTGCGTCGGTCTTCGGGCGGTGCGGCGAGCGTGCGTGCCGGGCGTCGCGACGCCGCGGAGATCCGTCAGAAGCGGCCTAGCCCGCTCAGGTCCTGTCCGGGGTCCGTACCTGGCGCCGGCGGCGCTACGCTGGGCACGCGATCGGTTACGCTCGGACGCGGCGCACCTGCCCGCGGCAGCGGCGCCCAGCGGCGCTCCGACCGGGATCAGACAAGCAGTCGAATGCGGAAGGCATATGCGCTCCGACTAGGAACTTGGATGATCCGGGCAGGCAAAATCCGGCAAACACCCGTCAGACGGTCACCGCAGCCGCCATGATGGTGCGCATGGCGAGCGGGGCTTGGTTCCATGAGGAAGTCGACGCAGGCGCGCCGCGGCGGAAAACCACCGACGCGCGCTGGCAGGCACTGGTGTCGGAGAGCCGCACGATGCGCGCGATCGACGCGCTCGGCCCCCGCCCGACGGACGAGGTGCGGCTTCCCACCGCACCCGAGTCCGCCGCGCGGGCCCGCCGGGTGGCCGTCTCGGTGATGCGGCTGTGGGGCCTGGAGATCCAGGCGGACATCGCCGAGCTGCTCGTCTCCGAGCTGGTCGGCAACGTGGTGCGGCACACCGGTGTCCGCACCTTCGGGCTCAACCTCGACCGGCGGCGCGGCCGGGTGCGCGTCGAGGTGCGGGACGCCTCGCGCAGCCTGCCCTGCCTCATCGACGCCGGCGCCGACGCGGAGAGCGGCCGCGGCCTCTACCTGGTCGACGCGCTCGCCGACCGGTGGGGCGTCGAGCTGCTGCCGCGCGGCAAGTCCGTCTGGTTCGAGCTGGACGTCAACCCGGAGCCGCTCGCCGTCGCCTGACGGGGCGACGCACACCGGGAAGGCGCGAGCCCCCCGGCGCCGCCGGTTGGTTGCAGCGGGCGGGGGGCTCGAAGCGCCGCGGAGCAAGGGGTTCATCCGCGGCGGAAGCGGCCGGCTCGGGTCAGAGGGCCGTCGCCCAGAACTCTGCCAGTCCGACATGGGCGCCTCCAAATCGCAAATCGCCCATATCGGTCATATTGGGCAAGCGACTTTGAGATCTCAGGAACTCGCCCGATTTGCCCGGACGACCAACGGCCGGGCGCGGGGCCCGGCCGTTGAAAGTCAAGCGAGTTGTGGTGCGGCGTCCATCGGCCCGGCGAGCGTCACTGCGAGGCCGGGACCGCGCTCCCCTTGACCCACTCCGACCAGCTCAGGTTCCAGCCGTTGAGCCCGTTGTCGGCGGCCACCGTCTTGTCGCCGCTGTTCTTGACGATCACGACGTCGCCGAGCATCGACTTGTTGTAGAACCAGCCGGCCGGCAGCGAGCTGCTGCCGCCCTTGGCGTCCTGGAGGCCCACGCAGCCGTGGCTGGCGTTGTAGTTGCCGAAGGCGCCGTAGCTCCAGTAGTTGCCGTGGATGAAGGTGCCGCTGTCAGTGAGGCGCTGGGCGTGCGGCACGTCCTTAATGTCGTACTCGCCGCCGAGGCCGACCGTCCGGCTGTCCATCCGGGTCACCTCGTCGCGCTCGGAGATGACCATGATCCCGGCCCAGGTGGTGTGCTGCGGCGAGCCCGCGGTGATCGGCAGCGTGCGGAGTGTCTGCCCGTCGCGCACCACCGTCATCTTGTGCTTCGCCACGTCCACCGTGGAGATCTGGCTGCGGCCGATGGTGAAGGTGACGGTGCGGGACTGGTTGCCGTAGATGCCGTTCTCGCCCTCCACGCCGTTGAGCCGCATCTTCAGCGTCACCTTGGTGCCCGGCTTCCAGTACTCCTGGGGCCGGAAGTCGATGCGCTGGTTGCCGAACCAGTGGCCGACGATGTTGGCGCCCGACGTCGAGGTGACCTTCAGGTGCTTCTGGACGTCCGCCTTCTTCGACGCGTCGATCGGCACGTTGAAGCGGACCGAGACCGGCATGCCCACGCCCACCGTGCTGCCGTTCTCCGGCGTGTAGCTGCCGGTGAACGTGCCGCGCGCCGAGACCGTGGTGAACGAGGAGTTGGCGGCGGCCTGCAGCCCCGACGAGTCCTTCGCCCTCACCTTGACGTGGTACGTGGTGCCGGTGGCCAGGTTGTCGACCGGCTTCCAGCCGGAGCCGTCGGACGCGGTGGTGCCGGCCACCGCGTGGCCGTCGCCGTCCGTCACCGCCACCGAGGCGAGCTTGCCCTTGGCGACCTTCACGGAAAGGCCGTCGGTCGCCACATTCTCCGCGCCGTTCTTGGCGGAGACGGATATCTGCGCCGCGGAAACCTTCTTGTCCGCGGCCGGCGCCGCGGAATCGGCACCGCCCTTTCCGCCGCTCTTGTTCGACGACGCGTCCGCCTTGCCCGTGCCGCCCGAACCGCCGCAGGCGGTCAGCGTGAGAGCAAGCGCGGCGAGCACGGCGGCGGCCGATGCTGCTGCGGTACGAGAACGACGTCGCTGCGAGTGGCCCTGCACGGACCCTCCCCTCCCGAAAAATACCCCTTGAACCCGAGAAGAAAGATAACCACACGGAGCTCGGGCCACCCCACCCGTGAGTGTCACAGGTCTGTCACCAATTGCTGTGCGGCCGCCGGGCGTTACCCAGCGGCCGCACAGGCAAAACGCGAATCCGGACGGCGCTACGCCGCGCTGCCGGCCTTCCACTGCGCCCAGGCCATGTTCCAGCCGTTGAGGCCGTTGTCCGGCGCGACCGTGGTGTCGTTGGAGTTCTTGATGATCACCACGTCGCCGACCATCGAGTTGTCGTAGAACCAGGCCGCCGGGGTGGACGGGTCGCCCGCGCCCTTGGCGTCCCGCAGGCCCACGCAGCCGTGGCTGGTGTTCTGGCTGCCGAAGATGGCCGGCGAGCCCCAGTAGTTGCCGTGCACGAAGGTGCCCGAGGTGGTGAGGCGCTGCGCGTGCGGCACGTCCGGGATGTCGTACTCGCCGCCGAAGCCGACGGTGCTGCCGTTCATCCGGGTCTGCTTGAACTGCTCCGAGATCACCATCTGGCCGTTGTAGGTGGTGTGCTCGGGCGATCCGGCGCTGATCGGGATGGTCTTGATGGTCTTGCCGTCGCGGACCACCGTCATCTGGTGCGAGGAGGCGTCCACCGTGGAGACCTGGCTGCGGGCGATGGTGAAGGAGACGTCCTTCTCCTGGTAGCCGTAGACGCCCTTGGCGGCCTGCACGCCCTTGAGGCGCATCTTCACCGACACCTTGGTGCCGGCCGCCCAGTAGTTCTCCGGGCGGAAGTCGAGGCGCTGGTCGCCGAACCAGTGGCCGACGATCTCCACGCCGGGGGCGGCGGTGACGGTGATCGCCGCCTGGACGGCCTTCTTGTCCGTCACCGGCCGGTTGAAGTTGATCGACACCGGCATGCCGACGCCCACGGTCTTGTTGTCGTCCGGGGTGTAGTAGCCGATCAGGGTGTTGGCCTTGGCCAGGGTCGTGAAGGAGGAGTCGAGCACCGCCTCCAGGCCGTCGGTGTCCTTGGCCGTGGCGTGCACCGTGTACTTGGCGCCGGCCGTGGGCTCGCCCGAAGTCCAGCTGAGCCCGTCCGCGGAGACCTTGCCGCTCAGGGCGTTGCCGGCGTCGTCCTTGACGGTGACGGTGCCGAGCTTGCCCTGCTTGACGGTGACCTTGACCGGGTCCTTGAAGCTGACGTTGGCGGCGTCGTTCTTCGGCACCACCGTCAGCTGCGCCTTGGAGACGGCCTTGCCGCCCTTGCCCGCGCCCCCGCCGGAGGACCCGCTGCCCGAGCCGCCGCCCGAGGACCCGCACGCCGCGAGCAGCGCCGCTCCTCCGGCGCCCAGCGCCCCTCCCAGGATCGCCCGCCTGCTGAACCTGCGGGACTCGTCCGCTCCCCCACTGTGCTTCGTCGGCACTGCCGGTACTCCTTCTTCCACGCCGTATCCGATTGTGCTGCCGGACCCGACACGCAAACCCCCACCCCGAGGGCGGCGTTGCGGCTTCCCGTGCCCCGACCGCACGTCGCACGCGCGGTACCCGTCCAACTCCCGTGAACATTGGTATCAGGAATCCGGCAAATGCGCGAAAACGTCCTTATGCCGGGTACACCTGGCCCGCGCCCAGCGGGCGCTCAGGTGTTTTCCCAGGTCGTCGTGGATGCGCGCGGGGATTCTGCGTACCCGTGCAGGCGGGGGTCGAGCGGGGCCAAACGGCGGACGCCGTACGGGGAATGGCCCGTCACCGATCTTGACGCACGGGGTCCCGGGGCGGTTCCCGCGGTCAGCGCCGGGCCGCGGCGACATCGGCCGCCCGCCGACGTGACAGCGGTGGCCCCAGGGGGAACCAACCCAATGACCGAACCTGCGAGCACCTGAACGAGCACACCCACGGAAGCCAGTCACCCGAAGGGGGCCGGATGACGACAGGGCGGGACGGCAAGGCGGAGCCGGCGGTCGCGGCCGCGGTGGTCGAGGAGACCCGGACCGCTCCGACACCCCGGCTGCACGCCGTGCCGCCGGCACCGGTCCCCCGCCGCGAGGTGTGGCCGGGCGACCCCGCCGACCTGGGCGCGCGGTGCCGGCCCGGGCCGGACGGCGCGCCGGGTGTCAACTTCGCGCTGTGGGCGCCGCGGGCGGAGGGCGTGGAGCTGTGCCTCTTCCGCCGGGAGGGCGGGCGCGAGCGGGAGCTGCGGCTGCCGCTGCGGGAGCGCACCGGGCAGGTGTGGCACGGGTTCGTGCCCGGCCTGGGCGCGGGCACCCGCTACGGCTACCGCGTCCACGGCCGCTGGGACCCGTGGACCGGCGACCGCTTCAACCCGGCGAAGCTGCTGCTCGACCCGTACGCCCGGGCGCTGGACGGGGCCTACCGCCCGCATCCGGCGACGCATGCGCACGTCCGGGACTGGCCGGAGCCGGCGGTGGCGGACACCGTCCGGGACAACCGGGACTCGGCGCCGTACGTGCCGCGGTCGGTGGTCGTCGCCGACCTGGCCGAGCAGGCGGCCCCGGACGGGCTGCTGCGGCGGCCGGGCACGCCCTGGCGGGACACCGTGCTCTACGAGATGCACGTCAAGGGGTTCACCCGGCTCCACCCGGACGTCCCCGAGGAGCTGCGCGGCAGCTACGCCGGGCTGGCGCACCCGGCGGCGGTCGAGGAGCTGCGGCGGATCGGCGTCACCGCGGTGGAGCTGCTCCCCGTCCACCACCACATCGACGACGGGCTGCTCGCCGACCGCGGCCTCACCAACTACTGGGGCTACAGCAGCATCGGCTTCTTCGCCCCGCACCCCGGCTACGCCTCGGACCCCTCGGACCCGCTGGGCGCGGTGGCGGAGTTCCGGCAGATGGTGGCGGCGCTGCACGACGCCGGGATCGAGGTGATCCTCGACGTCGTCTACAACCACACCGGGGAGGGCGGCACCGGCGGCCCGGCGCTGAGCTTCCGCGGCATCGACAACGCCGGCTACTACCGGCTGGACGCCTCCGATCCGCGGCGCACCGTGGACACCACCGGCTGCGGCAACATGCTGGACGCGTCGCGTCCGCAGGTGCTGCGGCTGATCGCGGACTCGCTGCGGCACTGGGTGACGGAGATGGGCGTCGACGGCTTCCGCTTCGACCTGGCGACGGCGCTGGCGCGGGCGCCGCACGAGGTGGATCCGCGGGCGCCCTTTCTGGGCGCGCTGGCGCAGGATCCGGTGCTCTCCCGGGTGAAGCTGATCGCCGAACCGTGGGACATCGGGCCGGGCGGCTACCAGGTGGGGGCGTTCCCGCCGCCGTGGGCGGAGTGGAACGACCGCTTCCGCGACGGGGTGCGGGACTTCTGGCGCGGCGCGCACGGCTCGCTGCGCGAGCTGGGGTACCGGCTGTCGGGGTCGTCCGATCTCTTCGAGCTGTCCGGGCGGCAGCCGTGGTCCTCGGTGAACTTCGTGACCGCGCACGACGGGTTCACGCTGCGGGACCTGGTGTCCTACGACCGCAAGCACAACGCCGCCAACGGCGAGGAGGGGCGGGACGGGACGGACGACAACCGCAGCTGGAACTGCGGGGCGGAGGGGGAGGTCGAGGGGGACGCGGACATCGATGCCGGGGACGGCGCCGGGGACGGGGTGCGGAGCCTGCGGCGGCGGCAGCAGCGGAATCTGCTGGCGACGCTGCTGCTGTCGGCGGGGACGCCGATGCTCGTCGCCGGCGACGAGCGGGGACGGACGCAGGGCGGCAACAACAACGCCTACTGCCAGGACAACGCCGTCAGTTGGATGGACTGGGCGGACGGCGACGGCGAGCTGGCGGCGTTCACGGCGCGGCTGATCGCGCTGCGGCGGTCGCCGGGGGCGCGGGCGCTGCGGCGGGACGGGTTCTTCACGGGGCGGGTCGGGGACGGCGGGCTGCCGGACGTGGTGTGGCTGCGGCCGGACGGGCGGGCGATGGGCGAGGGGGACTGGTTCCGGGCGGCGTCGACGCTGGGGGTGCTGTGGTCGGGGCGCGACATCGGGGAGCGCGACGCGTTCGGGGCGGCGGTGGCGGGGGACACGCTGCTGGGCGTGTTCCACGCGGGGGGCGGGGAGGTGGAGTTCACGCTCCCGGGGTTCGCGGAGTGGGAGGTGCTGGTCGATACGGCGGAGCGGGTGGAGGGGTGGCGCGGGAGCGGAACCCTCGGCGTGCACGGCCGGTCCGTCCTGCTGCTCCGCGCGGTGCAGGGACCGCCGCCCCACCGCCCCGGCACCTTGCCCGCCCAGGAGTGACAGGTCCGCGCGCGGCCCGGTGGCGAGACCGGGGCGTGACGTGACTCATTCCTCGGACCTAAGACGAAAAAGGCAGTGACGCGGGGAGCAAGATCTCGTAACGTCCTGAAGATGTGACCGTCGCTCCTCCCCACCCCTCCTCCCGCTCGACCGTCAAGTCGCTGCTCCGGCTGTGGCCGTACGTGCGGCCCGCCCGCTGGAAGCTGATCGGGTCGACCGCCGCCACCCTCGCGGCGACCGTCTCCGGCCTGGTGGTCCCGCTCGTCATCCAAAAAGTGATCGACGGCCCCATCGCCCACCGGGACGGCTCCGCGCTGTGGCCCATGGCCCTCGCCGTCCTCGGCCTCGGTGTCGCCGAGGCCGTCTTCTTCTGGCTGCGCCGCACCCTCACCTCGCGCTCCATGGCGCGGGTCGAGGCCGCGATCAGGCGCCGCCTCTACACGCACCTTCAGGAGCAGCCCGTCGCCTTCCACGACAAGTGGCAGTCGGGGCAGCTGCTCTCCCGCGCGTCCAACGACGTCTCGCTGATCCGCATGTTCCTCAACTTCATGCTGATCTTCCTGATCGTCAACGCCGCCACCTTCGGAATCGGCATCGGCGTGCTGCTGGTGAAGCAGTGGCTGCTCGGGCTGATCGTGCTGGCGTCCTCGCTGCCGATGCTGATCTTCATGATCATCTTCGAGCAGAAGTACCGCGTCGCCACCCGCCGTTCGCAGGACCAGGCCGGCGACCTCGCCACGGTCGTCGAGGAGTCCATCCTCGGCATCCGCATCCTCAAGGCGTTCGGCCGGCACCGCGCCATGGAGCGCCGGTTCAGCACGCTCGCCCGCGAGCTGCGCGGCACCGAGCTGTACAAGATCCGGCTGCTGGCGGTGATGTGGTCCGGGATGATCCTCGTCCCCGAGGCGACCATCGCGGTGCTGATGGTGCTCGGCGTGCACATGGTCAGCAGCGGCACCATGACCACCGGCGCGCTGGTCTCCTTCTTCTCCATCGTGATGTACCTGCGCTGGCCGGTGCTGTCGATGGGCTTCCTGCTCGCCGGCGCCAACGACACCGCCGCGGCCGCCGACCGCGTCTTCGAGGTGCTGGACTCGGAGAACTCCGTCACCGACCCGGAGAAGCCGGCCCTGCCCGCCTCCCGGGCGGCAAACGGCGCGGACGCCGGCGGGCTGCTCCGCGTCGAGGGCGTCCGCTTCCGCCACCCGGACGCCCCCGAGGGCACCCCCGACCTGCTGCGCGGCATCGACCTGGAGGTGCGCCCCGGCGAGACCGTCGCGCTGGTCGGCGCCACCGGCTCCGGCAAGACCACGCTCACCTCGCTGGTGCCGCGCCTCTACGACGTCACGGGCGGCGGCATCACCCTGGACGGCACCGACGTCCGCGACCTGACGCGGTCGCAGCTGCGCGAGCTGGTCTCGGTCGCGTTCGAGGAACCGATCCTCTTCTCGGCGAGCGTCCGGGAGAACGTCATCCTCGGCTACCAGCAGGGCACCGACGCCGAGGTGCGGCGGGCGCTGAAGGTCGCCCAGGCCGAGTTCGTCCTCGACCTGCCGTGGGGCCTGGACACCCGCATCGGCGAGCAGGGCCTCAACCTCTCGGGCGGGCAGCGGCAGCGGCTGGCGCTGGCCCGCGCGGTCGTGGCCCGGCCCCGCTTCCTCGTCCTGGACGACCCGCTGAGCGCGCTGGACGTGCACACCGAGGCCCTCGTCGAGGAGGCGCTGCGCCATGTGCTGGCCACCACCACCGCGCTGGTGGTCGCGCACCGGCCCAGCACGGTGATGCTCGCCGACCGGGTCGCGCTGCTGGAGGACGGCCGGATCACCGCCGTCGGCACCCACAGCGACCTGCTGGCGAGCAGCGCCGCCTACCGCCATCTGCTGTCCTCCGCCGACCTCGGGGGCAGCCGCAACGAGGAGAGGGAGGCCGTCAAGTGACGACCCGTGGTCCGGAACAGGCTTCCACCGTCGACGACGCGGACGGCCCCGACGACCCGTTCGCGCTGCAGGAGCTCCCCGAGGAGCAGAGCGCGCCGAGGGCCGGCTGGCGCGGCATCTCGCCGGAGTCGGCCCACGCCGACGACGCACTCGACAACGAGGAGGAGGACGGCGCCGAGGCGCTGGACGCCGCCGCGCTCTCCACCACCGACGCCGACGAGCGGGCCCGCAACTCCCGGGCCCTGCTGCGGCTGCTGATCGGCCCCTACCGCTGGAAGGTCGCGGTCTGCGTGCTGCTGGCCGTCCTGGAGCAGGTGGCCATGCAGGCCGGGCCGCTGCTCATCGGGCTCGCCATCGACTCCGCGCTGCCCTCGCTGCGGCACGGCGACGGCACCCCGCTGCTGTGGATGGCCGGCCTCTACCTGCTGTGCGGGGCGGCCACCGCCGGGTCCAAGGCGCTCTTCCTGCGCACCTCCGGGAGGGTCAGCCAGGGCATGCTGCTGACGCTGCGACAGAAGATCTTCGACCATGCGCAGTCGCTCAGCCTGGACTTCCACGAGCACTACACCTCGGGCCGGCTGATCTCCCGCGCCACCGGCGACGTCGACACGCTGCGGCAGCTGATGGACGAGGGCCTGGACGGGCTGGTCACGACCTTCCTGTCGTTCGCCTTCATCCTGGTGATCCTCTTCACCCAGGACTGGCAGCTGGCGCTGATCGTGATCGCCGGCGTGGTGCCGATGTGGTTCACCACCCGCTGGTTCCGGCGCCGTTCGCGGTTCCTGCAGCGCAAGATCCGCACCGCCGTCGCGATGATCATCGTGCAGTTCGTGGAGACCATGAACGGCATCCGCGCCGTGCAGGCCTTCCGCCGCGAGCCGCGCAACCTGGAGATCTTCGACGAGCTCAACGACCGCACCGCGCGCCTCAACGGCGACAGCATGATCACCCTGGCCCGGTACACCCCCGCGCTGAAGCTGATCGGCAACACGACGGTGGCGGTGGTGCTGGTGGTCGGCGCCTTCCGGGTGGCCGGCGGCGGGCTGGAGCTGGGCGTGCTCGCCTCCTTCCTGCTCTACATCCGGCGGCTCTACGACCCGCTGGACCAGCTCGCCATGTTCCTCAACGCCTACCAGCAGGCCGGCGCGGCCCTGGAGAAGGTCGCCGACCTGCTCGCCCGCCGTCCGGACGTGCCCGAGCCGGAGGCGGAGGCGGTGCGCGCGCTGCCGGCGGCGTCCGGCACCGGGCGCGAGATCGCCTTCCGGGACGTGGAGTTCCACTACACGCCCGAGGTGCCGGTGCTGCCGTCCTTCGAGCTGACCATCCCGGCCGGCCAGACGGTCGCCGTGGTGGGCGCCACCGGCGCCGGCAAGTCCACCCTCGTCAAGCTGCTCGCCCGGTTCTACGACCCGAGCGGCGGGCACGTCCGGCTGGACGGCGTCGACCTGCGCGAGCTGCCCAATGCCGAGCTGCGCCGCAACGTCTCGATGATCACTCAGGAGTCGTTCCTGTTCAGCGGGTCGGTGGCGGACAACATCGGGCTGGGCAAGCCGGACGCCACCCGCGAGCAGATCGAGGAGGCGGCCCGCGCCATCGGGGCGTACGACTTCATCGCGGCGATGCCCGAGGGCTTCGACACCGACGTCCGCAAGCGCGGCGGCCGGCTCTCCGCCGGGCAGCGGCAGCTGGTCGCCTTCGCCCGCGCGCTGCTCGCCGACCCGGCGGTGCTGGTGCTGGACGAGGCGACCAGCTCGCTGGACATCCCCAGCGAGCGGGCGGTGCAGCACGCGCTGCGCACCGTGCTGGCGGACCGCACGGCCGTGATCATCGCGCACCGGCTGTCGACGGTGCAGATCGCCGACCGGGTGCTGGTGATGGAGGCCGGCCGGGTCGTCGAGGACGGCACCCCGCAGGAACTCATCGCCGGCACCGGCCGCTTCAGCGATCTGCACCGGGCCTGGGAGGAGTCGCTGGTGTGACGGCGAGGTGGCACGGAGGTGGCGGATGTGTCCCCCGTCACGTCGTGCAACCAACCGGTCGGCAGGTTTGTCGCTGACTGTATGCCGACACCATCGAAACGTTCCAACTCCCGTTCCGCACCGCGCCGTTGGAGCCTGAGGGCCGGAGTGGCGACCGCCGCCGCGGTGGCGGCGGTCGCGACCGGGGCGGCCTGCGCCTCGGCGTCGCCGGCCGGGGCGGCGGCGTCGCCGGCCGCCTCCGCGGCGGGCGCCCCCGTCACCCGGGCGGCCACCGCCACCGCGGCGAGCATCACCCCGCCCACCGGCGCGCTGCTGGCCGCCGCCCGCGACCGCTACAGCCCGTGGAACCCGGTCGGACGGGTCCGGTCCAGCGGCACCTTCTGCTCGGCCGGCGACACGGTCATCGCCACCTGCGCCACCAGCGCGACCGGCCCCCAGCAGGTCGCGAACGCGACCACCGGCGCGGTGCAGTGGTCGACGCTGGGCGACTCGAACCCGCAGCCGCAGGCCGCGAGCGGCATCCGCTTCGACGGCGCCTTCGCCTACGTGGTGCGCAGCCTCTCGGTGCACGCCGTGAACTCCCAGACCGGCGCGTCGCTCTGGACGGCGAACGCGCCCTCCGGCGACGTCGTCTCCTCGGTCTTCGCCGACGGCGGCCGCGTCCTGGTCACCTACAGCGGCGCGGTCCAGGGCAGCGGGAACAACGCCTGGCGCCCCGGCGACAAGGTCGTCGCCTACAGCAGCGGCGGCGCCGTGCTGTGGACCCACGCGCTGGCCCACGACATGACGGCCGCGGTTCCGACGCTCTCCGGCGGCCATGTCTACCTGCCGAACGCCACCCACGACGGCGAACTGGCCCTGGACGCCGGGACGGGCGCCGTCACCGGCACCAAGGCGGACGCCGACGGCAACAACGCCTGCAACCTGGTGGCGGCCCGCGGCACCCTGGTGGTCTGCGACGAGGGCGGCGGCAACGCCGGCTCGACCCTGCACCACCTGGAGGTGGTCGACCCGGCGACGCTGGCCGTGCAGAAGACGCTGGTCAGCGACACCGCGCTGGACGTCTTCCCGACGATCACCACGACCGGCACGGTGGTCGCCGCCTTCAACGACGGCGCGGACGTCCCGGAGACGGGCGAGGTCTACGGGGTCGACGCGAGCACCGGCACCCAGCTGTTCAAGGTCTCGCCGAGCGCCGTCACCGACTGGGCCTCCGTGCGCACCGCCTCCAACAGCACCACCACCTACCTCGGCACCGCCGACGGCAAGGCGTCCGTCATCGACGCCACCACCGGGGCGCTCGCCAACGCCGTCCCCGGTGAGACCGACCTCCAGGCCGAGCTGAACCGCTGGTGACGACCTGACGCCGGCCCGCCGCCGGGCAGCACGCCGCGCGGCGGGTCAGCGCAGCATCGTGGGATCCACCGGCACCGCGTCCGCGGACGGCACGGCCACCAGCCCCGCCTCCGCGGGCGACGCCAGCAGCGGATGCCGGGCCAGCACCCGCACGGTGTACCCGAACGGGCCCGTCCGATCCAGCGTCAGCCGCCCGGTGTAGAGCGGCCGTCCGCCGTCGCCGCCCGCCTCCTCCGCGTGCAGCGCGGCGCGCACCGGCTCGACGATCCGGTCGTCCTCGTCGACCCGCCCCGACACCAGCTCCACCAGGACCTCCGACGGCGCCAGCCGCCCCAGCGCCACCCGCACCCGCAGGTTCAGCGCCGCCCCCAGCCGCAGCGGGCCGCCCACCGCCTCCACATGGTCCACCCGCACCGCCGGCCACGCCGTCCGCGCCCGCTCCAGGAACGCCGCCAGCCCGGCCGCCCCCGCGCCGCCGTCCGCCGCCAGCGCGCGGTGCGCCCGCGCCGCCGGGGCGTAGAGCCGCTCCACGTACTCACGCACCATCCGCCCGGCCAGCACCTTCGGCCCCAGCAGCGCCAGCGTCTCGCGGACCATCGCGATCCAGCCCGTCGGCAGGCCCTCCGGCCCGCCGCGGTCGTAGAAGCGCGGCGCGACCTGCTCCTCGACGATCCGGTAGAGCGCCTCGGCCTCGGCCGCGTCCCGCGCCTCCGGGTCGCCGTCCGCCGCCGCGCCGTCCGCGCTCGGCACCGCCCAGCCGAACGCCGGGTCGTACCACTCGTCCCACCAGCCGTCCCGCACCGAGAGGTTGAGGCAGCCGTTGAGCGCCGCCTTCATCCCGCTGGTGCCGCAGGCCTCCAGCGGGCGCAGCGGGTTGTTGAGCCAGACGTCGCAGCCGGAGACCATCCGGCGGGCCAGGCCCATGCCGTAGTCGGGCAGGAAGACGATGCGGTGCCGCACCGCCGGGTCGTCCGCGAACCGCACCAGCTCCTGGACGAGCCGCTTGCCGCCGTCGTCCGCCGGGTGCGCCTTGCCGGCCACCACGATCTGCACCGGCCGCTCGGGGTGCAGCAGCATCCGGGTGAGGCGCTCGCGGTCGCGGAGCATCAGGGTGAGGCGCTTGTAGGAGGGGACGCGGCGGGCGAAGCCGAGGGTGAGGACGTCCGGGTCCAGCACCCGCTCGATCCAGCCGAGTTCGGCGCTGCCGGCGCCGCGCGCCCGCCAGGAGGCGCGCAGCCGCTCCCGGGCCTCCTCCACCAGCAGCGCGCGCAGCGTGCGGCGCAGCCGCCAGACGTCCGCGTCGGGGATGCGGCGCACGCCGTCCCAGGTCTCGTCCTCGGCGCGGGCGCCGTGCACCAGGGCGGCGTCCACCGGGCCGGCCCCGATCTCCCAGGCGCCCATCTCGCGCACCAGCGGGTCCATCCAGGTGGGTCCGTGCACGCCGTTGGTGACGGAGGCGATGGGCGCCTCCCCCGGGTCGAAGCCGGGCCACAGCCCGGCGAACATCGCCCGGCTCACCTCGCCGTGCAGCCGGCTGACGCCGTTGGCGCGCTGGGCGAGGCGCAGGCCCATGGCGGCCATGTTGAACAGGTGGGGGTCGCCGTCGGGCCAGTCCTCGGCGCCCAGCGCCAGGATCTCCTCGACAGGGACGCCGGGCAGGGTGGGCGCGGCGCTGCCGCCGCCGAACTCGCGGCGCACCAGCTGCCGGTCGAACCGGTCGATGCCGGCCGGGACGGGGGTGTGGGTGGTGAAGACGGTGCCGCCGCGGACGGCCTGCAGGGCGGCGGCGAAGGACGCCTCGCCGCCCTTCTTCGGCTCGGCGTCCGCCGCCATCGCCTCGCGGATCCGCTCCAGCCCGAGGAAGCCGGCGTGGCCCTCGTTGGTGTGGAACACCTCGGGCGCCGGAAGGCCCTCCAGCGCGCAGAAGGCGCGCACCGCGCGGACGCCGCCGATGCCCAGCAGCATCTCCTGGCGGAGCCGGTGCTCGCCGCCCCCGCCGTAGAGGCGGTCGGTCACCTCCCGCTCGCCGGGGCCGTTCTCCTCCAGGTCGGAGTCGAGGAGCAGCAGCGGGACGCGGCCGACGCGGGCCCGCCACACCTTGGCGTGCAGCGTCCGGGCCTCGCCGAGGGCGAGGGCGACGGTGATCGGGGTCGGCTCGACGGGCAGCTCGTCGGGGTCGAGGACGGGGTAGTGCTCCTGCTGCCAGCCGTCCCGGGAGAGCGACTGGGTGAAGTAGCCGTGCCGGTACAGGAGTCCGACGCCGATCAGCGGCACGCCGAGGTCGCTGGCGGCCTTGAGGTGGTCGCCGGCGAGGATGCCGAGGCCGCCGGAGTACTGCGGCAGGCCGGCGGCGATGCCGAACTCGGGCGAGAAGTAGGCGACGGCCTCGGGCAGCTCCCGCCCCGCGGCGAGGCGGCGCTGGTACCAGCGGTCGCCGCGCAGGTAGTCCGTCAGGTCGCCGTCGACGAGGCGGAGTTCGCGCAGGAAGCGGCGGTTGCGGGCGAGCTCGGCGAGGCGCTCCGCGGGGACGGCGCCGAGCAGCCGCACCGGGTTTCCTCCCGAGGCCCGCCAGGCGTCGGGGTCGATCGACGCCAGCAGGTCGTGGGTCTCGGGGTGCCAGGACCACCGCAGATTGAGGGCGAGGCGTCCCAGCGGGGCGAGCGCCTCCGGGAGCACGGTGCGGACGGTGAAGCGGCGTATGGCCTTCACGGTGGCCTCCCAGGGACGGGCGCGGCGACGCAGCGGGCACCCCCGAGGGTGCCGCCCGCCCCCGTCCCCCCGTCAAGGGGCGCACGGGGGCGGACCGTCGGCCGCCGCGGTCAGCCCGAGGTCACGGTCTGGATCTCCTGGACGGGGACGCTCGCCGGGTTGGCGGCGAAGGTGCCGTCGGGGAGGTCGAGGCCGGCCACCGTGGTGGTGATCTTCCAGGTGATGCTCGCCCTCAGGCTGTACGGCCCGCTGGTGGAGGCGTGCAGGTAGGTGACGCCGCACGGCGGGGTCTTCTTGGCGTCCCCCGGCTGGTACGCGGTGCCGATGGTGCCGTCCGGGTTCGCCGGGCAGCCGCCGGAGTCGGGGTAGACGGTCGCCTGGTCGGTGCCGGGGTCGATGACCACCTTGGTGGGCGTGGCGGTGGCCGTCGCCGCCATGGTGATCCCCGGCGCGTCGAGCGTCGCCGTCGCCGAGACCGGGTGGATCGAGTCCTTGGCGAACCACACCCAGGTCGGGAGGTTGACGGTGGACTTCGTCGCCGGGTTCATCGAGACCTTGGTGTCGGGGATGTGCAGGTGCGCGGCGGCGAGCTTGGCGAGGATGGTGGGGTTGATCGCCCGGCCGGCCGGCACCGGCGGGGTGTCGCCGTTCCTCACCCAGTACGGCGTGTTGGGGTCGTCCGTGCAGTTCAGCGAGGCCGGATCGGCGAGGTCGTCCGGATTGGGGACGCCGGTCCACCAGTAGCCCTTGCCGGTCTCGTCCATGTGGAAGGCCTTCGGGTCCTTCTCGCCCGCCTCGCCCGGCTTGGTCTGGTACTTCATGCGGGACTTGGCCTTCCAGTCCTCGCTCGGCGAGTCCTCGGACCACACCTGGTCCATCGACGCCTTCATCTGCGCGGGCGTGTAGGTCGGCGCGTACCAGCAGGGCGGCGCGGCGGCGGCGGCGCTGTCGGTGGACTTGACGTTGCCGGGGGAGGTGATGGCCCCGCCGTCCTGATCGGTGTACCTGATCTGGATGCCGACGTCGTTGCCGCTCTCGGTGGCGCTGGGCGTCGCCTGCCCGTTGAGCGTGCTGCCGGTCGGGGAGGCCCAGCTCTGCGCCGGGCCGGCCAGGGGCAGCGCGAGCCCCAGGCCGGCCACGAGCCCGAGCTTCTTCAGCTTCTGCACGACGCGTCCTCCGTCACCTGGATGGTCATGGTCTTCCAGACGCCGTCGGCGTCCTTCTGCAGCGTGTTGGCGTAGCGCAGGTAGTCCTTCGGCGAGGCCGAGGTCCTGAGCACGGCACCGGTCCTCATGACCTTGGAGTAGGTCCCGCTCTGGTTGTCGCAGTAGGTGACCGCGGCCCGGGTGCCCGTCACCTCGACCTTGTTCTGGGAGTAGCGGTCGGTGCCGGTGATGGTCACTCCGCCCTTGTACGAGGACATCGAGGCGATGTCCTGGCTGACGCGGGTCGCCGCTGCGCCGTCGGAGTACTTCCGGAACGGCCCGTTCCTGTCGTGGTACGCCTCGGCGGCGCGCACCGACCGGATGAAGTTCTGGGCGTCGGCGAGCACGGCGTCCTTCGGCCCGTTCCCGGTCCGCGTCCAGCCCGCGAAGTCGATCGTGAAGTCGGACGGCAGCTTGATCGCCGCCGCGGACGGACCCGCCGACGGGGACGCCGACGTGGCGCCGCCGTCCGACGCGCCCTTGATCGTGCCCTTGCCGCCGCCGCTGCTCGCGCAGCCCGCCAGCGTCACCGCGGCCGCGGCCGCGCATGCGGCCGGGGCCCACATCCTGCGAAGCCTGCCCTGCACGTTCACACCCTCCTCGGGTTGCCACCCGACCCCCGTCAGGCCGGAACACGTCAACGACGATGGCGTCGCGAAACAGTACCCCCACCCTCCTCCTGGGACGCTTCCCCGGCCCGAACCGTTCCCGAAGCGACGCCGCGCGCCCGCCACGCACCCGCGGCATATCCCCGAAGAAATCCCCACCGCTACGGGCGTGCAAAAGCTCCGTGAACCGCGCCGAGACACGATTCCCTTAAGGGCCGGACGGTCCTACGCTGGGTCCTCTGGCGGCCACCCAAAGGTGCGTTGACGGCGGGTCGGCCTGCCCTTGAGGCCCTTGCACCTGCTGCACCCTCGTTCGCCACATGCGCAACACAGCTCACGCACGCTGCAGAAATTCACAGACGCCTTCCCGCGTTTCTCTCGGCCCTTCCATATCCCCCATAGTTCCCTTTCCCCCTCCGCACGCCGGTGTCCCGCGCGCCCGCGGCAGGGTCAGGCGCGCGTCGAAACGGCCGCCGCGGGCACCCGCGGTAGTACGGATCCCCGAGCAGGAGGCTCCTCAGGTGATCGGTCGCATACCCGTCCTGGACGTCAGCCCCGCCGTACTGGGCGGCAGACATCCGGCGAAGGCGGTGGTCGGAGAGCCGGTTCCGGTGAGCGCCACCGTCTTCCGGGAGGGGCACGACCCGGTCGCCGCCGCGGTCGTGCTGCGCGGGCCGCACGGCCGCGGACGGTCCTCCGTGCGGATGCGCGAACTCGCGCCCGGCACCGACCGGTTCGGCGCCGAGGTGGTGCCCACCGGCGAGGGCCGCTGGACGGCCATCGTGGAGGCCTGGTCCGACCCCATCGCGGCCTGGCGGCACGCCGCCGGGGTGAAGGTGCCGGCCGGGCAGGACGCCGCGCTGATGCTGGAGGAGGGCGCCGAGCTCTTCGACCGCGCCGCGGCCGGCGTCCCCAAGACCCGCAAGGCCCGCGCCGACGCCGACCCCGGCCGCCAGCTGCTGCTGGACGTCGCCGACGCGCTGCGCGACCCGGCCCGCTCCCCGCTCGCCCGGCTGGCCGCCGCGGCCGCCCCCGAGGTGGACGCGGTGCTGGACCGCTTCCCGCTGCGCGAGCTGGTCAGCCGGGGTCGCGCGGTGCCGATCCAGGTGGACCGCAAGCGCGCGCTCTTCGGCTCCTGGTACGAGTTCTTTCCGCGCTCCGAGGGCGCGGTCGTCGACCCCACCGGCGCGGTCCCGCCCCGCCAGGGCACCTTCGCGACCGCCGCCGAACGGCTGCCCGCCATCGCGGAGATGGGCTTCGACGTGGTCTACCTGCCGCCCGTCCACCCGATCGGCACCTCCTACCGCAAGGGCCCCAACAACACCCTCGCCGCCGGCCGGCACGACGTCGGCTCCCCCTGGGCGATCGGCTCGCCGGACGGCGGGCACGACGCCGTCCACCCCGGGCTCGGCACCGTCCGCGACTTCGACGGCTTCGTGCGCGCCGCCAAGCGCCTCGGCATGGAGGTCGCCCTCGACCTCGCCCTGCAGTGCTCCCCCGACCACCCCTGGGTGCGCGACCACCCCGAGTGGTTCCACCACCGCGCGGACGGCACCATCGCCCACGCCGAGAACCCGCCGAAGAAGTACCAGGACATCTATCCGCTCGACTTCGACCGCGACCCCGACGGCCTCACCGCCGAGGTGCTGCGCGTCCTGCGGTTCTGGATGCGCCACGGGGTGCGGATCTTCCGGGTGGACAACCCGCACACCAAGCCCGTCCGCTTCTGGGAGGAGGTGCTCGCGGAGATCCGCCGGACGGATCCCGACGTGCTCTTCCTCGCCGAGGCATTCACCCGGCCGGCGATGCTGCAGACCCTCGCGAAGATCGGATTCCACCAGTCGTACACCTACTTCACCTGGCGGAATTCCAAGAACGAGATCATCGGCTATCTCCGCGAACTCAGCGCCGAATCCGGGGATTTCCTGCGGCCGAACCTGTTCGTCAACACTCCCGACATCCTGCACGCCTATCTGCAGCACGGCGGCCCGCCGGCGTTCGCGGTGCGGGCCGTGCTGGCCGCCACCGCCTCCCCCGCCTGGGGCGTCTACTCGGGCTTCGAGCTGTTCGAGAACGCGCCGCTGCGGGAGGGCAGCGAGGAGTACCTCGACTCGGAGAAGTACCAGCTGCGCCCGCGCGACTGGGCGTCCGCCGAGGCCGCCGGCCGCACCCTGGCTCCGCTGCTGACCGCGCTCAACCGGCTGCGCCGCGCCCACCCCGCCCTGCAGCAGCTGCGGAACCTGCGGTTCCACCCGGTGGACTGCGACGCGATGGTGGCCTACTCCAAGCGGGACGCGGCGACCGGCGACACCGTCCTCGTGGTGCTCAGCATCGACCCGCACCACGCCCGCGAGGGCACCGTCACGCTGCACACCGAAGAACTGCTCGGCCCGGACTCCGCCGCGGAGCCCACGGACTTCGAGGTCCGGGACGAGCTCAGCGGGGCCGTCCACCACTGGGGCCGGCACAACTACGTCAGGCTCGACCCGACGCAGGCCCCGGCGCATGTCTTCACCGTTCGACCCCTCGGAGGCGCAAAGTGATCGTCAACGAGCCCGTCCAGGACATGTTCGAGGACACGCCGGCCAGGG
Source organism: Mangrovactinospora gilvigrisea (assembly GCF_001879105.1). Lineage (GTDB taxonomy): Bacteria > Actinomycetota > Actinomycetes > Streptomycetales > Streptomycetaceae > Mangrovactinospora > Mangrovactinospora gilvigrisea. The sequence goes on along the minus strand of NZ_MLCF01000126.1, from coordinate 393 downwards.
AGCGCGACCCGGAGTGGTTCAAGCGGGCCGTCTTCTACGAGGTGCTGGTCCGCTCCTTCCAGGACACCAACGGCGACGGCGTGGGCGACCTCAAGGGGCTCACCGCCAAGATGGACTACCTGCAGTGGCTGGGGGTGGACTGCCTCTGGCTGCCGCCCTTCTTCCTCTCCCCGCTGCGCGACAACGGCTACGACGTCGCCGACTACATGTCCGTCCTTCCCGAGTTCGGCGACCTCGCCGACTTCGTGGAGTTCGTGGACGCCGCCCACCAGCGCGGGATGCGCGTGATCATCGACATGGTCATGAACCACACCTCGGACCAGCACCCGTGGTTCCAGGCCAGCCGGGAGGACCCGGACGGCCCGTACGGGGACTACTACATGTGGGCCGACG
>NZ_MLCF01000125.1 GCF_001879105.1 Mangrovactinospora gilvigrisea | reverse complement strand
TTGCGGACCAGGCCCACCAGGGGGTTGGCGGCGACCGCGGTGAGGTCGATGAGCGTGTCGAGGGGGCCCGCCGAGCGGTAGAGGCCGACGACGGCGAGGGTGCCGCCCGGGGCGAGGCGGTCCCGGAAGGCGGCGAGGGCCTCGTCGAACGGGAGGTGGTGGACGGCGGCGACGCAGGTGAGGGCGTCGAAGGGGCCGGCCGGCAGCCCGTCCGGGGCGCTGCCGACGGTGAACGCCACCCGCGCCGCGTCCGGCGTGTGCGCCGCCGCGCGGGCGACCACGTCCGCGTCGACGTCCATGCCGGTGACGCGGTCCGCGCGGGTGGCGAGCAGCCGGGCCAGGTCGCCCGTCCCCGAGCCGACGTCGAGCGCGGTGCCGGTGCGCGCCGGGAGCTGCCGCAGGATCCAGCCGTGGTAGCGGGAGTTGTGGTCCCAGGGGTAGGCGGCGTTGAGGCGGGCGAGGGCGTCGATCACGGGCTTCGGCAGGGCAGGCATCCCCCGATCACAGCATGCTCAGTCGCGGCGCGCCTGGTTCATGAAGGATTGGATCTGCAGCCAACCGGGGTCGGCCGGGGACGATTCGGTGACCTCGTCGAGGTCGGACGACTCCCAGGTGCGATCGCCGTCGGTGAGGACGAGGCCCTCCTGCGCCCAGGGGTCGGCCCACGGGTCGGCGACCTCGGCGGTGCCGGCGAGGAAGGCGTCGACCGGCTCGCGGGACGGCGGCGCGGAGGGTGCGCCGGCGCCCTCGATCTCCACCGTCGCCAGCTCGCCGCGTGCCGTGGCGACGGCCAGGGCGCCGGAGGCCGTCGATGCCAGGGCGGTGATCCGCGCGCCGTCGAGGAGGTCGTGGGTGACGGCCTCGCCCGAGGCGACGTCGATCTGGAGAAGCGTCCCCTCGGGGGTGCCGACCCACAGCCCCTCGGCGGTGTACGCGAGGTTCTGCCGCGACCAGGCCTGCATCCCGTCCAACCACTCCTGCGGGTAGGGGTAACCGGGTGACGGCTCGCCGAGGACGGCCCGCATCTCGCGCCGCAGCGACGGGAAGGCGAACACCTCCAGGGTGTTCCCGTAGGCGTTGCCGCGGATCGCGAAGTGCCGTCCGTCCGGGCTGAAGACGGGCGTCTCGTAGCCGTCGACGTCCAGGACCAGGGCGCGGCGCAGCACGTGCATCGCGCCGCCGCCGTCGGAGGCGGGCCGGGCGAAGAGGCCGAGCGTGGCGCCCTGGTCGCTGCGGAACGTCAGGAGCAGCCCGCCGGCGGGGTGTTGGGCGACGCCGGTGTCCCACCAGGGCGCCCGGGTGACGCGCCCGGTGGCGACGTCGACGACGTCGGTGCGGTCGGTGCCTTCGACGACGTCGGCGCCGTCGGCCGCGGCGGACGGCGACACCCACAGGGTGCGGCCGTCGGGGTGGAAGGCGAGGTCGCGGCAGCCCGCGCGGACGCCCTCGGCGGCCTCCGTCCCGGACGGCGTCAGCCGCACCGCGTACTCCTCGCCGGAGACGACCAGCACGGGCTCGACGGGATGCCAGGCCGCCGCCGGGGTGCGCCGGTACCGCTCCCAGCCGAAGGCGTCCCCGTACGGCTCCGACTCGCCGCCGACGGTGGTGATGCGGCGGACGGCGCCGCCCCCGGGCGCGGGCGACAGCAGATGGACGGCCGGCCGCTCCGCGTCCAGCCCGGCGAGCAGCGGCAGGCGGGGGTGGGCGATCAGGCGCTCGACGGCGCCGACCGCGGCGGTCTTCGAAACGGTGGGCATGGAAGGGAAGCTAGCCGCCAGGGCGGACATCCCGGCGGGGCACGAGCTCGACGAAGGAGCGGAACCCCGCCGGGGTGACCGGGCCGACCCGCAGCCCGGCCGCGGCGGCCACCGCGTCCAGCTCGGCGAGGCCGCGCTCCCGCCCGTTGAAGTAGCAGAGCATCCGCAGATCGCCCTCGCTGCCCGGATCGCCGGTGCTGCCGGCGGCGTCGAAGTGGTCGACGACCAGGATCCGTCCGCGGTCGCCGGCCGCCGCGGCGCAGTTGCGCAGGATGCGGGCGGCGTCCTCGTCGTCCCAGTTGTGCAGCACCCCGGAGAGCAGGTAGCCGCCCGCGCCCGCGGGCTCGACGCCGTCGAGGAAGCTGCCGGCCCGGCTCTCGGCGCGGTCCGCGAGGCCGGCGTCGGCGAGCGTCCGCTCGGCGCGGGACGCCGGGCCCGGGAGGTCGAACACCGCTCCCCGCAGCCCCGGATGGGCGCGCAGCACGGCGATCAGCAGGGTGCCGTCGCCGCCGCCCACGTCGACGACGCTGCCCAGCTCGCCGAACGGGTAGGCGGCGGCGACCTCCGGCACGTCCTCGGCGATCCGGGCGCTCATCAGGTCGTCGAAGTGGGCGGAGCGCGCCGGGTCGGCGGCCAGGTCCTCCCAGAAGGGGCGGCCGTACTGCTCGGGGAACGCCGGCTCGCCTGTGCGGACGGTGTGCAGCAGCCGGACGAAGCACAGGTCGGCGCGGCCGACCGAGCCGTCCTGGTCGAGCCAGGCGCGCATGCCGTCCGGGTGGTCGTCGCGCAGTTGCTCCCCCGTCGGCGTGAGCCCGAAGGCGCCGTCGTCCCCGGTGAGCACGCCGGCGGTGACCAGCCGGGCCAGCACCCGGCGCAGCGCGCCCGGATCGGCGCCGGTCGCCTCGGCCAACTCCGCGGCGGAGCGCCGCCCTTCGGCGATCCGGTCGGCGAGCCGCAGGGTGGCCGCCACCCGGACGGCCATCGGCGTCAGCAGATCGGCGGCCGCCCACAGCTGGCCGCCCCACCCCGTGCCCTGGTCCTCGCTCATCCCGCCCCGCCTCCGCACCGCGCCCGGGGGCCCGCTCCGGACCCGCGTCCCACCAGGATCCACCCCCGCCCCGCCCCGCGTCCGCAGCCTCGCCCGAAAGCGGGTGCAACCCATTCCGGGTCCGGATGGTCGAAGTACGTGCGATCGCCAAGGAAGTGAATATCCACAGCAGGGCCAGCAGCACCCGAAGCAGCCGACATCTGCCGGTCGGTCAGTTCGGGGGCTCCGCCGTGGAGTTCTGCGCTGACGACCGCACACGAAGCCGGAGCACCGCCCGTGAAGATCGCCTTTCTGATCCACAACGTCTACGGAATCGGCGGCACCAACCGCACCACGCTGAACCTGGCCGCGGCACTCGCCGACCGCCACCAGGTCGAGATCGTCTCGGTCTTCCGCAGCCACGACAAGGCGGTGTTCACCCCGGACCCGCGGGTGCGGGTCACCGCGCTGCTGGACGTCCGCCCCGGCGGCCCGGACCGCGAGCACCCGCTGCGGGCCGAGGCGTCCCGCTGCTTCCCCCGCCACGAGGCGCGCTTCCGGCAGTACAGCGCGCTGACGGACCGCCGGGTGCGGGAGTACTGCGCCGCCACCGACGCCGATGTGCTGGTGGGCACCCGTCCGGGCCTGATCGCCTATCTGGCCCGGTTCGGCGCCGGACGGATCCGCATCGGCCAGGAGCACCTGGCCCGCGACCACCACAAGGGCGCGCTGCGCGCCGAGATGTACCCCTACCTGGCGGCGATGGACGCCTTCGTCGCCGTCTCGGCCGCCGACGCCGAGGCCTACCGGGCGGCGCTGCCGCGGCTGGCGCCGCGCATCCACCACATCGCCAACGGCGTCCCCGCGCCGCCGCCCCCGCCGGACGGCGGCGTGCCGCGCGAGAACCTGATCGTGGCCGCCGGGCGGCTCGCCTCCGGCAAGGACTACGGCCTGCTGATCGACGCCTTCGCCCGGCTCGCCCCGCACCACCCGCGGTGGCGGCTGGAGATCTTCGGGGAGGGCCCGGAGCGGGAACATCTGGAACGGCGCATCGCCAGGCGGCGGATGGCCGGCCGGGCAGTGCTCCGCGGCCCCGTGCCGGACCTGGCGCCGGAGTGGGCGCGGGCCTCGATCGCCGCGTCCGCGTCCCGCCGGGAGTCGTTCGGGATGACGCTGGTGGAGGCGATGCGCAGCGGGGTGCCGGCGGTCTCCACCGACTGCGACTACGGGCCGCGCGAGATCATCCGGGACGGCAAGGACGGCCTGCTGGTGCCGGTCGGGGACGCCGCGGCGATGGCGGCGGCGCTGCGCTCGCTGATCGAGAACCCGGAGCGGCGGGCGCTGATGGCGGCCGCCGCGCTGGCGGAGTCGGCGCGCTTCGACCCGGCCAACCTGGCCGCCGAGTACGAGGAGTTGATCGGCGGGCTCGCCCCGTCCACCCGCCGCGTCCCCGAGCACGAGGAGCTGCCGGTGGTGGACGCGGGCACCGAGCCGGACGGCACGGTGGTGCTGCGGCTGCGCCACGGCGCGCCGCCCGGCGCCGGGGGCATCGACCCGGCCGCGGAGGGCGCCCCGCTGCTGGTCTGCTCCGCCCGGCAGGACCGCACGCTGCGGGTGCCGCTCGTCCCGGACGCGGACGGCACCGTCCGCACCGCCCCCGACGAGGCGTTCGCGCCCGGCCTGTGGGACGTCCATCTGCATCCCGGCGGCGGGGACATGCCGCTGCCGGTGCGCCCGGGCAGGCTGGAGTCGGCGCCCCCGCCGCACGGCTGGGTCGGCGACCTGCGTCGCCCGGTGCGGCTGGTGCGGCCGGGCCTGGAGGGCGGCAGCGGCCGGCTCTACCTGCGGAGCTGGAACTTCCCGCTCAGCCCGGAGGTGGAGGAGGTGCGCGCGGAGGGCCGCAAGCTGGTGCTCCTCGGCCGGCTGGTGGGCCCCGGGCCGGTGCCGGACGGGGCGCCGGTCCCGGTGCTGCGGCTGCGCGGCGGGCGGGGGCGGGAGTTCACCGGTTCGGGCTCGTGGACCGGGGAGCGCGCCTTCCGCCTGGTGGTGCCGTGCCGGGGGTTCGCCGCCGGGCTCGCCGCGGACGCCGCCAAGGGGGGCAAGGGCGGCGCCCGGGTGTGGGACCTGCATCTGCGGCTGGGCGGCTCGGACGGGGAGACGATCCGTCCGCGCAGCGTGCTCGCCCATGCGCCGGAGGGGCGGGCGCTGCCGGGCGTGGCGGGGTTCGAGGCGCGGGCCCGTCAGCGGATCGACGTCAAGCGGCGGTTGGCGGTGGCGCTGGGACGCCGGCGCCCCGCGGCCAAGGGCCGCGGGGCGGGGGCGGTGGTGCTGCGGGTGGAGCCCTACCGCACCGAGGCGGGGGACGTGGCCGTGACGGTCAGGCCGCGCTGAGGCGCCGTCACCGCGTCGTGGGCGGAGTCGGCGGCGGCCGCGCCGGCAGCGGTGTCGGCTGCGGCGGCGGCCTCCCGGGGCTTCTCGCGGAGCAGCAGCCCGGCGGTGAGGATCATCAACGCGGCGGTCGCCCAGTGGACGCCGAGGGCGGTGGCGAGCGGGCCGTGGTGGGTGATGACCGCGGTGCCGTCGAAGATCGGGGCGATCGCGTCGAGGAGGACCACCCAGCCGAGCGTGCGGCGCTGGCGGCGGATGAGCAGCATCGCCAGGCCGGCGGCGAGGGCGAGGTCGAGCCCGGCCTTGGTCATGAAGTAGCCGGCGGCGTTGCCGGTCGGGTAGGGGGTGAGGCCGAAGCCGGAGGCGGCGTACTCCGGGACGACCAGGAACTGGATGCCGAACGAGGCGGCGGCCACCGTGATGAGCACGGCGAAGACGGTGGTCGTGGTGCGCAGGGGCGAGCGGGTCATGGTCGGGCTCCTGTCCGGGACTCACGTGACCTAGCGGCGCTAGGAACAGGAGCGACAGTAGCAGTGTCATCGAAAGACTGTCTAGCGATGCTAGAAAAATGGTCGCCGACGCTCCGTCACCCGGGCGGCGGGCGCGGGGAGGCGGGACCGCCCGCGCGCCGGTGAAGTGGCCCGTGACGAGCCAGTGGCGCTAAGGAGAGTGGTCGGGATGACGGTCGGATTCGTGCTCGGCGGCGGCGGGGCGCTGGGGGGCCATCAGGAGGGCATGCTGCGCGCGCTCTTCGAGTCCGGCGTCGTGCCCGAGCTGGTGGTGGGCACCTCCATCGGCTCCATCCAGGGCGCCATGCTGGCGGCCAACCCGACGCCGTCCGTCGTCCACGAGCTGTCGGACCTGTGGATGAACTGGGCCGCCTCCGGGGTGATGAACCCGACGTTCAGCGGCTGGTTCGACAACGTCAAGCACCGCCGGGCCGGGCTCACCAACGACACCCTGCGGCTGCGCATCATCGAGCGCTACATCGGCCGCGACACCCGCTTCGAGGACCTGCGGATCCCCTTCCAGGCCACCGGCGCCTCGATCGAGACGTCCTCGGTCGTCTACTTCGACAAGGGCCGGGTCGTCCCCGCGCTGATGGCCTCCTCCTGCGTCCCGGGCCTCTGGCCGCCGGTGGAGATCGACGGGATGCACTACTTCGACGGCGGCCTCGTCGACAGCCTCCCGGTGGGGCGCGCGGTCACGATGGGCGCCACCGACATCTACGTCCTCCAACTGCGGCAGACCGCGCACCCGCTGAAGACGCCGCGGATGCCGTGGGAGGTCGGGCACGTCGCCTTCGAGCTGAGCCGCCGCAACGCGGTGGAGGCGGAGATCTCCCGGCCGCGCAAGGGCGTCACCGTCCATGTGCTGCCCAGCGGCGAGGACGAGGTGCGCGACGAGAACGAGAAGACCCGCCGGCGCGGCGGGCAGCTGGAGCTGATCCGGCGCCGCATCTCGGCGGGCTACGACGCCGCCTCCCGCTACCTGGCGGAGAACCCGCCGCGGACCGGCACCCGGCGGCTGCGCGCCGCCTCCTGACGGCCCGCGCCGCCGCCGTCCGGCCCGCCGCGAATCCACCAGCACGGCGTTAGCTGCGCGTTAGCGGGACGGCCCAGGATCAATGGTGACGGACGGGACCGCCTCCCGCGCCAACTGCCCCGGCGCCAAGGGAGACGGGCCCGTCCGTCGTTGCGCTCCGGCCGCCGCGCGCGGTCAGCCGGTGAACTGCACCGCCTGCTGGTACGTCGGGCGGTTCTGCCAGCCGATCGTGCCGTCCGTGACGCCGCCCATCGGCCGCTGCACGATCGAGTCCGCGCACCACTGGTCGCCGGCCTTGCAGCTGCTGTCGCCGGGGTAGACCTGGGACGCGCTCTCGGCCGCGGCCTGGCCCAGGGTGGTCAGCAGCACCGTGCGGCAGGCGGACGGCGAGCCCCCGCCGCAGTAGCCGTCGCCGAGGCCGCCCGCGACCGGCCGGCCGAGCACCGTGCGCAGGTCCTTGTCCAGGTAGGACCACCAGCCGTACTGGAAGGACGAGCCCTTGTGCGGCTGCGACTCGTTGACGTCCGAGGAGCCGGTGCCGCCGTTCTGCCCGCCGGACGGCGACTCGTTGATCTGCAGCGCGCCGGTGAGGGCGGTGTAGAGGCCGTCCCCGAGGCCGGGCTTGAACTCGGCCTCGACGGCCAGCGGCCACCAGGCGTCCATCACCCGGATGGCGTCGGCGTCCGCATAGGTCCTGCTCCCCGCCGAGGTCTCCACCCGGCGGGCGCCGTCCCGCTGCCAGGCCGTCAGCTCCTGGACGGCGGCGGCCTGCTGCGGGTCCGTCACCTTCGACGGGTCGCCGATCACGGCGAGCATCTTCGGCAGCACGTCCTCGCCGCGCAGATCGGTGACCGCGGCGTCCTCCATCGCCTGCACCATCTGCGCCCGGGTGATCGCCGCGCCGCCGCCGCGCACCCGGTCGACCAGCGCCTTGACGCGGGAGTCCAGCAGGTTGGAGCGGTGCACGCTGCCGTCGCCGAAGCCGGCGGCGGTGGTGCCCAGCGCCTGCTTGTTGTTCCAGGAGACGTAGTAGTCCTGGTCGGCGGAGTGCGGATGGGTGGCGGCCGGCTCCTGGGCGGAGGCGCCGGTGTCCGGGTTCCAGCCCTGCCACTCCTGCGCGGCGTCGGCGGGGAGGTTCGGGTCCATCCCCGAGGCCCGCACGGGGTTGCCGCCGGAGTTGAAGTACGCGGTGTGCCGGTCACTGGCGTAGAACCAGTTGAAGGTGAAGTTGACCTCGGCGGCGGACTGCTGGAAGTCGGCCGGGGTGGCCATCCGCGCCGGGTCGTCGAAGGCCTGGAACCCGATGATGGAGTCGGCCTCGTGGCGGTAGCTGGAGCGCTGGCTGGTGTAGGCGACGGGGGCGCCGCCGACCGTGGCGCGGTACTGGACCAGCCCGAAGCGCGTCCGATAGACGATCAGCTTGTAGGAGCCGGCGGCCGTCTGGTCGGCGAGGGTGGGCTTCCAGGAGTCGTCGCGCTCCAGCGTCTCCATCTTGGTGCAGGGGCCGGAGTCGCCGTTCTGACGGTAGTAGAGCGAGTCCTTGCTCGGTGTGCCGGTGGCCGAGCCGTCGGGGGCGCAGAGCTTGACGGCGAAGGTGTCGGTGACGTCCTGGCCCGCGGAGGTGGCGCTCCAGGCGTAGTTCGGGCCGCGGCCGAGCAGCACGTACATGCTCAGGCCGGCGAAGGAGGCGCCGCGGGCGTGCAGCCCGGGGCCCTGCAGCTCCTCCAGCATCAGCAGCTGGGGCGCGTAGTAGCCGGTCTGCGGGCCGAAGACGGCGATGGGGTGGCCGTCGTCGGTGTACTTGCCGTTCACCACCAGGGCGTTGGACATGCCGTGCTTGGCGGTGAGCATGTCGCCGGGCAGCACGCCCTTGTCGAAGACGCCCTTGAGCGGGGCGAGCTTCGCCGGGGCCTTGGCGCTCGCGCCCGCGGGGGCGAGCTGGCGGGCGCCGGCGGCCGCGGAGCCGGTGGGGTCGAAGACCTCCTGCTGGGCGGTGACGGAGCCGGGGTCGGGCATCGCCACGCCGGTGGGGTGGGCGGGGCTGGCGGCGTACGGGAAGGACGTCCCGTCATGGACCGTCAGATCGGCCTCGGGGTCGTTCTCCTCGCGGAACGCGGCCCACACCCGGTCGCCCTTCGCGGTGCCGTAGCGGGCGTCCGCGGCCTCCTTGACCAGCGCGGACTGCACCTCGCCGCCCCCGCCGCTGCCGAACAGCGCGCCGATCACGCCGGCGATGGCGACCAGGTCCTCGGGGGTGAAGGGCGCGATGCCGCCGGCGTTGGTGATCGGGTCGATATGGCCGGTGAGGTCGTACTCGCCGGGGAAGTCGCGGTCGCTGTGGGCCTTGGCGGCGTAGGCGTTGACGCCGCCGAGGTAGGCGTCGATGTCGGCCATCGCCTGCTGCCCGGCCGGGCCGCTGCTCGCGATCGACCGCACCTGCTGGGTGAGGTCGGCCTCGGTGTAGGGCGCGGCGGCCCAGAAGGACTGCTCCAGCTGCCGGTTGGCGGCGGCGCCGCCGGCGAACGAGCTGAGCTCGCCGCGGCCGACATGGCGGAAGAGGTCCATCAGCCACAGCCGGTCGTTGGCGGCGGCCCAGCCGGCGCCGTACTCGGTGGCGGCGCGGGTGGTGCCGGTGATGTGCGGGATGCCGGCGGCCTTGTCGCGGACGATGGTGACGCTGCCGCCGCCGGCCTGCATGGTGGTGCTGCTCTCCACCTGGCCGGCGGGGACGCCGAACGACGAGTCGTTGAAGTACCTGTTGATCGTCGAGTCGGTGAGCGACCGGTAGTCGTCGGCGAGCTCGGCGTAGGTGGGGAGCTGGTCGTCGGTGTGCGCGGGGTGGGTGCCGAGGGCCCGGTTGGCGAGGATGTCGGCGAGGGTGGCGTTGCCGTTCTCGCCGGGCGGCAGGATGTCGCCGCACTGGCCGCCGCACTGGTCCGCGGCGGTGTCGGCGGCCGCCGGGCCGGTGGCGGTCGCGGCGGGGGCGCCGGCCGCGGCGAGGACGAGTGCGGTGACGGCCGCCGTTAAACCGCGGCGTAGCTTGCGGGTTGCTCCGGCCATGCGTTTCCCCTCTTCGCGATGGATGGCCGATCACGCTACTCGCGGGTAAAGAGTTGTGGAAGAGGGCATGCACATGGCGCCTTGGCCGTTCACCCGTTCGAGCGATTCCGGACGCTTCGGCGGCGCAACGGGGCGAACGCGTGGCGTAGTTGACGGTGGGTCGGGAAGGGCCCGGCCGAGGCGGGATCCAGGGGGTGGACCGGCATGGTGGACGCACGCTATCTGCGGGGCATCGAGGCGGCGATCGAGGAGAAGGGGTACGTCGTCCAGTACGTCGGCGGCGACTACTGCGAGCAGTGCGAGGAGTGCGGGCGCGTCCCGGCGGAGGACGACGCACCGCCCTTCGCGTACACCATCGGCCTGGCGCACTGGCCGGGGCGGCGGTACGAGCTCGCCGTCGCGGGGATGGATCCGGGGTGCGCGGCCGCCGTCCTGGGCTCGGCGGCCGACCGCCTGGTCCTCGCCGGCCTGGCCCCCGCGGAGGGGCTGGTCCTGGAGGCCGCGGCGGAGGGCTTCCCGCTGCGGCTCCGGCGGGCCGGCCGCCAGGAGGAGTTCACGCTCCTCCCGGCGTTCTTCGGGGCGTCGGCCCCGCCCCCGGTCTGGCAGGTCCTAGCGCCGGACCGCCACGGGAGGTTCCCCGGCGAGCCGAGGTACGACGGGCCGGGGGATCAGCCCCTGCTGTGACGGCAGAACCCCGCGCCCCGTCAGGGGCGCGGGGAACTGCGCGAGTGCCCCGGACTCAGCCGTGGCGCGGGGGCCGACCTCTCACCCCGCGGCGCCACCGTCCTCGTGGGAGTCGTGCGCGCGCCGTGCGAACAGCTTGACCAGATCGGACATCACATACCGGTTCGTCGCCTCCTCGTCGATCAGGTGCATGTCGACGAGCCGCTCCAGCGACTCCTCCACCTGATCCGGCGACGCGCCGGCCAGCGCCGCCGCCGCGGAGGCGTCGATCGCGCCCTCCAGGCCCAGCCCCTCGCCGAGCGCCTCCAGCAGCCGCGCGTCGTCCGCCGAGAGCCGGGCCACCGACATCCGCAGCGCCGTCTCGATCCCGGTGTCCTCCACGGACAGCAGGCTCAGCCGGCGCCGCTCGTCGCGCAGCGCCGTCGCCAGCCGGGCGAGCCGCCACCGCGGCCGCGCCGCCAGCTGCGCCGAAGCCGCGCGCAGCGCCAGCGGCAGCCCGCCGCAGAGCGCCACCAGCTCGCGCGCCGCCTCGGGGTCGTCGGCGATGCGGTCGGGGCCGAGCATGGCGCCGAGCAGGGCGACGCCCTCCTGCGGCTCCAGCACCCGCAGCCCCACCGGCCGCGCCCACTCGGTGGCGACCAGCCCGTCCAGCCGGCTGCGGCTGGTGACCAGCGTCGCGCTCCGCGGTCCGCCCGGCAGCAGCGGCCGCACCTGCGCCGAACCGCCCGCGTTGTCGAGGACGACCAGCATCCGCCGGTCGGCGACCAGGGTGCGGAAGAGCGCCGAGGCGGCCTCCTCCCCCGAGGGCAGCTGCTCGGCCGGCACGCCCAGCGCGGAGAGGAAGTCCCGCAGCACATCGGCCGGCCGGGCCTGCCCCGACGCGCCGCCCTCCCCGAAGCCGCGCAGGTCGGCGAAGAGCTGCCCGTCCGGGAAGGCCTCGGCGTGCCGGTGCGCCCACTGCACGGCGCAGGCCGTCTTGCCCACCCCGGCCGGGCCGGAGACCACGGCCAGCGGTCCCCCGCCGTCCGCCGCGCCGCTCTCCGTCAGCACCCCGGTGAGCGCGTCGAGTTGGGCCTCCCGGCCGAGGAAGCGGGCCGGCGGCCGCGGCAGCAGCCGGGGCACCGTGTGCGCGGCCGGCCCGGCGGAGGCCAGCGCCTCCCGCGGATCGACCGCCGCCCGCGGATCCGCGGCGCGCGGATCGGCGGGCCGCTGCTCGGCCGGGGCCGCCGCCCGCGGGTCGGCCGGACGGGACGGCGCCGCCTCCGGCTCCGCCTCGGCCCGGAGGATCTCCTCGTAGGCCTGGTTGAGCCGGCGGCCCGGGTCGATGCCGAGCTCCTCGTCGAGCAGCCGCCGGGTGCGGTGGAACCACTCGATGGCGTCCGACTGCCGGCCGGACCGGTAGAGGGTCAGCATCAGCTCGGCGATCAGCCCCTCCCGCAGCGGGTGGGCGACGGCCGCGTCGTAGAGCACCGCGGCGGCGTCCTCGTGCTCGCCCTTCGCGTCGTAGGCGCGCGCCAGCGCCTCCACCGCGCTGATCCGCCGCTCCTCCAGGGCGTGCGCGGCCGCCGCGAAGGGCGGGCTGGTCACGGTCCCGGAGAGCGCCGGACCGCGCCAGAGCGCCAGCGCCTCGCGCAGCAGCGGCACCGCGTCCGACGGCGCCTCCCGGGGACGGGCCAGCGCCACCAGCTCGCCGAACCGGTGGGCGTCGATCAGTTCGGGCGGCAGGCGCAGCAGGTACGCCGAGCCGCGGGTCGCCAGCTCGACGCCGAACGCCTCGGCGTCGGCGCCGGCGAGCGCGGTGCGCAGTTTGGAGACATGGCCCTGGATGACAGTGCGGGCGTGCTCCGGCGGTTCCTCCTCCCAGAGCGCCTCGACCAGGCGCTCCACCGGGACGGCCGTGTTGGGCTGCAGCGCCAGCAGCGCGAGCACGCTGCGGCGCTTGGCCGGTCCCAGATCGATTTCGGCGCCGTCCGGACCACGGACGGCTACGGTTCCCAGCAGTGCGAACTCCAACTCAGCTCCCTCGCACGCCGTTACGGGACGAGACTACTGGGCGAACCGGTCTCGCAGGGCAGGACACAAGGGGCACGGGATGACGCATGCTTGCAGGATAGGGATCCCCCGGGGGTTCCCAGCAGGGGCGCCGCATTGCCATGCGTGTTCGTTACCAACCCAACCTTCGGCGGACGTCGCGCGTCTTCAGTGACTGAGAAGCCTAGGAGGACCACCGATGGCCGTATTGACGACCGCACCGCCGAGCGCTTCTCCCCGCGCCTCATGATGGCTACCACGGGTGGCCGCGCCGGCACCCACCGTTCCCGAGGCCCTCGGAAGAAGCGCAGCCCCCTGAAGATCGGCGCGATCATCGCCTCGCTCTTCGTGCTGGTCGTCGCGGGCTGCGGCGCGTTCGTCTACGAGAAGCTCAACGGCAACATCAAGGGCTCCTCGCTCTTCAACGGCACCAGCGGCGACGCCGGCAGCGAGAAGCCGGACGCCTACGGGCGCACCCCGATCAACATCCTCGCCATCGGCTCGGACGGCCGCAGCAACAAGGCCGACTGCAAGATCGGCGGCGACTGCGGGCCCGGTCAGAACGCGGATGTGCAGATGGTGGTGCACATCAGCGCCGACCGCTCCAACGCGACGGTGATGAGCATCCCCCGCGACCTGAAGATGCAGCTGCCGGCGTGCAAGGACCCCGACACCAAGCAGTCCTTCGCCGGCGGCTACGACAAGATCAACGCCTCGCTGCAGTACGGCCCAGGCTGCACGGTCGCCGCCGTCCACCAGTTGACCGGCATCCCCATCGACCACTTCGCGATGGTCGACTTCCAGGGCGTCATCAAGATGTCGGACGCGGTCGGCGGCGTGCAGGTCTGCGTCAGCGACAACGTTTACGACACCTACTCGCATTTGAAGCTGAAGAAGGGCGACCACACCCTCCAGAACCTGGCGGCGCTGGAGTTCGTCCGCTCCCGGCACGCCTTCGGCACCGGCACCGACATCGGCCGCACCTACGCCCAGCACCTCTTCCTCTCCTCGCTGATGCGGAAGATGAAGGGCGCCGGCACGCTGGCGAACCCCACCAAGCTCTACTCGCTGGCCAACGCCGCCACCAACGCGCTGACCGTGGACAACGGGATCAAGAGCATCACCAAGCTGGTCGGGCTCGGCGAGGACGTCAACAAGGTGCCGTCCGACCGGATGACCTTCGTCACCATGCAGAACCAGCTGGACGACGCGGGCAATGTGCACATCCTCCCGGCCGCCTACAACCTCTTCAACGCCATCAAGAACGACCAGTCGCTGACCACCTCCTCGGGCGGGAAGTCCAAGGTGGCCGCGTCGGCTACGGGCAAAGCGTCGCCGTCGGCGTCCGCCGGGTCCTCGGTCGACAGGGCGAAGGTCTCGGTGACGGTCGAGAACGGCATCGGCCCGACGGCCCGCGGCCGCGCCTCCACCGTCCAACAGGCGCTGACCGCGCAGGGCTTCGCCGCCGGCGGCACCGCCAACGCCACCCAGACGGCCTCCACCACCCTCTGGTACGGGCCCGGCGAGAAGGCCGAGGCGCAGGCGGCGGCGGATGCGCTGGGGCTGCCGTCCTCGCATCTGAAGCAGGGGTCGTCGGCCGGGCTGGTGCTGGTGGTGGGCACCGACTGGCCGACCGGCACCAGCTATCCCGGCGGCACCGGCTCCGGCTCGGGTTCGGATTCCGGCTCGGGCTCGGGTTCGAGCGGCGGGAAGTCCGGCGGATCCTCCTCGGACGCCACCGACGGGGCGCACGCCCAGACGGCCGGGGGCAAGTCCTCGGGCTGCGCGCCGGTGAGCCGCTTCAAGACGGTCTCGCTGAACGGCGTCCCGATGACGCCGACCCAGGCCTACGCCGAGGCGAAGGACAAGCCCGACTCGGCTCCGTGATCCCGGGATCCAAACCCGCTCAGCGCGGCAGCAGCCCGCGGCGGCGCGCCTCGGCGACCGCCGCGGTGCGGCTGTCCACGCCCAGCTTGGTGAAGACGTGCACCAGATGGGACTTCACCGTTGCCTCGGTGACGAACAGCCCGCGCGCGATGGCCCGGTTGGAGCGGCCCTCCGCGACCAGCCGCAGGATCTCCGCCTCCCGCGAGGTGAGCGCCGGCGCCGGGTCCCGCATCCGGGAGACCAGCCGGGAGGCGACCACCGGGGCGAGGACGGTCTCCCCCGACGCGGCGGTGCGCAGGGCGCGCAGCAGCTCCTCCGGCTCGGCGTCCTTGAGGAGGTAGCCGGTCGCCCCGGCCTCCACCGCCCGCAGGATGTCGGCGTCGCTGTCGTAGGTGGTGAGCACCAGGACGCGGGGCCGCGGCTCGGGCAGCGCCCGGATCCGGCGGGTGGCCTCGGCGCCGTCGCCGCCCCCGCCCAGGTTGAGGTCCATCAGGACGACGTCGGCGCCGCCGGCCGCGGCCCGCGCCACGGCCTCGTCGGCCGAGCCGGCCTCGCCGACCACCTCGATGCCGTCGGCGGCGGCGAGCAAGGCCCGCAGCCCGGCCCGCACCACCGGGTGGTCGTCCACCAGCACCACGCGCACCGCGCTCATGACGCGCCCCCGGACGCCGCGTCCAGCGGGATGCGGGCGGCGACCGCCGTCCCCTCCCCCGGCGCGGACTCCACCACCAGCTCGCCGCCGACCTCGGCGAGCCGGCCGCGCATCGCCCGCAGCCCGAAGCCCGTCCCGGCGGTCTCGGCGGCGCGGCCCCGGCCCGCCTCCACGGCGGCCGCGTCGAAGCCGCGCCCGTCGTCGGCGACGTCCATGGTCACCGCGTCCGGCTGGAAGGCGAGCGCCATCCGCACCCGGCGCGCGCCGGCGTGCGCCACGGTGTTGGCGAGCGCGCCCTGCGCCACCCGCAGCAGCGCCACCTCGACGCCGGTGGGCAGCGCGCACGGCTCGCCGTCGACGGTGAACTCGGCGTCCAGGCCGGCGCCCTCCCGGGCGTCCTCGGCGAGCCGGCGCAGCGCGTCGGTGAGCGGGCGGCCGTCCAGCGCGGCGGGCGCCAGCGCCCGCACCACCCGCCGGGTCTCGTCGAGCGCCTGGCGGGCGGTGGCCGAGGCGGTGCGGACGTGCCGGCGGACGTCCTCGCCCTGCTCGCCCTCGGCGGCGCGGAGCAGCAGCACGATGCTGGAGAGGCCCTGCGCCACGGTGTCGTGAATCTCCCGGGCGAGCCGCTCGCGCTCGGCCAGCCGTCCGGCCTGCCGCTCGGTGGCGGCGAGTTGGGCCTGGGTCTCGACCAGCTCGGCGAGGAGCAGCCGGCGCCGCTCGCTCTCCCGCTGCAGGGTCTGGTAGACGGCGGACATCACCACGGCGACGCCCGCGCCGATCGCCGGGCCGAGCACCCCGGCGACGCTGAAGCCGACGGAGGCGCCGTACCCGACGACGGCCGCGCCGGTGATCACCGCCACCGAGGGCAGCGCCCAGCGCAGCGGCAGCAGGTGCATGCAGAGGAAGAAGAGCGGGAACGCCAGCCAGACGAAGTCCGAGGAGAGCGGCATCGCTGCCGCCCACAGCACCACCAGCCCGCCGAGCCAGGCCGGGCCCGCCCAGGTGCGGCCGCTGCGGCGGGCGAGCGCCGCGCCGCCGGCGTACCAGCCGAGCAGCGCCACGGCCGCGAGGGCGCCCAGCGCGGTGCGGCCGGGGCCGGCCGGGCCGATCCCGAGGCGGGCCGCGGCGACGGCGGCGAGCAGCACGAACAGCAGGTGCTCGGCCCAGGCCAGCACGGTGAGGGCGTTGGGGCGCCCGCGGCCGCCGTGCATGGGGTCGGTGGCGCGCAGCTCGGCCGGCACCTCGGGCACGGCGGACGCGGCGGACGCGGCGGACGCGGGTGGTCCGGTGCGCGGAGGCGGCGGCGGATTCGGGGCGGTTTCGGACATCTCTTCCCATGATCCTCGATGGCGGCGGTTTTCCTCCCGCCGAGGCGCCGTCTCCAACTTTTGTGGGAGGCCGGGACCCAACCTTCGGGTCCGCGGCTCCCATCCGGCGCGCGACGCGCCCGCACCCCTACCGGCCGGAGGCTTGAGGACATGTTCATCGCCCTCCGAGACCTCCGCTTCGCGCGCGGCCGGTTCGCCCTCCTCGGCACCGTCGTCGCGCTGCTCACGCTGATGGTGGTGATGCTCTCCGGCCTCACCGCGGGCCTGGGCGCGGCCGGCGTCTCCGCGCTGCAGCGGCTGCCCGCCGACCATCTGGCCTTCCAGCGCCCCACCGGGCAGAGCCCGACGTTCACCGGCAGCTCGCTGCCTGCCGGGGCGGCGGCGAAGGCCGGCGCGGTGCCCGGGGTGGAGTCGGCGCGGCCGCTCGGCACCGGCGCGGCGAAGCTGGCGTGGGCGGCGGGCGGCGAGCGGCACGGGAGCCGCAGCGAGTCGGTGAGCGTCTTCGGCGCCGGGCCGGGCTCGGACCTGGCGCCGCGGCCGACCGCGGACGGCCGCATCCAGATCAACCGGACGTTCGCGGACGACACCGGGCTGCGCGTCGGGCAGCGCGTCGCGCTGGGCGGCCGGACGGTGACGGTCGACGCGATCGAGGACACCGGGTCCTTCGCCCATCTGCCGGTGGTCTTCACCTCGTTGACCACCTGGCAGCAGGTGACCCGCGCCCAGCAGCCCACGGTGCTGGCGCTGCGACTCGCCTCCCCCGCGGCCGCGGCGCGGGTGGACGCGGCGGCCGGCACCCGGACGCTGACGCTGGCGAAGTCGTACGGCGCGGTGGACGGCTACAGCGCCGAGCAGACCTCGCTCAACCTGATGCGCGGGCTGCTGCTGATCGTCTCGGCGCTGGTGGTGGGCGCGTACTTCACGGTGTGGACGGTGCAGCGCGCGCACGATCTGGCGGTGGTGCGGGCGATGGGCGCCTCCCGCGGCTATCTGCTGCGGGACGCGCTGGCCCAGGCGGTGGTGGTGCTGGTGGTCGGTGGCGCGGCGGGGACGGCGGTCGCCTTCGGCGCGGGCTCGCTGGCCGCGCGCGCGGCGCCGTACCAGGTCTCGGCGGGGACGGTGCTGCTGCCGTTCGCGCTGATGACGGTGGTGGGACTGGTGGGTTCGATGGTGACGGTGCGCCGGGTGGCGTCCGTCGATCCGCTGACGGCGTTGGGAGCGGCGCGATGAGTCTTGAGCTGGAGTCGGTGACGCTGGGCTACCCGGACGGGGAGCGGCGCCGGATCATCCTCGACGGCATGGATCTGGCCGTGGCCGGCGGCGAGTTGGTGGCGGTGACGGGCCCGTCGGGCTCGGGCAAGTCGACGCTG
The DNA here is from genome assembly GCF_001879105.1 of Mangrovactinospora gilvigrisea. Taxonomy (GTDB): domain Bacteria; phylum Actinomycetota; class Actinomycetes; order Streptomycetales; family Streptomycetaceae; genus Mangrovactinospora; species Mangrovactinospora gilvigrisea. The sequence continues at coordinate 8,174 of NZ_MLCF01000125.1, read as the reverse complement.
CTGGCGGTGGCGGGGACGCTGACGCCGCCGGAGTCGGGACGGGTGGTCGTCGGGGGCGTCGACGCGGGGTCGCTGCGCGGCGGCGCGGCGGCGCGGCTGCGGCGGGAGCGGGTGGGGTTCGTCTTCCAGCAGGCGAACCTGCTGGGGTCGTTGACGGCGCGTGACCAGCTCCTGCTGGCGGCGCACATCGGCGGGAGGCGGGTTCGCGCGGCGGATCGCGCGCGGGCGGAGGAGCTGCTGGGGCGCGTGGGGCTGGCCGGGAAGGAGGGGCGGCGTCCGCACCAGCTTTCGGGGGGCGAGCGGCAGCGGGTGGGGGTGGCGCGGGCGCTGATGTCGCGGCCGGCGGTGCTGCTGGTGGACGAGCCCACCTCCGCGTTGGACCGCGAGCGGGGCGCGGACGTGATGGCGCTGCTCGCGGAGGTGGTCCGCGAACAGGGCGTCGCCGGGGTCGTGGTGACGCACGACCTCGAGAACGCCTCCGTCGCGGACCGCGTCGTCGCCCTCCGCGACGGCCGCTTGACGTCCCCCGTCCGGTCCGCGCGGTGATGCCGCCCTGAACCCCGGCACCCCACCCGGGGTGGACGCGGCGCCAGCGCCATCGGCACCCGCCGACACCGTGCGAAACCCCGGCAACACCCCCAGAGCCGACCCGCTGCCAGGTCCCCCGGCTCACGCCAGCGCGAAACGCCGGGCGTGCCGCCCGGGGTGGACGCGGTGCCGGCGGCGCCGGCATCCGCCGACACCCGCGAGCCCCGGCGACACACCCGGTACCGACCACCGCCGGTCCCTCCGCTTACGCCAGAGCGAAACGCCGGGCGTGCCGCCCGGGGTGGACGCGACGCCGGCACCGTCGATAGTGGCAGACACCCGTGCAAAGCCCCGGCAACCCACTCGGAGCCGTCCGCCTTCCCCCGGCTCACGCCAGCGCGAAGCGCCGGGCGTGCCATCCGGGACGGGCGCGGTGCCAGCGCCATCGGCATCCGCCGGCACCGTGCAAAGCCCCGGCAACACACCCGGAGCCGACCCGCTGCCAGGTCCCCCCGCGCACGCCAGCGCGAAACGCCGGGCGTGCCGCCCGGGGTGGGCGCGGTGCCGGCGGCGCCGGCAGCCGCCGATACCCGCGAGCCACGGCGACACACCCGGTACCGACCACCGCCAGCCTCCCCCCGCTCGCGCCAGCGGAAGCGCTGGGCGTGCCGCCCGGGGTGGGTCAGTGGGGGGATTGGAGGCGGGATGTGAGGCGGGACTTGGCCTTGGGCCACTCCTCGGCGAGCATGGAGAAGTAGACCGTGTCGCGCCAGGTGCCGTCCGCGCGGCGGCGGTGGCGGCGGAGCGTCCCCTCCTCGCGCGCCCCCAGGCGCGCGATCGCCGCGCGGGAGCGGGCGTTGAGGTGGTCGGTCTTCCACGCCACCCGCCCCATCCCCAGCTCCTCGAACGCGTGCGTGCACAGCAGCAGCTTGGACTCGGTGTTGACCGCCGTCCGCCACACCTTGCGCGCGTACCAGGTCCACCCGATCTCGACGCGCTCGTCGGCCTCGCTGATGTCCCAGAAGCCCGTCCACCCCACCGCGCGGTCGCCGTCCTGACGGTCGATCACCGCGAAGCACACCCCGCCCCGCGACGGATCGAGGACACCGCGCATCACCTGCTCCAGCTCCGCCTCGGTCTGCGGCGCGCGGCCCGGCTGCCAGCGCCAGACCTCCTCGTCGCCGCCGCCCGCCGCGAACAGATCACCGAGGTGATCGATCCGCAGCGGCTCCAGCCGCACCCGCTCGCCCGTCAGGACCGTCGGCAAAGGTCTCTTCGCAACCATGGCCCGGACCCTACACGATTTCGTTCTAGACACAATAAACTGATGTATTAATACAGACAGGGATCCGCGTCGTTCCGGTAATGTCCCGCCATGGCGAACACCACTCGACCCCAGACGCAGGCACCCGGCAGGCCGTCCCTCGACAGCCTGGCCGCGGTATGGAGCCGCCGCTGGGACGCCGAGCAGGTATACGCCTTCGACCGCTCCGCGCCCCGCTCCGACGTCTACGCGATCGACACCCCGCCGCTGACCGCCAGCGGCGCCATGCACATCGGCCACGCGTTCTCCTACACCCACGCCGACGTCATCGCCCGCTACCGCCGGATGCGCGGCAACGCGGTCTTCTACCCGATGGGCTGGGACGACAACGGCCTGCCCACCGAGCGCCGCGTGCAGATCCGGTACGGCGTGCGCTGCGACCCCTCGCTCCCCTACGACCCCGACTTCACCCCGCCCGCCGAGGCCCCCGCCGGCTCCAACGACCCCGCCCGCCAACTCCCCGTCTCCCGCCGCAACTTCATCGAGCTGTGCCGGCGGGCCACCGAGGAGGACGAGGAGGCCTTCGAGGAGCTGTGGCGCCGCCTCGGCCTCTCCGTCGACTGGTCGCTCGCCTACCGGACCATCGACGACAACTCCCGCGCCGCCTCCCAGCGCGCCTTCCTGCGCGCGCTGGCCCGCGGCGAGGCGTACACCGCCGACGCCCCCACGCTGTGGGACGTCACCTTCCGCACCGCCGTCGCGCAGGCCGAGCTGGAGGACCGGGAACGCCCCGGCGCCTTCCACGACCTGCGGTTCACCACCCCCGACGGCGCGACCGACGCCGTCATCGCCACCACCCGCCCCGAACTGCTGCCGGCCTGCGTGGCCGTGGTGGCGCACCCGTCCGACGAGCGGTACGCCGCGCTGATCGGCGGCACCCTGCGCACCCCGCTCTTCGGCGTCGAGGTGCCCGTGCTGGCGCACCGCCTCGCCGACCCGGAGAAGGGCACCGGGCTCGCGATGGTCTGCACCTTCGGCGACACCACCGACATCGTCTGGTGGCGCGAGCTCGACCTGCCCACCCGCTCCGTGCTCGGCTTCGACGGCCGGCTGCTCGCCGAGCCGCCCGCCGCGCTGGAGTCCGACGCGGCCCGGGAGGCGTACGCGCGGCTGGCCGGGGCCACCCCGCACACCGCCCGGGAGCGGATCGTGGCGATGCTCCGGGAGAGCGGCGAACTCCTCGGCGAGCCGCGGAGGATCAGCCACCCGGTGAAGTTCTACGAGAACGGCAGCAAGCCGCTGGAGATCGTCACCACCCGCCAGTGGTACCTGCGCAACGGCGGACGCGACCCGGAGCTGCGCGAGCGGCTCCTCGCCCGCGGCCGCGAACTGGCCTGGCACCCGCCGCACATGCGCACCCGCTACGAGAACTGGGTCGAGGGCCTCGCCGGCGACTGGCTGATCAGCCGTCAGCGCTACTTCGGGGTGCCGCTGCCGGTCTGGTACCCGCTGGACGCGGAGGGCGAGCCGGTCCACGAGAAGGCCATCGCGCCCGACGAGGCCGCGCTGCCGATCGACCCGGCGACCGACACCCCGCCCGGGTACACCGAGGCGCAGCGGGACGTGCCCGGCGGCTTCACCGCCGAGACCGACATCATGGACACCTGGGCGACGTCCTCCCTCACCCCGCAGATCGCCGGCGGCTGGGAGCGGGACCCGGAGCTGTTCGCCAAGGTCTTCCCGATGCATCTGCGGCCCCAGGCCCACGAGATCATCCGGACCTGGCTCTTCTCGACGGTGCTCCGCGCCGACCGGGAGAACGGGTCGCTGCCGTTCTCGGACGCGATGATCTCGGGCTGGATCCTCGACCCGGACCGCAAGAAGATGTCGAAGTCCAAGGGCAAGCCGCTCACCCCGGTCGACCTGCTGGAGGAGTTCGGGTCGGACGCGGTCCGCTACTGGGCGGCCGCGGCGCGCCCCGGCACCGACACCGCCTTCGACACCGGCCAGATGCGGGTCGGCCGCCGGCTCGCCACCAAGGTGCTCAACGCGGCCCGGTTCGTCATCGGCGTGGTCGGCGAGGAGCCGGGCGGCCGGGAGGCGGTCACCGAGGTGCTCGACCGGGCGATGCTCGCCGAGCTGGACGCGGTCGCCGCGGAGGCGGCGCGCGCCCTGGACGGGCTGGACCACGCGCGGGCGCTGGAGGCCGTCGAGCGGGTCTTCTGGACCTTCTGCGACGACTACCTGGAGCTGGTGAAGGCCCGGGCCTACGGCGACACCGGCGCCCCGGCGGCGTCCGCCTCGGCGCGGGCGGCGCTCTCGGTGGCGCTCTCCGCGCTGCTGCGGATGCTGGCGCCGGTGCTGCCGTTCGCGACGGAGCAGGCCTGGCACGAGCGGTACGGCGAGGACGCGCCGTCGATCCACGGCGAGGCCTGGCCGCAGGGCGCGGCGGCGGCGCCCGACGGCGCGGCGGACGCGCTGCGGGTGGCGTCGGAGCTGATCGCGGCGGTGCGGCGGGCCAAGAGCGAGGCGAAGGCCTCGATGCGGGCCGAGGTGGTGGGCCTGGCCGTGCGCGGGCCCGCGGTGGTCCGCGACGTGCTGCCGGACGTGGTGGCCGCGGGGCACGTCACCGGGCCGGTGGAGATCGGCGAGGACGAGGCCCTGGAGGTCGCCGTCCGGCTGTGAGCCGCGGCCGGGGTCCGGCCGCCCGCGCCCCCGACGGGGCCAAGCTCACAGCGCGAAGATTCGCCGCTTCCTGGGCGTTCGCGTCAGAATCGGGCAGAAGATCCCTGTATTCCGCCCGAAGAGGACACGGACGCCCATGCGCCCCCAGCAGCTCACCACCGGCCGCCGCACGGCCGGGCTGCGCGTGCGCGTCTGGGTCACCTGTCTGCTGATCATCGTCGGCGGGGTGGCCTACGACCTGTTCACCCCACCGGGGTACACCGCCACCTTCGTGCTGACGGTGCCGCCGGCGATCGCGGCGATCTCGATGCGCCGCATCGACGCGGTGATCATCACCCTGCTGAGCGTCGGCACCGCCACCGCCATGGTCTTCCTCTGGCACTGGCACGACGGCGAGGCGATGCTGGAGCTCTATCTGCAGTACCTGCTGGCGGCGATCAGCCTCTACGTCTGCTGGGAACGCTACCGCCGGGAGTCCGAGCTGCAGACGGCCCGCACCATCGCGGAGACCGCGCAGCGCGCGGTGCTGCCGACGCTGCCGCCGCGCCTCGGCGGGATGCGGGTCTCGGCCCGCTACTCCGCCGCCTACAGCCCCGCCCGGATCGGCGGCGACTTCTACGCCGTCGAGGACTCCCCGTTCGGGCTGCGCGCCGTCGTCGGCGACGTCCGCGGCAAGGGACTGGGCACCATCGACACGGTGGCCGCCCTCACCGGCACCTTCCGGGAGGCCGCGCACCACGCCCGGGACCTCGCCCAGGCCGCCCGCTGGATGGAGGCCGCCCAGCTGCGGCTCGCCAGCACCCGGCGGCGGGCCGCGGAGGCGGAGGACGGCGAGGGCGCGGAGAGCGAGTACGAGCTGGAGTCGTTCGCCACGGCGGTGCTGGTCGAGCTCACCGAGGACCGGCGCGAGCTGCGCGTCGTCAACTGCGGCCATCCGCAGCCGCTGCGGCTGCGCGGGGAGACGGTGGAGCCGATCGCGCCGGCCTTCTCGCGGGCCCCGCTGGGCCTCGGCCCGCTGGTCGGCGACACCTCGGGCGGGCCGATCGGGGTGGTGCCCTGGACGCCGGGCGACGTGCTGCTGCTCTTCACCGACGGCCTGGTGGAGGCCCGGGACTCGGCCGGGGAGTTCTACGACCCCCGCCCGCTGCTCGCCCGGCGCGGCGCGGACGCCCCGCTCGACCTGCTGCTGCGCCACCTCGGCGAGGACGCCCGCCGGCACAGCGGGGGCAGGCTGGGGGACGATCTGGCGCTGCTGGCGATCGCGTAGCCGTTCGCGGGGGCACCGGCGGTCAAACAGGGGTAAACCTGACCTAAGGGACCATTCGTGGCTTGTGTCCGCTCCGGGAGGTGACTCCCATGAATGCCCTCGTCCAACACCAGCACCAACACCACCACCGCGCCGCCGAGCTCGACGAGCGCTACGCCGTCGACCACCGGCTGGCCCAGGTCTACCGCTGGGGCGCCGGCGTCGGAGGGCTGATGCTCGTCCTCTTCGGCATCGCGGGAATCGTCAACGAGGTCGGCTTCTTCGCCACCCACGGCGCCCGCATCGCCGGCATGACCACCAACGGCGCGCTCGGCGCGCTCTCCGTCCTGGTCGGCGTCGTCCTGATGGCCGGCGCGGTGATCGGCGGCAACACGGCCTCCACCGTCAACACCGTCTTCGGCGTGCTCTTCGTGCTGAGCGGGTTCGTCGGCCTGGCGGTGCTGGACACCTCGGTCAACTTCCTCGCGTTCACCATGTCGAACGTGCTCTTCAGCTTCGTCTTCGGGCTGGTGCTGATGGTCTTCGGGATGTACGGGCGGGTGGTCGGCAGACTGCCGCACGACAATCCCTACTGGCGGGCCCGGCATCCCGGGCACCCCGACGCCGGGCGGTCCCGGAAGATGCTGGGATCGGGATCGTAGACCCGGGATCGCAGACCCGGGATCGTAGGCTCCGGTGCATGACCGATGCTGCTGAGCAGGAATTCGAACTGAGCGGTGCCACGCGGCGCGTGCTCTCCCGCAAGCTCCTCCAGGCGCAGGCGGACGGGCGCGCGCCGTCCGCCGTGGGAGCGGTGGGACGCGACGGGGAGCTGCTGTGGTGGGACTCCGTCTCCTGCGTCCCCGGGCACGCGCCCGGGCGGGATGTGCAGTACCGCATCGGGTCGATCACCAAGACCTTCACCGCGGTGCTGGTGATGCGCCTGGTGGAGGAGGGCCTGGCGGGCCTGGGGGACGCGGTCGGCAAGCACCTCCCCGAGCTGCCGGACTCCGTCGCGGACGCCACGCTCGCCCAACTGCTCAGCCACACCTCCGGATTGACCGCGGAGACGCCGTCGCCGTGGTGGGAGCGGACGCCGGGGACGCTGCGTCCGGCGCTCGGCGATGTGCTGCGGGACCCCGTGCGGGTGCACGCCCCGGGGGACGTCCACCACTACTCCAACCCCGGGTTCGCGCTGCTTGGCGCGGTGGTGGAGCGGCACCGCGGGGTGCCGTGGGCGGACGCGGTGCGGGACGGGATCACCGTGCCGCTGGGCCTGGCGCGGACGGCGGCGCTGCCGAGCAGGACCTCGGCCGGCGGGTTCGCCGTGCATCCCTGGGCGGACCTGCTGATGAAGGAGAAGGTGCAGCACACCGGGGTGATGGCGCCGGCCGGCGAGCTGTGGTCGACGGCCGGGGACCTCACCCGGTTCGCGGGGTTCCTGCTGCGCGGCGACGAGCGGGTGCTGGGCCTGAAGTCCCTGGAGGCGATGCGGAGTCGGGCGAGCGGCGGCGCGCCGGGGTCGAAGGACTCCGAGGGGTACGGGTTCGGGCTGCAGGTGGCGCGGCGGGACGGGTTCGGGGGGCGGGCGCTCTTCGGGCACGGCGGGTCGATGCCGGGGTTCGTGGCGGGCCTGTGGATCGACCCGGGGACGGGCGTGAGCGGCGTCGCGATGGCGAACGCGACGAGCGGGTTCGCCTCGGCGTCGCTGTCGGTGGACCTGGCGCGGGAGGTGGTGCGCAGCGGGGAGCTGACCGGGGACGCCCTGGCGGAGTGGCGTCCGATGCCGGCGGGGGACGCGGACGAGGGGCTGCTGGCGCTGACGGGCGTCTGGTACTGGGGGGCGGCGCCGATGGCGGTGCGGCTGCGGGCGGGCCGGGTGCTGGAGCTGGGGCCGGTGGGCGGATACGGGCGGGCGTCGCGGTTCCGCCCGGTGGGCGAGCGGGAGTGGGTCGGCGAGGACGGGTACTACGCGGGCGAGCCGCTGGCGGTCGTCGACGGCCGGCTGGACGTGGGGTCCTTCGTCTTCACCCGGGAGCCGTACGGCGAGGGGGCACCAGGCGGCGTCGACGGCGCAGGCTGGCACGGCCTGTAAGCCCGCGTGCGGCGCGAAGCGCCGACGGACGCGCCGGGCGGAGCCACGGCACGTCGCACGCCGACCCGGCAGCCTCCCACGGGCGCACCCCCCGCCCCACGGCGCGAAGCGCCGGGGCGGCGGGCAGGGCAGAGGCGCGGCACTCCGCACGCCGACCCAACGACCTCCCACGGCGCCCCCGCCGCGCCCACCCCGGCACCCCGCCGATCTCGCGGCAGCAAGACGCCGTCCGGCCCGCCGGGCAGAGCCACGGCACGTCGCACGCCGACCCAGCAGCCCCCCACGGACACCCCCCGCCCCACGGCGCGAAGCGCCGGGGCGGCGGGCAGGGCAGAGGCGCGGCACTCCGCACACCG
>NZ_MLCF01000124.1 GCF_001879105.1 Mangrovactinospora gilvigrisea | reverse complement strand
CCAGGACGTGCTCGACGCCCGGGAGACCTGCGAGGTCCCGGGGGCGGGGGGCCGGGGGGGCAAGCGCGGGGGCCGCACGGAGCCGGCGGAGAAGCCGGAGAAGGCGGACGAGAAGCGTGCCGAGCGGTCCGAGAAGCCGGGGCGCGGCGAGGGCGGCGGCGGGCGCGAGCCCAAGTCCGGCCGGTCCGCGGCGAAGGCGGGCACGGGCGCCGGGGGCGGGGCGGGCAAGCGGGGCGAGGGGCCACCACTCGAATGAGCGGAGATTGTGGCCCATCCCCGCACTATCGGCCCATCGGCGCGCCGATTCGTGACAGGATTTTCCCCATCACCTCACCACCGGTCACATGACAGGAACCCCATGAGCGACACATCCTCTCCGCACGGCTTCGACATCGTGCGCCGCGGGTATGAGAAGGCGCAGGTCGACGACCGTATCGCCAAGCTCGTCACGGATCGCGACGGCGCGCTCGGGCGCATCGGCACCCTGGAGAAGCGGATCGAGGAGCTGCACCTCGAGACGCAGCAGGCGCAGGCGGCGGCCTCGGATGCGGAGCCGTCGTACGCCGGGCTGGGTGCCCGCGTCGAGAAGATTCTGCGGCTTGCCGAGGAAGAAGCCAAGGACCTGCGCGACGAGGCGCGTCGCGCCGCCGACCAGCACCGCGAGCTGGCCGAGGCCGCTTCCCAGCAGGTTCGGCAGGATGCCGAGACGTATGCCAAGGAGCGCAAGGCCAAGGCCGAGGACGACGGCTCCCGGATCATCGACAAGGCCAAGTCCGACGCCACCCAGCTGATCGGCGACGCCACCAAGGACGCCGCGAACAAGCGCGAGGAGGCCGAGTCCCTGTTCGAGGAGACTCGGGCCAAGGCGGCGCAGGCGGCCGCCGACTTCGAGACAAACCTCGCCAAGCGGCGCGAGCAGTCCGAGCGCGACCTGGCGGCCCGTCAGGCGAAGGCGGAGAAGCGCCTCGCCGAGATCGAGCACCGGGCCGAGCAGCTCCGCCTGGAGGCCGAGAAGCTCCGCACCGACGCCGAGCGCCGCGCCCGCCAGACGGTCGAGACGGCGCAGCGCCAGGCCGAGGACATCGTTGCGGACGCCAACGCCAAGGCCGAGCGGGTGCGTTCGGAGTCCGAGCGCGAGCTGGCGGCGCTCACCAACCGCCGCGACAGCATCAACGCCCAGCTGACCAACGTCCGCGAGATGCTCGCCACCCTCACCGGAGCGGCGGTCGCGGCGGCGGCCGGCCCGGAGGACGCCCCGGTGAGCCTCCCGGCCCAGCAGCAGTCCTCTTCGCACTGACGGAGCGCACGGCCCCGTCCTGCACAGCCCGCGGCCCCGCGGCGACGGCCCAGCCTTCCCCGCGGGGCCGTGCGCTGCACTCCTGACCCGCGCAACGGTGAGGTGACCACGCGCGGCGCCACCGGCACCCCGCCCTTGTGACGCGAAGCGTCACGGGCGGGGTGCCGGGGCGTAGGGGCGCTTTCGAATTCGGGCGGCGAGCCCCGCGGCGTGGCGGCAACCGCTACGCGCGGTGCATCCGCAGCCCGAGGTGCCCGTGCTTCCGCTCCGCCTCCTTGCGCGCGGCCAGCACCTTCTTCACCCACCGCCGCAGCGCCACGTCGAACTCCCCCGGCGTCTCCATCGAGGCGATGTGCCCGGCGCCGCGCAGCACCGCCAGCTCCGCGTCCGGGATCGCCTCCTGCATCCCGCGCGCCGTCTCCAGCGGGATCATCGCGTCCTCGTCGCCGTGCACGATCAGCGCCGGGACGTCCAGCGCGGCCAGCACCGGCCCGTAGTCGGGCCGCGCCGCCATGGCCCGCTCGGCCCAGGCGATCCCGGTGGGGTGCGCCTGCTCCACCATCCACCGGATGTTCTCCACCACGCCCGGCCGCTGGGTGGCGGTCGTCCGGCCGAAGAGCTTGGGCGCCAGCTCCTCCACCAGCACCCGCGGGCTGCCCTCGTGGAGCACCGTGTCGGCGATCTCCCTGCGGGCCGCCGCGGCGGCGGGGGTGTCGGCCTCGGGCTTGGTGTCGGCGAGGACGAGCCCCTCCAGGCGCTCGGGGTACTTGCGGGCGAAGGCCATGGCGACATAGCCGCCCATCGACAGGCCGCCGATGACGGCCTTGCGGAAGCCGTAGCGGTCCAGCACCGCGGCCACGTCCTCGGCCATCCGGTCCAGGTCCGGGGCGTCGGTGACGGAGAGGTCGTGCGGCTCGGACGCGCCGAATCCACGCAGGTCCGGCGTGATCACGTGGCACAGATCGGCGAGCGCGGAACGCTGCGCGTCCCACATCCACGAGGTCAGCGGGAACGCGTGCAGCAGTACGAGGGGCATGCCGGAGCCGGAGTGCCGGCAGTTCAGTTCCTGAGCCATGCCCGCAGAATAAGACCGCACCCCCTCCGGCTTGCGTAAACGGGGTGTCATAAGACTGAACCGGAAGGGTGTATTCCCAGCGCAACCCGCGCACAGCGGCCCGTAGGGTGGGGACCAAGTGTGCCAGACCCGGCGAGTCGGGGCGCCAAGCAATCGAACACATCTGCGGGGAACCGGTTTATGATCGAACTTCAGAATCTGACGAAGCGCTACGGCAGCACGCTGGCGGTCGACGGACTCACCTTTTCCGTGCCCGAGGGACGCGTCACCGGATTCCTCGGCCCCAACGGGGCCGGCAAGTCCACCACCATGCGGATGATGCTCGGCCTGGACAACCCGTCCGCCGGCGAGGTCCGCATCGACGGGCACCCCTACCGCCAACTGCACGCCCCGCTTCGCGAGATCGGCGCCCTGCTGGAGGCGAAGGCCGTCCACCCCGGCCGCACCGCCTACAACCACCTGCTGTGCCTGGCGCAGAGCAACCGGATCCCCCGCAAGCGGGTCTCGGAGGTGCTGGAGCTGGTCGGCCTGGGCGAGGTCGCCAAGAAGCGCACCAAGGGCTTCTCCCTCGGCATGAGCCAGCGCCTGGGCATCGCCGCCGCGCTGCTGGGCGACCCGCGGATCGCGCTCTTCGACGAGCCCGTCAACGGCCTCGACCCCGAGGGCATCCTGTGGGTGCGCAACCTGATGAAGCGTCTGGCCGCCGACGGCCGCACCGTCTTCGTCTCCTCCCACCTGATGAGCGAGATGGCGCTCACCGCGGAGCACCTCATCGTCATCGGCCGCGGACGGCTCCTCGCCGACCTGCCGATGAACGAGTTCATCCGCCGCAACTCGCGCTCCTACGTGCGCGTCCGCACCCCGCAGGGCGAGCGGATGCAGGACGTCCTCGCGGCGCTGCCCGGCGCCCGGGTGACGGGCGCCGCGGACGGCTCGCTGGAGGTCGAGGAGGCCGAGGCCGCCGCGATCGGCGAGGCCGCCGCCGCGGCCGGCATCCCGCTCCACGAGCTCAGCCCTCAATCGGCCTCCCTGGAGGAAGCGTTCATGCAGCTCACCGCCGAGTCGGTGCAGTACCACGCCGGCACCGGCGAGCCGCCGCAGGCGCCGCCGGGCATCCCCCCGGGGACTCCGCCGGGCATGCCTCCCGGCACACCGCCGCCCCCGGCCCCGGGCGGCTGGATGGGCAACGGCAACGGGGAGGTCACCCGATGAGCGCCGTGCTGCTCTCCGAGTGGACGAAGATCCGCACCGTCCGCTCCACCATGTGGACGCTGATCCTGACCTTCCTGCTGACGGTCGCCATCAGCATGCTCTTCGGGCTGGTGGTCAACTCCACCTTCAAGAACATGCCGGCCCACGAGAAGGCCACCTTCGACCCGACCTCGCTCAGCTTCAGCGGGTTCATGTTCGGCCAGATCGCCCTGATCGTCTTCGGGGTGCTGATCGTCTCCACCGAGTACACCACCAGCATGATCCGCGCCTCGCTGGCGGCGGTGCCGCAGCGCGGCACCTTCATGTTCGCCAAGATCGCGGTGGGCACGGTGGTGGCCCTGGTGGTCGGGATGGTCACCTCGTTCGTGGCGTTCTTCACCGCGCAGACCGCGCTCGGCTCGCACGGCGCCGGCATCGGCGGACCCCATGTGCTCCGGGCGGTCTTCGGGGCCGGCCTCTACGCGACGCTGATCTGCATGTTCGCCATGGGCATCGCGATGATGCTGCGCAGCAGCGTGCTGTCGCTGGGGATCCTGATCCCGCTGTTCTTCATCGTCTCGCCGATCCTCTCGGCGATCCCGAAGGTGAAGACGGTCGCCAAGTACCTGCCGGACCAGGCGGGCCAGCGGATCACCTCCACCGTCGCCGACCCCAACGCGGCCTTCGGCCCGTGGACGGGCCTCCTCATCCTGGTCGCCTGGACCGCCGCCAGCCTCCTCGGCGGCTACCTGCTGCTGAAGAACCGCGACGCCTGAGCGCTCCCCGCGCCCCCGCCGGGGGCGCGGGGACCCGCCGGTACCGCTGGTGCCGCTGGTGCCGCTGGTGCCGCTAGTACCGCGGCCCGTTGCGGCTCCGCTTCACCTTCGCGCCGCGCCGCGACCGCGCCGCCCAGCAGGACGAGTGCCAGTGCCGCCGGTCTTCCGCCCCCGCATGCGCCGGCCAGGCCACCACGTGCGGGACGCCCCCGCGGATCTCCTGGTCGCAGCCCGGGCAGCGGTACGCCCTGCCGCCCTGGCCCGTCACCGGGCGGACGGCCCACTCCTCGCCGTCCCACTCCTCGGTGCGCCAGCCGCCGAAGCCGCCGCCCTCGCCGTCGTCCCCCGCGTCACCCCGGGGACGCCCGGAATGGGGGCGGTTCCTGCGCGGCACGGGAACCCCTCCTCGGTTCGGCGACGGACGTCGGGTCCAGGGTATCGGGGGCGACCGGTGCATGGGCCCGGTACCGGGCAGTGCGTACCTTCACCCGGTGACGTTCGTTATACGTGTCGTAACAACACACCACGACCACCGACATCACGAACCGCCGCCGAGTACCTGGGGCGTGGCCGCGCGGGGACGAGTACGACGGAGGCAACCAGCCATGGAGATCGGCGCATTCATCCTGGCGGCCCAGTTCCCGGGCCAGGGACACTACGAGGCGCTGGACCGCGCCGTGCGCACCGCCGAGGCGGTGGAGCGCGCGGGGCTCGACGAAGTCTGGCTCGCCGAGCACCACTTCGTGCCGTACGGCACCTGCCCGTCCGCGACCACCCTCGCCGCGCACCTGCTCGGCCGCACCCGGCGGATCCGCGTCGGCACCGCCTGCTGCGTGCTGCCCAACCACCACCCGGTGGAGCTCGCCGAGGCGGCCGCGCTGCTCCACCTCACCACCGGCGGACGCTTCCGGCTGGGCGTCGGGCGCGGCGGCCCCTGGGTCGACCTGGAGGTCTTCGGGGGCGGCCGGGAGGCGTTCGAGAGCGGCTTCCCCGAGGCGCTGGAGCTGCTGCTGCGCTGGCTGGACGAGCCGCGCGTCGGGGCGCTGCCCCGCCAGGTGGGCGCCGCGGACGCGGCCGACGCGGGCCTCGACGCCGGGACCCGGACCGACACCGACACCGACACCGACACCGACACCGACACCGACACCGAAATCCCGGCGCCCCGCTACCGGTTCCGCGAGGTCGCCGTCGTCCCCCGGGCGTGCGACGGGCCCACCGGGTCCGGCCCCGAGGTGCTGGTCGCCTGCACCTCGCCGGCCACCGCCGCGCTCGCCGCCCGCCGCGGGCTGCCGATGCTGCTCGGGATGCACTGCGAGGACGCCGAGAAGGCGGAGATGGTGCGCTTCTGGCGGCGCGAGGCGCTCGCCGCCGGCCATGATCCGGCGGTGGTGGACGCCGCGCCGCATGTCTCGGTCGGGGTGGCGCAGATCGCCGACAGCGGCGCGGAGGCGCGCGGCATCCTCGCCAAGCGGATGCCGGAGTGGCTGAAGTTCGGGCTCGGCGCGCACGTCACCCTGGACGGCTCGGCGCGCCGGATGCGCGACGCGCACGCCTACACCGACCTGCTGTGCCGGCTCCATCCGGTGGGGACGCCGCGCCAGGCGGCGGACCGCATCGCCGCGACCGCCGAGGCCACCGGGGTGCGGCGGTTCGCCTTCCTGGTGGAGGGATCGGGCGATGCGGACCTGACGCTCCGTACGGTGGCGCGGCTCGGCGCGGAGGTCGCGCCGGAGTTGCGCGCCGCCTGACGCCGGGCCTCGGCCTCCGGCGCCGGGCGGTCAGCAGTCCCGCAGCTGGGGGGACTGGTTGAGGATCTGCGCGCGGATCGTAGTGAACCCGGCAAGGCGCTGCTCGATGTCGGGAGTGGGGGCGAACACCGCCGCCCGGTGGCAGTTCTGGAATGCCAGCCGCACACCGAAGTGGCGCTCCATGGCGCCCTTGATCGCGTCGCTGGCCATCGCCCTGAGGAGTTCCCCCCGGTCGTGCTCGCTCGGCGGCGGCGTGCGGTTGTCCGCGAACTCGCTGCCGCTGATCTCCATTTCCGCGACAAGGGACGAGATCAGATTCCAGGCGTACGGGAGTGAGGTGCGTACACAGTCGATGAATTCGCGATCGGTAATCGCCTCTCCCTGCTCGGCGCGCTCCAGAAGCTCCGGTGACACGTCCAGTGACATGTGACTCTCCCTGCTCTCAAAGGAACCGGTGCCGGGACCGGGCACCGATAAGGTCCGAGCGGCCGCCACTCAAACGATGCATCACGGTAGACGCGGCGTCAGGGTTCACACCAGGGCGGTATTTCGCCGCGTGGCCGCTTCGCTACGGAGAATGGCCGGAATGCCGATCGGCGACCCATCTGCATATGCCCGGGGCAGCATTGCCAGTACCGCGGCAATGCGGATCCGTCCGATCCATGCTCTTCGGCGAGCCGTCCGCGAGCAGTACGCGAGCCTGCGGCGGGCCCGCCGCGAGCCCGCCGCGGGCCCCGCGCGCAGCCGGTTCGCGATGACGGCCGCCCGTCCGCTAGCGTTGCCGACCGTGCGTCTTGTCATCGCCCGCTGCTCCGTCGACTACGCAGGCCGGCTCACCGCCCACCTGCCCTCGGCGCCGCGCCTCATCCTCGTCAAGTCCGACGGCAGTGTGTCCATCCACGCCGACGACCGCGCCTACAAGCCGCTCAACTGGATGTCCCCGCCGTGCACCCTCAAGGAGGAGGACGGCGTCTGGACGGTGGTCAACAAGGGCGGCGAGAAGCTGATCATCACCCTCGAAGAGGTGATGCACGACTCCTCGCACGAACTCGGTATCGACCCGGGCCTCGTCAAGGACGGCGTCGAGGCGCACCTCCAGGAGCTGCTCGCCGACCGGATGGAGGTGCTCGGCGAGGGCTGGACGCTGATCCGCCGCGAGTACCCCACCGCGATCGGCCCGGTCGACATCCTCGGCCGGGACGCGGACGGCGCCACCGTCGCCGTCGAGATCAAGCGGCGCGGCGAGATCGACGGCGTCGAGCAGCTCACCCGCTACCTGGAGCTGCTCAACCGCGATCCGCTGCTGGCGCCGGTGAAGGGCGTCTTCGCCGCCCAGGAGATCAAGCCCCAGGCGCGGGTGCTCGCCGGCGACCGCGGGATCGCCTGCGCCGTCCTCGACTACAACGCGCTGCGCGGCATCGAGGACGACAAGCTCAGGCTCTTCTAGGCCTGTTCGCCGCCCCGCCGCTCCGGGGCCTTCCCGGGAAGCCCGTCGAGGCGGCCGGGCAGGCGCCGGCGGACGAGCCAGAAGCCGAGCACCGCCACCGCGGCCAGCGGCAGCGCGATCACCAGGTCCTTGGTCTCCTGGTTGGCGAGCGCGACCGCCACCCCGGCGATCGCCACCAGCGGGGGCAGCGGCCACAGCGGCATCCGGAACGTCCCGGCGAGCCCGCGGTCGCGCACCCGGCTGACGATCGAGGAGACCGCCACCAGCAGGTAGATCGTCGCGATCACCACGCCGGTGAAGGTGATCAGGTTGCTCAGCGAGGTGAAGACGCAGAGCACGCCGTTGCCGACGAAGAGGAACGCGAACGCGTAGCCGGGCACCTTCGACCCGGGCAGCACATGCCCGAAGAAGCGCGCCACCGGCCCCGGCAGCAGCCCGTCCCGTCCCACCGCGTAGTAGATCCGCGCATAGCCGAGGTTGGCGGCGAGCCCGGTGTCGAACATCGCGATGACGACGCCGGCGATGAGCACGTCCGCCCCGGCGCGGCCCATCACCTGATGGGCGATCAGCGACAGCGGCGCGGAGTTTGCGACGGTCCCGGGCAGGTCGTGGATCGCCAGTGTCGCCGCGATCACCGCCAGCACCTCCACCACCACGGCGATCACCGCGGCGAGCACCACGGCCCGCGGCAGGGCGCGGCGGGCGCCGCTGGACTCCTCGGAGAAGTACAGCGGCCAGTCGTAGCCGTTGAAGGCGAAGAGCGCCGGGACGACGGCCGCGAGCAGCGCGCCGGCGCCGACCGCGGTGAGGGCACTGCCGTGGCCGGTGGGGACCAGGGGGCCGGTGAACGGCCGCACCTGGGACGAGCCGGAGGCGTGCGCGAAGGCCACCACAGTGAAGACCAGGATGACGGCGATCTCCAGCGCGAGCATCGCCGCGGCGACCCAGCTGGCCGGGGTGATCCGTCCCACCGAGAGCGCGGTCACCAGCGCCATCATGCCCAGGGCCACCCAGCCGACCGGGAGGCCGCCGCCGACCAGCGAGTCGAGGTAGGTGGCGGAGGCCACCAGGATCGAGGCAGTGGACGTCAGACCCAGCACCAGGAAGAGGATCCCGGTCGCCCCGCCGAGGACGGAGCCCAGCGCGCGCCGCACGATGGTGTACGCGCCGCCGGCGCTCGGGAAGACGGAGCCGACCTCGGCGTAGCAGAGCGCCATCGCCAGGGCGATGGCGGCGCCGATGACGAACGCCCACACCACGCCGGTGCCGGCGCTGGCCAGGCCCGAGCCGTAGACGAGGAACACCGAGGTCGTCGGCGAGATCGCCGCGACGGCGATGGCGAGCACGTTCCACGGCCGCAACGCGCGGGGGGCGAGGCCGCTGCGCGGGGACGCGTTCTGATGTGTATCGCTCAACTCCTGCATGAAGCGGGAACTTAGCGCGGCGGCGCGCCGGCACGCGAGGGGCGTGCGGGGGTCCGTCCGAGCGGAGGCGCGGCGCGCGGGCGGCGCGCGGGCGGGGGGCCGTCCGGGCCGAGGTCGCGGGGCACGCGGGCAGGGGGGCCGTCCGGGCCGAGGTCGCGGGGCACGCGGGCCGGGGGGCCGTCCGGGCCGGGGCCGCGGGGCGTGATGCGGGTCCCTGTACTCACTCGCGCAGTTCCCCGCGCCCCTGACGGGGCCCGACCTTCACGCAGCCCGTGCGCCCCCAAGGGGCGCGGCGGCGCGGGCCGGGGTCCGTCCGGGCCGGGGCCGCGGGGCGTGATGCGGGTCCCTGTACTCACTCGCGCAGTTCCCCGCGCCCCTGACGGGGCGCGACGTTCACGCGGCCCGTGGGCCCCAAGGGGCGCGGCGGCGCGGGCCGGGGTCCGCCCGGGCCGAGGTCGCGGGGCATGATGCGGGACCCTGTACTCACCCGCGCAGTTCCCCGCGCCCCTGATCGGGCGCGACGTTCACGCGGCCGTGAGCGGCGGCGCCCCGAAGGGGCGCGGGGAACTGCGCGGGTGA
>NZ_MLCF01000123.1 GCF_001879105.1 Mangrovactinospora gilvigrisea | reverse complement strand
TGTCAAGTACTGGGTTTGATGGAGAGTCGGTTACCTGGTTTTCTGGAGTGGTGGGTGGGGCTCAGCCGCGAAGTAGGCGGCCTCGTGCTCGGCTGGGGTGACGTGGCCGAGTTCGCCGTGCAGGCGCCGCCGGTTGAACCAGTCAATGTATTCGGCCACCGCGATCTCGACGTCGTTGATGGACGTCCACGGTCCCCTGTTCCGAATCAACTCGGCCTTGAACAAACTGTTGAACGCCTCGGCCAGCGCAT
Organism: Mangrovactinospora gilvigrisea; assembly: GCF_001879105.1. Classification (GTDB taxonomy): domain Bacteria; phylum Actinomycetota; class Actinomycetes; order Streptomycetales; family Streptomycetaceae; genus Mangrovactinospora; species Mangrovactinospora gilvigrisea. The sequence continues at coordinate 1,066 of NZ_MLCF01000123.1, read as the reverse complement.
TGTCGTAGGAGTCGCCGCGCGAGCCGACCGAGGCCACCGCGGCCTCGTCCGCGAGGCGCTCGGTGTAGCGCAGCGCACGGTATTGCACTCCGCGATCCGAATGGTGCGTCAGACCGACCAGGTCCGCACCGTCCCGGCGGCGTCGCCAGATGGCCATGTTCAGCGCATCCAGGGCCAGATCGGTGTAGAGGCTGGTGGCGACCTGCCAGCCCACGACCATCCGGGAGAAGACGTCGGTGACGAACGCGGCGTAGACCCAGCCGGAGAAGGTGCGGATGTAGGTGATGTCGGCGACCCACAACTGGTTGGGCGCCGGCGCGGTGAACTGCCGCTCGACCAGGTCGGCCGGCCGTCCCGTCTCGGGCGAGGGCCGGGTGGTGCGCGGACCCTTGGCCCGGCTGATCCCGCGCAGGCCCGCGCGGCGCATCAGCCTCTCGACGGTGCAGCGGGCCACCGGGCGTCCGGCCCGGCGGAGCACGGCGTGGATCTTCCGGACCCCGTAGACGCCATAGTTGGCGGCGTGGATCACCCGGATCTCCTCGGTGAGGGCCGCGTCGCTGCGGCTGCGGGCCGAGGGCGGCCGGCGGCGGGCGGCGTAGTAGGTGCTCGGCGCGATCTCGGCGTCCGTCCCGGCCAGGGCGTCGCAGATCGGCTGGACGCCGAACTGTTCTTTGTGCTGGTCGATGTAGGCGACCCTCAGTGCGCGGGGCGGTCCAGCTCCGCGGCGAAGAAAGCCGACGCGGACTTCAAGATCGCGTTCGCGCGGCGCAGTTCCTTGTTCTCGCGCTCGAGTTCGGCGATGCGGGCGGCATCGGTGCTGGTGCTGCCCTCACGCAGGCCTTGGTCGGTCTCGGAGCGCTTGACCCAGGTGCGCAGGGCCTCGGGGTGGACGCCCAGCTGCTCGGCGATGCGGCGCAGCGCTCCGGTGCGGGTCGCGGGGTCGCTGCGGGCCTCGATTGCCATCCGGGTAGCACGTTCGCGCAGTTCGTCGGAGTACTTCTTGGGGCCGGCCATGGTTGCCATCCTTGCGGGTCATCGATGTCTCCATCAAACCCGGGGCGATTCA
>NZ_MLCF01000122.1 GCF_001879105.1 Mangrovactinospora gilvigrisea | reverse complement strand
GGCGGGGGCGGGGGCGGCTATTCCGGCAGCTCCGGCTACGGCAGGCAGCGCAACTGGCGCAAGCGCATCAAGTGGACGCTGATCGTCGTGCTGGTGCTGATCGTCGGCGTCGGCGGCGGCACCTACCTGTGGGCGAACTCCAAGCTCAACCACGACAACAGCGTGCTCGCCGACTACTCCGGCCGTCCGGCCAAGGGCTCCGGCACCAACTACCTGATCGTCGGCTCCGACAGCCGGCAGGGCATGACCAAGGATCAGGAGAAGCAGTGGCACACCGGTGCCGCCGCGGGTGGCCGCACCGACTCGATGATGATCCTGCACACCGGGTCCAACGGCACCACGATGCTGAGCATCCCGCGCGACTCGTGGGTGACGATTCCCGCATTCACCGGCAAGAGCGGGAAGCACTATCCGGCGACCAAGAACAAGATCAATGCCTCGTTCTCCTGGGGCGGCTCGCAGCTGCTGGCCCGGACGGTCGAGTACAACACCGGTCTTCACATCGACCATTACTCCGAGGTCGGATTCGGCGGGTTCGTACAGATCGTCAATTCGCTCGGCGGCGTGACCATGTGCTTCGACAAGGCCGTCAAGGACACCGACTCCGGCGCGGACTTCCAGCCGGGCTGCCACAAGCTCAACGGCGCGCAGTCGCTGGCCTTCGTCCGGCAGCGGCACCAGATGGCCGACCAGGACCTGGGCCGGATGCGCAACCAGCAGAAGTTCCTCTCCACGGTGGCGCACCAGGCGGCGTCGCCGTCCACCGTCCTCAACCCGTTCAAGCTCTACCCGGTGCTCGGGTCCGGGCTGGACATGCTCACCGTCGACAAGGACATGAGCCTGATCAACCTCGGGCAGATGTTCTTCGCGATGAAGGGCGTGACGAGCGGCGACGGAAAGTCGATGACGGTGCCGATCGCCACCGCGAACTACCAGACGGGGTCGGTCGGGGTCGCGGTGCTGTGGGACAAGGCGAAGTGCAAGACGCTTTTCGACGAGTTGAAGAACGACCAGAAGGTCACTGTTTCCAGCGGGTCGCAGTGACCAGCACCTCGCAGTAGTCGCTCGCGGTCCGCGGGGCGCCAGGTCTCTGCCGCCCCTCCGCCCCGGTACCCCGCCCAGGGGGTGCCGGGGCGTTCTCACAGGACCCGGGAGAGCTCCGTGAGGAGCCGCGCCGCGCCGTCCGGGCTGGGGGGCCACTCGGGGTTCCACGGGACGGCCACCGCGCCCGGCGGCAGCAGCGTCCGCACCTCCGCCAACGGCCGGGCGTTGCCGCGCACATCGACGAGCACCACGTCCGGCGAGAGCCGCGTCACCCCCGTCCACGGCTGCGTCGCCCAGCTCGTGCCGCCGTCCCACGGCGGCTCCACCATCCGCAGCCCCAGCCCGCGCAGATGCCGCAGCTCCGGCCAGGCGTCCGGGTGCGCCACATAGGCCCGCTCGGCGTCCGCCCCGGACAGCGCGAGCAGCCGGGCCCCCGGGCGGCCGGACGACGCCCGCCGCAGCGCGTCCTCCGCGGCGGTGAGCCGGGACCGGCCGCGGTCCGCGCCGGCCTCCGGCGAGCCCAGCGCGGCGGCCAGCCGGGCGGTGTCGTCCAGCAGGTCCGGCAGGCTGCGGTCGCCGCCGACATGCAGCATCACCGAGGGCAGGTCGGTGGTGAGACGTTCCGCCGAGCCGCTGGGCAGGCCGTACGGCGTCTTGCCGTCGTAGGTGACGCCCACCAGCAGGTCGGGGGAGAGGGCGGCGAGCGCGCGCTCGTCCAGCTGCTCGCCGGCGCCCAGGTAGGCGGTGCGGTTCCAGTCCAGCGCACCGGACTTGGCCGGGTCCGGTGCCGGGCCGTCGTGCGCCGAGCCGTACGCGGCGATCGGCTGCACCCCGAGGTCGGCGAGCGCGGCGGCGGTGCGCAGATAGGCGGCGACACGACGGGGCGTGCCGGGCACGGCGGTGGTGCGGCCGCGCCCGTCGGTGAACATCCAGACCGGGAGATCGTCCCGGAGTTCCTGACGGTCGGTCACGGCTTGCCTCCGAACTACCGATTCGGTTGTCTCCCCGCGCTTTTCCACGGTGCGCGGTGGAGGGGGTGATCGGCAAGGGGGCCTCCCCCGGCTGCTCCCCCGGCGGCTCCCGCGGCGGCTCCTCCGGCGGGACGGCGCCGGACCGGGCTCACCCGCTCGGGTGACAGTCCCCCGGTCGGCGGCGCGTCCGGCCCGGGCGGGGGGCGGCGCGTGCTGGCATGGCGTCAGACGGCCCCGGACGAAAGGCATCCACAGCGTCGTGATCCCTCGTCCCCGTACCCGTCCCCGTACCCGTCCTGGTGTCCGTCCCGGCGCCCGGAGCGTGCTGCTGCCGCTGGTGTGCGGCGCGGCCGCGCTCGCCGCGGTGGCCGCCGCGGCGCCGCCCCCGCCGATGTCGATCGCCGTCACCGACGGGGTGGACGCGGTGCGCTGGGGCAGCCGCCTCACCTACCACGTGACGCTGAAGAACCAGGACTCCGCGCCGCTGCACGGGGTGCGGGTGGAGCAGCGGTTGCCGGACGGCGCCCGGGAGGTGCGCGGCGGCGGCGGGGGCCGCGTCCATCACGGCACGGTGGTGTGGCGGACGGACCTCGCGGGCCGGGCCACCGCCGCGTTCACCGCCTCGGCGGTCCTGGGCCGCCCGGACGGCGGCGCCGACGGCGGGCGGCGGCGCACGGCCGGGACGGTGTGCGCCTACGTGGGCGCGGCCGCCGCGCCCGCGGTGTGCGCCGCGGACACCGACGAACTGCCCGCCGTCCCCGGGCTCTCCGAGGACGCCGCCCGCACGGCCGGCCCGGCCGGCGGCGGTGCGCTGGCGGTCGGCGCGGCGGGCGCGGGGGCGGCGGCGCTGGCCGGCGTCGGATTCGTGGTGTGGCGGCGGCGCGCCGGACGCCGCGCCGAGCAGGCCTCAGACGGGAGTTGACGCACGTGACGGAGTCGATGCCGGAGTTGAAGCCGGAGCCCGAGTCGCAGCCGGAGTCGGAGTCGGTGGTGGAGTCGGTGGTGGAGGCGGCGGACCCGTCCGCCGCGATGCGGGTCGAGGTGACGGAGGACGGCCCCTACCGGGTGACCGGCGGCGTCCCCCTCTCCCGGCAGCAGATCGTTGCCGACGGGGAGGGCCAGTCGGTGGGCTGGCGGGAGGGCGAGCGCTTCTCCGCCGAGCAGGCCGGCCCGGAGTACTGGCTGTGCCGCTGCGGCCACTCCTCCAACAAGCCGTTCTGCGACGGCACCCACGAGCGGATCGGCTTCGACGGCACGGAGGCCCCCACCGCGCGGATCGGCTACGCCGAGCAGGCCGTCGAGCAGGACGGCCCCGAGGTGGCGCTCACCGACGCCCAGCGGCTCTGCGCGTTCGCGCGGTTCTGCGACGCCTACGGGCAGGTGTGGAACCTGGTGGAGCAGCCCGGCGGGGGCCGGATGACGGTCCGCGAGGCGCAGGCCTGCCCCGGCGGCCGGCTGGTCGCCTGGGACCCGGAACGCGGCGAGGCGCTGGAGCCCGAACTGCCGCCGTCCATCGGCGTGATCGGCGACCCGCAGCAGGGCGTGGCGGGGCCGCTGTGGGTGCGCGGCGGCATTGCCGTCGACGGGGTCGACGGGAGGCCGTACGAGGTGCGGAACCGGGTGGCGCTGTGCCGGTGCGGGGCGTCCCGCAACAAGCCGTTCTGCGACGGCTCGCACGCCTCGATCGGGTTCAAGGACAGCTGAGGCGGCGGTCCGGCGCCGCGCCTCGCTGCTCGGCGCTGCTCGGCGCGGTTCAGTGCGGCAGCGGGAGGCGGTGCGCGGTGCGGCGGCGCAGCGCGTCGAGCTCGGCCTCCAGCGGGGACGGCGGCACCGCCAGCACCGGGCAGCGCGCGTGCGCCAGGCAGTAGCGCGCGGTGGACCGGTGCAGCGCGCGGTGCAGCACGCTCCGCCGGCCCGTCCCCACCACCAGGGTGTCCTGCTCGCCGTCGGCGACCGCGACCAGCGCCGGGCCGGACTCGCCGCGGGCGATCAGGCCGCGGAGGTAGAGGTCGGCGGGGCGCATCAGCGGGCCGAACGCCTCGGTGAGCGCGCAGCGCAGGCGCTCGCGCGCCATCTGCTCGTACTCCATCCGCAGCGGCTTCGGCAGCGGGGTGCGGGTGTAGGGGGAGTCGCCGCCCGGCGGCAGCCAGGCGAGGACCGGCCACAGCGAGGCGCCGATGCGGCGCGCCTCGGCGGCGGCGCGGTGCAGGGCGGTGAGGCTGCCGGAGGATCCGCTGACGCCGACGACGACGCGCGGCAGCACGTCCAACGGGTCGGGCGGCCCGGTGAGTTCGTCGGGATCGGTCGGCGGGGGCGGGACGGGGGGATCTGCGGCGCGTGGGGACATCGGGGTCGGCTCCAGGCGGGACGGCAGGGTGGAAGAGCGGGACGGGCGGGACGGGCGGCTGTGCGCGGGCTGTGCCCTCCATACCAGCGCGGCGCGGCCCCCGGGACAACCGTCCCGGGGCTCCTTGCCGCCGCCTTGACGTCGCCGTCCGCGACTTTGACGCGCTCCCGATGCGGGCGGGTCAGGCCGGGGCGGAAGCGCTCTCCCGGGGCGCCTGGTGAGGGAGTTGGGCGACGGGCAGCGAGACCACCATGGTGAGCCCGCCGCCGGGGGTGTCCTCCGGGGCGAGGCTGCCGCCCATCGCCTCCGTCAGGCCGCGGGAGACGGCGAGGCCGAGGCCGTAGCCGGAGCGCTCGGCGTCGGTGCGGATGCGGCGGAACGGGTCGGCCATGCGGGCCTCCGCGCCGGCGGGCAGGCCCGGCCCGCGGTCGGCGATGCGGAGTTCGACGCGGTCGGCGAGGGCGCTGGCGGCGACGCGGACGGTGGCGCCGGGCGGGGAGTGCCGCACGGCGTTGCCGACGAGGCCGGCGACGACGCGCTCCAGCAGGGCGGGGTCGGCGCGCACCGCGGGGACGGCGTCCGAGCCGTGCAGCTCGACGGCGCGGCAGGCGTCCTCGGGGAGGGTGTCCAGGGCGAGGCGGACGACGTCCTCGAGGCGGACGGTCTCGGGGTGCACGGGCATCTCGCCGGCCTGGAGGCGGGAGGCGTCCAGCAGCTTGTCGAGGAGGCGGCCGAGGCGGGCGAGCGACTCCTCGGCGGCGGCGAGGAGTTCGTCGCGGTCGGCGTCGGAGAACTCGACGTCGCTGCTGCGCAGCGAGGAGACGGCGGCGTAACCGGCGGCGAGCGGGGTGCGCAGGTCGTGGCCGACGGCCGCGAGCAGCGCGGCGCGGGTACGGTCGACGGTGTCTGCGCGCTCCGCCTCGGCGGACGCCTCGGCGGCGGCCTCGGCGAGGCGCGCCCGCTCCAGCGCGGCGGCGAGGTGCGCGGCGAACGTCCCGAGCACCCGCTTGTCGGTCGCCGACAGCACCCGCCCCTCCAACACCAACTCGGCCCCCGCATCCACCCCCACCCGAGTCACCGTCACGCCCCCACCGCCCGACGCCGCCCCGAACCGCCCCCCACGCCGCCGCCTACGGCCGGCGCCGGCGCCGGCCGGGTGTCCGCCGGACGCGGTGGCCTGATGGGGGATCGGCTCGTCGGCGTTGTCGGGGTCGTCGGCGGCGTGGGTCGAGGTGGATCCGGCGTCCGCCGCCGTGGCGCGCGGCGCGTGCGTGTCGGCGCTGGCCGGAGGCGTCGTCGCGGGGGGCGGGGTGAGTTCGCCGTCCGCCATCGCGCCGGGCCTGGCGCCGGCCGGGTGTCCGCCGGACGCGGTGGCCTGACGGGGGATCGGCTCGTCGGGGTCGTCGGCGGCGTGGGTCGAGGTGGATCCGGCGTCCGCCGCCGTGCCGCGCGGCGCGTGCGCGTCGGCGCTGGCCGGAGGCGTCGTCGCGGGGGGCGGGGTGAGTTCGCCGTGCGCCATCGTGCCGGGCCTGGCGCCAGCCGGACGCCCGTCGGACGCAGCCGTCCGGCGCGGAGCCTGCGCGTCCGCGCCGCCGTCCGCCATCGGCTTGGTGCCGCCCGTCCCGTCCCGCGCCGCGTCGGGCCCGGCGCCGGCCGGGTGTCCGTCGGACGCGGTGGTCTGACGGGACATCGGCTCGGCGTCGTCGGCGTCGTCGGCGTCGGCGCCGTCGGCGGCGTGGGCCGAGGTGGAGCCAGCGGCCGCCGCCGTGCCCCCCCGCGCGTGCGCGCCAGTGCGGGCCAGCGGCGTCGTCGCTGGGGGTGCGGCGGGTTCGCTGCTCGGCAGCGTGCCGGGCTCGTCGGACGGGGCCGCGTGGTGCGGCGTCCGTCCGGCCGCGCCGCCCGCGCCGCCCGTGGCGGCCTGGGCCGCGGCGGGGCGGGACTCGGCGACCGTTTCCATCGCGCCGTCAGGCGCAGTGCGGCGGAGGGCGACGTGTTGGAGGGCGAAGGTGTCGCGGGTCTGCTCCAGGAGGGACTCCACCGCGCGGTCGCCGCGGAGGACGCCGCCCGCCAGGGCGGTGAGGGCCTCGGCCGTCGCCGAGGCGTGCGCCGCGCGGCGGCCCAGGCGGCCCGCGCGGTCGACGACCATGGCGACGGCCACCGCCACCACCGCGAAGATCGCCAACGCCAGCACGTTGTTCTGCTCGTCGATGGTGAAGCGGTGGATCGGCGGGATGAACCAGTAGTTGAGCAGCAGCGACGCCACCACCGACCCCACCAGCGCCGACACCACCCCGCCCAGCAGCGCGACCGCCACCACCCCCAGCAGGTACGCCAGCACCTCGCCGACCAGGTTCACCTGCCCCCGCACCTGCGTCAGCCCCAGCGTCAGCAGCGTCGGCAGCACCACCCCCGCCGCCGGTCCGGCCAGCCGCCGCAGTCCCGGGCGCCGCACCACCGGCAGCAGCCGCCGCCGGCCCGTGCCCGCCTCGGTGTGCGTCACCATGTGGACGTCGATGTCGCCCGACAGGTCCGTCGTGGTCTGCCCGATCCCTGGCCCGCCCAGCGCCCGCTGCCAGCGGCTGCGCCGACTCGTCCCCATCACCAGCTGCGTCGCGTTCTCGCTCCGGGCGAACTCGATGAGCGCCGTGGGGATGTCCGTCCCCACCACCGAGTGGAACGACCCGCCGAGGCTCTCCACCAGCCGCCGCTGCTCCGTCAGCGCCGCCGGCGACGCCCCCACCAGCCCGTCGCTGCGCGCCACATGGACCGCGATCAGCGTCCCCGTCCCGCCGCCCGCGCCCGCCGCCGCCCGCTCGGCGATCCGCGCCGCGCGCCGGATCACCTGCGGCCCCTCCGGCCCCCCGGTGAGCGCCACCACCACCCGCTCGCGCGCCTCCCAGGTGCGCCGGATGCCGTGCTCGCCGCGGTAGGTGGTGAGCGCCTCGTCGACGCGGTCCGCCACCCACAGCAGCGCCAGCTCCCGGAGCGCCGTCAGATTGCCGACCCGGAAGTAGTGGGAGAGCGCCGCGTCCACCTTGTCGGGCGCGTAGACGTTGCCGTGCGCCATGCGCCGCCGCAGCGCCTCCGCCGCCATGTCCACCAGCTCGACCTGGTCGGCCCCGCGCACCACCCCGTCCGGCACGGTCTCGCGCTGCGGCACCCCGGTGATGTGCTCCACCACGTCGTTGAGCGACTCCAGGTGCTGCACGTTCACCGTGGTGACGACGTCGATCCCGGCGTCCAGCAGCTCGTGGACGTCCTGCCAGCGCTTGGCGTTCCCGCTGCCGGGGACGTTGGTGTGGGCCAGCTCGTCCACCAGCGCCACCTCGGGGGCGCGGGCCAGCACCGCCGCCACGTCCATCTCGCCGAACTCCCCGCCGCGGTACGCCACCAGCGCCCGCGGCACGATCTCCAGGCCGTCCTTCATCCGCTCGGTGCGCGGGCGGGCGTGGCACTCCACGAAGGCGACGACGACGTCCGTGCCGCGCTCGGCGCGGCGCCGGCCCTCGTCGAGCATCCGATAGGTCTTGCCGACGCCGGGCGCCGCGCCGAGGAAGACCTTGAGGCGGCCGCGCCGGCGGCGCGGGGAGTCGTCGGGCACGGCGGCGCACCTCCAGGAGGACCGAGCAGGGTTCTGCGTTCATGGTGCGGCGCCCGCGGCCCGTGCAGCGGATCTTGACGGTTCCTTAGCGGGCCGGCGGCATTTCCGTGCCCGTCAGCGCACCCCGGCCCACCTCAGCAGCGCGGTGAGCACCGCCGCGGCGACCACGGCGACCGCGAACGGCACCCGCCGCGCCACCAGCACCACCCCGGCCGCGACGCCCGCCGCCCGCGCCCAGCCGGCGAGGCCGTGCCCCTCGGTCAGCGCGCCGGTCGCGGCGAGCGCCACCAGCAGCACGGCCGCGCCCCGGGCGAGCAGCAGCCGGGCGCGGTCGGTGAGCCGGACGCGGCCGGCCAGCAGCGGCCCCGCGACGCGCAGCGCGTACGTCCCGGCGGCGAGCACCAGCACCGCCCAGGCGTTCACCGGGCCCGCCCGCGGGCCGGCGCCGACGGGACGGCCACGGCGGCGACCGCCGCGAGCACCGGGACACCGGCCGGCACGCCCGGCAGCAGCGTCAGCGCGACGGCCAGCGCCGCCCCGAGGCCGGCCGCGCGGCGCCCCGGCGCGTCGCCGCGCAGCGAGGGCGCGACCAGCGCGGCGAGCACCACCGGGTAGGCGGCGTCCAGGCCCAGCGCGTCCGGGTCGCCGAGCAGGCCGGTGCCGGCGGCCAGCGCGCCGGCCGCGACGCAGGCGTTCCAGGCGGCGAAGAGCGCGAGGCCGGACGCCCAGAACGCGAAGCGGCGCCGCTCGGGGGTGGGTTGGGCGAGGGCGAAGGCCGCGGTCTCGTCCGTCAGCAGGTGCGCGCCGAGCCAGCGCCGCGGGCCCGGGGCGGCGTCCTTGCCCAGCACGTCGGCGAGCGCCAGGCCGAAGGGCAGCACCCGGGTGTTGAGCAGCAGCCCGGCGGCGACCGCGCCGACCGGGCCGCCGCCGCCCGCCGCGACGCCGACCGCGGCGAACTGGGCGGAGCCGGCGAAGACGAGGAGGGAGAGGGCGATCGGCAGCCAGACGGGCATCCCGTCGGCCACCGTGACGGCGCCGAACGACGCGCCGACCAGGCCGTCCGCGAGGCACACCAGCGCGATGTCCCGCCCCACCGAACGCTCCACCGAACGAACGTTTTCTTTGGCGAACATGGAGGACACTGTGCGGCGGGTAGGATCTGTTCGTCAAGCCAAACGCCTGTACCGTCATAGCGAACGACCGACGACCGACGACCGACGATCCCGACCAGACGCGGAGGCCGAGAGCCGTGCCCGAGCCCGCCCCCCTCGACCGGATCGCCGCCGCGCTGCGCCGCGAGCGCACCCGCGCCGGCCTCTCCCTCTCCGAGCTCGCCAAGCGGGCCGGCGTCGCCAAGTCGACGCTCTCCCAACTGGAGGGCGGCACCGGCAATCCCAGCGTCGAGACGCTGTGGGCGCTCGCCACCACGCTGGGCGTGCCGTTCAGCGTGCTGGTCGACCCGCCCCGGCCGGCCGTGACGGTGATCCGCGCGGGGGAGGGGCCCGCGGTGCCGTCCGAGCACGCCGACTACACCGCCACGCTGCTCTCCGCGAGCCCGCCCGGGGCGCGGCGGGACATCTACCTGATCACCGCCGAACCGGGGCGGGCGCGCGACTCCGCGCCGCACCAGCCGGGGACGGTGGAGCATGTGGTGGTCTCCGCCGGGCGGGTGCTCGCCGGGCCGCTGGACGAGCCGGTCGAGCTGGGGCCGGGCGACTACCTGAGCTACCCGGGGGACGTCCCGCACACCTTCCGCGCGCTGCGGGCGCGGGCGTCCGCGGTGATGCTGATGCAGCACGTCTGAGCACGTCTGAGCACGTCTGAGCGCGGCGGCCGGCGCCGGGCGCCGCCCGCGGACCGCCGGCCGTCAGGCGAGCAGGTCCACGGTGGTGCCGAGGCCGAGACGCTCGGCGGCGCGGTACGCGGTCCAGGCGAGCGCCAGGTCCTGCCACGGCAGCCCGACGGGGGCGTAGACGGTGCGGCCGGCGGCCGAGGGCCGCCGCCGACCGCGCAGCACCTCCGCGAGCGTCGCGTCCACCGGGCCCGTCCCGCAGCGCTCGGCCAGCGCGCGGTCGTCCACCACCACGAACGCCTCCTCCTGGAGGTCCGCGGCGAGTTCGCGCTTGCCGGGCTCGTCGGCGCCGAGCGAGGTGAGGTGGCGGGGCCGGCCGTCGGGCGGCAGGTCCGCGGCGGCGAGCAGCGGCTCGCGCGCCCAGGTGGCCAGCAGCACCGCCTCGGCGCGGGCGGCGGCCGCCGCGGGGGAGGCGACGGCGCGGCCGCCGTGCCGGGCGGCGAACGCCTCGGCGCGCGCGGGGTCGATGTCGTGGACGAGGAGCTCGCGCAGCCCCGGGCGGAGTGCGCGCAGCCCGCGGAGCGTCAGCTCGGCCTGCGCGCCGGCGCCGACGACGGCGAGGGTGCGCGCGCCGGGTGGGGCGAGGGCGTCCGTCCCGAGGGCGGCGGCGAGGCCGGTGCGCCAGGCCGTCACGGTCGCGGAGTCGAGCAGCGCCAGCAGCGCGCCGTCGCGCGCGTCGTGCAGGCAGACGACGCCGCGGAGCGCGGGGCGCGCGGCCGGGAACTTGGCGTTGACCTTGACGGTGTAGGCGTCGATCCCGGGCAGCCGCCCCGGCAGCAGCACCGTCGCGACATCCGCCCCGCCCAGCGCCGCCCGCACCCGCTGCGCGCCGCCGGGGTCGCCGTCCGCCGCGAGGAACCCCTCCCGCAGCACCCCGAGGCACGCCCCGACGTCCAGCACCCCCTCCACCACCCCCCGCCCCAACACCCGCGTCACCGTGCCACCACCCGCTCCTCCGTCAGGAGCCGGACCGCCCCGCCGAACGCCCCCGCAGCCGCGCGAAGCCCCCGCCCCCCTGCCC
>NZ_MLCF01000121.1 GCF_001879105.1 Mangrovactinospora gilvigrisea | reverse complement strand
CGACATCGAGGTCGGGGCCGACATCGAGGTCGGGGCCGACATCGAGGTCGGGACCGGCGTGCGGGTCTGGGTCTGGGTCTGCGACGTGGACCGCGGGGAGCTCGCGGGTGCCGCCGACCGCGGGGGTCATGGGGACGGTGAGGCCCGCGGGGTCGTCCGCGGCCAGCGGCGGGCGGACGGCGCGGCGGACGCGGTCGGCGCTGCGCGCCACCACCCGGTCGGCCAGCTCGTGCACCGGCATGCCGTGCCGGAAGGCGATCTCCCCGACCCCTGCCGGGTCCATCCCGGCCACCACCACCCGGCCGCGGCCGCAGTGCAGCACCTCGCAGCCGGCGTCGGCGAGCAGTTCGGCGAGGCCGCGCGCACGCGGAGTGCGGACGACCACCTCGCGACGCATCCGGCCGCGGCGGTACTCGTCCACCGGCTCGTCGGCGACGAGGCGGCCGCCGTCCAGGACCACCACATGGTCGGCGACCGCGGCCATCTCGCCGGGGTCGCGGCCGGAGACCAGGACGGTGCGGCCCTGGGCGGCGAGCGCCCGCAGGAAGGAGCGCAGCCAGGCGGCGGCGGGCGGGTCGAGCCCGGCGGCGGGGTCGTCCAGCAGGACGCAGCGGGGGTCGCCCAGCAGGGCGGCGGCGAGGGCGAGGCGGCGGTCCATGCCGGGCGAGAAGTCGCGCGGCCGGCGGTCGACGACATGCGCCAACCCGACCAGCTCCACGACCTCCTGGGCGCGTTCGGCGGTCACGCCGACGGCGGTGGCCAGCAGCCGGATGTGGGTGCGGGCGCGCAGGCCGGGCGGGCAGGCGGGGCCGGGCAGCAGCACGCCGACCTCCCGGGCCGGGCGGCGCAGCCGGGCGTAGGGCAGCCCGTCGAAGAGGCCGGCGCCGCGGCCGCGCTCCAGCCCGACGAGCATGCGGAGGACTGTGGTCTTGCCCGCGCCAGCGGGGCCGAGCAGTCCGGTCACCTGACCGGGGGCGGCGGTGAAGCTGACATCGTCCAGCGGGGCGGCGCCGTGGCGCCGGCGGCGGCGCGTGGTCAGGCCGATGGCCTGGATCATGGTGGGGGTCCCTCCCGTCGCCTCCGTCGACCAGCAAAGACAGACTAATGGGACATAACGCACATAATTCGCCAGCCTCGCCCACCCCTTGACCCTTTTTCACCCACGCGGACCCGCCCGAGACGGCAACCCCACCCCGGCATCCGCCCCAACGGCCACGCAGCGGGCGGGCAGCGGCGGGCGGAGCACCGGCGCAGGGACGGCGCAGCCGTCCGGACGGGGCGCCGACGCAGGGACGGCGCAGCCGGCGCGGTGGGGTGCCGGGGCGAAGGGGCGGCGGGCCCGGCACCGCGCGCAGCCGCACCGTGCGCACGCGCTCCGCGCCGTCGCGCCGTCGCGAGCGTCAGGCCTCGGGCCGCAGCATCGGCGGATTCAGCAGCGTCGCCCGCCCGGCCCGGAACAACTGCGCCGGCCGCCCGCCCTGCCGCGTCGTCGTCCCCCCGGCCGGCACCAGAAAGCCCGGCGTCCCCGTCACCTTGCGATGGAAGTTCCGCGGATCCAGCACCACGTCCCACACCGACTCGTACACCCGCCGCAGCTCCCCCACCGTGAACTCCGGCGGGCAGAACGCCGTCGCCAGCGCCGAGTACTCGATCTTCGACCGGGCGCGCTCCACCCCGTCCGCCAGGATCCGCCCGTGGTCGAACGCCATCCCCGTATCCCGGCCCGTCTCCCCCGAGGCCTGCCCCGCCATCTGCCCCGCCGCCTCGGCGAGCAGCTCGCGGACCGGCACCCACCGCACCTCGCGCGTCGCCTGACCGGGCGTCCGCCCCGGTGTCGGCGCCGGCAGATCCGGGGCGAGCACCAGATGGGCCACGCTCACCACCCGCATCCGCGGATCCCGCCCCGGATCGCCGTAGGTGGCCAGCTGCTCCAGGTGCGCCGCGGGGCCCTCACCCCCGCGGGCGCCCGCCGCAGGCGTCAGCGCGCTGGGCACCGGCGGCGCCTCCGGCCCCGCGCCGCGCAGATCGGGATCGGGCGACGCGCACAGGCCCGTCTCGTCGGCGAGCTCCCGCACCGCCGCCTCGGCGAGCCCCTCGCCGGGCCGGACGAAACCGCCCGGCAGGCTCCACAACCCCTCGAACGGGGGCGACGCGCGCCGCACGGCGAGCGCGCAGAGCGCATGGTCGCGCACCGTGAGCGCCACCAGATCGACCGTGACAGCGAACTCCGGAGGGGCCAGACGCGACATGCTGCGATCTTACGGGGCCGGACGCTCCCCCCGGGCCGGACCGGGGCAACCCGGGCTCACTCCCGGGCCAGCCGCACCCCCTCCGGCGCCTCCTCGACGAGGCCCAGCCCGGCCGCGGTGATCCGCACCGCCAGCGGGCCGCCCGCCACCTCCAGCCCGGAGAGCCGCACTTCGCCCAGCGGCCCGGGCACGCCCGCGGGCCGCAGCCCGATCCGCCCGGCCGGCGCATCGGGGCGCAGGCCGGCCGGCGCGGTGAGCAGCTGCACCGCGGAGCCGGCCGCCGCCGCGTCGGGGCGGCAGGCCCGGGGGTGCGGCAGCGGCGCGCAGCCGGGCTCGCGCCGCTCCCCGCCGTACATCTCGGGCAGCCGGTGCTCGAAGTGCGCGGCAGCCGCGAGGTGACCCTCGATCAGCGCCGCGGCCCGCGGACCGAATCCGTGCGCGCAGAGCCCGGCCACCGCGAGCGCGGTGTCCGCGGGGAGCACCGCCCCGCCGCGGTGGACCAGCGGGGCGAACCGCTCGGAGCCGGCGCCCAGGCTGCGCAGGCCCCAGCCGGAGTCCAGCTCGGGGCCGGTGAGCAGCTCGGCGAGGCGCTCGGCGCGGACGGGGTCGAGCAGGCCGTCGCCGATCCGCCCGCCCGCGAGCAGCCCGGTGTCCAGGAGGTGGGCGAAGGCCGAGGAGAGGACGTCGACCGGGCTGCCGTCGGGGGCGAGCGCGGCGGCGGGGCGCGGGCCGGGACCGCGGGCCTCGTCGATCCAGAACCGGTCGGCGAAGCGCTTGCGGAGGGCGTCGGCCCACTCCCGCCAGCGCCCGGCACCGGGGCGGTCGAAGGCGTCGAGGAGGTCGGCGCCCTGCAGTGCGGCGCGGTGCGCCATGGCCTGGATCTCGGCGCGGGCGAACGGCGTGGAGCCGCCGGGGCCGGGCGCGCGGACCAGGCCGTCGGAGCCGGTGACGGTGCGCAGCCAGCCCAGGCAGCGGCCGGCCGCGGGCAGCAGGGGCTCGGCCTCCTCCAGTGGCAGGCCCCAACGGACCGCCTCGGCGAGGACGGTGACGAAGAGCAGCGTCGCCTCGCCGCCCGTCCACGCCGGGGGCAGGTGCGGGCCGGCGTGGCGGAGCGCCCCGGGGAGACTGCCGACGGGTTCCGCGGCGCCCGCGCCGTC
Organism: Mangrovactinospora gilvigrisea; assembly: GCF_001879105.1. Taxonomy (GTDB): domain Bacteria; phylum Actinomycetota; class Actinomycetes; order Streptomycetales; family Streptomycetaceae; genus Mangrovactinospora; species Mangrovactinospora gilvigrisea. Next base: position 24,919 of record NZ_MLCF01000121.1, on the reverse strand, counting down.
GGCCCGGCGGCCGGACGGCTCGTTCAGCTGGCGGCGGGCGAGGGCGCGCAGCGTGCCGGCGGCCAGGCGGGTGCCGAGCGGCAGGAGTTGGCGGGCCGTCCACAGCGACTCGACCGGGGAGGGGCCGAACCGCCAGGGCACGCCGGCGGCGGCGATGGCGTCGGTGGGCCGGTCGGGGTCGGCCACCAGCAGGGCCCGCAGATCGTCGAGGGAGGCGCCGAGGAGGGCCGCGGCCCGCGGATCGGCGCACTCCACGGCGGGCGGGGCGCCGGGCCGGGACCAGGGCACGGCGCCCTGGAAGGCGCGCGGCCGGGCCGCCGCTCCGGCGGTTCCGGCGCCGGCCCCGCGGACCGGTTCGTCGTCCTCCGCACCGAGGCGGGCGGCGAGCGGTTCGATGCGGAGCTCGACCGTCCACCGGGCGCCGGGCGGCAGATCGAGGTTCCAGCGGAGGAGGCCGTCGCGGCCCTCGGGCGCGGTGATGTCGTGCGGGGCGGGACGGGCGGTGAGGACGGCGCCGCGGGGCCGCCCGCCGGGGCCGGGGGCCGCCCAGCGCAGGCCGCCGGGGTGCAGGGCGGCCCGGACGGGCGGGGAGCCCGGCGCGCCGTGGGCGGCGGCCGCGGACTCGGCGAGGTCGGTGGCCGCCTCGATCTCCAGCGGCAGCCGCAGCGGGCCGGGCCCGCCCTGATGGATCGTCACCCGCTCGACGCCGGTGGCGCCCCGCACCCGCTCGACGGTGACGGCCGGGTCGGGCCCGGGGTCGCCGGGGGCGTGCTGGACGGCGACGAAGCGGGCGTGGCCGGCGTCGATCCGGCGGGCCTGGACGGGCAGCGGCTCGATGCCGCCGAGGCGCAGCCGCAGCCGGGAGACCAGCCGCAGCCCGTCGCGGTAGAAGCCGTCGGGGCCGAGGCCGCGGAGCTGGCCGTCGGGGCCGGAGACGGCGAGCGACGGGGCGGCGACGCAGAGGACGGCGGAGTGCAGCGCGGGCGGGGCCTGAGGGGGCATGGAACACGCTCCGTGCGTTTCTGTTCGATGGCGGGCTGAGCCCCGCCGGACGGCGTGTGTTGCGGACCGCGGCATGGACCGGGTCGTGAATCGGGCCGTCAGGTCAACGCGTTCGCGGGCCCGGAGGTCACGCCCCGGGCGCAGCGCGGCCGGGCCGGACCGCTTAGGTTTCTGCCATGGCCTCATATCGTCAGCCCGGGACCGTTCTGACCGACCACACCTTCTCCGTTCCCCTGGACCACGGGGACCCGAAGGGCGAGCACATCGAGATCTACGCGCGGGAGGTCGTCGCCGCGGGGCGCGAGCGCGACGGGCTGCCGTGGCTGCTGTATCTGCAGGGCGGGCCGGGCGGCAAGGCCGGCCGGCACATCGGCGCCGACAGCTGGCTGAACCGGGCGCTGGAGGAGTACCGGGTGCTGCTGCTGGACCAGCGCGGCACCGGGCGCTCCACGCCGGCGAACCGGCAGACGCTGCCGCTGCGCGGCGGCCCGGCCGAACAGGCCCGCTACCTGGGCCACTTCCGGGCGGACTCGATCGTCCGGGACGCGGAGCTCGTCCGCCGCCGGCTGGTGGGCGAGGGCTCGCGGTGGAGCCTGCTGGGCCAGAGCTTCGGCGGGTTCTGCGCGACGGCCTACCTCTCCATGGCGCCGGAGGGGCTGCGGGAGGTGTTCGTCACCGGCGGGCTGCCCGGCCTGGAGCGCACCGCGGAGGAGGTGTACCGGGCCACCTACCCGCGGGCGGCCGGCAAGACGGCGGCGCACTACGCCCGCTACCCGCAGGACGTGGCCGCGGTGCGGCGGATCGTGGAGCATCTGCTGGCGCTGCCGGGGCAGCGGGCGCCGCTGCCGAACGGCGGGGACCTGACGGTGGAGGCCCTCCAGTCGCTCGGGCTGGGGCTGGGCATGAGCACCGGCTCGCACCAGCTGCACTACCTGCTGGAGGAGGCGTTCGTGACGGGCGCCTCGGGGCCGGAGCTGTCGGACACCTTCCTCGCCGGGGCGCAGGCGCAGCTTTCGCTGGCGGACCGGCCGCTCTTCGCGGTGCTGCACGAGGCGTCCTACGGCCAGGGCGCCGGGCCGACGGACTGGGCGGCGCAGCGGGTGCGGGCCGAGTTCCCGGCCTTCGACGCGCAGCGGGCGCTCAAGGCGGGCGAACCGGTGCCGTTCACCGGGGAGATGATCTACCCCTGGATGTTCCGCACCGATCCGGCGCTGCGGCCGCTGCGGGAGGCCGCGGAGCTGCTGGCGGCCCGGGATTCGTGGCCGCGGCTCTACGACCCGGAGCGGCTGGCCCGCAACGAGGTGCCGGTGGCGGCGGTGGTCTACCACGACGACATGTACGTGGACGCCGGGTTCTCGCTGGAGACGGCGAAGCAGGTGGCCGGGGTGCGGGCCTGGGTGACCAACGAGTACGAGCACGACGGGGTCCGGGTGGGCGGCCGGGCGGTGCTCGGGCGGCTCATCGACATGGTGCGCGGCCGCGTCTGACGGGACGTCGGCGGGGCGACTGGAGGCGGCGGAAGAGGCGGAGGGGGCGGAGGCAGGGGACGGGGCGGCGGTGGGGGTCATCGGTCGCCGTCCTCCCGCTCGCCCTCTTCTCGCTCGCCGTCCTCCCGGTCGTGGGCGGCGCGCTGGCGGTCCTCCCGGTCGTGGGCGGCGCGCTGGCGGCTCAGCGAGTCGAGGAGCGGGCGCGGCCCCAGGCCGAGGTTGAGCGCCTGGTGGAGCAGGGCGGCGAAGTGGTAGCGGGGATCGAGGCGGAGGGCGCGGGCCAGCGCCACCCGGGCCCCGACCTCGTCGCCGAGGACCCAGCGGCTCCAGCCGAGGAGGGCGAGCGGGGCGCAGGCGTAGTCGGTGTAGGGGGCGACGCAGCGCCGGGCGAGGTGGTGCCAGAGCGGCTCGGCCGCGACCATCTCCTCCTCCCGCGTCCATTCCGCGGCGCGGTCGCGGGTGGCGCGGTCCTGGAGGCCGATGATCAGCCGTGCGGCGCCGGCGTCGTCCAGCCGGATGTCGGCGGGGCGCCGCACGCCGTCGGCGCGGAGGGCCGCCAGGCGTTCGCGCAGCAGCCGGACCGACCGGCCCCGGTAGGCGGCGGCCCCGGCCGACTCCGGTACGGCGGGGGCGGCTTCGACCCCCGCCTCGGCTCTCCGCCGGGTGCTCGCGGCCCCCGGGGCGGAGCCGGGCGGTGCGGCGGCGCCGACGATCTGCCGGACGGCGTCGAACGCGGCCCGGTCGAGCGCCCGGCGCTGCGCCTCGGCGGCGAGGAAGCCGATCGGGCGCAGCTCGTCGTCCAGTTCCTTGAGGGTGCCGCGGACGGTGACGCCGGCGACCGCGGCCGCGGCGGCGATCGGCGGGGTGCCCGAGCGGCCGGCCGGGGTGCCCTCGGGCGGGCAGCAGCCGGGCTCGGCGCACCCCAGCGACCACCAGCGGCCGCCGGCGACGACCAGCACGTCGAGGACGGGGATGCCGTGCCGGGCGAGGGCCGCCCGCAGCCCGGGGGCGTAGCGGGCCAGCCGCTCGCGCTCCGCGGCGGGCTCGGGCGCCTCGGGCTCGGCGCCGGCCTCGGCGCTCGCCCCGCAGAGATAGACCAGCACCTCCTCGGGGCGCTCGCCGCGCGCGCCGCCGGCCACCGCCAACTGCTCGGCGAGCTGCGGGGCGAGGGCGCGCCAGTCGGTCTCGTCCGGCGCCAGATCGGCGCGGAGCCGGCCGCCGACCCGCTTCGCGGGCCCGTGCAGGGCGACGAGCACCACGGACTCCGAGGGGAAGTAGCCCAGCAGATAGGGAAGGGCGTCGACGAGATCGGCCGGGGAGCGCATGGTGACCACGGGGGTGCCGAGCAGCTCCGGCGAGAGCGGGGTGGTGGGTGATTCGGTCATGCTCCGACGATGCGGCCCCGCCCGGCGCCCGCCCCGCAAGGCCCACGATCGGGTTGTGGGTAAGTGCGCGGGGTTGACGGCCTCGGTTTTCGAGGGGGGTTTTCCACAGGCCGGCGGTGCGGGATTTCCGTGCCGTCGGAGCCTCCTGGTTATCTGGGGGCATGGACGAGACCCCAGCAGCCACCGCCGACAGCCCCGAGGCCGCCCGCGTCCGGCAGCAGGCCGAGGAGACGCTCCGCCGCCTCGTCGGCTCCCCCGACGCCGCCCTCCGCGACGACCAGTGGGCGGCGATCCGCGCCCTGGTCGTCGAGGGCCGCCGCGCCCTGGTGGTGCAGCGCACCGGCTGGGGCAAGTCCGCGGTGTACTTCGTCGCCACCGCGCTGCTGCGCGCCTCCGGCGCCGGCCCGACGGTCATCGTCTCCCCGCTGCTCGCCCTGATGCGCAACCAGATCGGGGCCGCCGCCCGGGCCGGCATCACCGCCCGCACCATCAACTCCGCCAACCCCGAGGAGTGGGCGGCGATCCAGCAGGAGGTGGCGGCCGGCGCGGTCGACGTCCTGCTGGTCAGCCCCGAGCGGCTACGTCACTCCGGTGCTTCTCCGACTCCAGCAGCAGTTGGGGCTCGATGAGGCACTTGACCTCAATCTGGGGCAGGGGCTGAACGGGTACGGGTGTCCCAGGCTGGCCGCCTAGTTCATCCATCGCGGCAGCCCAGAAGCCGGACTCGCGCCATCGCGTCCAGTATGTCTGCAGGGTCGCGGGATGCCCGAACAACGCGGGCAGTCGGCTCCACGGCGTATCTGTGCGGACCTTGTACAGGATGCCGGTCATGATCGTGCGGGGGTTCACGCTGCGGGACTGGTAGGTGAGGAGGGGTGCAATTTTGGCCCAGGCGCCGTCCGTCAGGATGGGGACGTCGCGCTCTTGGCTGTTGAACCATGCGGCAAGGGCGCAGGGTTGACCAATTCGCCCTTTTGGCGGCTTTCCGATGATGGTGACGTCGGCGTCGATGAGGTCGATTAGCTCTTGTTGTCCGCGCGGCGGCATGTTGTGGAGTCGCCGGTTCGCCATTTCTGCTAGCTCGACGAGGTGGGCGAGGCGTTCTCCTGCTCCGTTTGACTCTTCGAGCCATGATTCGACTTCGGCTTTGTCTTTTTGGAGCTTTGCGAGTTCGGTGTGGAGTGGCGCGACTGTTTCGGCGAGTTTGGTTTCGAGTGCGTCGAGGTCTGTGTCGGCGTTCTCGGTCACGAGTTGTTTGGCGGTGACGCTGGTCGTGATGGCGATGGTTTTCTGCTGTAGTGCGATTTTCTTGTCTAGGTCGTTGATGCGTTTGGTGAAGTTTGCGGTGGAGCCAGTTCGTACGCCGAGCCAGTCTTCAGCCATGGATTTGAGTTCGTCGATGTTCTCGAGGAGTCCTCTGATTTTCTTCCAGGCTGCTTCTTCGATGGGCTCGGCTCGGAGTTCTGGGCATTCGCAGGTTGGTGCGCCGGCGTATGGTGCGTTGCGTCCTTGGCATTTGTACTGTTTTTCTCGGCGGCCTCGTCCGGCTCCGACGTATCGTTTTCCGCATGGGCTGATAATGCGGCCTGTGAGTGTGTAGGTGCGTGATGTTGGGGGTTTGCGTGGGGGTCGTTTTGCTGCGTCGAGGAGTTCTTGTACTTCTTCTTTGGTGAAGATGGAGTCGAGTTTGATTGTTACTGGATCGCCGTAGATGCAGTTGCCGTCGGGGTCGCGGTTTACGTAGCGTGAGCCGCGGAATGTCTGGCGTGCCTGGAGGACGGTTTTGTTCAGGATTTGCTGTCGGGCGGAGTGGTATCCCCAGAGGTCTCCGTTTCTTTTGCGGAGTCCTTCGGCGTTGGCGATTTCGGCGACTTTTTCCCAGTCTCGGTGTTGGACGTATAGGGTCCGGCCTCTTCTGAGAAATGCTGCTTCGTGTGTGGTGCAGGCTTCGGGGCAGGAGTCGCAGTCGTCGATGGCTAGGCGCGATTCTCCTTTGATGCCTTTGTTGATGACTTTGTAGCCGTAGGGGACTTTTCCGCCGATGTAGCCGCCGTCTTCGGCTTTTTCTTGGATGCCGCCTTGGGTGCGGTCGCGGATGGTTTCGCGTTCGTCTTCTGCGCGGTCTGCTGCTTTCCGCATTCTTGATCGGCCGTCGGATGTTGTGTTGTCGTAGTCGCCTTTGACGATGGCGACGAAGACGCCGAGGTCTTCGAGTTCCCAGACCCATGGCCAAAAGGCTCGTCCGGCTCGTCCGATGGCGCGTTCTTCTGCGACGACTACGACGTCGAAGGGGCGTGGGATCTGTCGGGCGTGGTTCATGAGGTCTGATAGGCGTGGCCGTTCGTGGGCTTCGAGGCTGCCGCTGAGGCCTTCGTCGGCGAAGGTGTCTACGTGTTGCCAGCCTTTGGATGTGATGTGTTTTTTGGTTCGTTTGCTGGTGTAGGTGATTCCGTAGCCTTTGACTTGCTCTTCGGTGCTGACGCGAAGGTAGTCGACGGCGCGTAGGGGTCCTGTGGCTGCTCGGCGCGTGGCGTCGGTTGCGTTTGCGTGGCTCCTTGGCACGGTGTTCCCTTCGGTCTGGCGTGTGGTCCTGACAGGCGTTCATGTGCGTGTAGGGCCACGGGTGTTGGCAGCACACTACGCTGAACGGCTGTCAGGATCTGCCCCGAAGAGGATGTCTAATATTCGGCTGTATGTGCCTGGCGGGAGGGTGCTCTTGATGTGGTGTTTTGGGGTGTCGTCGGTGTTGGGTTGGTTGCTTGTGTGGGCGTGTGTCTTGTCAGTGGCGGTGTCGGTGGTTGTTGTCCTTCTGTCGGTGGTGGCTCGGGCGTCGGTCATCTGGTGTGGGGACTCCCGGGGGGCGGTGGTGCAGGTGGTCGATGGCGGGTTTGGCTTGGGGTTGCTGTGTGAGGTGAGCGGTCGTCGCTAGTTCTGGGTCGGATTGCCGTGGGCGTCGCTTAGGTCTTGGTCCAGTCCGAGGAGACGGGCGGTGCCGGTTGGCCGGAGGTCGATCGCGGTCTCATCGGTGTAGTCGTCGGTGAGGTTGTCCAGGTGGTGGTGGCCGGTGTAGGCGGTTTCGGCGTCGCCGGGGGTGATGTAGGCGGTGGGGGTGGTGGTGAAGACCGACATCTGGACCTTCGCCTGGGTGATGACGAGGGTTCCGCCGTCCTGGGTGGCGAGCGTGTAGGTGCGGGTGTTGAGGCGGGGGTTGGGGGTGCTGGTGGTGGTGTCGCGGTAGGTGGCTTCGGCGTAGGGGGCGAGGTGCTTGGCGGTGTCCTGGGTGTCCCGGGTCACCCAGGTGCGGGCGGGGCTGGGGCCGTAGACGGCTTGGTGGCTGCCGTTGTAGAGGTCGGCGATGCCGGCTGCCAGCTGGCTGGTCGCGCTCGTGGCGGTCGGCGGGGCGAGGCGGGCGTAGCCGTGGTGGTCGGTGGCGATGGCGGGCAGGGGGGAGGCGAGGTCGACGGTTGTGGTGATCTTGTAGGTGGTGCCGTGGCCGCGGTCGAAGATCAGGAGGCGTTGGGTGGGCGTGCCCCAGGCGGGGCCGCTTCCGGTGACCTCGGCGGCGAACCAGGTGGCGGTGCCCTTGGCGGGGATGAGGAAGTGCGGGTGGGTGTAGTAGAAGGGCTTCTCGAACTGCTTGCGGTCCTTGGCGCTGTAGGTGCGGACCTGGCGGTCGACCTGTTCGTCGATGGCCAGCAGCGGGTCGGCCTCGATCTGCTGCAGCGGCTGGGCCAGGTCCTTGGCGTTCGCCGCGTTGTTCACGACCACGTACCGGGCCAGTGCCTGGCGTGCCTGGGCGAGGGTGACAACGCCGGCAGGGGGCGCCGGCTTCTCGGCGGACGGGTTGTGGTGTGCCACCCTCGTGGTGGTGCATCCGGACAGCAGCAGCACGGTGGCGGCCATCAGGAGGCCGGTGGTTCGGGTGTGTGAGCGCATGGGTGAAGGAACCTTTCTGCCGCGGGAGGGAGTGGGGTTCAGGCGGTCTCGTACAGGTCGGCGGCTTCCAGGGCGCGCAGGGCGCGGTGGGCGCGGTCGATCGCGTTCGGGTCGTCGGCGGCGAGGACGGCCATGCCCGGGGAGGTCATCAGGTCGCGGGTCCGGACGACGGGGGTGCCGGGGGTGAGGGTGCCGAGGGTGGCGATCAGCCCGGGGAGGGCGGCGAGTTCCTTCAGGCCGCGGTCGGTGAGGCGGGCGGGGCCGGGGGCGATCAGGTGGATCTTGGCGCAGTGCCGCGGCGGGCGGGTCGTTGCGGGCGGTGGGAGCAGGTGGCCGGTCAGGACGGCGACGTGGTCGCGGACCTGGTGGCTGCCGAGGGCGGTTGCGAGGTGGGGGTGGAGCCAGCCTTCGGCGCGGGCGCCGGTCTCGATGAGGATGAGGCGGCCGTCGCCGGTGTGGATGAACTCGCTGTGCGCGGCGCTGTCGGTGATCTCCAGGGCCGCAAGGACGCGGCGGGCCTGGACCGCCAGGGCGGCGTGCAGGACGTGGTCGGGGTGGAGGAGGTCGCGCCGGTCGTAGAGGGCAGCGCCGTCGCGGTGCAGGCGGGCGTCGCGCCAGATCTCGGTGATGTGGTGGTGGCCGGCGCGGCTGATGCTGTTGACGACGTACTGCATGCCGGTCAGGCGTTCCTGGAGGACCAGGTGGGTGTTGCGGTGGCCGAGGATGTTGACGCCGTGGTGGGTGCGGTGCCAGGCGGCGGCGAGTTGCTCGTGGGTGGCGCCGAGGGTGACGCCGTCGGAGCCGGCCGCGTCGTCCGGCTTGAGCACCCATCCGGTGCCGGCCGGCAGGCCGGCTGCGAAGGCGAGGGCCTCGTCCAAGTGGCGGGTGCGCAGGGTGGCGGGGGCGGGCAGCCCGGCCCGGGCGAGGGCCTGGGCCATGGCGGTCTTGCTGCGCCGCACATTGCTGGTTGCGGGCGGGTTGCCGGGCAGGTTGAGGTCGGCGGCGAGGCGTTCGGCCAGCACGGTCCCGATCTCGTTGCCGGCCACGACGGCTGCGGTGCCGAGGGCTTGGAGGCGGCGCCGGGTGGCGGTGAGGTTGCCGGTGTGGACGACGGTGGCGTGGTAGTCACTCGGGATCAGTGCGTCGCGGAAGACGGCCGGTAGGCGGTCGTCGGGGGTGGTGACGGCGGCCGGCTGCCATCCGCGGCGGCGGAACTCGTCGGCGTACAGGGCGCCGGAACCATACGGGGCGACGATGGCCGCCGTCGGAGGCAGACCCGTGCTTGGCGGCGCGGCAGCAGCATGGCCGCTGCCGCGCCGGGGGTCTCTGGCCAGGGCCAGTACGGAGCGCAGACTCACGAGCTCATCCCCTTCGGCATGCGGTGGTGGAGGGGCAGGCAGCACAGCGCCCCGAGCACGCCGAGCGCGGCGAGGGCCAGGCCGACGGCGGGTCTGCCGCCGAGGTGGAGGGCGAGGCTGGTGAGCGCGGGCGCCAGCAGGCCCGCCGAGGCCAGGGCCATTCCAAGCGCGCCCTGGTAGCGGCCCTGCAGGTGGGCGGGGGCGATGCGGGCCAGCACGTCGTAGGCGGCGACGGCCAGGATGATCTCCCCGGGGGTGGCCGCCACGACGGCGGTCAGGTAGCCGGGTGTGGTGTGGGCCAGGGCGCAGCCGCCCATCCCGGCGCCGAGGATCAGCGACCCGACGGCCAGGTCCGCCACCAGCGGCGTGCGCCGGGCACGTCGCGTCAGAACCACGGTGAGCGGCGGGGTCAGGGCCAGGACGGCAAGTGCGTTGGCGGCGTTGGCGAGGCCGTAGTCGGCGGCCGGGAGCCGGTCTTGGACCATGAGGATCGGCAGGGCGCTGGTCAGGGAGACCGCGCAGGTGAACGCGCACAGGCTGCCGGCGAGCAGCCAGTGCAGCCGATCGTCCCCCAGTAGCGAGGCGAGTCCGGGTCCTTCGTGCCGGTGGTGTCGCGTCCGGTGGGGTTCGACCGGGAGCAGGACGGCGGCCAGGACGGCGAAGGCGGCGCAGGAGGCGGCGTTGGCGACGAACAGCGGGCCGTATCCGTAGCGGTCGGCGATCAGTCCGCCGGTGGCGCCGGCCAGGGCGGCGCCGGCGTTCAGGCACCAGTGGCGCCAGCCGTTGACCCGGGTGCGCTGGGCGCTGTCGGCCAGCTGGTCGTTGATCAGGGCGCTGACGGCCGGGCGGCTGCCGTCCAGAACGGCGCCGAGCACGAACGCACCGGTCAGGAGCGCCGGCAGGGCGTGCAGCAGCGGGAGGGTGATCAGAACGACGGCGGAGGCGGCGTTGGCCAGGATGAGGGTGCGGCGGCGGCCGAGGGTATCGGTCAGGTGGCCGAAGGCCAGCTGGCCGGCGATCCATCCGGCGCCGTAGGCGCTCAGGACCGCGGAGACGGCTGCCGAGTTCAGGCCGCGGTGGGTGAGGGCGTAGGCGAGGAAGGCGTTGGCGAAGCCGAGGACGTGGGTCAGGACGGTGCCGGCCAGGGCCAGGCGGACCTGCGGCGGCCAGGATGTGAGGCGGAGGGGGCGGAGGGCTTGGGCGGTATGAGGCAACGTCAGTTGGCCCTCCGGTCTATCGGTTGTGGGGACTATCCGGTGCCCGGGTCTCAGGTCGCGGTGAACGGGGCGGGCCACAGGTAGAGGTCGTGGACGCTGCCGATCCGGATGGCGGTGATCGGGGCGCCGGCCGCGCTTTGGCCCGCGGGGACCGGGTTGGTGTTGACGCGGTAGAGGATGGGCCAGCCGACCTGGGCGGCGCGGGCCATGAGCGGGGTGGGGTGGCGGGTGTTGAGGTGTTCGCCGGTGGCGGCGGTGCCGAGCTTGCCGCGCAGCCGGTGCCAGGCCACCTCGACCAGTTCCGGCGGCAGGTCGCCGCGGCTGCTGGTCGCACGGCCGTCGGCGCTCATCTCCACCCAGGCGGCCGCGCATTCCCAGCGCAGTCCGGTGCCGGCCGGGGTGGCGTTGTCCGACAGGGCCGCGAGGATCGGATGCTCCGCCTCATGGGCCTTCAGCAGGGCATTGAGGTCGTCCCGGAGGCCGGACAGGTGCCGCGGCTGGTAGGCACCGCTGGGGGTGGCGCCCAGCAGGTAGTCGCGCAGGTCCCCGGGGCTGAGGGTGTGCTGGGGCACCCACAGCGCGAGGCTGGCCAGGCCGGGGACGAAGCGCGGGCGAAGGTAGGCCATGGATGAGGTTCCTCTCGCTGTCGTCAGGAAGATCCGGAGGCTCGGGGGAGCGCCGTGTGCGAAGCAGCGTCAGGAGCGCGAGCCGGCTGGCGGATGCGGCTGGTGCAGGGCGTCGCAGAACTCATCCACCAGCTCGGGGGTGACGTGCGGCATCGCGATGATGTGGGCGATGCCGTCCTCGACGGGGATGCTGTAGCGGGCGCGGACCTCGGGCGGCGGGGGATCCAGGACGACAGTGATCGATCCGGGGTGGCGCCAGGCGTGCAGCCCGAGCTCGGTCAGCCGCTGTTGGGCGTAGTCGGCGACCTCCAGGCAGCCCAAGACCTGCTTTTCCAGGCCGCCCAGCCCCAGGCGCGCGAGGGTCCGCCACAGCAGGATCGCGGCCAGGCCGGAGCGGGAGCAGGCCAGCGTGGCGTCTCGGTGATTCCCGACGTACTCCCCCTGTCCTGCGGGGCGAACGAGGTCCTTCCTGGCGAGGACGATCGCGCAGGGGATGGGACAGCCGAGGAACTTGTGCCCGGAGACGGTGACCGAGTCCGCGCCCCCGTCGAAGGCCCACGGCCGTCGCTCCGGCGGCGGGGCGAGGGCGGCGACCAGGCCGCCGAGCGCCCCGTCGGCATGCAGATGCACCGGGCCGGCCGGGGATGCGGCACGGCGGATCTCGGGCAGCGGGTCGATCGCGCCGGTCATCGTCGTGCCGATGGTGGCCAGCACCACCGCGCCCCGGCCGGGCCGGGCCCTGCACGCGCGTTCCAGCGCGATGGTGTCCATGCGGCCGTCCGGGAGGGCGGGGACCTGGACCGCCTCCATGCGCAGCAGGTCGATCTGCCGCGGCACCGCGTAATGGGCGGCGGAGGAGTAGTAGACGGGCGCGTCGGGGAGGCGGTCGCGGCCGAGTTTGAGGCCGTGGCCGATGCCGTAGCTGCTGGAGGGCGCCAGGTAGCCGTAGGTGTCGGCGGGGTGGGCGCCGGCCAGCCACGCCAGTATCTCCACGACCTCCTGCTCGAAGTCCTTCGAGCCCATGCCGTAGGGGTCGGGGGCCTGTGGGTCGCCGACGTTGTTCAGCAGGACGCCCAGCAGCGAGGCGGCCAGGTCCGCGGAGTGGTCGAGCCGGGTGTTGGCGGGAAAGCCCAGCAGCCGCTGCTGGGTGGCCCTCACCTCCTGGGCGAGGGTGAGGAGTTCGGCGTCGGCGAGGTCGCCGGCCATCGGCTGGGCGAGGCGGGGAATCGCCGGGCGCGTAGCGGGTGCGGGCAATGGGGCTCCATCTGCCGTGGGGTCAGGGACGGCGGTGGCGGGGCGGTTGGGCCGGGGGCGCAGGCGCGGTGGGCTCGGCGGGTACCTCAATCGCCGCGGCGGCGAGCGAGGAGGCCGCTTCCGCAACGGAGGCCGGGCCGATGCCCGGGGCGGGGGCGCAGCGGACGGTGCTGCGGAAGATCTCGGGGATCTGCGACTCGCGGCGGCGCACCGGCGCCGGATCGGTCATCGCTGAGGTGACCGCGCCCAGGAGGAGCGGGGGAAAGCCGTAAGTGAAGTGGGCGGACCACTGCCCGGGTTCGTCGAGGCTGTGGTGCGGCGGCCGGACGTGGAGCGTCCAGACCTCGCACCTGGAAAGGTCGACGCCGCGGACCGCCCGGCTCCTGTCGCCTTCCAGGACGGCGTGGCCGTCTGGGGAGGTGGCCCGAAAGCGGGGGTAGCGGCCGGGCTGGGTGTCGCTGTGCCAGCCGGCCGCCTCCAGGGGCTCGATCGCGGGTCGGGTGCGGATCGCCCGGTGCAGGTGGCGGTCGCGGCCGTCCGCGTAGTCCTCAAGCAGCGCTCGGGTGAGGCCGGCGACGACCTCCTCGGGCGTGTGGTCGGTGAACTGCGCGGTCCACTGCGGCCGGTCGAACGGATTGGACCAGGCGGTGACGTACCAGAGCGCCTCCGCCTCCCAGGCGGTGCGCTGAGGCAGATAGGCGATGCGGATCCGCTCGTCGGGGCTGGCGAAGTACAGGTTGTCAAGATGGTCGGTGTGGAAGGGCCATCCGGCATCAAGCAGGGGGAACAGAGCGGCGTCGGGGGCGCGGGTGGGTCCGGCGAGGTAGCGGGGGCTCACCAGGAGTTTGGGGTCGGGCTCGTGCGGGGTACCGGAGTCGGGCACGAAGGCGTGGGGCTCCTATCCAGGTCGGTGAGTCGACGTCATTTCCGAAAGGTGCCGGTGGCCGGCTGCCTTTCAGGTCAGGGGCGGGCCAGGGGGAGGGCGCCGGTGGTGAAGGCCTCGGTCTGCTGCCAGGTCAGTCGGCGCAGGTCGACCTGGGCGGTCACGGCGGCGGTCTCGATGGAGGCGCAGGCGGCCTCCAGCTGCCGGCGGGTGTCGGCGGTGACGGTCAGCAGGCCGGTCAGGGAGATGTCGGCGTGGCCGGCGATCAACTGCCGTTCGCGGGAGGTGATGTCGGCGTACTCGATGCCGTCCTCTTCGGAGTCGACCTGGCCGCGGCGGGTGCGCTCGTGTGCGTCGGCCACCACGGTGGCCTTGCGGCGGCGCACGTCCTTCAAGGCGGCGTCGATGCGGTGCGGGGTGTAGGTCAGGGAGAGGGTGCGGCGGATGCCGGCGGTGAACAGCAGCTGGTGCAGGAAGCCGGGGCTGACCTCGGTGCGGGGCCAGTTCTCGATCCAGTACACGGTGTGGAAAGCGCTGTCGGTGCGCAGATGGTCGGCCTCCTCCACCACCAGCACCGGCCCGGCTGCGGCAGGGTCGGCTTGGGCGGGGCCGTCGGGCGCCCAGTGCTCCAGGGCAGGCAGGGCGGCCGGGTCGTAGGCGGTGCGGATCACGGCCGCGAGTTGAGGGCCGGTCAGCCAGCCGGCAGGGGCCAGGCCGGCGGTGCGCGCGGACTGGTCGAAGGTGGAGGCGATCTGCGCGAGCAGGGTGAAGGCGCCGGTCATACCGCCGCCGGCCTGGCGGATCAGCCGGCGGGCCGCGGTCAGATCCAGGGCGAGCACCACATACGTCTCGTGGGCGGCCGCGGCCGGGCCCGCCGCCTCCACGAGCTCGGTGTAGATGCGGGAGGCTTCCTGGTTGGCGGGGTTGCCGCGGCCCCTCCAGTGCCGCTGCAGGGCGTCTCCGGAGGAGGGGACGGTGCGCTCCAGCACCTGGATGCGGGCCAGGTGGCCGGTCCGCGACAGGGCGGCCAGCACCCGCCCCCACCCGGCGACGTGAGCGTCCTGGACGGCCGGATCGAGCAGCGCGAAGGCGCGGGTGGTGACCCGGCACACGGCCGTCAGGGTGCGATGGTGCGGGTCGTGGACCGCGGACAGTCGTCGGTCGGGAGCGGTGACCAGGGTCAGGGAGGCGGCGGTGCCGGGCAGGTGCAGAAGCCCGGCCTTGCGCGGCCGGGTGCCGACCTGGGCGAGCCACGCCTGCTGGCCCGTGACGCGGCGCAGGGTGTAGCGGGCGGCGATCGGCGCCCACTCGGCCAGCGACCGGCCCTGGAAGCGGACCGCCACGAGGACGGCCGCAGCCATCCACAAGGGGATCAGCTTGACGGCACCGAGCAGACCGGAACCCATCAGGGCGAGGAGCAGCAGCAGGGCAGCAGAGCCGGCGACCACCAGCTGCGGAGCCGTCAGGCCCAACAGCACACCACGGCGCGAGCGATGCGGAAAACGAACGGCCACAGGACCGCGAACATCAGGGGAGATGGTCATTTACCGCCTCTCAAGAGGCTGGGTGATCTGGCGGGACTGCGCCTTCGCGGCCAGCACGCTCGGGGACGAACGGGCCAACGACTAGAGGATCCACCGCATCGCTGCTAGGCGGATCAGGCGGTCCACTCGAGTTAGCAGGCTCGGGCCATGTTGGTAGCGTGGTTCCGCCCTGGGTCTGCGGGGATAGAGGCGCCATATTCTTCGCCCCCTGCTTTCCATCCGACGGATAGGCGCCGGGGATGGGGCGGGTGGGGTTGGGGTCAGGTGCCCCCGACTGTCCGCCGGACTGGCTCTTCCCGCCCGTGCCCTGGCCGCCGGTGGCGGGGATGTTCAACTCGGGGTTCGTCGCCGGCCCCTGGGGGGCGGGACCGCTGCCGCGGCCCGCCAGCATCTGCGCCTTCGAGGCCGCCTGAGCCCCGGCCCGACCCGCCGTCGCGGCCCCGGAGGCGGCACCCAGGTGGAGACTGTGGCCGGCCCCGGATTCGTCCGCCCAGTGCAGGAACTTGTACACGGCGAACGGGGTCAGACACACCAGCATCATGATCATTACGCCGGAGAGCATGTCGCCCATCCCCTGGATCGGGTTCTTGGTGACCTGGCTCTTGCCGATCGCGGAGATGCCCAGCAGGAAGACGATGGTCATCACCAGTTTGGAGACCACCAGGGCGGCGATCGCCTCGGTCCAACGGCGGCGCCAGCGCTCCGCCCCCTCCCAGCCTCCGCCCGAGGCGACCAGCACGGCGAGGGTGGCCAGGATGTAGACACCGACCTTGCGCAAAAGCAGTACGGCCCAGAACATCAGGCCGCCGGCAGCCAGCAGCATCCCGAACAGCAGCGGCACGATCCCGTTGACGCCCTGCGGCGAGGGGATCTCATCGACCACCAGGACCCGTTTGATCGCCGCCTTCAGGCTGGTCCCGGCCGCCGCGAACAGCCCGTCCGACAACGCGTCGACCACGGTCAGGGCGATGGCAGTGACCAGGGTGGCGGCGAAGGCGAAGATGCAGCCCTTGATGGTGCCGGTCACCGCCACGGCCAGGGCGCGTTCGTCGCGTCTCCACGCGGCGGTGATCAGCTGCAGGCAGAAGGTGCCGACCAGCAGGGTCAGGCCGATGGGCAGCAGCAGTTCGTAGTTGTGGCGGAACCAGGCGGCGTTCAGGTCGATGCGGGTGGTGGCGTCGGTGGCGGTGGCGGCCAGGTCGGCGCATTTGACGGCGAGGTCGGCGACCATCTGGTTGACCAGGTCGATGGCCTGGCCGACGAAGCCGAGGCCGACGTCCTTGGTGGTGTCGCAGACCACGTTCCACAGGGGCAGGTTGCACACGCCCACGGCAGGCATCTCCTCCGTGTCGGTCGATAAAGGGGGGAAGGTCTTTCAGGGGGCGGTGACGGGGGCGATCCCGGCCAGCCGGCACGGGGTGCCCGGTCGGCACTGGACGGCCAGGGTGATCGCCTGACCCTGGGCGCCCGAGCCGCCGGTCCAGGCCAGGTGCTGAGTGCCGGTGGCGGTCACGGCGTAGGTGTAGGTGCGGGTGATGGCCTGCGGATCGGCGGCCATCGCCCGCCGGAACGCCGACGGAATGTGCGCCTCGGCCACCGCGGCCGTCGCACGCTGCTGCTCAGCGGCCAGCCGCAGCCACAGCGAGGCGCCGGGGACCACGTCGTCGAGGGAGGCGGGGTCGGCGACCGCGCGGTCGCCGGTCATCCACCGCTGCAGACCTGCCAGATGGGCCGCGCGGGACTCGGTGCGAGTGTCGTAGCTCCACAGCACCGCCGCGGCCGCCCGCGCGAAGGCCACCGGGTCGGTGGTGGACGGCGGGCCCGGGATTCGGGACGGGCCTGTGGGTGTGGCGCTCGGTGCCGTGGTGGACGTGCCACTCGGGACGGGTGCCGCAGCCGTGGTGTGCGGCGAGGCGGCGGAAGCCGGGTGGTGGTGGCCGGTGCTGCGGGCCAGCAGGACCGCGATGCTGGCGGCGACGCCCAGGATGACGAGGGTGCCGGCGGCGAGCAGCAGGAGGCGGCTGCGTCCAGGGGCTGGGAGATTCACTTGACGGGACATCACTTCACCTGCCCGCCGAGTGCGGAGAAGAACGTGATGAGCCCGTTGGCGGCGCCGATCAGCAGGGCGCAGCCGATGGCGACCATGACGCCCTTCTTGCCGTTGGCCTCGGCCTGGTGCCCGGCGGAGTGGTGGCCCCAGGCCCAGACCAGGGCGGAGACGACCAGCGCGCCGACGACCGCGATGATGCCGTAGAGGTTGAGTGAGGCCATGACCTTTCTCAGGACCGCGAGGCCGGGCAGGCCCCCACCGGCCGGCGCGACGCCGGGGTTGTAGGCGAGTAGGCGCAGATGGGTGAGCAGCATGCAGCTCCCGCAGATCGATGAAGGGCCCGGTCGGGCCGGTTGGGTCAGCTGGTGACGATGCGTCGGGCGGCGAGGATCTGGCCACGCCACTGGCTCAGGGGCACGATCCGCACCACGGCGCCGGTGTGCGGGGCCTCGATCAGATAGCCGGAACCTAGGTAGATCCCGACGTGGTTCGGGGCGGCGGCGCTGCCCTCGGTGAACAGCAGATCCCCCGCCTCCAGCGCGTCCTGCGGGGCGGGCCGGCCGGCGTGGACCTGGGCGTAGGTGGTGCGCGGCAGGCCGATCCCGGCCGCGGCGTAGGACTGCTGGACCAGCGAGGAGCAGTCGCAGCGCTTCATCGGATCCCCGCTCTTGGGTGCGGTGCAGGTGCCGCCCCACTGGTACGGGGTGCCCAGCCGGGCCATCGCCGCCTGAAGTGCGGCACGCACTGCGGCCGGCGCGCCGACGGGGATCTGGTAGCCGGCCGGCACGGTGCCCGGCGGCGGGGCGGCGGCGTTCGTGCTGGTGCAGGAGGCATCGGTGACGGGCTCGGCTGTTCCGGGCGTGGGCGTCGGGTTGCTGGTGGTGCCGTTGAGGTGGGTGGCCAGCGCCGATTGGAGGGCGGTGGCCAGGGGCTCCCACTGGGCGTAGGCGCCGGGCGTGGCGGACTGCTGCACCTTCTGCGCGGCCTGATCCACGGTCAGCTGCTGCCAGCCGGCCACGTGGAGCAAGTGGGTGTAGAAGGCGGTGGCGGCGTTGACGGGGTCGGTGATCTGCGCGGCGCTCCCCCAGCCCTGCGACGGGCGCTGCTGGAACAGGCCCAACGAGTCGCGGTCGCCGTAGGAGAGGTTGCGGAGCCCCGATTCCTGCAGGGCGGTGGCCAGGGCGATGACCTGGCCGCGGGCGGGCACGTCCATGGCGATCCCGGCCGCGACGACGATCTTCGCGTTGGGGATCTGCCCGCCGGGATCCGACAGGCCATCCACCTCCGGGGTCTTCGCGCCGGCCCCTTTGTCGAGGATCTGCTGGACGGCCTGGGCGACCGCGGCGCTGTCCACGGAGGCCCCGCCGGCACAGGTGGCCGAGGCGGCGTCGCCGCCGGCCAGCAGCATCGGCAGCAGCACGATCAGGGGCAGCACCAGCAGGGCGGCGAGGCCCAGGACGAGGGCGCGCTTCATCCGCCGCCCGAACCCGGACGGGATCGAGGGGCCTTGGGATAGGGGCGGGTTCTGCGGTCGGGTCGTGCACGGGAGAAGGAATGCGGCATGCGGCCTCCGGGATCGGGGCGTGCCAATGGGGGGACCACGACGAGAGCAAGCGCGGGCACCGGCGGCCCGCGCACCGTTCATCGCCCGGGAGTTGCGGGCGGGACGAGGTTTTCGAGGTACTTCCAGATTAGGCCGGTGGGGACGACCGGCCTTCAGCGAAGTCGGGTCGGTCGGCGCGAGGAGAATTGAGGTGTGGGAAGGGAGTTGCGCACCGTGTGCAGCTCGTCGCCCGTGCACGCTTGGTTCTCAGGAGGCGCTTGGATCGATGCCCTACACCCTGCACCGCGGCGACGCGCTCGCCGTGCTCACCACCCTCGCCGACGCGTCGATCGACGCGGTGATCACTGATCCGCCCTACAACTCCGGTGGCACCACCTCGGCCGAGCGCACCGGCCGCACCGCCCGTGCCAAGTACACCTCCGCCAAGGACGAGAACCTCAAGGACTTCCCCGGGGAAGCCCGCGACCAGCACTCCTACACCCGGTGGCTGACGCTGATCCTGACCGAGTGCTACCGCGCCACCCGTGCCGGCGGGGTCGCGGCCGTCTTTTGCGACTGGCGGCAGCTGGCGCCGACCACCGATGCGCTGCAGGGCGGCGGCTACCTGTGGCGCGGGGTGATCGTGTGGCACAAGCCGGTCTCCCGGCCGCAGAAGGGCCGGTTCAAGCAGGAGTGCGAGTTCGTGCCCTGGGGATCGAAGGGCCCGATGGACGTGGCCAGCAATCCGGTGTTCCTGCCCGGGATCTACTCCGCCTCCCAGCCGCGCAAGGACCGGGTCCACATCACGCAGAAGCCGCTGGAGGTGATGCGGCAGCTGGTCAAGATCTGCCGGCCGGGCGGCACGGTGTGCGATCCGTTCACCGGCTCGGGCACCACCGGGGTCGCCGCCCTCGCGGAGGGCTACGCCTTCGTCGGCGCGGAGGTGAGCGGGCACTACTTCGCTGTGGCCCAGCAGCGGCTGGCCGCACAGGAGCAGCTCACCCGCGCCGACTTCGACCTCGCCTGATCGCCCAACAACATGCCGAAGGAGATGGAGTCATGAACTTATACGGAGACCGTCCGGCACCGCAGCCGTCGGACCTCCCGATCGCACCGGCCACCCCCGATCAGGCGCGGAAGCGGGCTGCGCGGATCCGCTCGGGGATGCGGGTGGTCGCCGAGTGGCAGCAAGAGGTGATCACTGCATTCCGCGCGCGGGACTGGGCGGCGCTGGGCTATGAGCGCTGGGAGAGCTACCTGGACGGGGAGTTCGGCTCCCACCGCGTCCAGCTGCCCCGGGGCCAGCGCCAGCGGATCGTCGAGGCGATGGCCGAGGCCGGGATGTCCACCCGCGCCATCGGCGCCGCCGTCGGGGCTCATCACAGCACGATCGAAAGAGACGTGCACATGTCAGGTGGCGGAAATGCGCCACGTGCGATAACGGGCATAGACGGCAAACCGTACGAGGCGTACGGCGGAAAGCCGGAGTTCGGGAGTCCGGTGTCGGACGAGCAGTTGAAGGCGGAGGCGCTCGCGATGCTGATGCCGCCCGGCACTGAACGGTCGGAGACCGACACCGTCGGCGCCGAGTTCGGGATCGAGGTGCGGCTGGCCGATATCCCGGGCGTGCCGGAGCCGAAGCCGCACCCACCGCGCCGGCGGCCGCTGCCGGACGAGATCGAGGAGGCAGTGCGCGAGGAGCTGCGCGTCGCCCAGCGCAAGGACCGCATCGCCGGCGATAAGCGCCTGGCAACCCACTGCGCCGCAGTACACCACCAGCTGCCCGAACTGCTGGCCGGCCTGGGATCGAGCACCAAGTTCCTGGCGGCCGCCGACCTTCCGCACGCCGACACCCCGCCGGAGTCGCGCCGCTGGTGGGCCGAGACCCTCCGGGCCCTGGCCGAAGACCTCGGCCAGGTCGCCGACGCGATCGACAAGGAGCTGGACCAGTGACGGTTGACGTCCCCGAGCCCGACCCGTTCGACCCCTTCTTCGACCCGTTCGCCGACACTGCGGCCGGCGATCCGGCCAGCAGTCCGGCTCCGCGGGTGCGGACGCTGATCGTCGGCCCGCGGCAGGCCACCAACTGGCTGGCGGCGCACAATGCCGTTCAGCGGCCGCTGCGCGAGAAGGTGGTGGCCGCCTACGCCCGCGACATGGCCGCCGGCCATTGGCGGCTGAACGGTGACACCATCAAGCTGTGCGTCCACGGCGATGTCCTGGACGGCCGCCACCGCCTGGCCGCCGTCGCCCGCGCGCAGGCCAGCGTGCCGGTGATGCTGGTGGAAAACCTTCCCGACTCCGCGCAGGAGTCGGTGGATTGCGGTTCCCGCCGCTCCGCCGGGGATGTGCTGGCCCTGCATGGCGAGCAGCGCCCTCACCTGCTGGCGGCGGCGTTGCGGCTGCTGTGGCGGTGGGAGGTCGGCGACCTTCGTCTGACCGGCCACGCCCCCACCACCGCCGAGGTCCTCCAGCTGCTGGCCGCCCGCCCGACCATGCGCGACAGCATCGAGGCCGCCCACCAAACCCATGCCGCCTTCCCGTATCCGCAAGCATCCGTCCTGGCCCTCGCCCACCACCTGTTCGCGTTCCGGGACGCCGACGCGGCGACGGTGTTCCTCGAGCAGCTCGCGTCCGGCACCGGTCTGCCCGACGGGCATCCGGTGCTGGCGCTGCGCCGCGCCCTGGTGCGGGCGGCCTCGACCGGGAACGGCAGCCAGTCGCGGACCTGGAAGCTGGCGGTGCTGATCCGGGCCTGGAACGCAGGCCGCGCCGGGCAGCCGCTGCACCGCCTGTCCTACCTGGCCGGATCGCAGATGCCGCTCCCCCGCTGACGGCCGCTCCGTCCACGTCCTCGTTGCTCTCCCCGTTGTCCTCTCCGTCCGCCGGAACGAGGTCCGCCCTGCCATGACCACCGCTCTCGACCCCGATGCCGTCGACACTGAGCTGTCCGCCCGCGCGATCTTCGCGCTGGCCGGGCAGCAGGTCGCCGAAGCCGCCACCCGCACCGGTCTGACGGCTCGCACCGATCTCGATGCCCTCCACCAGATCCTGATCACCTGCCACACCCTGACCGCAGCCTCCCCGCGCCCGCCCGGGAACGCGTGCGCCGATCACCTGGCCGCGGCCCGGGTGCGGCTCTTCCAGGCGGCCGAGGAGGTCCACCGCGCCTTCCACGCCGCCGAGCGCCCACCGGCCGACCGACCCGGATGCGGGGGTTCGCACCCGGAGGGCCGACCCGCGCTGCAGATCTGCAGCCGCCAGGTCAAGGCGTGCGCCACGATGCGCACCACCGCGACCCCCGCAGTGCTGCGCGCCTCGTTCACCGGCCGCATCCGGCACAGCGTCGAGGGCCGTTGATGCGCATCCGCGCAGCGGCAACGCCGCTGTTCACCCCCCGGACGGTGAAACGCGCCCAAGCCCGGGAGCGGCGAAAAGCGCTGGCCCAGACCCGACGTCAGGCGCGTTCGGCCGCCGAGGAGGCGCGCCGCGCGCAGCACCCGGTCCCGGGGGATGACGACGCGCTGCTCGGAACAGGTCCGGTGTATCCGTCCGGAGGCCGACCGGGTCCCGCCGCCGCCCGCGGCGGCAAGGTGAAGCTTCCCGCGCACCGGGTGACCACCGCGGTCGCGGCAGGTGCGTATCCGTTCCTGGCCGAGGGAGGCCTCGGCGCGCAGGGCCTGCTGATCGGCCAGGACGTCCACGCCGAGGCCGCCTTCTGCTTCGACCCCTTCGAGCTCTACGGACGGCTGGCCGGCTTCACCAACCCCAACCTCCTGCTCGCCGGGGTCATCGGGATGGGCAAGTCCGCGCTCGCCAAATCGATCGCGCTGCGCGCGACCTGCTTCGGCTACCGCGTCTACGTCCCCTGCGACCCCAAGGGCGAATGGAGCAACGTCACCCTGCAGCTCGGCGGATCCGTCATCGCCCTCGGCCCCGGCCTCCCCGGCCGCTTGAACCCCCTCGACGCCCCGCCCCGACCGCCCGGAGTCAGCGCGGCAGCCTGGGCCGGAGAGGTCCGCAAACGCCGCCTCCTGCTGCTCTCCTCCCTCACCCGCACCGTCCTGGGCCGGCCGCTGACTCCCATGGAGCACACCGCACTGGATGTCGCCCTGGATGCGGCCGTCAACTGGGCCGCCGGGCAGAACACCGTCCCCCTGCTCCCCCACGTCGCCCGGATCCTGAACCACCCCGACGTGCTCACCAAGATCTCCGGGGAGGTCGCCGGCAGATTGGGCGACGCGGTCTTCGACGTCGCCCACGCCCTGCGCCGCCTGGTCTCCGGAGACCTGGCCGGAATGTTCGACGCCCCCTCCACCACCGCCTTCGACCCGCGCGTGCCGGTGCTGTCCATCGACCTGTCCCGGCTGAACGGCACCGGCGACGACACCGCCCTGGTGCTCGCCATGACCTGCGCCTCGGCCTGGATGGAGGCCGCCCTGTCCGACCCGGGCGGCGGAAGGCGGTTCGTCATCTACGACGAGGCCTGGCGGGTCATGCGCCACCAGGGCCTGCTGGAGCGCATGCAGGCCCAATGGAAGCTCTCCCGCGGCCTGGGCATCGCCAACCTGCTGGTCATCCACCGCCTCTCGGACCTGCTGTCGGCCGGCGACGCCGGATCCCGAAGCCGCGCCCTGGCCGAGGGGCTGCTGTCGGACTGCTCCACCCGCATCATCTACCGCCAAGAACACGACCAACTCGCCGCCACCGGCGCTCTGCTGGGGCTGACCGGCGTGGAGATGCGCGCGGTGGCCGACCTGCCCCGCGGCCGCGGCCTGTGGAAGATCGCCGACCGCTCCTTCGTGGCCCACCACCAGCTGCACCCGGCCGAGCTGGCCATGTTCGACACCGACGCCCGCCTCGCAGAGAACTGACGCACCATCAGGTCTGCTCCACTTCGATGCGCGCGCTACTCCCCATCTCAATCTCTTGGGAGACCTCTTTGCCCGATTCCCCCTCCGATTCACCCCAGGAGCTGCTGCGGCAGCTGAGCGAGGCACTCTCGCAGGTCCTGGACGGGATTGCCGCGGCCACCGCGGCGGCCGCCGACGACCCGGACGACACGCGCGCCCATCTGGCTCCCCGCCTGGCCGCGGCCGCGGACCGCATCGACCGGATCTGGCGGCTCGCCCTGCAGGCAGTGGCCGCGCAGGGCGTGGACACCGACGACATTCCCACGCCACACGCCGGCACCGAATCGCCGGCCGCCGGGCCAGACGCGCAAGGCGAGGCGGTCCGCCGCCTGGCCGACCTCCACGCCTCGGCCGAGGCGCCGCTGAACCGCGCCCAGCACCTGCTGGCCGCCCTGCGCCGGCCTTCCGCCCTTACCACCGAGGGCGTGCTGCAGCTGACGGCCGTGCGCACCGCGGTGCTGACCGCGGCGAGCGCTCTGAACCCGCCCGGGCCTGACGGCCCGTCGGCCGCTGCACAGCAGCCCGGCCCGCAGGGCGGTTCCGGCCGCGCGCGGCGACGCTGACCCCGCCCGAGGTCCTGCTCGCCTCGCGCTCCGCATCATCCCCCTCCGCTTCTCGGAAGGTGCCTCCGTGCCTGATTCTCGTGCCGCCGCATCGGCTTTTGAACCCGACATCGTCCTCCACCGGCTGCCCAACAACATCATGATCGCCCAGCCACTCACCGACCACCCCAGGCTGGAGGCGATCCTGGTCGAGGCCGGCTTCACCCCCGAGCAGCAGTGCCCGTCGCTGTTCACCGCCGGAGGGCTGGATATGGAGGACGCCAACCGTCTGGCCCGAAAGCTGGCGGCGGCCGGATTCGTCCCGGACCGCCTGGACTCACCCCCCTTCAACCCCGGCGAGGCCGAGATCGCCCGACAGGGATCGTTCAACGAGCTCGCCGCAGAACTGCACCAGCTCGCCGCCGGCCCTGACGCCCCCCTGCTGGAGACGCTGACGGAGCTGACGGCGGTGGCCACGTGGGCCGGGCAGCAGACCGATCACGGCATGCGTGCGCACGCGGACCCCCTGATGGCCATCGCCCAAGCCGTCAGCACGTCCTGGGAGGAGGCCTTCTCGGCCGCCGCCTGTCTCACCACGTCCCACCGCACATCCGCGGTGGTCGTGGCCGTCGCGATGCGCGATCCCGGCCTTGGCTCCGCCGGCGCAGCCGCGCGCCTCCAAGCACTTTGCCTCGGCCCCGGTGCACCGATGTCCAGCCTGCACGGGCGGCTGAACCGGATGGCCGTGATCGCGCGGGCCGGGCTGGGGGCGGACGGCAAGGGCCTGGCCGCATCGTTCACCCACAGCGCGGACAAGGTCATCGCTGCCGCACACACGACCCGACAGACCTCCGAATGGATCGCACACCACACCGAAGACGCTGCGACCCGGAGCCGCTCCCGTGTGCCGCAGGACCCCGGCGTCGGGCTGACCGATCCGTCCGCTCCTCCGCGCATCGACGACGGCGGGCCGCCACACGGCCGCCACCGCTGACCGCGATCCCCTCCCGCAGTACCCACAGCCCCTGTGCGGCTCGTTGCTCTCCTCTTCGTTCGTCCTTTCATCGGAAAGGATCTGCCATCCCCGAATCAGGCGACTGGGATGCGGCGCTGCTGCGCCTGCCCAACAACCGACTGCTCGCCCTCACCAACTGAATCGCCCCGGGTTTGATGGAGACA
>NZ_MLCF01000120.1 GCF_001879105.1 Mangrovactinospora gilvigrisea | reverse complement strand
GTGCTCCGGACGTCGGGGGCCGACGCGTCGGGGCGGGCGCGGGACGGTTGCGGGGCGGGTGCGGGAAGGGTGCGGGGCGGGCGGCGTTGGCTGCCGTACGGATGAATTCCGTTGCGCATTCGGGAGGAAAGGGGAACCGGGGCTCTTGCCGATACCGGTGGGTAGGGGCATTGTCGATGACGTTGTGTCAGGGCCAGGGCCGTCGGGAGGGGTTGCTGATGTCGGGACTCGGGACCAGACGCCGCCGTGCGGCCGTCGCGCTGGCCGCCTGCGCCGCCCTCGCCGTGCCGGTGGCGACGGCCGCGTCCGCATCGGCCGCCGTCGCCCAGCCGTCGGCCGGGTCCCCCGTCGACCTGAACGCCCTCCTCGCCCGGCTGCAGGGCCTCTACCGGAAGGCCGAGGCGGCCACCGACGCCTACAACACCGTGGTGGTGAAGGAGCAGACGCTGCAGAAGCAGCAGAGGACGCTCTCCGCGCAGATCAAGGCCACCCGGGCGAAGCTCGCCTCGCAGCACGACCAGGCCGGGGCGCTGGCCCGGGAGCAGTACCGGGAGGCCGGCACCGGCGGGCTCGCGGACCTGCTCGCCGGGAAGGACCCGCAGGACACCCTCGACGTCGGCCAGGCGCTGAAGCAGGCCGCCGGCCGTCAGGCCGGGGTGCTCACCGACCTGGAGGGCCAACAGGCCCGGCTGAAGGCGCTGAAGGCCAAGTCCGACCAGGCCGTCGCGCAGGCCAAGAAGCTCGCCGCGCAGCAGAAGAAGGCCGCGGCCGACGTCCAGAAGCAGCTGGCCGCCGTGCAGGGCATCATCATGTCGCTGACGGGCGCTCAGCTGGACCAGCTGCTCAAGCTGGAGCAGCAGCAGATCAACGCGGCGCAGCTGGCGCTGCTGCACTCCGGGAAGCTGGGCCGGGGCGAGCGCTACCCCTCGGCGGCCGGGAAGGCGGCGCTGGAGTGGGCGTTCGGGCAGCTCGGCAAGCCGTACCTGTGGGGCGGCGACGGGCCGGGCGCGTTCGACTGCTCCGGGCTCACCTCGCAGGCGTGGGCGCACGCCGGGGTGGCCATCCCGCGGACCAGCCAGCAGCAGTGGGCGCAGCTCACCCGGGTGCCGCTCGACCGGATCCGGCCGGGCGACCTGGTGGTCTACTTCGCGGACGCCAGCCATGTGGCGATGTACATCGGCAACGGGCTGATCATCGAGGCGCCGCGGCCGGGCACCGTCATCAAGATCGCCGACATGGCGTCGATGCCGATCAAGGGCGTGGTGCGGCCCGACCCGCTGGCGCCGTCGGTGGACAACGGCTACCGGGTGCCGGGCGGCGCCGCGGCCTCGGGCGCGTCGGGGATAGGGTTCACCGGCGCCTCGATGGGCACCACCGGGGCTTCGAGCGGCGGCTCCGGCGGCGGCTCGCCCTCGCACCCGAAGCCGTCGCCGTCGCCGTCGAAGTCGAGGTCGACGAGCGCGAAGCCGAGCCCGACACCCAGACCGACGGCCACCGCGAGCGGTTCGGCGAAGCCCGGCCCCTCGGCGTCGGTGTCCACGTCCACCTCCGCCTCGGGCGGCAGCTCGGTGTCGCCCACGCCCAGCGGGTCGCCGTCCCCGACCGCGGGGTGAGCACGGGCCGGTGCTCCGGCGCTAGCGCGCCTGGGAGATGCCGAGGGAGGCGCGGACCTTGCCGAGGTACTCGTCCACGTCCTTCGGCTGGTACCAGAACTCCTCGAGGTCCGACGGGTCGTCGAACGCGTTGGCGATCCGGTCGGCGACGGGCTCCAGCCGCTCGGCGGCCGCGAAGAGCTTGACGATGTGCTCAGGCGGCGGCATGAGCAGGCCGTTCGACCACTTGGTGACGTGCTGGGCGTGCTCCGTCCAGTAGCGGTCGAAGACGCCCTGGAGGAAGGCCTGGTCGTAGGGGCGGTCGCCGCGCTGCACCAGGGCGTGCAGGTAGTGCGCGCCGCAGCGGGCCGCGGCGCCGGCGCCCTGGCCGGTGATCGGGTCGTTGGAGACGACGGCGTCGGCGGCGCCCAGCACCGGGACACCGGAGGGCAGCTCGGCGGCGGCGCGGCGGACGGCCGGGGTGACGCGGCCGGAGAGGAAGGCCTGCTCGTCCGTCAGCTCGGCGTCCTTGAACCGGTCGTACTCCCACGGCGCGAACTGCCGCACCTTCTCGAGCATCAGCTCCAGGAAGCGGTCGGGGTCGCGGACGTCGCCGAAGACGTCGAGCGGGCCGCCCGGGACCGCCTCGATGAACAGGATGTCGCACGGCCCGGAGAGGGTGCGGGCGGGGATCGCGAAGAGCTCGCCGGCGCCGGGGAGCAGATTGCAGTGGATCGCCGGGCGGCCGCCGTCGCCGTCGCGCAGCCGGCCGCCGTGCACATAGGCGACGGCCAGCGCGCGCTGCGGCTCGCCGTAGGGGGAGCGGGACGGGTCGACGGGGAAGAGCCGGCCGAGGTCGCCGCGGCCGGTGGCGGCGATCACCAGGTCGTGGCCGGCGGAGAGCCGGTCGAGGGTGTCGAGGTCGGCGTGCTGGACGAGCACCCGGCCGCCGCGCTCCTCGAACGTCTCCAGCCAGCCGGCGAACTTCATCCGCTGGTCGACGGATTGGGCGTAGCCGTCGAGCGTGCCCAGGAAGTCGATGGCCGGATCCAGACCCTCCGGCGCGGCGACGCTGATGCCGAGGCCGGCGATCCGGGGGGTCTCCTCCTCCCAGGCGTTGAGCCCCAGATCGCGCTCGATCTGGAGGGAGGTGTGGAACATCGCCTGGGTGGACAGCACCCGCCCGCCGCGGATGTCCGCGGCGCTGCGGTTGGTCACCAGGGTGATCTCACGCCCCTGCGCCTGGAGGCCCAGCGCAAGCTGGAGCCCGGATTGGCCCGCTCCGACAATCAGCATTGTGCCCGTCACGCCTTCCACCCTACGGGTTCGCGCCGCGCTGCGCGTGCGGTTGACGTGTGCATAGTCCCGTGCAGCGGCAAGTGCGAACAGGCTTCCGGGGGAGCCGGGTTCGGTCTGACCCGAGTTGCGCCTTATGCCCGGGCCGACAGCGCGTGCATCACCAGCGTCATCAACGACTCGACCACCGAGTGGCGGTGGCGGGCGTCGCAGGAGACGACCGGAACGTTCTCCGAGAGCGCCAGCGCCTCGCGGACGTCCAGCAGGCTGTGCTGCGGCGCCCCGTCGAAGCGGTTGACGGCGATCACGAACGGCAGCCCGCACGCCTCGAAGTAGTCGATGGGTGCGAAGCAGTCGTCCAGCCTGCGGGTGTCGACCAGCACCACGGCGCCGATCGCGCCACGCACGATGTCGTCCCACATGAACCAGAAGCGCGCCTGCCCCGGGGTGCCGAAGAGATAGAGCACCAGGTCGGACTCGAGGGTGCGGCGCCCGAAGTCCATGGCCACGGTGGTCGTTATCTTGTTGGGGGTCGCCGAGAGGTCGTCGACGGCGGCGCTCGCCTGCGTCATCACGGCCTCGGTGGTGAGCGGGGCGATCTCGGAGACCGCTCCCACGAATGTCGTCTTGCCGACGCCGAAGCCGCCCGCCACCACGATCTTGGTGGAGATGGCGGGCCCGCCCGGCCCGGGCCTCGCGGTCCCGGTGTCCGTCATGCTCATCGCAGCGGTCGACCCCTTCCGGTGGGTCAAGAGGGTTCCGTGGTTTCCGTGGGTGGTGCGGTGTGCTGCACGTGCGCGGGGCGGGGCGGGGACGTGCCCGCCGCGGGCGGTGACGGTGCGTCACAGCCTCCGCAGACCGCCCAGGACCCGCTCCAGCAGCACCTTGTCGGGGCTGCCGTTCGGGTCGGCGTCCGGGCCGAGGCCGTGGACGCGCAGCCGGCCCTGGTCGACGAGGTCGCCGATGAGCACCCGGGCGACCCCGAGCGGCACCCTGATCAGCGCGGAGACCTCGGCCACCGAGTGCGGCCGGACGCAGAGTTCGCAGATCGCGGCGAGCTCCGGCCGGGTGCGCAGCCGCCGCACCGAGGGCCCGCCGGTGAGCACGGAGACCAGCGTCTCCACATTGAGTTCGCGGTGCACGCGGGTGCGCCCGCCGGTGATGGTGTACGGGCGGACGCGGGCGGAGCCGCCGCGTCCTCCCCCGTCCGCCGCCGCCGTGCCGGCGCCCATGGCGTTCACCCCGCTCCCGTGGTGGCCAGCGAGGCGCGCAGCTCGGTGCGCAGCTCCGGGGTGAGCACATGGCCGGCCCGCTCCACGAAGACGGCCATCTGGTAGCCGACGACGCCGAGGTCGCACTCCTCGGCGGCGTGCACGCCCAGGCAGGAGCCGTCGCTGATGGACATCACGAACAGGTGCCCGCGGTCCATCGCGATCACGGTCTGGCGCATCTCGCCCTGGTCGAGCAGGCCGGCGGCGCCGGAGGCGAGGCTCACCACGCCGGAGACCACGGTGGCCAGCCCGGCCTCGTGGACGCCGGCGCCCACCCGGGCGGGCTGCCGCCGGCCGGAGGGGGCCGGCTCGGGCGCGCCGGGGCCGCTGGAGGCGAGCAGCAGCCCGTCCGCCGAGACCACCACCACCTGGCGGATCCCCTCGACCTCGGAGACCAGGTTGGCGAGCAGCCACTTGAGGTTGCGGGCGGCGCGGCTGGAGCCGGGCGGCGGCGCCTCCGGCGGCTGCCCGGGAAAGCGCACCGGTCTCATCGGCCTCGGTCGTCTCATCGGTCCCCCTCGGGCCTGGGTTCGTCGTCGGCGCGGCCTCCGGCGCCGAACTCGCCGAACCCGGGGACGCCGCCGTCCGGTTCGACGCCGGGGGCGGCGTCCTCGTCGGGCAGCTCGTCGCCGACGTCGGCGGCGCGGCCGGCGCTCAGGCCGCGCTGGAAGCCGCCGAGCCGGCGGCGCAGCTCCTCGGCGGCGTCGGAGCCGCGGGCGTGCCGGGGGCCGTCCTCGGTGCGCGGGCGCGGCGGGCGCGGGGTGCCGCCGTTGACGGCGGCGCCGTTGGCCGGGGTGCCGTTGCGCGGGGTGGCGGCGGCCGCCTCGGGCACCGATCCCTGCAGGCTGCCGGGCAGGTGATGGGCCATCGGGACGCGGCGGGGCAGACCGGCGGGGGTCTGCTCCGCGCCGTCCGCCTCGGGCTGCGGCTGCGGCTCGGGAGCGGCGCCCGGACGGCGGGCCGGAAGGGCTCCGCCGGCCTGCCCGGACTGCAGCCCGGGGTGCTGGGCGGGCCCGTCCCCGCGGGCCTCGACCGCCGCACCGGGGCGGGAGACCGGAACGGCCGCCGTCGGCCGCTCCTCGGGGGCGGGCTCGCGCAGCAGCTCGTCGGGGAGCACCACCACGGCGGTGGTGCCGCCCTGCGCCACCTCGCGCAGCTGGACGCGGACGCCGTGCCGCTGGGCGAGCCGGGCGACCACGAAGAGGCCCATGCTGCGGGAGGAGTAGGCGCCGCCGCGGCCGGCGGGCGCGCCGGCCGGCTCCTCGCCGTCGGCGCCGGCCGCGGCGGCCATCCCGCCGGGGGCGCCGGACGCGAGCAGCTCGTTGAGCTCGGCGATGCGCTCGGCGACGATGCCGATGCCGGCGTCCTCGATGCAGAGCATCACCTCGCCGTTGCTGCCGGTGGCGCCGTCCAGCCGCCAGCCGCTCACCGCGACCTCCTCGGTGGGCGGCGAGAACGCCGCGGCGTTCTCCAGCAGTTCGGCGAGCAGGTGGGCGATGTCGTCGGCGCACCGGCCGACGATGTCCACCCGGGGCAGGAACTGCACATTGACGCGCTCGTAGTGCTCGATCTCGGAGACGGCGGCGCGCAGCGCGTCGAGCAGCGGGACGGACTCGGTGGAGGTGCGGCCCTGGCGGGCGGCGCCGGCGCCGGTGGCGTCCGCCAGCACCAGGACGTTCTCGCTGTTGCGGCGCATCCGGGTGGCGAGGTGGTCGAGCTTGAAGAGGCTGTCGAGGCTGTCGGCGTCCTCCTCGGTGCTCTCCAGGCTCTCGATGAGGCCGAGTTGGCGCTCCACCAGGGTCAGGGTGCGCAGCGAGAGGTTGACGATGGTGGAGTGGCTGCTGCGGCGCAGCACCTCCTGCTGGGCGGCGAGCTCGCCGCGCTGGTTGGCGGCGTCGGCGAGCCGCGCGTCGAGCGCGGCCAGCCTGGTCTCCTGGTCGGCGATTCTGGCGCGCAGCGTCTCGCGCTCCTGCGTCAGGGCGTCGCGCTCGGCCGCCAGTTGGGCGGCCTGCTCGCGGGCGGCCTCGGCGGCCCGGCGCTCGTCCTGCGCGGCGTCGTGCAGCCGGCGGGCGACGGCGGGCCCGGCCACCAGGGCGTGGAGCCGATCGCGCCAGGACCAGTCCGCCGCGGGCTGCTGGGAGGGCGTGGTGGGCACCGCTTCTCGCAATCTCGCGCAATCCGGTTGATGTGGTGGTCCCTCACCAAATAACGGGGTGCTGAGGAGTATCGGGACAGACGAGACGATGGCACCTTCGGCGTCCCAAGTCGCCCGCCACCGCCAGCCGTTCACTCAATCGAGTGATGCCACCCGGAAGGGGCGCGCCGCGCGACGGTCGGGAGTAGCGAGGCCGGGCGGCGCAGGGGGGCCGTCCGGGCGCGTCAACCCGGTGCCGATCGTTTCCGACCGCGGGCGATCAGGTGCGGTTGATCAATACTGGGCGCATGCCGACGCACCGCATCGAACTCGCCTCCGAGCCCGGCCTCCCGGACCGCACCAACGAGGACCTCGCCCTGGCCACCCCGGAGCTCGCCGTCGTCCTCGACGGGGTCACCCCGCACCCGGACGGCTCCGGCTGCCTGCACGACGTCCCCTGGTACGTCCGGCGGCTGGGCGCGGCACTGTTCACGGCGGCCACCGAGGAGCCGGGCCGGCCGCTCGCCGACTGCCTGGCGGCGGCGATCGCGCAGGTCGCCGAACGCCACGCCGGCAGCTGCGACCTGGCCCATCCGCGCACCCCGCAGTCGACCGTCGCCGCGGTGCGGATCGGGCCCGAGGAGGTGGAGTACCTGGTGCTCTCCGACTCGGTGCTGCTGATCGAGGGGTTCGGCGGCGAGGTATCGGCGATCGAGGACGACCGGCTGCGCCGGCTGCCCGAGCCGGTCCCGTCGCTGCGCGCCGCGGTGCGGGCGGCGGCCGAGGCGTCCGGGGAGGGCTCCGCCGAGCACACCGCCGCGCGCCGGGCGTACGTCGCCGCGGTGGAGGGGCTGCGCAACGCCCCGGACGGCTTCTTCACCGCGGCGGCCGCCCCGGCGGCGGCGCACGCCGCGGTGGCGGGACGGCTGCCGCGGTCCGCCGCGCGGGGGCTCGCGCTGCTCACCGACGGGGCGGCGCGGCTGGTGGAGGTGTTCGGCACCGAGGACTGGGCGGACACCTTCCGCCGGCTGCGCACCGAGGGGCCGGAGGGGCTGGTGGCGGCGGTGCGCAAGGCGGAGGCGGCCGACCCGGACGGCACGGAGGTCCCGCGCGGCAAGCCGACGGACGACGCGACCGCCGTTCTCGTCCGTCTCGATCAGAACTGAAGGCATCCGAAAACAGAGTGACAACTCCCGTAAATCGGGGCATGACGGGCGCATGACCGGCGCACGGGGAGCACTCCGGGGGCGGGTTAAGACCAAAGGCTTGCTGGGTTCATCTTCCGTTCACCTGATCTCCCTACGTTTCGTCGCGTCGCTGTCACCTGACGATTGCTTTGAGGCATGGAACACATCTCCGCACTCGTGCTCGCCGTGATCATCACGGCAATGGTGTTCGACTTCACCAACGGGTTCCATGACACGGCCAACGCCATGGCCACCACCATCGCCACCGGCGCGCTCTCACCCCGAGTCGCGGTGGCCGTCTCCGCCGTCCTGAACCTCGCAGGAGCGTTTCTCTCCGTCGAGGTCGCCAAGACCATCTCGGGCGGCATCATCGACGAATCCAGCGGCCTGAACCCGGCCGTGATCTTCGCCGGCCTCGTCGGCGCGATCCTCTGGAACCTCGTCACCTGGCTGTACGGCATCCCCTCCAGCTCGTCGCACGCGCTCTTCGGCGGGCTGATCGGCGCCACCGTGGTGGGCGTCGGGATGCACGGGGTGCACTTCGCCGCGGTGGTGCAGAAGGTGGTGCTGCCGGCCCTGGCCGCGCCGCTGGTCGCGGGGGTCGCCGCGGCACTGGCCACCAAGGCGGCCGCGCGGATCACCCGCCGCGCGGAGCAGGACGCGCCGGAGACCGCGCGGCGCGGCTTCCGCGCCGGTCAGATCGCCACCGGCGCGCTGGTCTCGCTGGCGCACGGCACCAACGACGCGCAGAAGACGATGGGCGTCATCACGCTGACGCTGATCGCGGCGGGCGCGCTGCCGCACGGGGCGACGCCGCCGGTCTGGGTGATCGTCTCGGCGGGCGCCGCGATGGCCCTCGGGACGTACTGCGGCGGCTGGCGGATCATCAGGACGCTGGGCTCGGGCCTCACCGACATCTCCCCCAAGCAGGGGTTCGCGGCCCAGGCCGCGGCCACCGCGGCGATCCTCTCCTCGTCGCACCTGGGGATGGCGCTGTCCACCACGCACGTCTGCTCGGGCGCGGTGATGGGCGCGGGCGTCGGCAGGAGCGCGCGCTCGGTGCGGTGGAACGTGGCCGGCCGGATGGCGGTCTCGTGGGTGCTGACGCTGCCGGCGGCGGCGCTGGTCGGCGGGGGCGCGGCGCTGGTCGCGGACCGCGGGACGGCGGGCGTGGCCGCGGTGGCGGCGGTCGGCGCGGCGGTGGCGGCGCTTGTCTTCGTGCGGTCGCGGCGCAGCCGGGTCGGCGCGGACAACGTCAACGCGGTGGATCTGGCGGCGCCGGCGGTGGCGCCGGCGGTGGCGGTTCCGCTGGCGGCGGAGCCGCCGGCGCGGGCGGCATGAGGCTTTGGGAGCGATGCCGATGAATGTCGACTGGAACGCACTGGGGATCGTCGCCGGTGTCGGGATCGCCTCGACGGTGGTGCTGGTCGCGCTCTTCTGCGTCGGGATCGCGGCGTGGGGGCGGCGCGAGGCGGGCTCCGGCGGGGCGGCGGCGCTGACGGGTGCGGTGAGCTGCTTCGCGCTGTGCGCGGCGGGGGTGCTGTACGGGTTGTACCTGATCGTCCCCCAGCTGCACGGCTGACGGCGGTCGCCCCGCCGTGCCGGGCCCGCGGCGCGGGGCGCCCCGCCTGGACCGCTTCGCGGTCCTACGCGTCGCCGGTGCGGTTGAGTTTGGCCAGGAGGCGGGCGAGCTCGGCGAGTTCGGGGCGGTCCCACGCCCCGAGCCGCTTGCGGAACTCCCCCTGCCGGGTGACCCGCACCTGCTCGCAGCGGCGCAGCCCCTCCTCCGTGGGCAGCAGCTGCCACGCGCGCCCGTCCTCCGGGTCCGGCTCGCGCCGCACCAGCCCGAGGTCCTCCAGCACCTTCAGCTGCCGGCTCATCGTCGCCTTGCCGACCCCGAAGTAGCAGGCCAGGTCGGACGCCCGGCAGTGCTCCACCTCGATCAACCGGGTGAGCAGCCCGTACGCGCTCGGGTCCAGCTCCGGGTGGACGAGCCGGGCGAACTCCCGCGCCAACGAGCGCAGTTTGCGTGTCAGCACGGCAAGCTCGTGCTCCACGGCGGCGATCTCGTCACCGCCGCCGGCGTCCTCGCTGGTCTCCGGCGTTCCCGGCTCCGTCCGCATGGCGAGCAAGCCTACTGCCGTTGCCTATGACCACCTATCCGGGCCGTCATGCGGCGCACCGCGCACAAATCCCGGACATTCACCTCATAGGGCAGCAAACTTGTCGATATGTCAGAGCCCGGCCCCAGCCTCGTCGCCTCCTCGCTGAGCGTGCGCGGACCCGACGGCCGCCCCGCCCTCCGGTACGCCCACGTCAGCGCCCCGCCGCGGACCCTCACCGCGGTCGCCGGGGCCGGCGGCACCGGCGCCACCTGCCTGCTGCTGGCGCTCGCCGGACGGCTCCGCCCGTCCACCGGCACCGTCCGCCTGGGCGTCGCCGGCAACGGGGCCACCGCCACCACCGCCGCCGTGCCCGGCGCCTCCACACCGCGTCGCGAGCTGCGCGAACGCGTGCTGGTGGCGCGGGCGACGGGCGCCGCCGAGCCGGACTCCTACGAGACCGTCGGCGAACTGGTCCGCTCCGCGCACCGCTACCTGCGCCGCCGGGTGCCGGCCGCCGCCGTGGAGACCTCACTCGGACGAGTGGGCCTCGGCGGCCTGGTCCGCAGCGGACGGCACCGCCGCTACGGCACGCTCACCCCCGTCGAGCGGCTGCTGCTCGCCGTCGCCCTGGTGCTGCCCGGCGAGGCGGACGCGGTCGTGGTGGACGCCGTCGACCGCGACCTGGACGACGCCTCCCGGCAGCGCGCCTGGAGCGCGCTGAGCGGCGCCGCCGAGCACGAGGGCGGCCCCCTCATCGTCGCCACCTGCGACTCCGCCGAGGGCGCCCGGATCGGCGGCGCCCACCAGGTGGTGGCGCTCAGCGACCACCAGGACCCGGGATCCGAACCGCGCGACAGCAGCCGGGAGGGCGAGCGATGACGGGCCTCCACCTCGCCTGGGCCGAACTGCGGCGCTGGCTGCGCGGCTCCCCCATCCGCCCGGCCGCGCTGATCGCGCTGGCGCTGATCCCGACGCTCTACGGCTGCGTCTACCTGTGGTCCAACTGGGACCCGTACGGCAGGGTCGACGAGGTGCCGGCCGCGCTGGTCAACGAGGACCGGCCGGTGGCGGTGAACGGCCGGACCCTCGACGCGGGCACCCGGCTGCGCGCCGAGCTCTTCAAGCGGCACGACCTCAAGTGGTCGGCGGTGCGGGCGGACGGCGCCGCCGAGGGGCTGAAGAACGGCGACTTCCTGGTCACCCTCACCATCCCGCGCGACTTCAGCGCGGACCTCGCCTCCGTCTCCGGCTCCTCGCCGCGCCAGGCGCGGCTGACGTTCCGGCTGGACAACGCGCACGGCTACATCGTCAGCAAGCTCACCGAGGCGGCCGTGGGCGAACTGCGCGCCGCCGTCGACTCTGCGGCCTTCACCCAGTACGCGAAGGCCGCGCTGACCCAGCAGGCCCAGGCGCAGGCGCAGGCGAAGGGCGCCACCGGCTCGGCGCTGCAGCAGGCGGTGGCCGCCCAGCAGTCGGCGATCGACGCGCAGGCGGCGGCGATCGGCCGCGGCGTGAAGATCGACACCGTGACGCACCACCCGGCCCGGGTGTACGGGCGGGGGCTGGCGCCGTTCTTCTTCTCCATCGCGCTGTGGGTCTTCGGGCTGGTGGTCTACGAGATCGTCCGGCCGCTGAACCTGCGGGCGCTCAGCGCGCGGACGCGCCCCTGGGCGGTGGCGATCGGCGGCTGGGCCCCGGCCGCGCTGATCGGCGTGGTGGGCGCGGTGGTGCTCTACGTCGTCGCGGACGCCGGGCTGGGCCTGGGCGCCGAGCACCTGTGGGCGACGCTGGGCCTGCTGGCGCTGGCCGCCGCCGCGTTCACCGCGGTGGGCCAGGTGTGCCGGGCGCTGTGGGGGGTGGCCGGGGCGCTGGTGATGCTGGTGCTGCTGATGTTCCAACTGGTCTCCTGCGGCGGGCTCTACCCGATCCAGACCGAGCCGGCCCCGTTCCGCGCCATCCACCCGTTCTGCCCGATGACGTACCTGGTCAACGGGCTGCGGGTGACGCTCACCGGCGGGCGGACGTCCGAGCTGTGGCGGGACGTCGCGGTGCTCGCCTGCCTGCTCGCCGCCTTCTGGATCATCGCCGCGGCGGTCGCCGCCGTGCAGCGCACCTGGTCCGCCAAGCGGCTCCGTCCGGCGCTGCACGCCTGAGCCCGCCGACCTCTAGGAAGATCGGTGCCCCGCGGTTACTCTGACGGCCAGATACCCGGGGGTAACCGTCACTTCGCGAGGTGCCTGCATGGCCGTTCCCGCACCGTCACCGGAACTCCGCACCTCGCGCATCGCGCTGGCGGTGAGCTTCTGCGCCCAGGGGCTGTCGTTCGGCCTGCTGGTGACCCGAATACCGGCGATCCAGGACCAGTACCGGATCTCCGACGCGGTGCTGCCGATCTTCCTCGCGGCCGTCCCTATCCTCGCCGGCGTCGGCAGCATCACCACCGACCAGCTGGTCCGGCGGATCCGCCCCCGCCAGGTGCTGCGCTGGGCGCAGCCGGTGCTCTGCCTGGCGCTCGCCGGGACCGGCTTCGGCGGCACCCTCCCCGAGGCGGCGATCTCGCTGGCCGCCTTCGGCCTCGCCGTCGGCTGTCTGGACGCCAGCCAGAACATGCTGGGCGTCAACCTCCAGCACCAGTACGGCCGCAGCATCATGCTCGGCTTCCACGCCGCCTTCGCGCTCGGCGGCATCCTCGGCGCATCCTGGGCGTGGGCCGGGGCGCACTGGCACCTGCACCTCTCGCTGCTCTTCGGGGTGGTCGCCGCGCTGGTGATCCCCGTCTGCCTGGTCGCGTCGCTGAAGTACCCCTCGCCCAGCGCCGAGCAGGCCGCCCAGATCCAGGCCGCCGCCAGCGAGAAGATCCCGTGGAAGCCGCTGCTGCCGCTCTGCGCGGCGATGACGTTCGCCTACATCGGCGACTCCACGGTCTCCAACTGGAGCGCCAAGTACCTCCAGGACGCCCTGCACAGCAGCGACCAGCTCTCCACCGTCCCCTACAACGCCTACATGGTGACGGTGCTGCTGGGCCGCGCCTTCGGCGACCGCGCGGTGCGGCGGGTCGGCCCGGTGTGGGTGGTGCGCGGCGGCGCGGTGCTGGCGGTGGCCGGGTTCGCGGTGGTGGCGACGGCGCCGGGGGCGTGGTTCGGGATCGTCGGGTTCGTGGTGCTGGGGCTGGGCATCTCGGTGCTCGTCCCGCAGATCTTCGCCTCCGGCGGCCAGCGCTTCCCGGGACGCTCGGACACCGCGGTGGCCCGCCTCAACGTCTTCAACTACGTCGGCTTCCTCGTCGGTTCGCCCCTGGTGGGGGCGATCGCCGACGGCAGCGGCTACCGGGTGGCGATGATCGTGCCGCTGCTGCTGGTGGGCGGCGTCCTGCTGATCGCCGGCAGCTTCGCCCCGTCGGGGGCGCGGGGCAGCAGCGACTACGCGCCTCCGCCGCGGGTGCGCGGGTGAGCGAGGGTCCACCCGCGGCCGCGCCGGTTCCCCGGCCCCGCGACGATCACGCGGCGCGCTTCGCCGCCCGGGAGCGCCCCCGCTCCAGCCGCGCCGCAACGCGCTTGGCCGCGAACGGCGCCCCGTAGACGAAGCGCATCACCGGGCCGAAGGAGCCCGCCGCGGCGAGGCCGACGACATAGAGGCCCGGCATCGAGGACTGCAGGTGCGGGTCGAGCACCGGGAAGCCCTCCCGGGTCCGGATGCCGGCCCGCAGCTGCGGGTCGATCAGCGCCAGCCGGTCGAGGTCGACGCGGTAGCCGGTGCCGGCCACCACATGGTCGGCGTCGAGGACGTGGCGCCCCGCCTCGCCCTCCAGCTCCAGCCGGACCCCGTCCCCGCGCTGCGCCGCCCGCACCAGCCGGTGGCCCAGCAGGGTCGGGACGACGCCCTCGAAGCGGTCCCGCAGCCACCACGCCCCGGCGGGGCCGAGCGCGGTGCGCACGGTGTGCATCCGGGCCGGCGAGGGCGCGCGGTGCATCGCGGCGGGCAGGTTGGAGAAGATCCAGTTGGGCCACCCCGGGCCGAGGCCGCCCTCCGGCGCGCGCAGCCGCTCGATGCGCGAGCGCGCCTCCAGGGTGGGCCGCCCGTTCCAGCGCAGCGCGTCCTTCCGCGCCACCAGGTGCGGCTCGGCGCCGGCCTCGGCGAGCAGCACGGCCGTCTCCAGGGCGGACTGCCCGGCGCCGATGACGGCGACCTTGCGGCCCTTGAACGGGGAGAGGTCGTGCAGGTCGCCGGCGTGCGTGGCGACCTCCGGGGCCAGGCCGTCCAGCTCGTCGGGACGGTGCGCGAAGGGCAGCACGCCCAGCGCGAGGACGACGGTGCGGGAGCGGAAGACCTCGCCGTCCGCGGTGGTGATCTCGTAGCGGCCGGGCGCCCCGGCGAGCCGGACGGCGGCGGTCTCCTCGACGTCCCCGCCGGCGGCGTTCTCGGCGAACCAGCGGCCGTAGTCGATGAAGTCCTCGACGCGGACGGGGGTGCCGTGGCCGTACGGCCGGCCGTGCGCCGACGACCAGGCGTCGAGGCCGTTGCCGGCGGCGGGCGAGGAGAGGTGCGAGGCCCAGCACTCGGACTTCAGGAGCATGCCGGACGGCATGTGGGCGGCCCAGGTGTTCATGGGCTTGCCCAGCAGCCGGGTGCGGAGGCCCGCGGCGCGGGTGTGTGCGGCGACGGAGAGCCCGTACGGGCCCGCGCCGAGGACGGTGACGTCGGCGGGTCGGTTCTGGTTCGGCATGGTGCTTCCTCCCCCTCGGAGGTGGTTCTGGTTAGGGACCGGGTCATCGCCCTTCGAGGCGGGGCACGCAGCCGCCGCCGAGCCGCCGCGTTCATGCGGGCCCCTCCGACGCGGCGATCGGCTCCAGCGGGACCCGGCCCGGCGCCTGCTCCTCGTCCGCGCGCCGCCGCGCGCGCCCGCGCAGCGCCCGTGCCGCGCCCCGCGCGGCCAGTTGACGCCACATCAGCGCGAACGGCACCGGATCGTCC
Organism: Mangrovactinospora gilvigrisea; assembly: GCF_001879105.1. Taxonomy (GTDB): domain Bacteria; phylum Actinomycetota; class Actinomycetes; order Streptomycetales; family Streptomycetaceae; genus Mangrovactinospora; species Mangrovactinospora gilvigrisea. The sequence goes on along the minus strand of NZ_MLCF01000120.1, from coordinate 32,133 downwards.
GCCGCGAACCATGCGCGCTCGCCGACCCCCCGCAGCGACCGCACGAACGCGGCCGGCGCGAGCTCCCCCTCCCGCATCAGCCGCAGCGCTCCGACCGGGTCGTAGTTCTCCACCCAGAACCCCCGCCCCGGCCGCGGCCGGACCGCCGGCACCCGGCGGCCCGTCAGGTCCAGGTGCATCGCGCGGACCACGTCCAGCCCGGACCCGTCCGCGAAGAGCCGGAACTGCGCGCCCAGCCGCGGGTTGAAGTCCAGCAGGTGGTAGCGGTCCGTCCCCGGCTCGCGGCGGAAGTCCAGGTCGACGACGCCGTGGTAGCCGATTCCGCCGGCGAGCCGCTCCGCCAGTCCGAAGATGTCCGGGTTGGGCAGCCACCGGCCCAGCGCCGTCAGCCCGGCGTGCGGCGGCCAGGAGCGGTCCTTGCGGCCCGTCGCCCCGAAGAGGCACCGCCCGGCCGCGTCGAAGTAGCCGTGGAAGAACCAGTCGCCCTGCGGCGACTCCGGCAGCAGCTCCTGCAGAAGCAACGTTGTCCCGGCCTCGCCGCGGCGCGCGAAGAGCGCCTCGGCCTCGGCCCGGGTGCGCACCACCTGGGTGCTGCGCAGCGGCGGCGCCGCCGCGCTCGCGGTCGCCGCCGCCGGCAGCAGCCAGGGGCGCGCCCACTTGGCGATCAGCGGCAGCCCGAGCGCGGCGACCGCGGCGCGCAGCCCGAGCGCGTCGGCCGGCGCCTCGGTGCGCGGGTGCGGCACGCCCCAGGAGCGGCACAGCTCGGCGACGGCCTGCTTGTCGGCGAGCCGCCGCGGCAGCCCGGCGTCCTTGGGGACGGGCAGCAGGAACCGCTCGCGGAGCGCCTCGGCGTTCTCGGCGGCGAAGAGCGCCCCGGCGTCGTCCATGGTGACCAGGAGCGTCGGGCGCCCGATGCGCTCGCCGAGCCGCAGCAGCCCGCCGAGCAGCACGGGACCGGGTTCGGGGCCCATCGGGTAGACGCGGCGCAGATAGCGGGAGCGGGCCGCGGGCACGCCGCGGTCCTCCAGAACTGCATGCACCTCGACACCGGCGCGTCCGAGCGAGCGGATCGCGCCGAGCGTGCCGTGGTGCAACGGGTTTCGGTCGATGCGAAGCACCAATGCCGGCACCGCGCTGTCAAGCCCGAACCCACTCATGCGGCCTCCACAGGGAAACGTGCAAGAGTGTCGACAAAGGCCGTTATTGCGGGATGATGTGACGGGGGTTCACCCGTTCGAGGGTTCCGGGGCCGATGGCTCCGGATTGGGGGGCAGGCATGAATGCCAGACGCAACCGCGGGGCCCGCAGGGGCGGCCGTGGCACCGGGGACAGGGGTGCCGAGAAGGGGGAGGCGAGCGGCCGCGGCCGGCGGTTGCGCCGCAGGCCGCGGCTGCTCGCCGCATCGGTCGTGCTGGGGCTGGTGATCGTCGCCGGGGCAGCGCTGCTCGCCCGCGACGCGCTGCTCGGACGGGACGGCGGCAGCCATCCGCCGCCGAAGCCGCACCGCCATCAGACGGCCCGTCACCAGGTGCCGTTCGGGGCCTTCCTGGGCTCCGGGGACGACGGCGTCTCCAAGGTGGCCGGTTTCGAGGCCTGGGCCGGGGCCGGGCCGGTGACCGTCGGCCACACCTATCTGCGCGGCGGGTCCTGGTCGGACATCGAGGGCAGCGACGACATCCTGGGGCCCTGGTCCCAGTGGGTGAAGCAGAAGTCGGGCCGCATCCTGGTGCTCAACGTCCCGATGTCCGACCGCAACGAGGACAACCTCAGCGACGACCAGGTGCGCGGCATCCTGCGGCAGGGCGCCGGCGGCGCGTTCGACGCGCACTACCGGGCGCTGGCGCAGAACCTGGTGTCGGACGGCATGAACGGGGCGGTGATCGTGCTGGGGTGGGAGATGAACGGCATCACCTACACCGGCCGCTGCGGCCCCGACCCGACGGCCTGGAAGACGTACTGGCGCTCGATCGTCGCCACCATGCGCTCGGTGCCCGGCCAGAAGTTCAGGTTCGACTTCGACCCCAGCCGGGGCACCGACGCCATCTCCTGGGAGAAGTGCTACCCGGGCGACGACGTCGTCGACATCATCGGCATGGACAGCTACGACCAGGAGCCGGGCAGCACCTGGCGCGACTACGTGGACCAGCCGGACGGCCTGGAGGACCAGGTCGACTTCGCCGCCAAGCACGGCAAGCCGGTCTCCTATCCCGAGTGGGGGCTCTTCCGGCACGGCGACGACACGGCGTTCGTCACCGACATGCTGAAGTGGATCGCGACCCACAACGTGGCCTACCAGACCATCACCAACTACTGCCCGCACGGCGTCTACGGCTCGGGCGACTGGGGCTGCGGCAGCAACACGCAGTCGGCGCAGGCGTACCGGTCGGGGATGAGGTCGGCGGCGGGCTGAGCCGGACATGGGGGCGCACGCCCCCGGTGACGCCTCGCTGCGTTTGGGGACGCAGCGAGCCGTTGCGGATCGGGTCAACCACCCCACCCTCTCTCGATCATCGCCGAACGGGCGCGCCGCAGCCGCTCCCGGCCCTCGACCGCCTTCGGCATCCGCTCCTTCACCAGGTCCGCGGCCTTCCGCCGGCCGCGGGCCAGCGCCCGGTAGCCGGTCAGCTCGCCCTCGCCGAGCCGCCCGCGGCGGGCCAGCAGCACCCGGGAGTTGTGCTCCTCCTGCGGGTGCCAGCGCACCTTGTACGGCTCCTGGCCGCGCAGCAGGCTCAGCACCGGCAGGCCCAGGTCCTGCGCCAGCACCAGGTTCTGGCGCAGCAGCAGCACGGCCACGTCCACCTTGTTGCGGAACTCCGGGTGCACGCCGTACAGGTACGGCCCGACCATGTCGTGCCCGACCAGCACCAGGTCGCCCGCGACCAGCTCGTCGCCGTGCCGGTAGAGCAGCACCTCGGCCTGGCCCGCGGCCGCCATCTCCCGCGTCGCGGTGCGCAGATGGCCCTCGAAGCGGCCCTTGAGGTGCTCCGGCGTGATGCCGCGCCCCACCCACAGCCGGCGGTGCAGGTCGAGGACGGCGGACGCGGCGTCCGCGGCCTCGTCCGCCTCGACCCGCTCCACCTTCAGGCCGAGCGCGTCGATCTTCCGGATCTTGCTGCGGGTCTTGGAGCCGGTGCGGTGCGACAGGCTCCGCACGAACTCCTCGATGGGACGGGACGGCAGCTGCATGCAGACCGAGTCGGCGAGCCGGGCCCGCGCGCCCGGCCAGACGTCCAGCAGCCGGAAGGCGGAGGCGCCCGGCCGCACCTCGCGCAGGTCGATCACCTGCCAGCCGGGGATGCGCAGCAGCGTCCAGCCGAGCCGGCGCACCGCCTCCCGCACCTCGGACGGCTCCGCCGTGCCGCGGGCGTCGTCCACCAGCACATCGGCGAAGTCGGAGATCCCGGCGCCGATCGCGGAGAGCACCCACCAGGGCCCGCGCCGCACGATCATCATCGGGGCGAGGGCCACCAGCCGGCCGCTGCGCCGCACCACCGCCAGCCGCAGCCGGTCGTGCCCGCCGTAGTGGCGCCACCAGGAGGCGAGCCAGCCGCGGGTCTGGAACGGCGTGGCGGTGGAGCAGACGGCGTGCAGCGCGTCCCACTCGGCGGCGAGCGCGGTGAACGCGGCCGGGTCGGTGAGGATCTCGCTGCTCCAGCCGTCCCGGCCGGTGCGCGAGGCCAGCGTGATGGGCGGTACCCGCAGCACGCGCGGCACATGGGGGCGGCGCGGGCCGCCCTGCGGCTTCGAGATCCTTGGTGTTCGCGATGTCCTCGGCATGCCCGCCGCCTCCCCCGTTCCGGTGGACCTCATCGGCCGGACCCCTTGCCCGGGGCGGCCTTCGACGCGCTGTTGGCGCTCTTGCCGGCCGGCGTCCCCCCGGACGCCGACGGCCCGGCGGGCGGCCCGTAGCCGCCGCCCTCGCCCCAGCCCTCCGGCGTCGCCGGACGCGACGGGGCCGGTGACGGCACCTGGTTGGGCAGCGGGCCGGGCCCGGATCCGGAGCCCGACGCAAGGCCGTTCGCACCGCTGGAGGCGGGCGTCGAGCGCAGCAGCCCGGCGAGCGCGCCGAGCAGCAGGCCGGCGGCCGCGCCGACCGCGATGTCCAGCGACTTCTTCGGCGAGCTGGGGGCGGTCGGCGCGGTGGCGGCGGAGAGCACCGAGAGCCGCACCTGGGTGTCGGTGGAGTGCTGGTTGCCGAACGCCACCAGCGCGTTGGCCGTGGCGTTGGCGTTCGCCGAGGCCGCGGCGGGCAGCGCGGCGCTGCCGGTGATCTGGACGATCGGCGCGTCCGGCGAGGTCTGCGGCGCCACATGGCGGCGCAGGTCGTCCTCGGTCATGCCGCGGGTGGTCGCCGCCGGGGCGAGCACCTGCGGCTGGGCGGCGATCCTGCCGTACGCCTGGGCGAAGTTGGTGGCCAGGGTGTTGTCGGCCGTCGCGGCGCGGCTGGTCGGCGAGACCACCACATAGGCGGACGCGCTGTAGGACTTGGCGGCGCTGAACGCATAGGCCGCCCCGCCGCCGACGCCGACGACGACGGCGAGCAGCACCAGCCACCACCGTCGCATGAGGTTGCGCAGAATCCGGGCCGAGTCAGCCATGGTGACCTTCCGTCAAGCTGTGCGGATGTGTATCGGGCCCGGACCCGTCCGGCAGGCGATCCCCCTCGCCGCCCCGAACGCCGGGCTCAAGCCTTGGCGCCGCACGCCCCGTCAGGGGCGCGGGACTTTTGCTGGACGTGCGGCTCCGCCGGGTGGGCGCGAGCGAGTAGGGGCGGCCGGCCGCGCGGCGGCGGACCGCACGCCCCGCGGCGATCCTCCGGAGCCCCGGACGACCCGCCAACTCCTCGTACAGCGAGGCCATCGAGGCCCCCAGCCTCTCCGGTGAGAACCTCTCCAGAACCCCCACGGGTACAGACGCCCGAACCCCCGTCGGCGGATGCGCCGTCAGCAGACCCTCCAGCGCCTCGCGCCACGCACCCGCCTCGTCGGTCCCCACCTGCCGCGCCATCCCCGCGTCCAGGCGGGCCCGGGCCAGCGCCGGCGCGCACCGCCAGGCGACCGGCAGCCCCGCCGCCAGCCCCTCGACGACCGCCAGGTTGAACGTCTCCCGGGGCGACGGCGACGCCAGCGCGTCCGCCGCGTCCAGCCAGGAGGCGACCTCACCCGACTCCCCGGTGAACACCACCCGCCGGGCGATCCCCAACCGCTCGGCGAGCGCCGTCAGCTCGGCCCGGCGCGAGCCCTCGCCGACGACGGCGAGCAGCGGCTCGGTGTCGGCCATCGCGGCGACCGCGCGCAGCAGCACCGGCCACTCCTTGTCGGCCTCCAGCCGCCCCACCGCGGCGATCACCGGCCGGTCGCCGGGTATCGAGAGCCGGCCGCGCAGCTCGGCGCGCCGCTCCGGGCGGTGCGCGAACGCGGCCGTGTCCAGGGCGTTGGGCAGCACCCGCACCCGGGAGGCGGGCACCCGCCAGCCGGCGAGCGCCTCGGCGACGGCGTCCGAGACGGCGACCGTCATCTCCCCCAGCCGCTCCCCGGCGACGTAGAGGCCGCGGATCGCCGCGTTGACGCGCCGTCCCTCGATCCGCTCCGGATGGAGCGAGTGCTCGGTGGCGAGAAGGTGCGGCACCCCGGCGAGCCGGGCGGCCAGCCGGCCGTGCAGCATCGCCCGGTAGAGATGGACGTGCACCAGATCGTAGGCGCCGTCCCGGCCGCCGGCGCCGATCATCCGGGTGAGGCGGCGGGTGGCGGCGAAGTCCCGGTTGCCGCGCATCCCCACGTCGGCGACCGGCACCCCGTCGGCGGCGATCAGCTCGGCGAGCATCCCGGGGTTGGTGAGCACCGCGACCTCGCAGCGCACCCGCTCCTCGGGCAGGTGCCGCAGCAGCAGCCGCAGCTGCTGCTCGGCGCCGCCGGCGGCGAGCCCGGTGATCACATGGAGGACCCTCAGCGGCGGCGTCACAGCGGCACCCCGCCGCGCTCGGTGAGGCGCTGCTTGAGGAGCTTCGCCTCCAGCCGCCACCACACGTCCATGGAGCCGACGTAGCGGCGGGGCAGCGCCCAGCGGCCCGTCAGCCCGGTGCGCCGGATGCCGCAGGCGTACGCGAAGCCGGCGTCCTCGACGGCCGCCGCCGCGGCGGCGTCCGCCTCGCCGTAGGGGTAGCAGAAGCCGGCCGGGGCGCGGCCCAGCACCTCCTCCAGCAGGGCGCGGCAGCCGGCCGTCTCGTCCTTGAGCTCGGCCTCGGGAAGGCCGGCCATGTGGCGGTGCAGCATGCCGTGCGCGCCGATCTCGACGCCGGCCCGGGCCATCGCCCGCACCCCGTCGGCGTCCAGCAGGCGGCGCCGGTCGCCCTGCTCGTCCCAGGCGTTGACCTCGCCGATCCGGCCGGCCACCACATAGAGGGTGGCGGTGCAGCGGTGGCGGCGCAGCACCGGCAGGGCGTGCTCGGCGAAGTCGGCGTAGCCGTCGTCGAAGGTGAGCCCGACCATGCCGCGGGAGCGGCCGGCGGTGTGCGCGTCCAGCAGCTCGGCGACGGAGACGCCGCGCAGGCCGCGCCGCCGCAGCCAGGCCAGCTGCCGGTCGAGCCGCTCCGGGGTGACGGTGATGTTGTACGGGTCGTCGGCGGTGTGCGCCACCGAGTGGTACATCAGGATCGGCGGGAAGCGCCCCTGCGCGCCCGCCGGATCCGGTCTTTCCGCGCGTTCCTCGGTCATCCCTTCCCCCTCTCCTCCACCGCTCCGCCGGCGCCGTTCCCCTCGGCGCCCTGCTCCTCGCCCCGCCGGGCGAAGGGCCGCAGCAGGCCGGTGATCTCCTCGGCCCCCAGGCCGTAACCGGTCATCAGGTACTCGCCGCCCATGACGACCGCGCAGACCACGATGATCGCGATCGGCGGCCAGCCGTGCGGCTTGAGCACGGCGTCGGCGAGCGCCCAGCCCGTCACCCCGGCCATTCCGGCGGCGATCAGGCAGCGGCCGACGCGCAGCGCCAGCCGGGTGATCGACACCCGCACCACCAGCACCTTCAGCCCCACCAGGAGCATCAGGGCCGGGACGGTGATGCCGACCGCGTTGGCGAGGGCGATCCCCTTCGCCCCCCAGACATGCAGCAGCAGCTCGCCGACGACGCCGGTGAGCACCAGACCGGTGAGCATGCACCAGGCCGGGAACCACACGTCGTGGCGGGTGATCCGGCCGGCCGGGTTCCCGTCCCGGTCGCGCCGCACCCCGGCCGCCCCGCCGGCCGCGGTGCCCGAGAAGAACGGCCGCACCAGCGCCCCCACCAGCGCCTGGCCGAGCAGCCCGAGCAGGTAGACCCGCATCACCGAGGCGGTCGCCGCGGTGTCGGCGGGGGTGAACTCGCCGCGCTGGAAGAGCAGTTGGACCAGCTGCGGAGCGCACGCGATCATGAAGGCGGCGCCGATCGCGGTGACCGCCGAGACCCCGCCCAGGTCCGCCTCGATGCGGCGGCGCGCCGCGTCCATCCGCCCCGCGGCCAGGTGCCGGGAGAGCAGCGGGAAGGTGACGGTGGACAGGATCAGCGCGAACGACATCGGCACCTGCGCCACCTTGGTGGCGTAGTTGAGGTACGAGATGGTGCCGGGCGCCAGCTCGGAGGCGAGGAACCGCTCCACGAAGACCTGCGCCTGCCGGGAGAGCGTGAAGACCGCGATCGGCACGAACGCCGCCATCGAGATCCCGGCCAGCGCCCGCCCGTCTCCCACCACCGCCCCTCCAAGGAAGCGCTTCGCGCCCCGCCCTTTGGTGCGGGTGCGCGGCCCCGGCACGGGGCTCGGCAGCCCCAGGTCGAGGGCGATCCCGGCGACCTTCCGGCGCAGCCTCAGAATCCGCAGGAACCCCGGCAGTTGGACGAGGATCATCAGCAGCGCGCCGAGCGCCACGCCGCCCGCGGCGGCCTTGATGCCGACGCTGGAGTGCAGCGCGATCAGCAGCGCCAGGATGCCGACGTTGTAGGCGACGTAGATGCCGGCCGGGGCGCCGAAGACATGGTGCGCGCGCAGCGCCGCCGACAGGTACCCGGCGAGGCCGAAGAGCAGCACGGTGGCGGCCGTCAGCCGGGTGCAGGTGACGGCGAGCGAGACGTCCTCCAGGCCCGGCGCCAGCCCGTGGACCAGCAGCGGCGCCCCGGCGAGGACGATCCCGCCGAAGACGGCGAGGCCCAGCGCGATGCGCGGCAGGGTGGCGGCGACCAGGCCGCGCACCGCCTCGCGGACGGCGTCCAGCTGATTGAGCGCCAGCCCGGAGAGGGTGTCGCCGTCGGTGCCGCCGTCCGCGTCCGCCTCGGCGCTGCGCCGGGCGGCCTCGGTGACGGTGCGGGAGAAGGCGGGCACCATCAGGAACGCCATGGCGTCCTCGATGAGCAGCGGCGCCGCGGTCTCCGGCACCGTCCAGGCGACCAGGAAGGCGTCGGTGTCGCGGGTGGCGCCGAAGTAGCGGGCGATCAGCAGGTCGCGCAGCAGGCCCAGGATCGAGCCGGCCGCGGACAGCACCGCGGTGACCCCGGTGGCCCGCAGCAGGCCGCGGCCCCGCCGCCGGGGTGGAGCCGCGGCGGACTCGACCGCCGCCGGGATGCCGTACGCCGGGGTCATCACCGCGTCCAGCGGAGAGCCGGCGTTGAACGGGAACACCCCCGGCGGGCTGGGCTCCCGCCCCCGGGTCAGCGGCGCCGGCCACACCCCGGCGGGCCGCCCGAAACCGTGCTGGGTGGGCGCCTCCGGCGGGTAGAGCGCCCCGCGCGACGTCCACTCCTCGGGGACCCGCGGCCAGGGGCGGCGCGGCGGCGGGACCGCGGACGGCAGCCCGGCGGGCGAGGTCGGCGCCGCCCGGCCCGCGTCGGCGGCCGGCGGCGCGGGCGCGGTGCGCACCTCGCCGAAGGCCCACCAGACGGCGACGCCCAGCGCCACCGCGGTGAGCACGGTGTCCGCGCCGCCGATGTCGGCGTAGAGGAAGTCGATGGCGATCCACAGCCCGAGCCCGAACGCCGCCGGGCCCGCGCCGAAGCCGGATCTGCTCAGCGCGCCGCGCCCCACCCGCGCTTGGCGGCCGGCCACCCGCACCCGGATCAGCCGCTGCGCCCCCAGCACCAGCATCCCGACCATCAGCAGCAGGAACGCGGACATGCCGATCAGGCCCTGCTCGCTGAGGACCAGCAGATACATGTTGTGCGGGGACAGCAGCGGCTCGCGGGTGAAGGCGAGGCCCTGCGACTCGGCGTCCGAGGCGGCGGAGAGCTGCATCCCGGCGTGCCCGTCCCGGAAGACCGGGAAGCCCTTGAGGCCGACGCCGGTGATCGGCCGGTCCCGCCAGATGTTCTCGGCGGTGGCCCAGAGCGCGTAGCGGTCGTCGACCGACTGGTCGGGCGCGGAGCTCGCCGAGGTGATGGAGGAGAGCCGCTGGCCGACGGTCGCGGAGCCGACGCCGAACCCGCCGATGACGATCACCGCGAGGGCGATCACCACCACCGCGCCGCGCAGCGCGGCGAGCGGCGCGGACAGCAGCGCCAGCGCGACGAGCGCGACGGAGACCGCGATCCAGCTGCCCCGGCTCAGCGAGAAGACCAGCGGCGCCAGGAAGAACGCCGCGGCAAGCAGCAGCAGCACCCGGTTGCGTGTCCGACGGGCCGTCAGCGCGAGCCCCAGGGCGGCGATCATCCCGAAGCTGACCACCGTGGACATGCCCATGATGTCCAGCGCCCCGAAGGTGCCGACGGCCCGGATGTTCTGGCCGTCGTAGGAGGCGCCGGTGTGCGTGAGGTACTGGACGGTGCCGTAGACGCCCTCGAAGAGCGCGGTGGTGAGCACCGCGCCGAGCACCAGCCGCAGATCGCGCCGCTCGCGCAGCGAGAGGGCGACGGCGCTGGGCACCAGCACGAAGATCTGGATGTAGCGGATGAAGCCGGAGAGCGCCGCGGAGGTGTCCACCGCGGTGATCGCCGATATCGCGAAGGCCGCGGTGAGCGCGCCGGCCGGCCACAGCATCCGCCGCGGCAGCTTCACCCGGCCGAGCAGCGCCTGCATCGCGACGGCGCAGACCAGCAGCAGGGAGGCGACATCGGCGGGGCCGATGTGGAAGGAGGCGGAGACGTCCTGATTGCCCGTCGGCACGCACACCAGCACCGCGGTCGCCGCCGCCAGCCACGCCGGCCGCCGCACCAGCCCGCGCGCCAGCCCGAGCAGGGCCGCCATCGGCGCGAACGGAAGCGCCGCGACATCGCCGGCGGCGCCCCCTTGCCCGCCCGGACCCCGCCCCCGCCCGGCACCGCGGTCCGCGGAGCGGACCGGGCGGGGTGCCGGGGCGGAGGGGCGGCGCGAACGGCGCGTGAGCACCGCGGACGGCAACCGTGACATACCTCAGCTACCCCCAGGACGGATCAGCCCCGCGACGGTGCGAAGCGCGATCGCCACGTCCTGCCAGGGGCTCCAGTGCTCGATGTAGTAGTTGTCGAACCGCGCCCGGTCCTCTATGGAGGTGTCCCCGCGCAGGCCGTTGATCTGCGCCAGCCCCGTCAGCCCGGTCGGCATCCGGTGCCGCTGCCCGTAGCCCGGGTACGCCCGGCTGAACCGCTCGACGAAGTGCGGCCGCTCGGGCCGCGGCCCGACCAGGCTCATCTCGCCCTTGACGACGTTCCACAGCTGCGGCAGCTCGTCGATGGACGTCTTGCGCAGCAGGTTGCCGACCTTGCTGAGCCGGTCGTCGTGCGCGATCGACCAGCGGGTCTCCGACTCGCCCTCGGTGGCGGGCCGCAGACTGCGGAACTTCAGCATGGTGAAGGCGCGCCCGCCGTGCCCGATGCGCTTCTGACGGAAGATCACACCCGGCCCGCCGTCCAGCCGCACCGCCACCGCGAACGCCGCCAGCAGCGGCGAGAGCAGCAGCAGCGCGCCGCCGGCGACCGCCACGTCGATGAACCGCTTGACGAACCGCGCCCCGGGGCGCTCCCGCTCCGCGGCGCACCGCCGCACCGGGAAGCCCCACAGGTGGTCGCCGCGCGCGCCGCCCTCTGGGGCCGCGCCGGTGCGCGCGCCCGAGGGCCACGGCACCACCTGGGCCGTCAGGTTGAGGCGGCGGCAGGTCTCCACGGCCTCGGCGGTCTCGTACTCGCCGAACGAGCCGAAGGCGACGACCACGTCCCGGACGCCGAAGTCGACGGCCACCCGGCCGAGGTCGGCGGGCGTGCCCAGCACGGGCAGCGCCAGCGGCTCGGAGGTGCGCGGCACGGCCGCGTCCAGGAAGCCGACGGGCCACAACCCGTACTCGGGGTGCTCGCGCAGCGCGCCGGCGATGCGCCGCCCGACCCGTCCGGCGCCCAGGATCAGCACCGGGCGGCCGGGCCCGCGCCGCCGCATCGCGCGCCGCAGCCCGTACAGGACGGAGCGCCCGCACACCGCGGTGACCAGGTAGACGGTGAAGGAGACGAGGAACGCGCCGCGCGCGGCGGGCACGCTCAGGAAGCCGCAGCGCAGGCTCTGCCCCAGGGCCAGCACGACGGCGAGGCAGGCCGCACCCCGGATCGCCAGCTGCGGCGTCTCGTCCAGCGCGGAGAGCGACAGCCGGGGCCGGTAGAGGCCGCCGGCGGCGTTCGCCGCGAGCACGACCGGGACGAGCACCGCGGCGCGCAGCAGCCCGCCGTGCAGCGAGCCGGCGCCGGGCGCGATCAGCCCGGCCACCAGCGCCAGGGCGTCGACCAGGGCCGGCGCCAGCGCCTGGCGGAGACCGCCGCCGCTGCCCCTCGCGGCCGGGCGGCTGCCCGGCCGGCGGTCAGCGGTGTCCGGACGACGGCCGCGCCGCCCGGTGTTGAGCGTTGTCGTGGTGAGCGCGGGGACCGGCGCGGCAGGCCGCGCCTCGGGCGGCGCGGCGACCGCGCCGCGCTGCATCCCCCCGTGCAGATCCTGATCGTGATAGGTCGTCATCGGTTCGAGGCCCCTCCCATAACCCGAACCACCCGCTCAGCGCGTGCGGAGGCGGACCGCCCGCGCCTGACCGGGCGCTGTGAACCGGGAGAAGGACGACGACAAGGGTGTGCTCGGCGGCACCTCCGTGCCATGCCGCGGACCCCCCACGCCCCCCGAACTCCCCAAAGATCCCCAAGACTTGTGTTCCCCAAGAGTGCGCTGCCTTCCCCATGGCAGAGACGCATTCGAGAGGCTACCGGTTGCCCCCGCGAAGGTACAACGCGTTGCCGAAACCCTGTGACCGGCCTTTGTCGGGGTCGTGACCCGGGCAATGCTTACCGGCCATCATCGAACTCCTTTGAAATGCGGCCCGATCGACCCTTGCGCAATCGAGGATCCGACGAACGGCATTCCGGTCAGCCGCGGCCGGCCTCCGCCAGCGCCTCCCGGTAGACGGCCGCGACGCCGCGTCCCATCGCCGCCAGGCCGTGCCGCTCGCGCATCCGGCGGCGGCCCGCGTCGCCGAACCGGGCGGCCGCGTCCGGGTCCTGGAGCAGGTCGGCGAGGGCGGCGGCGAGCGTCCCGGGCTCCCCGGGCGGCACAGCAGCCCGATCCCGCCACTCCGGTGGCAGCCCCTCGACGGCTCCGGCGACGTCGGCGACCACAACCGGCCGTCCGGCCGCCATCGCCTCCAGCGGCACCAGGGCCATGCCCTCCCACCGCGAGGGCACCACCACCGCGTCGGCGGCGGCGTACCAGGGGCGGGGGTCGTCCACCGCCCCCGGGAACAGCACGTCCCCACGCCCCCCGGCGGCCTCGCGCACCCGCCCCGCCCAGGGCCCTTCCCCGACAATGGCCAGGACCGGACGGCGCACTCCCGCGCGCGCTCCGGTGCCGGGCTCCCCCAACGCGCCCCCGGATCCCCCGAGTCGGTCCACCACCGCGGGCCACGCGCGCACCAGCAGATCCTGCCCTTTCTGCTCGCACACCCGTCCCAGGCACACCGCGAGCGCCGCGTCCGGCGGGACGCCGAGTGCCCGGCGGGCCTCGTCGCGGGACGGCATCCGCGGATCGCCGTCGCCGTAGGAGTCGGTGTCCACCCCGTTGGGCACCACGGCGAAGCGCGCCCGCACCCCGGCGGCCGCGCCCTGCGCGCGCTCCCCGTCGCTGACGCACAGCACCCGGTGCGCCCAGCGGGCGGCGTACCGCTCCCAGGCGAGCGCGGCCCGCGCGGTGGCGCCGCCGACGGCCGCGAACGACCAGGCGTGCGGCTCGAAGACGGTGGGCAGCCGGCCGCGCAGCGCCAGCCGCCCGGCCAACCCGGCCTTGGAGGAGTGCAGATGGACGAGGCCGGGCGCGGCCGCCCGCACGGCGGCGCGCAGCCGCACCACCTCCCCGGGGAGCGTGCGCCCGGGTTCGCGGCTCGCCTCCCAGCGCAGCACGCGCGCCCCGGCCGCGGCGGCCTCGCCGGGCAGCGTCCCGGCGTCGGGGCAGGCGAGCACCACGTCCAGCCCCTCGGCGCGCTGCCGCCTGATCAGGTCGGCGGCGATCCGCGCCACCCCGGCGGTGACCGGCTGCGCCACATGCAGAATGGTCAATTCCGGAAAATCGTCGGCCAATTGGGAACCCACCCCTCCGATTGCCGCGGGCCCCGGCACAGGGCGCACGGAACTGCGCGAATAAGCACAGCGGATCCGAACAGCGCCCACAAGCGGGCCGCCCCGGACAACGCGAAAACCTCAGCTCATCGCGCTCTGGATTCCCAATATCCCACCGGATCCTCGACAATCCCGCGGATCACCGAATTACCCGCCCCGAGCAGCGGCCCTTCCCGCCCCAGGACGGACACCTCGAGCAGCCGCGGCACGCCCCGCGCCGGCAGCCGCTCCGCCAACTCCCGCTGCACCGCGGCCAGCGCCCACGGCGCCACCTCCGCGAAGCCCCCGCCCAGCACCACCGCCGCCGGGTCCAGCAGGTTGACCGTCCCGGCGAGCGCGATGCCCAGTGCCGTCCCCGCGCGCACCAGCGCACCGCGGACCCGTCCGTCGCCCCGCCGCGCCCGCTCCGCCAGCAGCCGCACCCGGCCGGCCGGCCCCGCCTGCCGCGCGGCCTCCGCCGGGTCGATGCCGGCGGCCCGCAGCACCGCCTCCTCCCCGGCGTACTGCTCCAGGCAGCCGCGCGCCCCGCAGCTGCAGACCGGGCCGGACGGGCGCACCGGGACATGCCCCAGCTCCCCGGCGAAGCCCCGCGCGCCGCGGCGCAGCCGGCCGTCCATGACCAGCGCCGCGCCCACCCCGATGCCGGCCGAGACATGGAGGAAGTCGCGGACCCCGGGCGGCCGGCAGAGCCACATCTCGGCGAGCGCGCCGAGGTTGGCCTCGTTGTCGACGGTGACCGGCAGGCCGCCCAGCCGGTCCCGCAGCGGGGCCGCCACCGGCTCCTCCGTCCAGTCCAGGTTGGGGGCGCGGGCGACGACGCCGTCCGCGGGGTCGCCCACCAGGCCGGGGACGGCGACGGCGAGGCCGGCGGGCGGGCCGCCGGCGTCCAGACCCTCCGTCAGCTTGGCGGCCAGCTCGGCGAGCCGGCCCACCACGGCGGACGGCGGACGGCCGCGGTTGTCGGTCTCCTCGTGGACGTGGGCGAGCACCGCGCCGCGCAGATCGACCGCGCAGACCGCCAGATGGTCGACGCCGATCTCGGCGCCCAGGCCCACCGGCGCGGACCGGCCCGCCGCGAGGCGCAGCGCGCTGCCCGGCCGCCCCACCCGGCCGCGCTGCGAACGCTCCGGGCCCAGCTCGGCGAGGAGCCCGGCGGCGAGCAGGTCCTCCACCAGCGTGGAGACGGCGGCCCTGGTCAGCCCCACCTCGTTGGCGACCGAGGCGCGGGAGAGCGGGCCGCGCTCGGCGACCGTCCGCAGCACCAGGGCGAGGTTGCGGCGGCGCATCCCGGCCTGGGACGCCGGGCCTCCGCTCGGCACGTTCATGCCGCACCGTCCCGGGCGTCGAGGTCCTCGGCGATCTCCTCCATCGCCTGGTCGACGATGCCCCGCATGGCGCGCGCGGCGTCCTCCGGCTCCCCCGCGCAGACCGCCTCGGCGACCGCCCGGTGCAACCGCACCGCCTCGGACGCGGGGTGACGCGGCATCAGCCGCAGCTCGCCGCGGCCCCGCAGCACCTCCTCGACCACCTCGCCCAACCGCACGTACATCTCGTTGCCCGACGCCTCCAGCACCAGGGTGTGGAACTCCCGGTCGTGGCCGGCGAAGGCGGCCATGTCGCCGGAGCGGGCGGTGGTCGTCAGGTCGGCGCCGAGGGCGCTGAGCCGGCGGCACTGATCGGGGTCGGCGCGGCGGGCGGCGAGCGCGGCGGCGGACGGCTCCACGGCGGCGCGCAGCTCGCCGAGCGAGCGCAGCTGGGCGCGGCGGGCGCCGGGGTCGGCGAGGCGCCAGCGGATCACGGCGGGGTGGTAGACGTCCCAGCGCGCGGCGGGCTGGACGGTGATGCCGACGCTGCGCCGGGCGGCCACCAGCCCGGCCCCCTCCAGCCGGCGCACCGCGTCGCGGACGACCGTCCGGGAGACCGCGAACCGCGCCTCCAGCTCGGTGAGGCGCAGCACATCGCCGGCCGCGAGCCGGCCGGAGACGATGTCGGGTCCGAGGGCCCCGACCAGCCGGTCGGGCAGCGCCTTACTGGTCACAGCCTCAGGGTATCCGCTCCACACGGTATTACTAATCAGTCACATCACCTTGCTTAAGTACTACCAATCGAGGCAGGCTGACCCCATGACCCACTCCCCGCATCCTCCGCTCGTCGTGGTGATGGGCGTCGCCGGCGCCGGCAAGACGACCGTCGCCGCGCTGCTCGCCGAGCGGCTCGGACTGCCGCTCGCCGAGGCCGACGAGTTCCACCCGGCCGCGAACATCGCCAAGATGAGCGCCGGCATCCCGCTGGAGGACGCCGACCGGTGGCCGTGGCTCGAGGCGGTCAAGGAGTGGCTGCGCGCCCGCCACGAGGACGGCACCGGCGGCGTCGTCACCTGCTCGGCCCTCCGCCGCGCCTACCGCGACCTGCTGCGCACCGCCGCCCCCGAGGTCGCCTTCCTCCACCTCACCGGCTCCCGCGCCCTCCTCGAGGACCGCATCGGCCACCGCGAGGGCCACTTCATGTCCCCCGCGATGCTCGACTCCCAGCTCGCCACCCTGGAGCCGCTCGGCCCGGACGAGCCCGGCACCAGCCTGGACATCGGCCCCGCCCCGGCCGCCCTGGCAGCCGCGGCGGCCGACCGCCTGCCGGCACGCTGACCCCGGCCGGTCTCAGAGCGGACGGGCCGTCAGCTCCCCCGACCGCGCCACCGCTTCGGCGAGCCGGGCGCAGGCCCGCTCGTCGCGCCGCACGGCCGGGTGGACGGGCCCGGTGGCGGTCTGCCAGCGGTGAGCCACCGCGGCGGCGTCCTCGCCGGTGAGCAGGCCGGCCGCCTGGGCCGCGGCGCCGAGGGCGACCAGCTCGTCGGCGCGGGGGACGCGCACCGGGGCGCCGCTGAGGCGCCGGACGACGTCGAGCCAGACGCGTCCGCGCGCGCCGCCGCCGATCAGCAGCAGCTCGCCGGAGGGCGAACCACCGCCGCCCGCCTGGGCGCGGACCTCGTCGAGCGCCGCCAGCAGCAGGTAGGCCGCCCCCTCGTAGGCGGCGCGCAGCACCTCGGCGCCGGTGGTGCCCTGGCGCAGGCCGTACAGCAGCCCGGACGCGTACGGCAGGTTGGGGGTGCGCTCGCCGTCCAGGAAGGGCAGCATCACCACCTCGCCGGAGGAGTCCGCCGCGGCGTCGCGGTCGAGGCCGAGCAGGGCGGCCGTCTTGTCCACCGCCAGCGTGCAGTTGAGGGTGCAGGCGAGCGGCAGGTGGCCGCCGAGGGTGTCGGCGAAGCCGGCGACCACGCCCGTCGGGTCGGCGGCCGGTCGGGCGGAGGCGGTGTAGGCGGTCCCGGAGGTGCCGAGGCTGAGCACGGCCGTTCCGCCCGAGCCCGCCGCGGAGAGCCCGAGCCCCGCCGCCGCGGCCATGTTGTCGCCCGTGCCGGTGGCGACCAGCGCCCCGGGACGCAGCGGGAGCCCCGCGGCCGCCTCCCCGACCGGCTTGCCCGGCAGGGCGACCTCCGGCAGCAGGGCCGGATCGAGGGCCACCTCCGGGAGCGCGAGCACCTCCTCGGCGTACGCCCCCGTCACCGCCGACCACCACCCCGTCCCCGAGGCGTCCCCGCGGTCCGTCACCCCGTGCCGCAGCGCGTCGCCGAGCAGACGGCCCGTCAGATAGTCGTGCGGCAGCCGGATGCCGCGCACCCGCGCCGCCGCCTCCGGCTCGTTGGCGCGCAGCCACGCCCACTTGGCGGCGGTGAACGCCGCCGTCGGCACCGAGCCGATCCGCCGCGCCCACTCCTGCGGCCCGCCCAGCGCCGCCACCAACCGCTCGGCCTGCGGCGCGGGCCGGACGTCGTTCCACAGCAGCGCCGGCCGCACCGGTCGCCCGTCCGCCCCCAGCGCCACCAGCCCGTGCTGCTGGCCGCCCACCGAGACGGCCGCGGCCTCCCCGGCGCGCCCCGTCGCCTCCAGCGCCGCGCGGAGCGCGTCCCACCACTGCTCGGGGTCCGACTCCCGCGCGCCGCCGGTGCCCCGGACGGTGTGCGGGGCGCGGCCGGTGCCGACGACCTCGCCGCTCTCGACGTCGACCGCCAGCGCCTTGGTCGCCTGGGTCGAGCTGTCCACCCCGATCACGATCGCTGCCATGCCCGCATCCTCTCGTCCGCTCCCGAACCCGTCCGCCCCGCGCTGTGCGCGCCGCGCTGTCCGCCGCGCGCCGTTCGCTCCGACACATTGCCGCGGGCGGCCTCCGCATACTAGTTTGTCAATCGGCTTGACGAATAGGAGCACGCGATGACCTCAGCCTTCAGCCCCACCCCCGCCGACCGCTTCAGCTTCGGGCTGTGGACCGTCGGCTGGCTCGGCAAGGACCAGTTCGGCGACCCCACCCGCAGCCCCCTCGACCCGGTCGAGGCCCTGGAGCGCCTCGCCGACCTCGGCGCCTGGGGGCTCACCTTCCACGACGACGACCTGATCCCCTTCGGGTCGTCCGACGCCGAGCGGGAGGCGATCCTCGCCCGCTTCCGCAAGGCGCTGGAGTCCACCGGCATGACCGTGCCGATGATCACCACCAACCTCTTCACCCACCCGGTCTTCAAGGACGGCGGCTTCACCGCCAACGACCGCGAGGTGCGCCGCTACGCGATCCGCAAGGTCGCCCGCAACCTGGACCTCGCCGCCGAGCTCGGCGCGAAGACCTTCGTCGCGTGGGGCGGCCGGGAGGGCGCCGAGTCGGGCGCCGCCAAGGACGTCCGCAACGCGCTGGACCGCATGAAGGAGGCCTTCGACCTGCTCGCGGAGTACGTCCTGGAGCAGGGCTACGACATCAGGTTCGCCATCGAGCCGAAGCCCAACGAGCCGCGCGGCGACATCCTGCTGCCGACCGTCGGCCACGCGCTCTCCTTCATCGAGCGCCTGGAGCACCCCGAGCTGTTCGGCGTCAACCCCGAGGTCGGCCATGAGCAGATGGCCGGGCTCAACTTCACGCACGGCATCTCGCAGGCGCTGTGGGCCGGCAAGCTCTTCCACATCGACCTCAACGGCCAGAACAGCATCAAGTACGACCAGGACCTGCGCTTCGGCAACGGCGACCTGCGGCAGGCGTTCTGGCTGGTGGACCTGCTGGAGCGGGCCGGCTACGCGGGGCCGCGGCACTTCGACTTCAAGCCGCCGCGCACCGAGGACTACGACGGCGTCTGGGCGTCGGCGGCCGGCTGCATGCGGAACTACCTGATCCTCAAGGAGCGGGCCGCGGCCTTCCGCGCCGACCCCGAGGTGCAGGAGGCGCTCCGCGTCGCCAAGGTCGACGAGCTCGCGCAGCCCACCCTCGGCGCCGGCGAGACCCTCGCCGACCTGCGCAACCAGCAGGACACGCCCACCGCCGACGAGCTCGCCGAGCGCGGCTGCGCCTTCGAGCGGTTGGACCAGCTGGCGATGGACCACCTGCTCGCTGCGCGCTAACGCTCGGTCAGCCGCGATCCGAGGCTGATTCGTGCATTGACACCCATGTCCCTCCCGGCCGACGCTTCACATCGGATGACTGGACCTCAGAAGCGCCGCCCGACCCCCGGGAGGGTTCATGAGCACCTACCGTCGCCGCACCGTCTTAGCCACCGCAGCAGCCGCCGGCACCGCCGCCGCCCTGGGCACCCCCCGGGCGAGCGCGCAGGCCGGCGGCGGCTGGCAGCCGCCCGCCGACCCCGTCACCGTCGACCTCGGCGCGCTCTTCGACAACGATGGCATCGCCACCGCCCCGGCCCGTGACGGCAACTTCGACGGCTCCGGCTACGCCTTCCCCGGCGAGCAGCTCCCCGCCGCCGGCACCACCACCGTCGCCGGCACCCCGTACCTCTTCCCCTCCGACGCCGCCGGCGCCAGGAACAACCTCGTCGCCAACGGCCAGCGCATCCCCCTCCCCCAGGGCGGCTACTACGCCGCCTCGCTGCTCACCGCCGGCTCCTACGGCAACGGCGGCGGCACGGTCACCGTCAGCTACGCGGACGGCTCCACCACCACCGGCAGCTTCGCCGCCCCCGACTGGTACCAGGCCGGCGCCGGCGCGCCGCTGCACACCGCCTTCCGCTACGCCCCGAACGGCCAGCGCGACGACAACCCCGTCGGCATCTCGGTCTCCGAGGTGTGGATGGACCCGTCCCGGCAGGCCGTCGCCCTCACCCTGCCGCCCGGCAACCCCGCGCAGGCCAACGAGACGGCCTCGCACATCTTCGCCCTGACGCTGCGCCCCGCCGCCCGCGGCCGCTCCCTCGCCCTCACCGGCGCCCGCTCCACCACCAGCCTGCTCGGCCCGCGCGCGTGGCAGTCCGTGGAGGCCACGGTCACCAACTCCGGCACCGTCGCCGTCACCCCCGGCGACCGGCTGCGCGTCCTCGTCGACGCGCCCCACCTGGCCACCGCCGCCCCCGCGGAGATCCAGCGGCTGGAGCCCGGCGAGCAGGCCCGCGTCCGGATCGCGGTGCGCACCACGGACGGCACCGCCGCCGGCACCTCCGTCACCGGAACCGTGCTCGCCCGGGCCGGCAGCACCACCGCCGCCTCCCAGCGCACCGCGCTCACCGTCGGCATCCCCCGCTTCCAGCCCACCGACGCCTCCCTCGCGACCCACCAGGCGCCCTACTGGTTCCAGGACGCGAAGTTCGGGATATTCATCCACTGGGGCGTGTACTCGGTACCCGCCTGGGCGCCGGTCGGCGGCACCTACGCCGAGTGGTACTGGAACTCGATGCAGAGCACGGGCGGTCCGACGTACACCTACCACGCGCAGAAGTACGGCGAGTCCTTCGCCTACGACGACTTCATCCCCTCCTACACGGCCGCGAAGTTCGACCCGCGCGCCTGGGTGGAGCTGTTCGCCAAGGCCGGCGCCCGCTACTACGTCCTGACGTCCAAGCACCACGAGGGCTTCGCCAACTGGGACTCGGCCGTCTCCGGCCGCTGCGCCGGCAAGCTCGGACCCCACCGCGACCTGGTCAAGGAGCTCTTCGAGGCGTCCCGGCGCCACACCCCGCAGCTGAAGAACGGGCTCTACTACTCGCTGCCCGAGTGGTTCAACCCGGACAACCCCTGGATGGGCCACGCCCCGCGCAACCCCTACACCCTGCAGCCGGTGCCCTACACCGGCTACACGGCCGGCCGCGACTACGTCTCGCAGTACCAGACGCCGCAGGTGATGGAGCTGATCCACGGCTACGCCCCGGACATCCTGTGGTTCGACATCGGCGGCGCCAACGACTCGCTGCACACCGTCTCGGAGCTGTACAACTCGGCGTACTTCCCGTCCGGGGCCGCGCCCAAGGACGTGGCGGTGGACGACCGGGGCGGCATCGCCCACCACGACTTCACCACGCCGGAGTACACCACCTACCACTCCACGGTCACCGCCAAGTGGGAGTCCAGCCGCGGCCTCGACCCGCACTCCTACGGCTACAACAGCGCCACCCCCGACGACCAGTACATGACGGCCGAGGCGGCGGTGCAGCTGCTCGTCGACATCGTCAGCAAGAACGGCAACCTGCTGCTGGACATCGGGCCGCGCGGGGACGGCACCATCCCCCAGGTGATGGCCGACCGGCTGACGCAGATCGGCGCCTGGCTGGACGTCAACGGCGAGGCGATCTTCGACACCACCTACTGGTCGCGCACCCCCGAGGAGGGCGCGGACCTGCGCTTCACCCTCCGGCCCGACCGCGCGTTCTACATCTTCTCGCTCGCCAGGCCGGGATCGTCGCTGGCCGTCTCCTCCCCCGTGCCGATACCGGCCGGCGCCCGCATCACCCTGCTCGGCTGGAACGGCCCGGCCCTGGCCTGGAGCCGGGGCGGCGACGGGGTGCTGCGCATCGACGTCCCCGCCCGGGCCGCGGACTCCGGTCAGTACGCCTGGTGCTTCAAGATCTCCACCTCCTGACCCGCACTCAGAAGGACGACCATGACCAGAGCATCACGCCGCGCCGTGCTCGGCAGCGGACTCGCCCTCGCCGCCGGCGCGGCCGTCCCCGCGGCCGCCGCCGGCACCGCCGCGGCGGCCGCGCCGCGGGCCGCGGCCGCCGCCGACACCGACCCCTGGCCCGACGACCTCCCGCTGCTCTCCGGCCCCGACTTCCCGATCGGCATCTTCTGGCCGCCGCCGCCCTTCGAGACCACCAAGCAGCGCTACCAGGAGATCGTGGACGCCGGCTTCACCTTCGCCATCACCGGCAACTACCTCTTCGACCAGTACATCCTCAAGTACGCGCTCACCCAGGCGGACGCCGTCGGCCTGAAGATGCTGATAGCGGACGACCAGTCGCTGCTGGACCTCACCCACCGCTTCACCATCAGCGACGACCGCACCACCCCGATGTCGATCAGCAGCGCGGACGCGGCGGCGCTCGCCAAGCAGATCGTCGCCACCTACCAGGGGCACCCCTCGCTCGCCGGCTTCAACCTCTACGACGAGCCCAGCGGGCAGGCCGTCTTCGACAGCCTCGGCAAGGCGATGGGCGCCATGCGCACCGCCGCCCCGGGCCTGCTGCCCTACATCAACCTGCTGCCCGGACAGGGGCCCGGCCAGGACACCTACCTCAACGCGGTGGTCGACGCCGTCCACCCGCCGCTGCTCTCCTTCGACCGCTACCCGATGTCGGCGGACGGCAACGAGGACCCCAACTACCTCACCAACTGGGCGCAGCACCGGGCAGTGGCGCAGGCCGCCGGCATCCCGTCCTGGGTCTTCATCCAGACGCTCGCCTTCAACGGCCGCCGCAGCCCGAGCGCCGCCGACCTCGCCTGGCAGGTCAACATCAGCCTGGCGTACGGGGCCAAGGGCATCCAGTACTTCACCTACTGGACGCCCGACCCGGCCCGCGGCGAGGGCTTCCAGTCGGCGCTGCTCACCGTGGACGGCAAGCGCACCGAGCACTACGCCGACTCCAAGCACCTCAACGCGACCTGGCTCTCCCGGGTCGGCAAGGTGCTCAAGCACCTGCCCTCGGAGAGCGTCGAGCACGCCAACGAGCCCAACCCGCCGGCCCGGGTGGCGGTCTTCGCACCGGACGACTGGGTCGCCTCGGTGACGGGCGCGGCGGTGGTGCTGGGCCGCTTCACCGACCCGGCGAACGCCTCCGTCCGCTACCTGCTGGTGGCCAACCGCACCCCGCACGCGACGTCCACCGTCACCCTCGGCCTCGGCCCGGCGGCGAAGGGCGTCGCCGCCTATGTCGCCCGCACGGACTCCTTCACCCCCGCGAAGGCCACCGCCAGGCTCCCCCTGACGCTCGCCCCCGGCGGCGCCACGCTGCTGCGCCTGGACGGCTGAACGGACTAGCATGACCCGCGATCATGGAGACCTTCGAGAACCGCGAGCCCGAGGTCCTGGACCGGCGTGACGGACCGTTCGGCGAGACCGTGCTGCGCCGGCGGACGGCGCCCGGGGGCGGCGTCCGCCACGAGATCATCTCCAACGGGGTGTTCCTCATGGACACTTCGGACGGACGCTCCGAACGGCTGCTGGTCCGCGCCGCGCTGGACCGGCTCGACGGCCGTCCGGCGCCGGGCGTGCTGATCGGCGGGCTCGGCGTCGGCTTCTCGCTCGACGAGGCCGCGGCCGACCCGCGCGGCGCCGCGGTGACCGTGGTGGAGCTGGACCCGGCGATCGTCGCCTGGCACCGGGAGGGGCCGCTGTCGCCGCTCCCCGCGGGCACCCGGGTGGTCGAGGAGGACCTCCTCGACCACCTGCGCCGCACCCCGGCCCGGTACGACGCGATCTGCCTGGACATCGACAACGGCCCGGACTGGACGGTCGGCGACTCCAACGCCGGCCTCTACGGCCCGGCGGGCCTCGACCTGCTGACGGACCGTCTGGCGCCGGGAGGGGTGCTGACGGTGTGGTCCGCGGCGCCGTCCGACCCCTACGAGGCCCGCCTGCGCGAGCGCTTCGCGAAGGTCGAGGCGCTCCCCGTGCCCGTCCCCACCCCCCGCGCCGCCCCGGACATCGTCTACGCCGCCGCAGGCGACAAGCAACGGCCCGCCACCCGGCACTAGTGCCGTCACGGCACTAGGTGTATTGACCCGTGAGGTTGGGAACGCGGCTGGCGGGTGGTTGGCCCTGCAGTGCGGTGTGTCCGCGGTGGTGATTGTAGGCGTGCAGCCAGCCGGGGTATGCGGCACGCCGTTCGGACTCGGTCCGGTAGGCCTTGACGTAGGCCCACTCCTCCAGCAGGGTGCGGTTGAACCGCTCCACCTTCCCGTTGGTCTGGGGCCGGTAGGGGCGGGTCCGCTTGTGTGAAATGCCCTGCTCCGCAAGAGCGGTGCGCCACAAGTAGCTCTTGTAGCAGGAGCCGTTGTCGGTCAGCACGCGCTCGACGGTGACCCCGGCCGCGGAGAAGAAGGCCTGCGCCCGGGCCCAGAAGGCGGTGGCGGTCTCCTTCTTCTCGTCGCCGAGGATCTCGCTGTAGGCCAGGCGGGAGTGGTCATCGACCGCGTTGTGCAGGTAGCTGTAGCCGGCGTTTGTGCGGTTCCTGCGGCCGGCCGGGCGGCCGAGGGCCTTGTGTCCGCCGCCGTCGGGGATGTTGCCGAGCTTTTTGACATCGACGTGCACCAGTTCGCCGGGCCGTGCGCGTTCGTAGCGGCGGACGACCCGGCCGGTGGCCCGGTCCAGATGGGCCAGACGGGCCAGGCGGCAGCGGGTCAGGACCCGGTGCACGGTGGCCGGGTTCAGGCGCAGCAGGTAGGCGATGCGGGCCGGCCCCCAGCGGCGCAGCACGCGGACCTTGATGATCCTGCGCTCGGTGCGGGTCGGGGTCCGGCGCGGGCTGGTGCGGGGACGGCTGGAGCGGTCGGTCATCCCGGCCTCGCCCAGGGCCCGGTAGCGGGCAGCCCAGCGCTGGGCGGTGGTCGGCGAGACCTGGAAGCGTTCGGCGGCCCGGCGCAGGGGCCAGCCCTCCTCGACCACGCAGCGGGCCAGACGCAGGCGGCCGGTCTCGGTCAGGGGTGCATTACGGTGGGGCACGAGGGCCTTTCTGGTCGGCGTCGATGTCGCAATCCACACCGAACCCGGAAGGCCCTCACCCGTTCAAGATCCCCCAGCCGAGACCTGCATCACCGTCCACAACCTCCCGAGACAGAACAACTAGGCCGCTTCTGACGGATCTCCGCGGCGCCGCTCCTACCTCCACGGATATCCGTCAGAAACGGCCTAGCCGGCCAGCAGCTCCCGCTCCCGCTCCGGCGTCAGCCACGCCTCCGGCCGCCCCGGCACCACGAGCTTCTCCGTGCCCAACTCCCGCACCCACGCCCAGGTGTCCGCCACCGTCTCCGCGACCGGCCGGATCCGCAGCCCGTCCGCGAGCGCCCGCGACACGTCCCACCCGTGCAGGAACCGGTACGGATGCCCCTCCGGAATCCACAGCGGCAGCTCGTTCCACGGCTCGACGCCCGCCGCCAGCAGCACCTCCGCGTCGATCCAGCGCAGCGTCGCCGCCGATCCCGTCACCCGCACGCACTCCTCCAGCGGGGCGCCCAGCCGCAGCGCGCCCACCGGCGACACCAGGTTGTACGGCCCGCTGCGCCCCGCCCCCGCCGCGTCCAGCAGGAACGCCGCCATGTCGCGGATGTCCAGCCACTGGATGTCCAGGTCGGCCGGCCCCGGCGCGACCATCTCGCCGC
This sequence comes from Mangrovactinospora gilvigrisea, assembly GCF_001879105.1. Classification (GTDB taxonomy): domain Bacteria; phylum Actinomycetota; class Actinomycetes; order Streptomycetales; family Streptomycetaceae; genus Mangrovactinospora; species Mangrovactinospora gilvigrisea. The sequence goes on along the minus strand of NZ_MLCF01000120.1, from coordinate 6,940 downwards.
CCGCCGCCGCGCGCCGCAGCCAGTACGGCAGCCGTCCGACCACCTCGCCCGGGCCGACCATCAGCCCGCAGCGGGCCAGCAGCACCCGCTCCGGCCCGAACTCCTGCTCCGCCGCCGCCTCCCCGCCCCGCTTGTTGTGGCCGTACCCCTCGGGCCGGTCGTCCCCCTCGTCCGGCGCCGGGGAGAGCGTCCGCGCCGACTCGGTGCGGTCCGCCGTCATCCGCTCGTGGTCGTAGACCGACGCGGACGAGACGTAGACGTACCGCCCGGCGACGCCGGCCAGCGCCCGCGCCGCCGCCCGCACCGCGCCCGGCGCCCGCGTCCAGGTGTCGACGACGACGTCCCACTCGCCCTCCCCCGCGAGCCGCTCCACCTCGCCCTCGGCGAGCCGGTCGCCGCGTATCGCGCGCACCCCGGGCAGCGCATTGACATCCCCCAGCGCGGGGACCCCGGAGACACCCCGGTTGAACACCGTCACCTCGTGCCCGCGGGCCAGGGCCTCGTCGACCACGGCCCGACCGGCGAACACCGTGCCGCCCATCACAAGAATCCTCATCGCCCCAGCCCACCACGGTGCGCCCGTTCCGAGTCCCGTCGTTCTCTGTCGGCGGACAGCCCCCGGGCCGTACGCTTCCACCAGGCGGCAGGGGTACCGCCGTTGGGGACCTGGGGGGCAGACCCATGACGGGCATGCGCTACGGCCAGGACCGGCCGTACAACCATCCGAGCCGACACGGAACCGGCCCGCACGCCGGCAGCCAGCACACCACCGGCCCGCAGCACCGCAACCACAACCCGTACGTCCAGCAGCCCGGCGGGCCGCAGCAGAACGCGCCCGCCCGCCGCATCCTCGTCGTCGAGGACGAACCCACCATCGCCGAGGCCGTCGCCGCCCGGCTGCGCGCCGAGGGCTTCGAGGCCGCCGTCGCCGGGGACGGCCCGTCCGCCGTGCAGCTCGCCGCCGCCTGGCAGCCCGACCTGCTGGTGCTCGACATCATGCTGCCCGGCCTGGACGGGCTGGAGGTGTGCCGCAGGGTCCAGGCGGCCCGCCCCGTCCCGGTGCTGATGCTCACCGCCCGGGACGACGAGACGGACATGCTCGTCGGCCTCGGCGTCGGCGCCGACGACTACATGACCAAGCCGTTCTCGATGCGCGAACTCTCCGCCCGGGTGCACGTCCTGCTCCGCCGGGTGGAGCGGGCCGCGGTGGCCGCGCACGCCCCCAACGGCGGCACGCTGCGGCTGGGCGACCTGGAGATCGACCACACCCAGCGGCGGGTGCGCGTCGCCGGCGGCGACGTCCACCTCACCCCCACCGAGTTCGACCTGCTCACCTGCCTGGCCCGCCGGCCGCGGGCGGTGCTCTCCCGGGAGCAGCTGCTCAGCGAGGTGTGGGACTGGGCGGACGCCTCCGGCACCCGCACCGTCGACAGCCATGTGAAGGCGCTGCGCCGCAAGATCGGCTCGGAGCGGATCCGCACCGTGCACGGCGTCGGCTACGCGCTCGAGACGCCCTGAGGCGGACGGCCCGTTGAGCGCGCCCCCGGAACCCGAGCAGCGCCCGCCGCGCGCCGCGTCCGGCCGGGGGCTGGGCTCGCTGCGGCTGCGGATGGGCCTGCTGATGGCGGCGTGCGTCGGCGTCACCGCGGGCCTGCTGCTGGCCGCCCGTCCGCTGCACACCCCAGCCCGGCTGCTGGTGGTGGCCGCGCTGCTGGTCTCGCTCGCCCTGATGCAGCTGCTCGCGCACGCCGTCGCCGCCCCGCTGCGGGCGATGGCCGAGGCGGCCCGGGCGATGGCCCGGGGCGACTACGGGCGGCGGGTCCAGGCCCGCGCCACCGCCTCCTCGGAGATCGCCGAGCTCGCCGAGGCGTTCAACCGGATGGCCTCCGACCTGGCCGGCGTCGACCGGCACCGCCGCGAGCTGGTCGCCAATGTGGCGCACGAGCTGCGCACCCCGATCTCGGCGCTGCAGGCGCAGCTGGAGAACATCGTGGACGGGGTGAGCGACCCCGATCCGGGCACCATGAAGGCCGCCCTGGAGCAGACCGAGCGGCTGGGCCGGCTGGTGGCGCAATTGCTCGACCTCTCCCGGCTCGACAACGGGGTGGTGCCGCTGGACGCCCGCTGGTTCCCCGTCGAGACGTTCCTGATCCATGTGGTGCGGCAGGCCGCCGTCGGCGCCCAGGCGCTCCGCCCGGACGTCCGGATCGTGCTGGCCGTCCGCCCGCGCGGGCTCACCGCGATCGCCGACCGCGAGCGGCTCCACCAGGTGGTGGCCAATCTGCTCGACAACGCCTGCCGGCACAGCCCGTCGGGCGGGCTGGTCGCGGTCTCGGCGCGGGCCGGCCGCAACACCGGCTCGCTGGTGCTGGAGGTGCACGACGAGGGGCCGGGCATCCCGGAGGACGAGCGCACCCGGGTCTTCGAGCGGTTCGCGCGGGCCGAGCCGCGGCCGGGGGCGGCCTCGGCCCGCGGCGGGACGGGCCTGGGGCTGGCGATAGCCCGCTGGGCGGTGAGCCTGCACGGCGGCAGGATCGAGGTCGCGGAGTCGGACCGGGGCTGCCGGATGCGGGTGGAGCTGCCGGGCCGGACGCCGCCCGCGCCGGTCCCCGCGCCGCGGCGGCCCGAGAGCGCGGAGTGATCCTTCTCACGCCCCCGGCCACGCCGAGCCGACCGGACGTCACCATCGAGCGCCGCAACCGTTGGCAATTCGTCACATCGATCGGGACCGCTGACTCAATCCATACGTCCCTGTGTAGCCTTGACTTCCGCTGGTCCACATATCTAGGAAGCGGAAGAGGGCGGTTACCGCCGTGTCGCCACAGTCCCCCAACCCCTCGAACGGTCAGTCTGCCCCGGGCGCACCCGCCCCCGGCACCGACTTCGGCCCCAACGAGTGGCTCGTCGACGAGATCTATCAGCAGTACCTCCAGGACCCGAACTCCGTGGACCGAGCCTGGTGGGACTTCTTCGCCGACTACAAGCCGGGTACCCCGGCCACCGGCACGACCAAGCAGACGCCGGCCCAGCCGGCCGCCGCGGCCCCCGCCGCCGCCGCTCCGGTCGCCGCCCCCGCTCCGCAGGCCGCCCCGGCCGCCCCGGCGCCCGCCCCCGCAGCCGCGGCCGCGCCCGCCGCGCAGCCCAAGCCGGCCGCCGCCCCGGCGCCCTCCGCGCGCCCCGCGCCGCCGCCGGCCCCGGCCGCCGCGAAGCCCGCGCCCGCCGCGGAGAAGAAGGAGTCCGGCCCCACGATCACCCCGATCAAGGGCCCGGCCGCCCGGGTGGCGTCCAACATGAACGCCTCGCTCGGCCTGCCGACGGCGACCAGCGTGCGCGCCGTCCCCGCGAAGCTGCTGATCGACAACCGCATCGTCATCAACAACTTCCTGCGCCGGGCGCGCGGCGGCAAGGTCTCCTTCACGCACATCATCGGCTACGCCATGGTGCAGGCGCTGAAGGCGATGCCGGAGATGAACCGGGCCTACGACGAGAAGGACGGCAAGCCGCAGCTCGTCACCCCGGAGCACGTCAACCTGGGCCTGGCCATCGACCTCACCAAGCCCAACGGCGACCGCCAGCTGGTGGTGGCCGGCATCAAGCGGGCCGAGGAGATGGACTTCCTCACCTTCTGGCAGGCGTACGAGGACATCGTGCGCCGGGCCCGCAACAACAAGCTGACGGTGGACGACTTCTCCGGCGTCACCGCCTCGCTCACCAACCCGGGCGGCATCGGCACCGTCCACTCGGTGCCGCGGCTGATGCCCGGTCAGGGCACCATCATCGGCGTCGGCGCGATGGAGTACCCGGCGGAGTTCCAGGGCGCGGCCCAGGAGACGCTGGCCCGGCTGGCCATCTCCAAGGTCATGACGCTGACCTCCACCTACGACCACCGGATCATCCAGGGCGCGCAGTCGGGCGAGTTCCTGCGGGTGATGCACCGGCTGCTGCTCGGCGAGGAGGGCTTCTACGACGAGCTCTTCCGCAGCCTGCGGATCCCCTACGAGCCGGTCCGCTGGGCGCCGGACATCGCCGTCTCGCACGACGACGAGGTCAACAAGACCGCCCGCGTGATGGAGCTGATCCACTCCTACCGGGTCCGCGGCCACCTGATGGCCGACACCGACCCGCTGGAGTACAAGCAGCGCCGCCACCCCGACCTGGACGTCAACTCCCACAACCTCACCCTGTGGGACCTGGAGCGGGAGTTCGCGGTCGGCGGCTTCGCCGGCAAGTCGATGATGACGCTGCGGGACATCCTCGGGGTGCTCCGCGACTCGTACTGCCGCACCGTCGGCATCGAGTACATGCACATCCAGGACCCGGAGCAGCGCCGCTGGATCCAGAAGCACGTGGAGCAGAAGGGCCACGACAAGCCCGAGCGCGAGGAGCAGCTGCGCATCCTGCGCCGCATCAACTCCGCCGAGGCCTTCGAGACCTTCCTGCAGACCAAGTACGTCGGCCAGAAGCGGTTCTCGCTGGAGGGCGGCGAGTCGCTCATCCCGCTGCTGGACGCGATCCTGGGCCAGGCCGCCGAGTCGCACCTGGACGAGGCCGTCATCGGCATGGCGCACCGCGGCCGGCTGAACGTGCTCGCCAACATCGTCGGCAAGTCCTACGCGCAGATCTTCCGGGAGTTCGAGGGCAACCTCGACCCGAAGTCGATGCACGGCTCCGGCGACGTCAAGTACCATCTGGGCGCGGAGGGCACCTTCACCGCGCTGGGCGGCGAGCAGATCAAGGTGAACCTGGCGGCGAACCCGTCCCACCTGGAGACGGTCGACCCGGTGCTGGAGGGCATCGCCCGCGCCAAGCAGGACATCCTGGGCCGGGCCGGCACCGCCTTCACGGTGCTGCCGGTGGCCATCCACGGCGACGCGGCCTTCGCGGGCCAGGGCGTGGTGGCCGAGACGCTCAACATGTCGCAGCTGCGCGGCTACCGCACCGGCGGCACCATCCACCTGATCGTCAACAACCAGGTGGGCTACACCGCCCCGCCCTCCTCCTCGCGCTCCTCGCAGTACGCGACTGACGTGGCGCGGATGGTGGAGGCGCCGATCTTCCACGTCAACGGGGACGACCCCGAGGCGTGCGTCCGGGTCGCCGACCTGGCCTTCGCGTACCGGCAGGCGTTCAACAAGGACGTCGTGATCGACATGATCTGCTACCGGCGCCGCGGCCACAACGAGGGCGACAACCCGGCGTTCACCCAGCCGCTGATGTACTCGCTGATCGACAAGAAGCGCTCGGTGCGCAAGCTCTACACCGAGGGCCTGATCGGCCGCGGCGACATCACGCTGGACGAGGCCGAGCAGGCGCTGAAGGACTTCCAGGACCAGCTGGAGAAGGTCTTCACCGAGGTCAAGGCGGCGAAGGAGGCCCCGGTCGAGACCGAGGCGCAGCCGCCGGAGGCGCCGTTCCCGACCAAGGTGGACACCTCGGTGTCCCTGGAGGTCGTCAAGCGGATCGCCGACTCCCAGGTGTCGATGCCCGAGTGGCTCACCGTCCACCCGCGCCTGCTGCCGCAGCTGCAGCGCCGGGCGCAGATGGTGGAGGACGGCACCATCGACTGGGGCATGGGCGAGACGCTCGCCATCGGCTCGCTGCTGATGGAGGGCGTGCCGGTGCGGCTGGCCGGCCAGGACTCCCGCCGCGGCACCTTCAACTCGCGCCACGCGGTGCTCATCGACAACCACACGGCGGAGGAGTACACCCCGCTGCTGTACCTGTCGGAGGACCAGGCCCGCTACACCGTCTACGACTCGCTGCTGAGCGAGTACGCGGCGATGGGCTTCGAGTACGGCTACTCGCTGGCCCGCCCGGACTCCCTGGTGATGTGGGAGGCGCAGTTCGGCGACTTCGCCAACGGCGCCCAGTCGGTGATCGACGAGTACATCTCCTCGTCCGAGCAGAAGTGGGGCCAGCGCTCCGGCGTGACGCTGCTGCTGCCGCACGGCTTCGAGGGCCAGGGACCGGACCACTCCTCGGCGCGCATCGAGCGGTACCTCCAGCTGTGCGCGCAGAACAACATGACGGTGGCCAACCCGACCCTGCCGTCGAACTACTTCCACCTGCTGCGCTGGCAGGCGCACAACCCGGCCCACAAGCCGATGGTGGTCTTCACCCCGAAGGTGCTGCTGCGCCTGAAGGCGGCGGCGTCGAAGACGGAGGAGTTCACCCAGGGCCAGTTCCGTCCGGTCATCGGGGACGACACCGTCGACCCGGCGGGCGTCCGCAAGGTGGTGTTCTGCTCCGGCAAGGTCTACTACGACCTGGCGGCGCGGCGCGACCAGGAGAAGATCACCGACACGGCGATCGTCCGGGTGGAGCGGCTGTACCCGATCCCGGGCGAGGAGCTGCAGGCGGAGATCGCCAAGTACCCGAACGCGGCGAAGTTCGTGTGGGCCCAGGAGGAGCCGGCCAACCAGGGGGCGTGGCCGTTCATCGCGCTCAACCTGATCGACCACCTCGACCTGAAGATCGGCGACGGTGTGGCGCCGGGCGAGCGGCTGGTGCGGGTCTCCCGCCCGTCCTCCTCGGCCCCGGCGGTCGGTGCCAAGAAGCGGCACGACCAGGAGCAGGAGGACCTCGTGACGCGGGTGTTCACCGCCTGACGACGCCGGACGAAGATCCGATGACGGTCTGAACGAGCAGCACCCGGAGCCCCGGTTCCGCCCTTGTGGCGGGCCGGGGCTCCGACGTTTTCGGTGGGATTGACGCTCTTCGTTCAGCAATCATCCGACCTTGGAAAGGTTTTCATACGTCCGACCTCTTGTCGGAGCCCAAACGTCCGGCTACCTTCGCCCATACCTGCACGCGTGTGATCACACCCGAGCGCTTTCCCACCGTCCAACCACCCTGGGGTGCCCCATGCCTGACGCCTCATCGGATGTCTCTCCTGTCTCACGCCTATCACGACGTGGATTCCTCGGAGGGATCCTCGGTG